>NZ_CAJJWO010000007.1 GCF_905196875.1 uncultured Parabacteroides sp. | reverse complement strand
TTCTGGTCGCCCTGATCATTATATCTGTCCTTTACCGCAAAAAGCATCAGGCCTACCGCAAACTCGCCGCCCGCAGCCGTGAATGGGCGGAAAGCAAACCTGCCGTTATGCCTGCCACCGAGGTTGACAGTACCGATCGGTCATTAATGGAAAGCATAAACCGCCTGTTTGAGGAAGAACAGGTTTACCTCGATCCGGCCCTCGACCTCGAGAGCCTTTCGCAACGCCTGGGCATCCACCGCAACCTGATCTCGAAAGCCGTCAATGCCGTTTACGGCAAATCTTTCTCCTCTTTTATCAACGAGTGTCGTGTCCGCCAAGCCATTCTCCTGCTTTCCGACCCGGCAAACGACACGCGTTCGCTCGAGGCTGTCGCCTTCGATGCCGGCTTTTCCACCCGCCAAACCTTCTACCGCGTCTTTAAGGCACAAACCGGCATCAACCCCGCCACTTACCGGAAAAACCGTTCTTGACATGCTGAGTCTTAACCGGCAGGTACAGAATTATTTTAACTGCTTTCAGAACGGATTATGAGGAAGGATTATTATCTTTGTGGGCAAATAATTAAAAAGCAGGAGGAAACGATATGGATGAAACGATAAAATTGACGAACTCATATTGGAATATGCTGAAATCGTTGAGCGATGAAGTAAAACTTCGTTTGGCTACCCGTTTGACTGCATCTGTTGCTGAGTCGAAAGCGAAAGAAAAAGATCTTACGGAAGAAATGATCGGCAAATACAGCGGTAGCTGGAAAGATTCCCGTAGTACGGAAGAGATTATAACTGATATATATAATAGTCGTAGTTGCACGAAAGAACCTCTTAAGTTTGATTGACTATGGGAAAACAATATCTGCTTGATAGTAATATTTGCATTTATCTGTTCCGGGGGCATAAGGCTGTAACCGAACGGTTACGTAAAATCGGCTGGAATAACTGTTGTATTTCTGAAATGACTGTTGCCGAGTTGCTTTACGGTGCTGAATGCAGTAATGATGTCGAAGCTAACAGAAAACAAGTGGAGTCGTTTTGTGCTGATATAAAAGTAATACCTGTGGGGGCCTTAAATGAATATGCACGCCAAAAGTCATTACTACGGAAAAAAGGGTTGCTTATTGATGATATGGATTTGTTTATAGGCTGTACCGCCCTAACCTTTAACTATGTTATGGTAACTGAAAATGTAAAGCACTTGGAACGCTTAGATGGTATCCATGTTGAAAACTGGATAAAGAAATAATACTATTGAGTTCATTAGTACATGGAGGGAATAATCCCGCTTTTAAGTGCCGAATTCGACTCCTTTGAAAGAAGCTGGTTGCAGTTGCTTCAATATGACTACCCTTAAATTGATAATAGCCAAGTGGCTATTCATTCTTTGCCCATTTTTAAACTAATCTTATTAAATTATCGGTACCCGTGCTATTCCTATCACCCCATCGGTATTCCTCTCAAACTCCTTCCAAAAACCCCGAAATTCTCTTTCTTTCTCCCCACAAATTTGTCTCATTTTGCATATTGTTACAATATCCTCTTTCATCTTTTGTAGGTTGCAGTCGAAAATTAAAAGCGAAAGGCTATGATGTCTGCAACCGATAGAAGTATTTCCGTCCCGCAGTGGTTCGGAACGTTTTACGACTCCGTTTATTTCTGGGGCGTGGTCTGTACCGGTTTTGTGCTGGCGGCGGCGTTTGTCGTGATCGGCTGCCGGCTCTGGTATGAGATGAAGGAAGCACAACGGTTTCTGGAAGAGAAAGAAGAAGCAGACCGCGTAAAGAAAGGAGTGCCGGAATAACACCGCAATCACATAGATATCTAATATAAACAATTAAAAAACGAACAATCATGGCAACAAAAAAGTACGTATGGAAATTTGACCTCGAAGAGTATTTAATGACAAAAGAAGTGTTGGAAGACTACATCGCAAAGGTGAAAGCCATCCAAACCTTCTACCTGCCCGACGTGGCACGCTTCATTGCTGACGAACGAACCGAGTATCGCACCGATACGATCGTCAACATTGCAACGCTGGTCGAGGAGAAAATCCGCCAGCTCGCCTGCCAGGGCAACAATGTGGTGACCGGCAATGTGCAATACTCACCCGCCGTTGGCGGCCTCTTTCTGGGTAAGACCGGCGTAGTCGACCCCGCTAAAAACAAACCCATTATCAACATGATCCCCACCGCCGCCATGCGTGCCGAGACAGACCTGGTGACGCTCGAATTCTCCGGTAACGTGCGCGACCTGGGCGGCGCCAACATCGGCCTGGTAAAAGACGTGACCACCGGCAAGACCGACGGCACCATCACCCCGGGCGGCATGCTCGACGTCACCGGCTCGAAGATACGCTGTATCAATGCCGACAACACCGGCGTAGGCAAGCTCACCCTGGTCAACCTGGCCGACCAGACGGTGGCAGCCACCATCACAGTGCTCGGTATCAACGATCCGAGCCGCCTGATGTTCACCCTGCCCGCCAACCTGGCCGCCGGCGAATACCGGCTTACGATTGAAACCTGGTTCAGCACCAACAGCACCCTGCTCAAGCAATCGCGTACGCTGACGTATGGCATTCCGCTGGTAGTAGGTGGAGGCAATGACGACGACGACCGTCCGGTGATCGAATAACGTCGCCCGAGCCTCCCCGGATTTGTTCGATCCGGCGACAGAAAAACATGCAATCGATTATTAATAGCAACAACAAACATCATGAAAGCAAACATATCCACTTATCCGACAGCCCTGCGCCTTCTGGCCGCCCTGTTCTTTTTCTTATTATTTACCCTTCCGGCAGCAGGGGAGGAGGGAAGCGCAAAGAAATGGGATGGCAGCGTCGCCACAGCACTTAAGTTCGGGCGTAGCGATGGCGTCAAAGGCAACCCTATCAAGATAAGCACCCCCGAAGAACTGGCGTATTTCGCACAGCAGGTGAATGCAGGGGCGAGTTTATATGGTATGGATGGGTCTAACAGCTTTGTGTTATCTAACGACAACGGCTTCTCCGGCAACTACTTTGAACTCTCCGCCGACATCGACTTAGCCGGGGAAAAGTGGACGCCGATAGGGACGGGTCGCAAGTCGTTCCGTGGCCATTTCGACGGCCAAGGCCATGTCGTGAAGGGGTTGAAGGTGGATATAAATGGAAGCGGTGAGATATGCGGTGGATTATTCGGCCGCGTATCTGACGGCACGATCCAAAACCTAGGTGTCGAACTGTCGAAAGATGGGATAAAGGCGAGTTCCTACGGCTCTGTCTTTGCCGGAGGAATAGTCGGATATATAACCGGATCTGACGCAGCCGCCACCATCCGTAATTGTTACGTGACGGGGAGCGGGGGAGTGAAGGTTACGGGATATAACGTTAGTGAGTATGCTTATGCCGGAGGAATAGCCGGATTTGTGAATCAAGCAGGTGGCGGAGGTAATCAAAGCGTTACCCTCACCCATTGTTACGTAACGGTCGATGTGGATGTGGATGGGTTTGGAACTTACATCGGTGGTATTGTCGGAAAGCTTTCTGGCGGAACCCTCTCCTTCACCTACGCCACAGGAACGGTGACGGGAAAGGATGGAAGTACCGGTGGCATTTGCGGGTATAGCTCCGGAGGATCACTCACCAACAACCTGGCATTGAATGAGAAGATAAGCGGCGGCAGCAGGGTGCTCGGGGGGAATTCTTCTAAAACCCTCGACTCCAACTATGCCAACCCCGACATGCTCGTTAACGGCCAGCTCGCTGCCGGTACAGACGCCGGTTCAAACTCCGGCGCCGCCACCTATTCCGACAAATTCAAGGACGATCTGATCGGAACAACGCCCGACGAAACTGCCTGGAACACTGCCTGGACATGGACAGACGGGAAGCTTCCGCAGTTGAAGATGATAACGGGCGAAGACACCGACGGCACCCCTACCGGATACAGCGAGAATGCGTTCGGCAGCCAACCCTCAATAAGCGTCGGTGACTATTTGCCGCACGCTCCCTGGGCTGACTGTGCTGCAACCTCTATCGTAAATTCCGGCACCGGCACAAAAGACAACCCCATCCTGATAGCTACTCCCCAAGAACTGGCGTATCTGGCGCAGCAGGTGAATAAGAATGAGAAATTGATGGTAAGTAATAGCTCTATCGAGATAAAGAATGAAAATGGCTTCTCCGGCAAGTACTTTGAACTCTCCGCCACCATCGACCTGGCGGGGGGAGAGTGGACGCCGATAGGGAATGCCCCGGATCGGTACTTCAGCGGCCATTTCGACGGCATGGGCTATACGGTGAAGGGGCTGAAGATCAGTATGAACGTGGAAGGAGCAGACACTGGTTGGACTTTAGCCGGCCTTTTCGGCTACGTAAAGAACGGAACGCTCCAAAACCTGGGCGTGGAACTGGCTGACGCCGGGATACAGGTAAAGGCGGGAAAAGGAGATGTCCTTGCCGGAGGGATAGCCGGAAGGTTCGAAGTCAATGGGCAGGGGCAAACCGCCATTCTCCGCAACTGTTATATAACGGGAAATGGAGCCGTGACGATAACCACCGGGGCGGGAGGCGATGCGTATGCCGGGGGAATAATAGGCAGTACCTTTTTCTACAGCGGTACAGGCAGTATATCCCACTGTTACTCCCTGGTCGATGTGAAGGCATCGGCAGCCAATGGTTATGCTTATGCCGGTGGTATCGGAGGACGTATGGGCATAGAAGTATCCTACACCTATGCCACGGGAAAAATCGAGGCGACGGGAAACAGTTACGTTTGTGCCGGTGGTATCTGCGGCAGAAGTAAGGTGTCGAATAGCCTGGCCTTGAACGAAAGTATAAAAGGGAATTCTGCGAACCGGATAGCGGAGGCATCTAGTACTCTCGCTAACAACTACGCCTCGACCCGTACGATGGTAAACGGTAGAACCGTCAGCAGCAGCGATAATCCGTCAAGCGAGAAAGGTGCCGACACCTGGCTCGACACCTTCGAGAACGATTTGAAAGGAGTATCGGACGAAGCCGAAGCCGCTTGGAATGCTGCCTGGACATGGCCAGGCGGGAAGCTTTCGCAGTTGCTGATGATAACGGGCGAAGACGCCGCCGGCACCCCCACCTCCTATGACACCTGGTCGCCCGGCATCCAGCCGTCGATAGACGCTGCCGATCTACTACCCGTCCACCCGAAGCTTCATATCGTGTAGCCAGCTAAAGGGGGCAAACTGCAGGTGTTTGACGAAGCCACTGGGTTGGAGATATTTAATGGCGAAGCTGTTACCCCCGGCATTACCCTGTCGCTGGGACATGCCGCCGATAACAATTATCGCTTCGACGGCTTTTACTCCGGCACTACCGCCGATGATATCACCACCCCGGTATCCGGCACGACCATCCAAATGCCCGCCGCCGACCTTTGGCTAAGCGCCCGTTTCACCTACGTGGCGCCGGCACCCGACCCTGAGCCCGAGCCCGAACCTACGGTCTACTACACCGTCACCCTTCCCGAAGTCGAAGGTGCCACGACCGACCCTGTCGCCGGTTCTTACGAGGTCGAAGCCTGGAGTACCTTCCGCTTCTACCTCACGACAGACACCGCCTATTCGGAGTCGCAGCCCGTCGTCACCACCGACCGCGGCGAGACGCTCACTCCCCGCAGCAGTGATGGCGCCTACCTGGTGAAGTACGTCCGCAGCGACGTCGATGTCTTCATCGACGGCCTTTTCCCGAACAACCCGGTCGCCAACGAGTCGATCACCGACCCGCATGCCACCTCCGCTTCCGCCCTCCCGCGTATCTGGACGGAGCCGTCAGTGCTTTGCATCCTGTTCCCGGACGGGTTCTCCGCCACCCCCGTCCGCATCCTCTCGCCCGATGGCCGCCTGCTCGCGACCTTCCAGTCAGCCCCGGGGCTGAGCCGTCGGCAGTTGCTGCCGACGGGAATCTATATCGTATGGATTGGCAATACCGTCCGTAAGGTGGTGGTGCGAAACTAGAAAAAGGTGAACCAAACCCCGCCCCTACGTCGAACCTGCCTGTTCTATTATGACGGCGCCTGTAGGGGCGGTTCGCGAACCGCCCCTACGAACACAACATTCACTTCTGCCAATAACTGAGCTTCAATGCAAATGACTGAAACAAAAAATCAGCAAAGGATCCGGTATTTCGGAGCTTTGCTGATTCAATATTGTGGGAGTAGGTTATAGCTTGTCTATTTCTTCAATGGATAAACCGGTACATTGGGCGATTGTGTCGGCATGGACTCCCTGCTTTTTAAAATTTGCAGCAATGAGACGTTGTGTTTCTTCTTTCCCTTCTGCCAGTCCTTCTCGTTTGCCACTGTTGTAGAGTGTCTTTTCAACGCTGATGCCATCCCAGAAATGTTCGTAACCGGCCAGCTCAGCGTCGGTGAAGGCTGACTCTTCAAGTACTGTCAGGGCTTTCTTTATCTCGGGCACTTCCAGCAACTCTTCCGGCACGACACGGGTCTTTTCATTGATTTCCGTCAGGAAACGCAACCAGAGGATGTGCATACGCTTCTCGGCAAAGGTATGAGGGGTAAATTTGGGCAACTCCACAAAGATCAGTTGCAGGCCTTCGATAACATGGTCGGTATGCTCCACATGCACCATTGCATAATGATGGTAATATCCCTCCAGGGCCGGTTCGAACACCTCGTTTACCAAGTTGAGTGAATAGACCGGCTGCAACAACTCGTAGCCTTCACCTATATTCAACTGACGTACATAAGCCTTGGAGGCATTGAATAAAACGCGCTCGCGAAACTCCGGCGACCAGAGCATCTGCATCTCGACCAGAAACTGACGCCCCTTTACATCACGGCAACGGACATCTACAATACTGTATTTACGTAACGGATTATCGGGTACGATCTCGGAAGGAAGGTATTCGATTTCGCTGATTTCTTCGCCTGCTTTCAGCGGTAGCAGGGCATTGAGTAAACTGATCACCAGGTCGGGATGTTCGCCGAAAATTCTCTTGAACGTGAGGTCGGCACGCGGATTTAAATACTTCATAGTTATATGTTTTTTATATGTACAAGCAAATATACGGTTTATTGGCTGATAAACAAGTCTATTAACAGTAATTTACCAGATTCTTCGTACATTTGCCGGGATTAAAAAGATTTCGGATATGCCTTTGATAAAACGGATATTAATCTGGTGCCGGAATATCCTTATATTCCTGTTTGTATCCAGTCTGCTGGCGGTGGTGGCTTTCAAATTCATTCCCGTCTATTATACGCCTTTGATGCTGACACGCTTGTACGACCAGTACGAAGCGGGGAAGCCCTGGAAACTTGATCATAAATGGGTGCCGCTGTCGGAGATTGCCCAACCGTTGGTGCAGGCCGTGGTTGCTTCGGAAGACAATCTGTTCCTCGATCATAATGGCTTCGATATCGAACAGATACAGAAAGCCCGTGATGAAGCGGAAAAGGGGAAACGTGTCCGGGGAGCCAGCACGATCTCGCAGCAGACGGCTAAGAATGTCTTCCTTCTCCCCACCAAAAGCTATATCCGGAAAGGGATCGAGGCTTACTTCACCCTGCTGATCGAATGGATATGGGGGAAAGAACGCATCATGGAAGTCTACCTCAATTCGATCGAGATGGGCGACGGTATCTACGGGGCTGAGGCGGTGGCACAAGCTCATTTCAGGAAACCGGCTTCAAAGCTAAGTGCCGGCGAGGCTGCACTGATTGCTGCTTCACTGCCTAATCCCCGGAAATTCAATTCGGGCAAGCCTTCTCCCTACATGTTGAAGCGGCAAGGGCAGATCCTTTCCCTGATGGGAAAACTGATAAAGATACAGATGGGCTACGGAGCGGGAGAGATTGAAAACAAAAACGGAAAAATTAAAAAGAGAAAAAAATGGAGAGCTTCACTTTTCACGACCTCGGACATATCGATTATGCCGAAGCTTTAGCCGTTCAGACGGAAGCGTTTGAGACACTGCTTCATGCCAAGGTGTGGGGCGGCCAGGGAGAGAACAAACTGTTCTTTTGTGAACATCAACCGGTGCTGACGATCGGTAAGAGTGGGAAAGATTCGAACCTGTTGATCCCTGTGGAGCTGTTGCAGCGGCAGGGAGTATCTTTCTTCCATACGAACCGGGGAGGAGATATTACCTACCACGGACCCGGGCAGATCACCGGTTATCCGGTCTTCGACCTGGAGTATTGGCAGCTGGGGTTGAAACAGTATATCCATACCCTGGAAGAGGTCATCATCCGCTTCCTGGCTCTCTACGGGATCAAAGCGGAACGGTTGGAAGGAGCGACCGGCGTCTGGATAGATCCGGAGGTGAAAGGTCGCGCCCGTAAGATATGTGCCATCGGAGTAAAAAGTAGCCGGTATGTCACCATGCATGGTTTTGCCCTGAATATCAATACAGACCTGAGCTATTTTTCCCTGATCAACCCCTGCGGCTTTACGGATAAGGGCGTTACCTCGCTGGAAAAGGAACTGGGGGGCAAGCAGGACTTCGGGAAGGCGAAAGTACAACTGCATACATTATTTTCAGAACTGTTTCCCTGATGGATTATAAAATACATTTTGCCCCGTTGCAAGGCTATACCGATGCCGTGTACCGGGAAGCCCATAGCCGTATCTTCGGCGGTGTGGAGAACTATTACACCCCTTTTGTCCGTTTGGAGAAAGAGGGGTTTCGCAATAAAGAACTGCGTGACATAGCCCCCGAGCATAATCAGGATGTTTCGGTCATCCCCCAACTGATAGCTGCCACACCCGATGAGTTCCGGCGGATTGCCGCCTTCTTCCGTGAGAAAGGTTACAGGCAGGCGGATATAAATATGGGTTGTCCGTTTCCCATGCAAGCACGGTTGCATCGTGGAGCCGGGATATTACCGTACAGGGAGGAGGCTGTTGCTTTGTTGCATACGATGCGCGAATTTCCGGAGATAAGCTTTTCCCTGAAACTCCGTCTGGGATGGGAGCGACCGGATGAGTCCTTATCTCTCTTCCCTTTTATCAACTCTCTTCCCCTGGCACATGTTACTTTGCATCCCCGAATCGGATTGCAACAGTATAAAGGAACGGTGGATATCGAAGGGTTCTCCCGTTTCTATGAAGCATGTACATTGCCGCTCTTTTATAACGGTGACCTGGGTAGCCTGGAAGATATCCATTCGATAACCGGTCGTTTCCCTGCGCTGAAAGGAGTCATGCTGGGACGCGGATTATTATCTCACCCTTGGCTCGCCACGGAATATGTAAATGGCAAAACTTTATCAGCCACGGAAAAACAGGCACGGTTATCCGACTTCCATCGCCTGCTGGCAGAGCAATATAGCTTGCGTCTGGAAGGGGGAGACCATCAGATACTGGCAAAACTAAAGACACTTTGGGATTACCTATTGCCGGATGCCGAAAAGCGTTTGCGGAAAAAGGTGATCAAAAGCAGCAACCTTACTGCTTATTATTCGGCAGTTAAGGAGTTACTGTCGTAGTAGTATCCATCCGCATCGGAGGGATTGTATCCGTATTGGCGGGAGCGAGCGGGGTTAGTGGAAGTATTTTCCTTCTACGGAAGAATTCAGACAGGTGTGTGAAGTCTTTTTTGAACATGATACCTACACCCTGAGTAGTCAGCGACTGTTTCAGATACCGATACATATCATTCGAATGATTATAAGCCTTCAAGCGGATTTCCCCATTCTTAGTCAGTTTATATTCCAGGTCGAATTCTCCGATGAAATCGTTCTTCTGGCTGTTTTCGGCAGTCCTGTTTTTATAACCGAAGCTTCCGTTAAGCAGCAAGCGGTTATCCAGTAGCTGGCTGGACAGCAACATTTCGACTTCGGTGTCTTGTATACCGTCTTCGCTGGTACGGATATTAGTCCCGATCTGCACTTTGTCGGTCAGGCTATTCAGTATACTGGATATCTGGGAAGATATCGCAGAAGAAGCCACGGCACTGAAATCATTTGAACGGTAAGCGTTCTGGCTATATTCGGGAGTATTAAACTTATTCAGAACAAGTAGGTAGATGATCTGGCGGGTCATCATATCTTCGGTGTCGATCAGCGATTTCATCTGCCGTTCTATCTCTTCGTTAGAGCCGGGCAGTTCCAGATCGAACGAGATACCCGGGTTGCGCAACATGCCGTCCAGATTAAGCACACAGTTGACAGGAACGTTTGTTCGTGGGCTTTGCTGGGCAAGACCATCATCCAGGTCACGCAGGTTGGCAGTCAGGTTATAGATGGCATTTACGTGCATCGTGGCATCGAAAGGATCGCCGCGGAAGTCAATCGAACTGCCTTCGCGTATCTTAAAGTCTTTGTGTATGATCTGTTGCAGGCTGAAGTTATAGTTACCGCTGACGATACCCATATTGCCATACATACGCAGATCAGTTTTTGTTCCGTATTCTATCTGCATGCTTCCGCTACAGTTACCGGTGATTTTATCGCCTGCTATCGGGTCCATAATCAGTTCGATATCGGCCTCGGGGGTGATGTCGAGCAGGAAGTTCATACGTAGTTCGGCTCCTTCTTCTTCGGTCTGTGAAGCGATTTTCAGTGAGTCGTGGGAGAGTGTACCGTTTGCTGCCGATTCCTGTAATTTCTTTTTATCGACGAAGGTGATAAAGTCATAATCGGCAGCCGTCGTATTGTTCATGAAGTCTAGCGTAACAGTTGTTTTAGGATCGTTACGCATATTGATATCGAAGTTGATCAATTTGTCATTTCCTTTGATAGAGGCGGTTCCGCTACCGAACACTGTTCCATAGATCAGCGGGTTCAGTTTGCGGGTGGCGTTGAACACCAGCATGTTGTTTGTCTTGACATTCACGTCGAAGCTGACATCCTTGAAATGGTTATGGTAGACATGCATATTGACGATACCCGGGTTACCGAACTTATCGTTCACTTTCAGATCCCGCATATTGATGGAGCCTGCATCCATGTGGATAGAGTCGGAGAATGTATAGTATGTATTGGTGTATTCTATTCCCAGGCCACCGTCTTCCACATAAGCGTCTCCCTCGACTGTAAGCGCTTTGAAGGGACCATGCAGGTGGACGTTTCCGAACCCGCGTCCCTGAATATTCTTGGCTACCTTGTCGACAAAAGGATGGAGGAAAGCAATGTTGAGGTCGTTCGCGTCGAAGAACAAGGATAACCCCGCATTTTTCCCGACCGGGAATATATATCCGCTCACGTCGGTCCAGGTCGTATCGTTCTTATAGATACTGCCGAGCATCAGGATACCTTGTTGTTCGTCATCCCATTCGCTGAACAGGTTCAGCCGGCCGAGTCCTACCTGGTTGAAGGAGAAGTCTTTTATTTCCAGGTCGGTGTTCAACATACGGCTACCGTACAGATCGCATATATTAAACGTACCTGTGGCTTTTCCGGCGAATTGCAGGACGGGGATATTCAGTATGTCAAAAATATAGCTGAGTTCGACCTCTTTCAGGTCCATCAGCAAGGTGTCTGTCGGGTTTTTAGAAATGCTTCCGTCCAGTCGCAGGTACTGTTGCTCGTTCGATACCTTGAAGTTGTCGATATCTATCCTGCCATCGGCGATGGTTATTTCCGACGGATTGATCTTCCAGATCGAATCGTTGAGGACCAACGGACTCTCGTTCAGGGATATATTCGTTCTTAAAGTGACGGGTCCCTTTTCATGCTCTTCTTCCGTGAAGAGGGCGGAAGCGGATAGTTCGGCCCTGAATTCTTTTTCTTTGTTGTTGGCCCAGCCGATCAGGGTATTGATCCGGTTATCTTTTGCATCGGCTTTCAGGTCGAGATAGTTGCGGGTCCCTTTCTGGTTATAATTGATCGCTTTGAGTTGCAGGCTTATATCTTCTGTGGGATTGTCGCAGGTCAGGTAGCCGGATTCGAACATCGAATTGCCCAGTTTGAACTTGGGTAAGAAAGCTTCGAAACGGAATTTGTTGTATAAGTTGTTATAGTGTCCGGTGATACGTCCCTGGCTGACCATCGTGAAAGGCAACTTAAGCGTCTGTGAGATACTGTCTGTGTTCTCGACAGTAAGCAACAGGGAGAAATTGTTTTCTTCCACTTTCTGCTTTTTCTGGGTAACGTTGATCAGTGCCGGTATATACCCTTTGAAGGTATTCATAAAGCTCGGCACGATTGTTTTGAACGAATAGGCTCCGGTTATTTCCCCGTTCAGGATATCCGAAGAGATGGTAAGGTGACGGTCCAGCGAATGTCCGGAGGCAGTTACCAGTAGCTTTTTCAGGAAGAAGCTGCTCGGAGCGGTTTTAAAAGAGAGGCTGTCTATCGAAATGTTACCTTCCAGATTGTCGATGTTGTTACCGGTAAAGTCGGCGTTCAGCGATAAAGAGATGTCAGGCGATTCGTATTTGTCGATCAGGTTCAGGCTGTCCGGGCGGAAATGCCGGAGGTTGGCCGTGAAATTGAACATTGAGTTTTGTCCTTCGTGCCTGAACATTCCTTCGGCATAGAGTTTGCCGTTCGGGTCGTTCACCTGAACCACTCCGTCGAAGCTGTTCTTTTTGAAGTTACCGGAAAGCTGGATATCTGTATAAGTATACTTCCTATATTCAACTTCGTCGATATTTGCCTTTATGTTCCCGAAGAAACCGGTGTGTTCGTGCCGTTTGGCATCGAGCGAGATACTGAGCTTTGTTTTTCCGTACGGGTTGCCTTCGCCAAATAGTTCATCCAGTTGCAATCCGGGGGTCGAAACATGTCCTTTCAGGTAAGCTGTGATACCGTTTTCCTTGTCGCTACCGAATATCATATCCGTTTGCACGGAACCGATGGCCGACGAGAACTTTCCGAAAGCAACCAGGTTATCGAAGAAGCCGGAGATCTCACCGGTAAAGTTTACCGTTCCGAGTTTGACGATCGGATCAGGCAGTATGACCGGTTTCTTATTGAAGTTATTCACCAGCCCGGCTATACCGTCGGTCGTGATATACATTTTGTTAACCTGTCCGAAGATATAAGCCTCTTCGGGGTGGGAGATACCTTTCAGTTCCATTTTTCCGACGAAAAGCATTTTGTCGCTGTACCGTAATGTCAACCGTTTCAGGTCGATATTGTTGATGTATCCCGATGCTTCGGCCGAAAGTTCTATCGTTTCCGTAAAATTTTGGAAGGCAGGGACGAAAGCCGACAAATCTTTCAGGCATATCTGTGAAGGGGAAATGTTCAGTTCCAGCGGAGCCTGGTTCAACAACTGGGTGACATTCTCAATTTCGTGCATACCGATTTGTGCCCGGCTGATTTTCAAATCCGTTTGCGGTAATTTTATTTCGAAGTTGTTGATGAAAGCACTGTCGCGGTTGCTGATGATATTCATCGAAAGTTTGTCCAGGTCAAAACCGGAAGCCTCGTTGAAACTCATCTTTTTGATGTTGGCGTTCAGGCTGTCTTTGTTGAAGGCTTTCAGGGATATTTTGGCACTCAGGTTCTTGATGTCTACATGCTTGGCATTAAACTTGCCGGGGGTAGAGTCGGCACTTTCCACGTCAAAACGGAAGTTTCCGCGTCGGATCAGGATCGAGTTGAAACGCAAGTCGATATTCGGATTCTTCTTCAGGGTGTCTCTGCTGGCGAAAGCATCCAGGACGAACTGAAGGTTCAGCGGACTCTCGGGCGTCTTCTTTTTCAGATTGATCGAGAAACCGAACAATCGCACGGTCGAGAATACAAATTTGCCTTTCAGCAGGGGGAGAGCCTCGAAGCCTGCCGCCACATGATTCGCTTCGAATAATGTTTTTCCATCCTGGTCTTCGAGATACAGATTGTCGAGAACCACGCGGTTGAACCACTCGATACTGACATTTCCTATCTTAACGGGCACACCGAGATGGCTGGATAATTCGTCTGATGCAATGCTGGAAACCTGGTGTTGAACGTACGGTATCTTCAACAATATGAAGGGCATTGCATAGAATATCCAGAACAGAGTAAGTAGGGTAATGATTATGTATTTGAGTCCTCTGATATCTTTACTATATTTTAAGCACAAATCTACAACAATATCGCGATAGAAATCATTAAATTTGCACAAAAAAACGAGAGAAGAGTATGAGTGTAACAATATTGGGGATAGAATCATCCTGTGATGATACTTCCTCTTCCGTAATACGCGACGGCGTAATGCTGTCGAATGTGATAGCCAGTCAGGCAGTTCACGAGGCATATGGTGGCGTGGTTCCCGAGCTGGCTTCACGTGCACACCAGCAAAATATTATTCCGGTGGTGGCAGAGGCTATCAAGCGTGCAGGTATCGATAAGTCGGAACTGAGCGCCGTTGCCTTCACTCGCGGGCCGGGGTTGATGGGTTCTCTGCTGGTCGGTACTTCCTTTGCCAAAGGGTTTGCCGCTTCTTTGGACATCCCGATGATCGAGATCAACCATTTGCAGGCGCATGTACTGGCTCACTTTATCAAGGAAACGCCGGAAGACGATCATGCTCCCTCGTTCCCGTTCCTGTGTTTGTTGGTGTCGGGCGGTAACTCGCAGATCATCAAAGTAAATGCTTATAACGACATGGAGGTGATAGGGCAGACGATAGACGACGCAGCGGGCGAAGCCTTCGATAAATGTGCGAAGGTGATGGGGTTGGGTTATCCGGGTGGTCCGGTGGTGAACCGTCTGGCCAACGAAGGAAATCCGAAAGCCTTTACATTCAGCAAACCGCATATTCCGGGGTATGATTATAGCTTCAGCGGACTGAAGACTTCTTTCCTCTACACCTTGAGGGATAAACTACAGGAAGATCCGGACTTCATCGAAAATAATAAACGTGACCTTTGTGCTTCCCTTCAGTCGACAGTGATCGATATCCTGATGGATAAGTTACGCAAGGCAGCGAAAGACCTGAATATAAAAGAGGTGGCGGTGGCCGGCGGTGTTTCGGCAAACTCCGGTTTGCGCGATGCCTTCCTCGACCATGCGAAGCGGTATGGCTGGAAAGTGCATATCCCGAAGTTCGCGTTTACAACAGACAACGCGGCGATGGTTGCCATCACTGGTTATTATAAATTCCTCGATAAGGATTTTTGTCCGATGGACGCTGTTCCGTTTTCACGGGTCGTTATTTAACCGGATTATGCTAGAGGATAAAGCATTAGGTAAACGAGTGGGCGATGTCTTGCGTTCACGGAAACTGACGATGGGGACGGCGGAAAGCTGTACGGGTGGCCGGATAGCCAATATGATCACCCTGGTGGCAGGTAGTTCCGATTATTTCCAGGGAGGAGTTGTCTCCTACAGCAATGAAGTGAAACAGCATGTATTGGGTGTCTCGGAAGAAAGTCTTCGTCTGCATGGAGCTGTCAGCCGCGAAGTGGTGGAGCAGATGGCGCTGGGGGCGGTCCGTGTCCTGGGAAGTGACTGTGCAGTAGCTACTTCCGGAATTGCAGGACCTGGTGGGGGAACTCCGGAAAAGCCTGTCGGTACGGTGTGGATTGCTGCCGCTTTGAAAGGCGAAGTCATTTCTCATTGTTTTCATTTCGGAACGGTCAGGGCCGAAAATATACAAGCGGCAGCGGATGCAGCGTTGACCCTGTTGCTGGACTTATTGCAGAAGGCTGATGGATAAATTCATAGAACAACAACGGGCCATCTATCCGATGTCCGACGAAGCGATCCGGTTGCTGGTCGACGAAATGGAGGAGGTTGCTTTCCTGAAAGGAGAACTTTCGGCGAGGGAAGGCGACCGTGACCCGTTTGTCTGGTTCGTCAAAGAGGGACTGGTCCGGGCATATGTCGAACTGGATACGAAAGATATCACCTTATGGTTTGCCAGCGACGGCGAAATGATCAATTTCGTTTACCGCGACATATCAGTCTATAATGTAGAGATGGTGGAGGATACCGTCCTGTTCCGCATCCCTGCCACGAAACTGGAAAGATTGTTCGAACAGTCCCACGACATCGCTATCTGGGGATTGAAGCTGCTCGACTATTACCTGCGGGAATATGAGAACTATTTTATCAACGACAGCTGGAGCGATGCCCGCGAGCAATACGAGAACCTGATGCACTCCCGTCCGGACCTGTTCCAGAGGGTACCGCTGAAACATATCGCTTCCTATCTGCAGATCACGCCGCAATCACTGAGCCGTATCCGTTCCTCTTCTAAATAAAAAGAGCAGACCGAAATTATCTTATGGTAATTTTTCTCTGAAAAGACCTCCTTACCTTTGTAGCCGGAACCAAAAGTTAGTTGATTTATGAGTAATGAAAAAGCTCTCTTCCGCCAGGAAAGAGAGAGATTATTATTAACAGGTGAGATTCCCCGGTTATTTACAAAGTATGCACTTCCCGGCGTGGCGGGACTATTATTTCTGGGTATCCAGTCTGTGATCGACGGGATTGTACTCGGACGATTTGTGGGTGCTAATGCGTTGGCTAGTGTGAATCTGATCTTGCCGTGTTATAGTTTGATTTCGGCGTTTGCTATCGTGATGGGCATCGGGGGACAGACGATTGTCAGTATCAGTCTGGGAAAAGGTGATAAGCAGGAAGCGAACAACGCGTTGCGTTCGGTATTCCTGTTTCTGCTTGCCATGTCTTTGGTGGTGAGCCTGTTGATCTATTTATTTGCGGGGGAGATCGCTTCTTTCCTGGGGGCGAATGCCGTGTTGCAAGGGGATGCTGTAGGATACATCCGGGCACTGGTCCCTTTCTTCCCGTTTTTGTGTGCGATGTTCTTCGGCGATTATATCATTAAGGCGATGGGGCATCCCTTGTATGCGACATCGGTCATGGGGACGACCGTGATCCTGAATATTATTCTCGACCTAGTGTTCGTGGCTGTGCTGGGTTGGGGTGTCATGGGAGCCGGACTGGCTACCGGTATTGCCTTTACGATCGGTGCTTGTCTGAATGTGCCCCGGTTGTTCACCCGTCGTGAAGTCGTTGCCGTTCAACGTGGACGCTACAACTGGCGGCTGGTATGGAATGCTTTTTACAATGGGTCGTCAGAGGGTATGTCCGAACTGTCGGTGGCAATTACCGTTTTTCTCTTTAATATCACGATGATGAAGTATCTGGGTGAAAACGGGGTGGCGGCGTTTACGGCAATCAATTATATCCTGTTTATCGGAACCACTATCTTCCTGGGGGTATCGGATGGTATCATACCTATTATAGGATATAACCACGGGGCAAAGAAGCAGGAACGTATCAGGTCGATCCTGGGACTAGCCGTGCGGGTTAATTCTGCGATCGGGATCGGTTTGTTCCTGGTATTGTTATTGTTCGGTGAACAGATTATCGGCTTGTTTTTCAACGATCACAGCAGCGAGGCCTTTGCTATTGCGTCGCGCGGTGTCTCGATCTATTGCTTTGCCTTTTTGTTGTGCGGGCTGAATATTCTGGCATCCAGCTATTTTACGGCTATCGGGAATGCGAAGATTTCGATCATTATATCAGCATTGAGAGGACTCATATTCGTAGGAATCGGCATACTTGTCCTCCCCGCTGTATTCGGTATCGACGCCATCTGGTATGATATACCGATCGCTGAGATCTGTACGTTGTCAGTTTCTTACTGGCTGGTACGTAAGTCGTTGAGGAGATAAAGTAGGCATACGCCTACTCTTCTCCTGTCTTTTCATTTTCTTTTTTGTTTTGTTTCAAAGACAAAATATTTTTGGCATTGAGAGGGGTGATAACGGGCTGTCCTGTCTTTTCCTCCAGTTCCAACCTCGCGTTGCGGGCTACTGTAGCACCTTGCCGAGCTACATCTGCATGTTCATCAAAAGAGTCCGGACCTGTGGCTTCCGAGATCTCTTTTGTTGAAAGTTCAGCAAGCATATTCAGAACTAACTCTTTGTTAGTCATATTATCACGTAGGTTTTCTTTTTTCAGGCCTTTGAATTGCTTATACTCTTTTGCCGTTTTTTCCGCCCATGTCTTATAAATAATGTCCGTAAGAGTAGCGAACTGTACGCCTTCTTCCAAGCCGTGACGTTTCCATTCATCAGTAAGGTCTTTACGTATCTCGATACTTTTAAGACGTTGGTTGATCCAATTGTCGGAATAGCCCAAACGTTTGTAATCGGTCATAGCCTGTTCGATAGATAATTCCGGGTCTTGCATCTGGTCAAGCCGCTCTTTTGCTACCTGAGCCATCCAGAGTTTAAACGGCTCTGCCTTAGGCGAAGGGACAGACTGGATCAGGCGGAAAAGTTGCTCGGTGGTGGCTACGTCGGTTTTGTAGTATTTGCCATCACCGGAGGGCATTTTCAGTTGTACGATTTTAGCGTACAACTGACTTCCTTCTTTTAATAACTTACGTTTCAAGTCGCTCCAATAACGGCGTGGGTTATCACTATCCGTCAATACGGCAATTACGTCCACTATGGAAAAATACCATTCTTCCGTTTCGCTATCCCATACGGTGCGTACTTTTTTCTCTTCAAAGATTTTGATTGCATTCTGTTGTGTCATAACTTACTGTCTTTATATCTGTTGCTTTAATCTTCGGCTATTGTTTTAGCAATTAACTGATATCCTTTCTCATTCGGATGCAGGCCGTCGTTGAAAAGCGATTCGTCGATTTTGCCGGTGGGCAGGAGCAAGGTGGTTCCGGCATCGCTGAACAGGCAGTTTTCCTCGTTCGCCATTGTGCGGATTTGCAGGTTGATGTTTCTCACCCAATCCTCATGTTCCCGGCGGGGAAGGATACCGATTACTTTGACCGTTGCTTTCGGTTGGCGGTTACGGATAGCTGTGATGAGGAAACGCAGACCTTCTACAATATCTTTGTCCGGGCTGATTCCCATATTGTTTGTTCCGATCATCAGGACAACTTTATCCGCTTCATATCCATCCAGCTCACCGTGGTAGATGCGCCAAAGCACGTTCTCTATACGATCGTAACCGTATCCCAGGTTCTGGAATCCGGCCGGTTCCATGATCTTCTTCCAGCTTTTCGCGCCATTGCTTCGCGGTCCTGCCGGTTCTCCTCCCCAAAAATGAGTGATCGAGTTGCCGAGGATGACGGTTTTGGGCGGGTTTTGTTGGATATGCTTCAATATATCGCGGTGGCGGGTCTGCCATTCGTAATTGTTCGGTTCGCGACGTTGGGTGACAGGCTGGGTCGTCGGGCGATCTCCTACCGGCAATCGGAGGATGTCACGTACTTTCTTTTCAACGGCTGTCGCCTGGTAGGTGGCTCCGAGGTCGGAAGGGTGTACATAGTCTACCCAGGCATCGGGCGGATAGTTCAATTCTTCATGTGTCAGGTAATACAGGTCTTTGACACCTGCCTGCAACAAGGCTTCGTACCCTTTGCGTGAAGCGGCGTTCAGGCGGGTATACGATTCGTATTGTCGCTGGTCACTGGATGCGTTGCTGTAACCGGCATGTTCTACCAGGAGGATCGGGGCGTTCCGCTTTTCCCGGATCTGCTTTATGGCGGCGATCACCAGGTCTGTCACTTCCTGATCGGTCTTTTGGGTGAGATTAGGCAGGCAGTCGAGGATATAGATGCGGGCATCCTGTTCGATGACATAATTCAATACACCTTTTTCTAACTGCCCATTACCGGAAAATCCCAGATTGATCAACGGATAGCCCAGAGCACGTTGCAGAATGTTCGCCCATGCCATAGCCGGACGTGAGGAGCAAGCACCCTGTGCGATGGAAGTACCGTAAAGGACGATCGGCTTCTCCGGTGATTGGGGAATGAAAGTCAGTTCGGTTCCTTCCGGTGTACCGATCTCCATCCACTTGATACTATTATATAAAGGTAAGTAGAGTCTGTATTCAAACCCGCGGTTATGGAACTTGTCTTGTCCCAGATTCGTATAGCTGTATCGGATCGTATCTCCGAATGAGTAGTTACCGAAACAGAAACTCCACTTGCCCTCGCTGTCGATGCTGTACAGGTCGAGCCCTGATACGCCGGTCGATTGCATGTGTGGCATAGCATACCCTCCGCTTACCTGGTAACGTACGGTTATCTGGGGGGAGTTGCAATAAAAATGAATAGCCAGTCCGGCAGAGTTGCGGGAGAGGTTCCAAAGCGGTTCCCTGACTTCTGCCTTTGCCCGGTCGGGGAGGCGTACATAGGTCTGTCCTATCTCATCGGGCCAGCCCTGGTTCTGGATCACAGGGAAACCTGCTTCCATCGGATTCTGCCATTTCCATTCTGCCTCGGCAGAGAGGCTTACCATACATAGAATAAAGATACTCAATAGTCTTTTCATAGGTCGATCTATTTGTTTACAATGTTTTTTGATACAATATTGACAAAGATAATACAATATTAGAATTTTTGTTTTCGTTTATTCGTGTATATTTGCCTCAGTTAAAAACAAAAAATTATATACCATGAAAGTACAAGTATTGCTTACTTTCCTGTTGTTGGGAAGCATGCCTTTATTGGCTCAGAAAAGTTATCAGTTGCAGTCGCCCGACAGGAAACTGCACACTGTAGTGGCAGTTGGAGATAATGTAGAGTTTTCGTTGAACCATGAAGGAACGGAGGTGTTGGCTCCCTCTGCCATATCCATGACCTTACAGACCGGCGAAGTGTTGGGTGGTAACAGCCCTAAGGTTTCGAAAGTGACGAAAGGCTCCGTAGATAAGTCGATCCCGTCGCCGTTTTATAAGAAATCGGAAGTAAGCGATATATATAATGAGATGACGATCGCTTTCCGTGGAGATTACAGTATCGTATTCCGCCTGTATAACGACGGCATGGCATATCGTTTCGTGACGAAGAAAAAAGGAGAAATGATCGTGAAAGATGAAGAAGCATCCTATAACTTCTCTACTGACCACAAGACCTTCGCCGCTTATGTGAACAGCACTAAGCCGACTTTCGAAGAACAGTTTTCCAATTCATTCGAGCAACCTTATTATAACGAACCTATCACCAAGCTAAACGACAAGCGCCTGATGATTCTACCGTTCCTGGTCGATCTCGGAAACGGAAAGAAGGTTTGTATCACAGAAGCTGACCTTGAGAGCTATCCGGGTATGTTCCTGAATAATACGACAGATAAGCCTTCCCTGAAATCAGTCCATGCCCCGTATCCGAAAGTAAAACAGCAAGGCGGACATAACCAGTTGCAGATGTTAGTAAAGGAACGTGAGAATTATATAGCCAAGACAAAAGGAAGCCGTTCTTTCCCCTGGCGTGTGTTCGTTGTTTCGGAAAATGACAAGGAGTTGGCCGATTGCGATATGGTATATCGCCTGGCAGCTCCTTCTCGTATAAAGGATATTTCCTGGATCAAACCGGGTAAGGTTGCCTGGGATTGGTGGAACGACTGGAATATTTCCGGAGTCGATTTCCGTGCCGGTATCAATAACGAAACCTACAAATATTATATCGACTTCGCAGCCGACCATGGCATTGAATATGTGATCCTCGATGAAGGATGGGCTGTAAACCTGAAAGCCGATTTATTGCAGGTGATCCCGGAAATCAATTTGGAAGAGATTGTATCGTATGCTAAATCGAAGAATGTGGATATTATTCTGTGGGCCGGTTACTATGCCTTCGACCGTGATATGGAAAATGTGGTGAAGCGATATGCCGATATGGGTGTGAAAGGTTTCAAGGTAGACTTTATGGATCGCGACGATCAGGAAATAATTGACTTCCTGTATCGTGGGGCAGAGACTTGTGCCCGCTATAATATGTTGGTCGACTACCATGGAATCTGTAAACCGACCGGGTTGCAGCGCACGTATCCGAACGTGATCAATTATGAGGGTGTGAACGGTTTGGAACAATTGAAGTGGTCGCCCGAATCGTATGATATGGTTACTTACGATGTAACTTTCCCGTTCATCCGTATGGTAGCCGGTCCGGTAGATTATACACAAGGGGCTATGCGCAATGCGATCCGTCAGAATTACCGTCCGGTTTATTCCGAACCGATGAGCCAGGGAACACGTTGCCGCCAGTTGGCTACTTATGTGATTTTCGAATCGCCTCTGAATATGCTTTGCGATAATCCGACGAATTATATGCGTGAAAAGGAATGTACGGAATTTATCGCTGCCATACCGACTGTATGGGAAGAAACCCAGGTGCTCGATGCAAAAGTTTCCGAGTATATAGCAATTGCCCGCAAGCATGGTGATAACTGGTATTTGGGTGCCCTGACCAACTGGGACCCGCGCGAAATGGAGTTGGATCTTTCTTTCCTGGGTGACGGTGATTATAAACTGGAATTATTTAAAGACGGTATCAACGCCGACCGTGCCGCCAGCGATTACAAAAAAGAAATCATACCTGTTCCGGCAAATCGTAAGCTGAAAATCAAGATGGCTCCGGGTGGAGGATATGCGGCGAAGATATATAAATAAGTAAAATTTCATCTCTATTGTTTGTCTAATATACGAATGTATATTATCTTTGTTCTGTCAGTTAAACGATGATGAACCAAGAACAGGAGCTAAAGGCTCAAATAAAACAATTAGATAATAATTTATTGTTTTATTCTTCCTACTGGAATCTTTTGCTAAAGCAAGGAGTACGGCAAGAAGAACTCTTTAGGCGGTTAGATGTATTGCTAGACAAACGTTTATCTTTGACTAAAGAGTTGAAAGGTTGATCAAGCTCCCCCGCAAGGGGGAGCAAACTGACTTATTTTATAAAAAAAAGGAGGTTATATGGCTGATTATGAGGAATTAAAAAAAGAATTCATGTTGCAGCGATCAGAGTTTGAGCAATGTGAGGAGAAGAAGGATAGAGATGTATTTCAAGCTCGTATTGAGCAATACCTAGCCAATAAAACACCGGAAGAAGTCCAGATGATATCTAATATCATGCTGGAATGTGTTAATGAAGATATTAATAAGACAGACGATTTGATCCGTGAAGTTAGATTAAGAAAGGTGCTGTCAAAAGTTTATGATGCTGTTTCCTGGTCTTATATAGCGAAAACTTATTTTGGAAAAAGTCGTTCCTGGCTTAATCAGCGTTTAAACAGTTTCTTAGTAAATGGGAAAGAGGCTCAATTTACACAGGAAGAATTAAATAAACTCCAAAAGGCTCTATTAGACCTGAGTGGAGATATAAAAAATACCGCTCTTGAATTAGGCGTTCATTGATAACTGACATTATCATAGGAGAAGCCCGGCATCATGCCGGGCTTTTTTGTTGTAATGCAGATCATACCTTCTGATTATAAGAAAGTCCGTTGACAGGATCATATCTTGTCACCAGATATCTTCCTCTGCATATAATAAGCATTCGAACCATCCGCATAATAATTCTCGATTATGCGGATGTGTTCGAATTTGTTTTTCAGGTACAAACCGATGGCAGGTTTGTTGGTGACATTCACTTCCAGTGTTATTTTTCTTAGTTGTCGTAGCTCTGCATACTCGATCGCTTTGTCTATCAGTAATTGTCCCAGTTTCTTTCCTCTTGAATCGGGATGAACGGCTACGGAATAGATACGAAGATTACGGGTGCGGGCGTTCGATATCAATGAAATATAGGCAATGACCTTTTCCTCATAGGTTATAACATAAAATATCCCTTTTGCCTGGGTGATAAGGTAAATGAACTGTTGCCTGGAAAAGCTATCCGCTCCGAAACAGGTCGTTTCTATTTCCTGTATCGCGTCGAGGTCTGTAACGACCGCCTGTCTGACAATAATCTCCGTATCCATTCGATTAAAAGTGTTTCATATCCAGTGTACGACCGAAGTGATTCAATATCCTGTAATACAAGTCATCACCCAGTACGGCGTCTTCAATTCCATGATCGATACTCGGGTTGTCGTTGATCTCGATAACCATGGCCCGGTCGTTGACCAGTTTCATATCGACTCCATACAAACCTTTACCTATCAGTGAAGCCGCTTTGACCGCCGTATCGAGTACCTTACGGGGAACCTGATAAATCGGGATCGTATCGACCAGCCCGCAACGACTTCTTCCCGAGTCATAATGACAATAAATCTGCCAGTGTCCCTTAGCCATGTAATACTTGCAGGCGAACAACGGCTCACCGTTTAGGATACCGATCCGCCAGTCGTATTCGGTAGGGGTAAATTCCTGGGCAAGCAGGATGGAGGACTTTTCAAACAGCAGATCGAGTGCCGCTTTCAGTTCTGTTTCATTTGTCACTTTCTTCATGCCGAAGGAGAACGAACCATCCGGGATTTTCAGGATAAACGGAGAACCCAACTGGCTGCTGATCTGTTCGAAAGTGTTTTCGTTCGACCGGAAGATCAGCATGGATAGCGGAGCGGGTATTTTTTCCTTTTCGAACAACTCGTTCAGATAGACCTTGTTCGTGCACCGGATAATAGATAACGGATCGTCTATCACCACCATACCGTTCTGTTTGGCTAGTTGAGAAAGACGGAACGTGTAATGATTCAGCGAAGTCGTTGTACGGATAAACAACGCATCGAACTCCATCAGGCGGGTCGCATCCTCTTCGGTAATCAGCTCGGCATGTATATCCATCTTTTTAGCAACTTCCAGTAGCTTATTCAACGCTTGTTTATTGCTGGGTGGAAACTTCTCTTCAGGATCGTATAATACAGCCAGGCTGTATCGGGCAGATTTTACGGTCTGAGGAGCACGCCATACTTTTTTGTTGAAACTATCGAGCGTTTCTGCAAAGAAGTTTTGTTCTTCATCGTTCAACTGTTCCAGTGATAAAAACTGGATCCCCTCGATCTGATTTTTCTGACGGGTATTCAGGCTGATTTTTAACAAGGGAGCAGGATAGTTTTCGAAAATGAACCGGGCTATTTTTTCCAGTCCTTTTTCCTTACAGGTTCCGAAATAGATATTCAGATACCATATATCATCGGTAATATTATTCTTCTGTATCCATTGATAGCAGAGTTTTTGTAAGTTCCGATCCATCCGGACACCCGCTCCGGCTTCCAGCTTATTGATGATATCTACTCCGGGGATCACCTTATGTCCCCTGGTTTGAGCTAGTAATGAACAGTAATACCCTTCCGAGTTGTAACTGTAATCATTGCTAAGGTTTATTACGAACTTACTCCCCTTTTCTTTCTGGAGAGATTTATTCTTTAAATAATCGGAAACGGCCAGTATGCTACTGGTTTTATAATAAGGTTTCCAATCATTCAGACTGTCTAGCAGAATTAGCACATTATTCATGTCGAATATTAAATAATTTCGCAAAAATAGCTAAATAAATCAATCTGCAATGCGAATAGAGGTACGAATAATTTTTTTTGTCAGGGTGACATTCTGTTATTTATCCTTTTGTATCTTCACTCTGTATGTATCTTTCTGCAGATAGTCTTTGAAATATCGCCTTGTAGCGAAGTTAAGGATTATCTTTTTGAAATATAAATGTCCACTATTATATACGAACTGTTTATCGGCTTGCATTTATCCGGGCGGATAGATGCAGCCATTGTTTTTGAGGAATGGTTTTCTGTGTCGTAGTGTAAGGAATAAACAGAGATGTATAAGAACTGCTTCCGGAAGAAAAATAGCTGTTATTCGGGAGAAATAACTCTTTTCATGATTGTTTTTAGGCTCTCTTTTTTCTTTTTCGGTTGAACCTTCCATCTATCCGCGCACATCGCTTTCGCTATCTGTGCGGATTGTTGCAGCTAGCTGCGCAGCTTGTTGTGATGATCTGCGCGGTCAGTGGCAGGTAGCTGCCGGGTAGCGATAACGGTCTGCGCGGATGGCGGCGGCTACCTTTGAGGTAATGGATTGCCACTTATCTGTTTGAGTCTTTTTGTACGACTTATTTGTTATCTGAAAGGGTGAAATACTTTCTTTTTGTTTGCTTATCATAACTTTTTCTATCTTGGTATTTTCAGAAAAAAAGCGTAATGTTGAGGCTACAATATATTAATGCGTATGAAAAAGAGAGAAAACAATCAGAGGGTTGATGTCTGTTTAGCGGATGTTTTTAGAGAGCAGATCGAGTGTCTGGAAAAGAGCCGCAGTCTGTTTACGGTGGATAATTACCGGAATGTGTTGCATTCGGTTGGTAGTTTTATTGGCGATAGAATCGAGAACTTTAATGTCGGCAGTATTACAGGTACGTGGTTGAACAGCTATGTTATGTACCTCCAGGGAAACGGTATTTTGCCCGGCAGTATTGACAACTACCTGCGTGTACTGCGTTCAGTCTATAATAGGACGGCGAAGACGTACTCGATACCGGTCGGTGCCGATCATCCGTTTTCAGGTATTCGTATTCAGGTTCCTCCCACGTTGAAACGGTCGCTGGGTGGCGAGGAGATTTTGAGTGTAATCGATCTCAACCTGTCCGGTCGTGAAGATCTTCTCCGTGCACGCGATTTGTTCCTATTTTTGTTTTATGCCCGGGGCATGTGTTTTGTGGATGTGTTCAATCTGCGTAATGAAGAGGTGAGTGGTGGTTATATCAGTTATCGGCGAAGCAAAACTTCTGCACCGTTGCAAGTAAAAATTGTGGATGAGATGCAGGAGATCATGGATCGTTATCGCGATCCGGATAGTTCCTATGTATTTCCGTTCTTGCGTAAAAACCGGTATAACGGGAAGGATATTTCCGAAAAAAGCGCGCTTCGGCGTATCAACCGTCAGCTGGGAAAGATCGGCAAGCTCCTGGGCATCAAACTCACCACTTATGTGGCACGCCATAGTTGGGCATCCCTGTTGGAGTCATGCGGTACAAGTATCGCAATTATCAGTCAGGGGATGGGACATAGCTCCGAACGGGTTACTAAAATTTATATGAGAGGAATGCCTTCCAGTGTGATCGATAATGCCAATGAAGAAATGCTGAATAAGCTGATCCGGCAAAAAATAACCGGAGAAGAAAAAAAATGTCCCCCTCTTTGTAAGAATGAGACATCTAATAATTATGATTTTATAGAACCATTGAAAAGCAAAAGCTAATCGCCAGCAAATGTACGTGTTATTATTTGATAAACAAATAAAAGATATGAAAAAATAATCTTTGATTAACTTATTTCGGACGGAAAAAGCCTGCTCAGAGCCTCTATCTTACTAAATAAATCTTTTCTAAATCTCTGTAATTCAGTCGTAAATCTATCCTTGTTTGAAGATGTCTCATTCTTACAAAGAATAGGACAAATGTATAGGATAAAGGATATGAAGAAGACAGGATTACAAAGTAAAATTCGGGTGAAAGCCTTGCTGATTTCTTTATTGCTGCAATTGTCGGCTACGGTATCGTACTGTCAACAAATTGGGGCCAGGACGAATGCGCTCTGGTGGTTGACCACTACGCCCAATCTGGGAGTGGAGGTGGCGATGAATAAAAAGCTGACACTCAGCATTGACGGCAATTATAATGCATGGACATTCTTCTCTGACGGCATGAGTCTGCGGCATTGGTTGATGCAACCCGAACTCCGCTACTGGCCGTGTAAAAGTTTTGAAGGTCACTTCTTTGGCGTGCACGGGCACTATGGTCGCTACAATATCGGACAAGTCCCTTTCTTGCCGGGACTGGATACTTATACCTATCGGGGCAAACTTTACGGAGCGGGTGTTTCCTATGGTTATCATTTCGCCCTGGGCAAACGTTGGGGGCTGGAACTAAACGCCGGGTTGGGTTACACCTATCTGGAATATGATAAATATGTCTGTTCGGAATGTGCTGAACTGATAGGACGCTACAAACGAAGTTTCTTCGGCCCTACACGTCTGGGTGTTTCTTTTATATACATAATACATTGATGGATATGAAGCGCTTTTTCACTACCTGCATATTAATACTAGTGACTATATCCGGGGTATTCTCTCAGGAGAGTATCCGTTTGATCCCCCGTAGCATGAAGGTAATCGACGACAGTGTGCGCATCGACCTTACCATCAGTGCCAAAGGCATCTCTATCCCATCGCGGCAAGCCCTGACCCTTACGCCTTCGCTTCATTTGGAGCAGAGACAGGTTGTGTTGCCTCCGGTTGTCTTTTCGGGCAGCCGGAGGGCTCGCTTCGACAGGCGCGAGGAGGCGGTGAATCCGGATCGGAATCGTGTTGTACCCTATCATACGTGGATTTGTGGTCGTTGGCGCAACGATTATATGCTGCGTTATCTGGTCAGTATCCCGTATGCCTCGTGGATGGAACATGCATCTTTGAGATTGAAGCAAACAAGCCGTGATTGTTGTACGGAGGTGGTGCTGGCGGACGATGTGCTGACGGATGATATCGGGTTGGAGTCGCCTTGTGTGGCAAAGGTAGAGAAGATAGATACAGTGGTGAAGGTGGTGCCTGCTATACTGGACGTTGAAAAGGTGACACCTCCTCTGGAGAGGAGTGAGGATTACTCCGGTCATAAACAGGAGGTGGAACGGCGTGTGGCGGTGACGCTTTATGTTGATTATCCGCGTGGTGGTTCGCGTGTGGATCCGTCGTATGGGAATAACTATGCAGAGCTGAGGAAGGCGGAAAATATGCTGGTTCCGTTGCTGGGCGATCCTGACATACATATAAAGGAGATACGTATAACGGGCTATGCCTCACCCGATGGGGCATATTATGATAATGAGGCGCTTTCGAAAGCACGTTCACTGGGATTCCGGGCCTATCTGACCCGTTCGTATGGTTTGCAGGATTATCCGTTCCGCACGGCCTGGGTGGCTGAAGACTGGGAAGGGTTGCGGCGGCTGGTGAAAGGGAAGCCTTACGAAGCAGCTGTTCATTTTATCATCGACAACTACGGCATTTTTGAGGGGCGCGAACGCTATCTGATGGATTTGCAGGGACGGGTGCCTTACCGGGATATGCTGGAGAATCTGTTTCCGAAGCTGCGTCGTATCGAAGTGAGTATTCTGTATGAAGAAAGGAGCGGCTATGATCGATAGGTTATATATCTTCTTTATCATCGGACTGTTGTTGCTGGCTCTGATTCCCTCGTGTAATATCGACGGCGATCTGGAGGAATGTCCTTACAATGTACGACTGGAATATTGGTATGACGATGGCGGATCGGCGAACCGTCTGACCGATTATGTCGACCGTATCGACGGGTTTGTGTTCGACAGCGAAGGAGTCCTTTACGGGATAGATCGCAGGAGCGGTAAGGAGAGGCGGTATGGCGAATTGATGGTTATACCGGGCAAATACACGGTCGTCTCGTGGGGTAATCTGGATACGATGAGTCGTCTGTATCCAGACGCGCAGATCGGTAAGACCCGTCTGGCGGATATGCAGCTTCGTGCTTCGGAGATATGGCATCAGGTATCTGAAAAGCTTTATTACAGTAGTGTGGAGATCGATGTGAGTGGCAGGGGAGTGACGCGCGAACGTGCTTGTATGACACATGCCCATTGTCGTCTGAACCTGTCGGTGGTGTGGCGGCAGAATCCTCCGGAGGATACGGGTAACTTCAGTTTCCGTCTGTCGGATGCTCCCTCGCGTTATGCTTTTCCGGTATCGGGATATATCCGCGAAGTGTTGTCACTGACTACCGGTGGAGATTTTCGCTATCCGCTTCCGGGATTTCTCCCTGAGCGTAGAAGTATCTGTGCAGCAGGAAAGATGAATATAGTACGTACCCTTTCCGGAGAGCTTTGCTGCTACCGTTTGAAAGACGACGACCATCCGCTGCTCTCGATTTATCAGGGAGAAACGCCGCTTATCGAAGGGATCGACCTCTGGAAATTTTTTACTACCATGCATATAGGTCTGAACAACAACCTGCGTCAGGAGTTCGATCTGCGCATCGAGTTGGACGGGGGTAAGGCTTATATATCGACTTTGTTGACGAGCGACTGGGAGGAAGGGCCGACCATCGGTGTGGATGAAAAATAAAAAACTATGACTTGTAAGGGTAAAAGATCATTCCCTGCCAAGGGGTGAATAACAGGAATAAATGATTTAACGGTAGCTATATGCTGCCACAGTATTAATATTAATTTTTTTATGTTATGAAGAAAAAGTATTGTTATGCAACGGCGATAGCCCTGTTGGGACTGGTAGCCTGTTCGGACGATGTAGAGGTAGCCGGTGGAGGAACAAACAACGGCGGTATCGTTACAATGAATGGTCGTATCCCGTTGACATTCAATTTGAATGGTTTGGGAAGCGGCTCTGTGCCTTACAGCCGTGCCGGCGAGATCGCTTTGGCCGGCGAGAAAGAGATCCGTACGTTGGATGTGTATGTTTTCGGAAAAGACACCTTGCCCGATGGTACGGAAAAGACCGATGGAAAGATGTTGCTCGAAGAAGTGTTCCGTTCGGGAGTTGGCGATGGAATCACACTGGATCAGAATGGGGTGGTTACACAAGCGAAGTTGTCGGTTATGGGAAATAATCGGAAACGTTTGTATTTCGTAGCCAACGGCCGCGATCAGGAGATGCTGAATAAGTTTGAACTGGGGCAGACCGATACGCTGGCTTTTCGCGATGGTCTGACCGATGCGCTGACAGGGCATATCGCTTGTCCGTTGCTGATGACTACCAGCATGGGATTATCGGTGAAGGATAGCCTGGCGGCAAAACCGGCCTGGGACGGCAAAATTGATATCACCCTGAAGCGCCGCGTAGCCCGTTTCGATGTCGTCAATACCGGAGAAGACTCCCAGTTCTTTATCGAATGGATTCAGCAGATGAATGCCCGCAAGCAGAACTATCTGTTTGAAGATGCATTGCACACTACTCCTTATTACGAAGCATCGGAGCTTTGGGATCCTGAACGCATCGACTTCAAGTCGCTCGACAATGCGAACAACGGTGAGGTGCTGGCTGCTTTCTATGTCTATGCCGCTCCGGCGGAAGAGGCTACCCCGAATACCGCAAAAGACTTCTCTCTCGTTCTGGGAGGTAAAACGGGTTCGACAGGTCAGGGTACGGCCGCTTTGTATCCGGTATTGATGCGAACCAAGCAGGATGATGCCACGACAAAGCTGGAAGTTAAGGCCAACAACCGTTATGTAATCAATATCAAGTCGGTGGGATCAAATGTGATAACAGCCAACATCGAGGTGCTCGACTGGATTGAAGGAGATATCGTTAGCGAGCATAGCGGATACGGAACATTTGGTTTGAGTATGCCTGCAACAGCTCCCAAAGGAACAATGGTAACAAATACCCTGACACTGGATGCTGGCATTGCAACTGCTGATATTGTAGTGAATGTGGCTGTCACCAGCGAATGGATTGCCGAAACGGATTGCGACTGGATTGATCTTACTGGTGGTACTCCGGCAGCGGGGACAGTCGGTAAAACGTTGACTTTTGCGACGACGAAAGCCAATCCTCGCAACGACAAATCGCGTGTGGGTAAAATTGTTTTCCGCAATAAGATGCGTCCGTCTATCACACAGACTTTGTTGGTTGAACAACCGAAAAATGAGAGTGGAACCTATCTGAATGTGGATATGCCGTCGGGTATAACCGGTTTGTCTGTTCTGGGTGATACGTTAACATTGCCGGGATACGGTATGGCAGTAGAGTTTCCGATTGATGGAACGAATGCAGCCAGTGTAACATGTACTCCTACCGGAACAGCTATAGCCTCTGCTATATTCACTGCAGATAAAAATGCGATTGTTGTTACGATGAGAGAAAATAAATCCGGAAAAGATGTTGATGGAACCCTGACCATAGAGGATGCTACCGGTGATTTGCAACAGACCTTCCGTATAGTTCAGAAATCCCAGTCTTTGGGTATCATCCAGCTTATTGGCGATGGCATAAGCGATCATGTGCTGACACTTGCAGCCGGAACCTATGAAAAGACAATCACTGTGCAAGCGAATAGTGCCTGGACGTTTGATGAAGATGCTGATCCTTCGGATGGTTATACGAAAGACTGGATTACATTGTCTGATGTTACAGGAAGTGATAGCGGCGATGGCAGTTTCAAGTTGGCTGCAGCTGCGAATACTACATTTGAAGCTCGTGAAATCAATATCAAAGTAGTCAATACCCAGAAAGAGGGTATCTTCTATATGCTGACAATCAAACAGGCAGCTAAAACCGAAACGATTTCGGTAGCGGGTACAGGCTTATCGGATAACACATTATCTATGGCTCAGGATGCGACAGCGGCTGTTACTTTAACCGTTACTGCCGATCTGAAAGACGGTGACTGGGAACTGGTTGATGCCGGTACGACAGTGGGCGATGGTGGTTGGTTGACACTTGGTACAAAGAGTAGTAACGAATTTACCGTAACTCCGACTGCAAATGACACCGGTGCTGCCCGTAGCGTAGCCATCACCGTTCAGAAAACAGACGGCAGTCTTCAACAGGTAATCACAGTCACTCAGGCTGAAATTTAAACAGATAAACAAACGAATAAACATATAAAACAGCATAGATCATGAAAAAAAGATTATTTGCATTGGCATTGTTGCTGACAGGACTTGTTTCTTGTAATAGCGATGAAGAAGCGGTAAAAGTAAATACCGACTATGTCGAACCGGGAACGGCGGTGATAGCCACAAACTTTTACAGTGTAAAAACACCTTTAACTAAGGCTGATCCGACACGGACGGCAGCGTTTGACGACGAGAAAGAGATCAATAGTATAGCTTTCTTTGTACAGGTAGCTGACGATGAAACCCTTCAATTATTTCAAAGCACCAAAACTGTCGGAGCGGTGGACGGATTGCTGGAAGCATTGAAAGAGACAACTGCCGGAACAAAAGGTAGTTACACCGCGAAGTTTAAGATGAAGATGAACGGAAACAATGAAGTACATATGTTCGCCCTGGCCAACTATGCAGAGAATAATGTCGATCTGACTGCTATCACAACAGCGACTGCATTGAAAGCTGCTGTAAGTAAAGCTATAACCGACAAAAAGAATCCGGAAAAACCTCTTTTAATGTTAGGTTCATATACTAAAACATTGAACGAAGGCCAGGCTTATGAAGCTGAATTTAAGATGGATCGCCTGGTTGCCCGTGTGGATATCGTGAACGAGGCATACAATGCGGATGAAACGAAAGGTTTCCGTCTGAAATCGGCTCAGGTGCTGAATGGTAAAGAGCAGTCTTCTTTGCTTCCCGATCAGGCAACTGTAACTGACGCGATAGCCGTATTGGATGAAATGGGAGTAAAAGATAAGGTCGCAGAGGTAACTGCTGAAGGTAGCGTTGACGTTGTAGTTCAACGTCTGGATACCTTATATATGTATGAGAACAGCAATAAAGTATCCTTGACAACTACCGCTATTCAGATTAACGGAACATTCAATGGAACTCCCGTTGCACAACGTGTCGAGTTTATGAAAGAAGACCCTGCAACAGGTGTAAAAACTCAGTTGCCTATCGGTCGTAACACTCTGTACACCATCAAGATTCTTCCATCTCAGGACTCTACGTCCGTATCTTTCACTATCAATGTAGAGGATTGGACAAACGCTGTGGGGGATACGCTGACTATCGAACCGAAGAGAGAAAAACCTGTATTGTCGGCATTAACAGAAACATCCCTGACCGCTGCAACTATTACAGGAAAACGTATTGATATTGATGCGGCTCAACTGAACAGTTTAACAGGTATGGTAACTTTTACTGCCGAAGGAAATCAGGATAGTAAAGTGGAAGTACAATATATCGGTCGTAAAGGGGCAAGCTGGATGGGTGTAGGTACAACGATCACGCAAGGTGACCTGCAAGGTTATACCAAAGCCTCTTCTATTCTGAAACGTGAATATACGATTGATTTCTCGAAGGCAAAGACAGAATTGGAAGCAAATGCAACTGTTCCCTCTGATGTTTTGATCTTGATTCAGAATGCAAATGCAGCAACGATTTGCGATACGATACGTGTTTGTTTCAGACCGAATTATGAGGGAATTGCTGGTGCAAAGCCTGTATTGATGAAAACGATAGATGGTAAAGAGGTTTTCTGGGCACCGGTGAATGTGGGAGCAACAAAAATAGCAACTTCTATTCCTGTAGCAACTGATCAAGCGGCCATTGATAAGCTTACATCTGATCAACTAAATTCATTATTTGAACAGGGTGGTTATTATTATCAGTGGGGGCGTAAAAAGGGATTTAAGATGTGTAATTCAACTGTAATAAAAAACGATACAGCGAATGTTTCCGTAATTGGTTGGCCAGATAATACTAATTATTTAAATGTAGATGCAGAAGGTTCTCCTTGGAAGGATAAATTCATTAAGGGTTCAACATCTACAGTGGTTAACTGGTTATTATTTGTTGAGGGGCAAAATAATCCTACTAATAATACTGAAGATATACTAGATGATGCTTGGTATCAGAGATTGTGGGATGCTAATTCTATTGCTGGAAATAGACAAACAACACCTTCTAAAACACCTGCTGACCCTTGTCCTGATGGCTGGCGCGTTCCGACTATTGCCGAATGGGAAGCGATTGGTGCTGGTAATAGTAGTGTAATCAATGAATGGGATAATACTAATAAAATCCTCAAAATTTCCGGTGTTAATGGCGATAAGTTGATCTTACCTGCAGCAGGAAGTCGTCATTATAGTTCCGGACTGTGCGTGGGAGGCTCCGCTTATTACTGGTCATCGTCAGTGCTATATCGGCATAATGATGCGTCTTGTGTAGCATTCAATAGTGCTACATTGACTTCCCGCGGATATGCCCGTGCCTGCGGCTACATGGTACGTTGTATCCAGGAATAAGCAAATCGTGGAGGAATGACTGTATAAGTGATAACAGATTGTTCCGGTAACATTCCGGTAGAAAATATAAACAGTGTTCTTTGACATGATGAGGGTTCAGGTAAGAATAAATCAAATTTCTGAACCCTTTCATTTTACAATAAAAACAAGACAGAATGAATAAAACGGAGTTAATAAGGATTCTTTCAGAAAAAATGTTGATTACTCAATGTGAAGCAAGGCGTTTTGTCAATACCTTGCAGACTACAATGATGGAGGAATTGGAGCAGGATAGAACATTGGTTTTGCAGGGGTTCGGTACGTTTCGTCCCTGGCAACAGGCCAACCGTGAGGGGCGCAACCCCAAAACCGGAGAGTCGTGCCCCATTCATGCACGGATGAGCGTAAAGTTTAAACCGGGTAAAATCCTGCTGAAGAAGCTGAATCCATGAAGAGTGTGCAAATGTTTTCAGACAGGATAATAACCCTCCTGTCTGAAAACACTATGTATAACAAACTAAAAGAATTGTTCGGTACAGAGGTACCTTCCGTAAAAATGTTTAAGTCATTATTGCGAGGCTTGCTCGGGGAAGAGCAAGAAGTTTATAGAAAGGCTGCTGTAAGTGCTGCTTTTTGCAATTGGGCGATTATGCCCCAATATTACCGGGATTTTCTTACCCGCCTGTTTCTTCACGACAAACAGAAAACGCTCGATTATTTATTGAAAGAAACAGTGCTCGGTTCTCTCAGATATAAATTGCGTGAGCCGGAACTGATGCAGAAACTCTTTACCTATGTAGAGGGAAAGCAGGAGGATGGATATGCCCCTTCACTTGTACGTTTATCTTTTACCTTACTTCTGGCTTTCCGGGTAGATAAATCTGTTGAGTATTATGGTGATATACTTTCCAGAAATGACCTTACTTTAAACGATTTCGCTTACCTTTTCGAAATAAAGAATGACTGGAATGATGAGTCTAAACGTTCTGCAGACTAATAAAACTTAAAATATCCGCTATCCGGTCTTCCTAAATATCTAACTGATCTTTTATGAATTGCTTCACTTTGCCTGTCCTGCATAAAGTGTAGCCTGTTTGGTATGTGTTAGTCTTTGATATTTCCGAAGATTTCATCATTCTGCTCTGTTATCTTTGTATTATCGGCGCTGATAAAGGTATTGGGTATTAATTTCTTAAATAGTTATTGTCATGAGTGTGAAGTACAAATTAGTCATCAAAAAGAATTTAGGTGAAGACAAGAATGATGTGCCTGAAAAAATGTATGCACAAATTGTGTCGGGCGATTTTATCGCATTTCCTGAATTGATAGAGGAGGTGAGTGATAGTAGTGGCGTGGGAAGTGCCGGAGTGAAAGCGGTACTCGACCGTTTGAATGTGATACTGGTTCGCCACCTGCAACATGGTCGTCGGGTGAGTGTGGGTGAGTTAGGAACGTTTCGTTATACAATCGGTTCTTCCGGTGTAGTCAACGAAAAGGCATTTGATACGAATCTGATTCGTGAACCTAAGGTGCGTTTTTTTCCGGGGAAAGCTCTCCGTACCATCAAAAGTCAGGCTAGTTTTGAGAAACTGTCGGAAAAGAAGGAGGATGCCGGTACAGGTGGCGAAGACGACGACAGACCGGTGATTGAATAAGCCAATAGCAATAAAAAAGGGCTTATGAAGCGGATGACGATTCAATTGATTATTGCGATCCTGCTCACACTGAGCGGGATTGTTCTCCTCTTCAGTGGTTTTTGGGTAGCCCCTGACGGAATAATAGATAGTAGTGTGCTGGTGGCCTTCGGCGAGATCAGCACATTTGCCGGAGCTCTTTTCGGAGTGGATTATACATATAAATTTAAAATGAACAGCCATGACTGACACGACACACAAAACGATTACAGCGCATAAAACTATGTTGAGCGAACACTTCAGTAAAGAAGAAATGAGTTACAGCCGTATTGCTGTAGAGAACGGGTTAGATAATGAACCTTCTCCTGAAGCGCTTCATGCCCTCGGTTATCTGGCTCTTCACCTGCTGGAACCGTTGAGGCAATTATACAATGCCCCGATCGCCATCCTGAGTGGTTACCGGAGCGAACCTGTAAACCGTTTGGCCGGCGGTGTCGCTACCAGCCAGCACCGGAAAGGGGAGGCCGCCGATTGTTATATTCCGGAAGGGCCGGGTTATTTACTGAGTTTACTGATAAAGTCTGGATTAGTTTTCGATCAGGCTATCTTATACAAAAAGCGTCGGTTCCTTCATCTTTCCCTGAAAGAGAAGGGAAACAACAGGATGCAAGTATTGTTATATATATTATGTCTGGTATTCTTGTTACCGTCTTGCCGGATACGAAGGAGTGGTATAAGGGAGGAATATGCTTTTCGTGCCGACTCACTGGTAGTCTCTGGTAAAGACTCCTCCCTCTTGAACCGGAAAACATTCACAATAGATTCCATAAACTGGAATATCACCCGGGTGGTCTTTTCGCCACCCGACAGCACCGGCCGGCAATATCCGGCAGAAATAACCTTATTGCAAGGAAATAAACATCGCACCCTGACCGACACGATCAGTAAAACCGATCATTTGTCAGTAGAATCAGCCCGCCGACAAACGGCTGTTGCATCTAGTTTTTTCCAAAATCAATATAAACAGTCACCATCCGTGACGATTTGGGTAGTGGCTTTGGTTCTATTAGCGGGAGGAAGTATTTGTTTAGGTAAGCTATTGAAACAATAAAAGGATTAGAAATTAACTTTCTAATCCTTTTATTGTTGAGGTTCCTGGCGGATTCGAACCGCCGTACATGGTTTTGCAGACCACTGACTAAGCCACTCATCCAAGGAACCGGACTTGTTTTGCGTGCATATTGATAAGTTGTATCTCTTTTGAGGTTCCTGGCGGATTCGAACCGCCGTACACGGTTTTGCAGACCGCTGACTAAGCCACTCATCCAAGGAACCGTTTGTTTCAAGTGATGTCTTATCGTTTTTGCGAGTGCAAAGAAAGACATTATGTTTGGAATATGCAAATCTTTTGCACTCTTTTTGCAAGCATTTATGTTTGCAGAACTAAGGAAAAAGAAGTTACTTTGTCTCCTGTTAGTATAAATATGAAGGAATGAATTACATAGAAACGGAAATACCCGGAGTCTGGATCATTGAGCCAAAAGTGTTTAATGATGCAAGGGGCTATTTTATGGAAGCTTTTAAACAAGCTGAATTTGAACAACACATCGGTAAGATACATTTTATTCAGGACAATGAATCCAGCTCTTCCAAAGGAGTACTTAGAGGACTGCATTACCAGTTGGCTCCCTATTCGCAGTCGAAGCTGGTGCGGGTAATAACAGGACGTGTTCTGGACGTGGCTGTCGATTTGCGTGCCGGATCCCCTGCATTCGGTAAATATGTAGCGGTCGAACTTTCTGCGGCTAACAAACGCCAACTCTTTATCCCGCAAGGATTTGCTCATGGATTTCATGTGTTGAGCGAAGAAGCGATCTTTACCTATAAAGTAGATAATCCTTATACACCGAGTCATGAAAGAAGCCTGCGGTTTAATGATCCGGCCATTGGCGTAGACTGGGGGATCACCGATATGAATACGGTTAATTTATCAGAGAAAGACACAAAAGCCCCGCTGTTGAGTGAGGCGGAATATAATTTTACATTTAAATAATACGGACGATGAAGACTTATCTGGTTACCGGTGCGGCCGGTTTTATTGGTGCTAACTTTATCAAATATATGCTGGCGGAACATCAGGATATAAAAATCGTGGTTCTCGACTTGCTGACTTATGCAGGTAACCTGGGTACGATTGCAGCAGATATCGATGGCAAACGTTGCGAATTCGTAAAAGGAGATATCTGCGACCGTGCGTTGGCCGATGAACTTTTTGCAAAGTATAATTTCGATTATGTGGTCAACTTTGCCGCCGAGAGTCATGTGGACCGTAGTATTGAAAATCCGCAGTTATTTCTTGTAACCAACATATTGGGCACACAAAACCTGCTTGATGCCGCCCGCAAAGCCTGGGTGACAGGAAAAGACGAAACCGGTTATCCTGAGTGGCGGAAAGGTGTCCGTTTCCATCAGGTGTCGACCGATGAGGTATACGGCAGCTTGGGAGCCGAAGGCTATTTCCACGAAACGACCCCGCTCGATCCGCGAAGCCCCTACAGTGCCTCCAAGACTAGTGCCGACCTGTTTGTAAAGGCTTATTCCGATACCTATAAAATGCCGGTAAGTATCACCCGTTGCTCCAACAACTATGGTCCTTACCATTTTCCTGAAAAGCTGATCCCACTGATCATCAAGAACATCTTGGAGGGTAAATCCCTGCCGGTGTATGGTGACGGAACGAATGTAAGAGACTGGCTGTATGTGGAAGATCATTGCAAGGCCATCGACGCCGTTATCCATCGCGGACGGGTAGGAGAGGTTTATAATGTAGGCGGTCATAACGAAAAGCAGAATATCGAGATCGTTAAACTGACTATCAGTACCATCCGCCAGTTAATGACCGAGCAACCCGAATACCGCCAGATGCTCAAGAAGAAAGAGATCGGGGCGGACGGAGAGATCTCGATCGACTGGATCGACGACAGCCTGATTACATTCGTGAAAGACCGTCTCGGACACGATCAGCGTTATGCTATCGACCCGACAAAAATATCCGAAGAACTGGGTTGGACACCTGAAACCAGCTTTGAAGTGGGTATCGTAAAAACAATCCGCTGGTATCTCGAAAACCAACAGTGGGTGGAAGATATCACCGGTGGCGATTATATGAAGTATTACGACCGGATGTACTCCGGCCGTTAATTATAAAACGCCGGTTTCTTCTGAAGGAACTGGTGTCGGCGAATGATTTGAAGAGAGGCTGCTCACCAATTCGGGAGCAGTCTCTTTTATTTGTTTACGTATCGATTCGCGTATCTCTTTTCGGATATTGGTGCGCGTACTGTCCAGTTCGGCTTCCTTGGCCGGCTTGAAGATGTCTTTGTAACGACACTTCACTATCTTGTATTTGAAGTCGTCCAGATTACCGGTAATGTCTATCCCGAGTTTGAACGGAACAGGCGATTTCAGTACTGACAGATGATAGTTGAACGTCATATCCAGGTTGTGCGTTCCCCCGACGGCAACTTTATAACGATCCATTTCGACCAGGAAGGGGAATACTTCGATCTTATTATCCTTGATGGCCAGGTCGACCGATATACTGTCTATCACATTCCGCTTTTTATTCTTGAACATCAGTGTCTTAGAGATTTCGGTGAATGTCTCGCCATCCAGCAACACCATATTCTCGCCATGTAGGTAGCAGGCCGAGTGCAGCGACGGAAGTTCGAGCGACATGGTAGAGTCCATTTTGCAGGTAGCCGTGACCTGGCAGTCTACCACCCCTTCGAACGAACGAAGCATCGGTACCAATGTGTCGATGGCCGGGTACAGGCTGATCAGTTTCTCCACCATAACATCTTCCATGTCGAGATCGAATCCGGCAGACGCTCCCCGGTTGTCTTTGGCCGTATAGAACATCGTCATATTGCCACGGCCGATATTCGAGTTCATGGCCAGGTTACTCAGATTGACGCTTTGGTCGCGAATGATTATTTCCCCGTTCACGTCGCTCAGTTCGACATCTTTGAAGTCTATCCTTTTCGCATTGGTATGCAGTGTCATATCCAGGTTTGCCGGGATAACGAACACCTGGTCGGTCGTGTCGAGCGAGGCGACGGTTATGGAGTCCTGTAAGGTATGGGTATCCATTGTTGCCAGGCTTTCCGCATCCAGGCCTGTCTGACCTGTCGCTCCATGCTGTTCGGTATATTGCATACCGGAGTTTATTGCTTTAATCAGCTGGTTACAGTCGATATAATCGGAAGTAAGGGAGAAATTGCCTTTTAGCTTACCTCCCCGCAACATGGCCTGACGGATACTTTTGATCTCTCCGTTCAGCATAAAGTCGCTCTTACCCAGATGCAGGCGCGCATCGGTAAGGGTGATGTCGTTCGTATTGAATTTCAATGTTGTCTGATCGATCTTCATAGGAATAGGCATCATCCGGCTAAAACCGCGCATCTGCTTGAACGAGAGGCTGCCACGCACTTCCCACTGCCGTAGTAGCCGGGAGGTGACATCGGTGGAGTCGATTTCTGTCTGACTGCCGGTAGCTCTTGTACGGCGTGGTCGTCTGGCGGTGTTGGTCCGTGCTGTCGTGTCTGTCCGGGCAAGCCATCGCTGACGTATTGCATCCCGGTAAGGCAGAGCTTCCAGGTTGAACGTATTTTCCGAGAGGATCATCCCGGTGCGCATGGGGATAATGAAATAACGCAGCGTATCGACGGAGATCGTAGCGCCGAGTGTCGGTATCCGTTTGTCGGAAGCCGACGATTTGATGCCTCCTTTCAGTACGGTCTTCCCGGCTACCAGCAATACGGAGTCAGGCAGGCGGGTACGCAGGTAGTCGAATTTGATCTGGCCCGTCATTGGGATAACGGCGGTCGTATCTATCGTGGGAGAGGTTTTCGCCTGTATGGCCAGTTTGCTGATGTTGGTACTTATATCATCCTGATATTTGACGTTCAGGCTGTCTACCGACATCGACATACTCAACAGGTCTTTGTTGTCGAGATATGAGCTGCTCGCTCCTGTCGAGTCCACAGAGAAATGTGCTTTACTGATAAACACATCCATTCCCAGGGGCAGGCTGTATGCTTTCAGCGTGTCGATGTCTAAGCGGCCGGAAGCATGAACTTTCCCGTACTGGCTGCTCAGCAGGTCGTCTATATTGAAGGAGGCGGAGAGGTCGGCATCCATCACCCCTTGTAGAAATAAAGTATCCGGGTTGAGGAACTCTTTTGCCAGGCGGGTAAAGTCGATCTTTCCTTTTATGTTTGCATCCACATTCGGTGAGGTGAGTAGGTTGGTGACTTTTCCTTGCATATCGAGTGAGGTTGTCAAACCTTTCAGCATCAGTTGCTCGAGAGACACAAACGAAGAGTCGGGATAGAGACCGTTCAGATGGAGGTCCATATCCATCTGCAGGGTATCGATACCCTGTTTGAGTCCTTTCATGTGGTAAGAGCCATTCTCGATCTTGCAACACAGGTTGACGGACGGTACGATACTGTCGCCCAGGAAACCATGAATGTTTCCTTCCATACTAATAGAACCTTTTGCAATAGTTTTATCACGGTTCCGGAAATAAGCATCCGGTATGAAACGAAGCAGATCGTTCATGTCGGATATTTTAAGCCCGACTTCCATGTCGATCTTTGTTTGTTTCAATAAAGGAATATTGCTTACGGAACCATCGGCGGTGAAAGGCAGATTGTTTATCAGCAGTTCAGCATCCTTCAGGGTGGCTGTGTTGAAGTTGTCAGAAAGCAGGAGTTGACTTTTCAGTTTCAGAGCCAACTTGTTTGCGAGTGTATAAGTCGGGCTGCTGAAGAGGATGGAGGTACAGCCTGTTTCGATATCCAGCTTGTTCTCTCCATCGGTCAGCGAGCCGTCGAGATGGAGGAAGAAGCCGTTTATTTCGGCAAAGAGGTCGCTTTGGCGGTCGTCGTACGTGAAACGACCGTTGGTGATGCGTACTTTCTGTAAATCGATAGGAGGCAACGGTTTCTTATCGGCTGTGGCAGAGTCGGGCTCGCTCGAGTAGATATCCCAATTGGCTGAACCTTTCTTGTTGACGTAGCCGTAAAAGCGGGGTTCCTCTATATTTATTTCGCCGATCGTGATCTTGCCTCCGAACAGATAGTCGGTCGGTCGGAGCGAAATGATTGCTTTCTTGAATGCCAATAGCGAGTCGGACGGGATAGCCAGTTCTTCGGCATGGGCGGTCGAGTCTTCGGCGGCATGCGAGATCAGGCGGCCATTGATCAGTTTGATTCCCAGATGCGGATATGTTTCAAAATAGGTCAGTTCGATCCGCTCACAGTCGAGGTGGGCATCGAGAAATTTATTCGTTTGTTCGATAACAAGTGGAGTGAGCTTATCCGGAGGAAGTACTCCCCAGTTAAGGATACTGAAACCGATACCCGGCAGGATAAAGAACAGGGTAACGGTAATAACTACGATCGTTGTAATAATTTTTTTATTGATCTTCATAGCAAATTAGGCTTGTATTGCATCTTGAATACGTTGTAAGACATCTTTCTTAATGGAGTCGATCAAGGTCTTTGTCTCTTCGCTTGAAGGGAAGACTCCGTATCTATAGGTTTTTCCGTTGAAGGTATAATTGGATTTATCAAACAGGACGCTATATCGTAAATCTATCGATATATCTTTCATCTTATAGTCCTCTTTTACCCATTCAAGGAATATATAGAATACAATAGATTGAGCATCAATGAGGATATCCATATCTTCCTCTGATATACTAAAGATAGATAGTTCTTCCTTTTCACTTAAAGGAAAGCAATAGCCGGCATTTATATCATCTCTATCTTTTGACATGTAATAGAGAAGTTCAAGTTTATTAAAGAACTCTGTAGCCGGCTTTAATGCTTTGATCAGCCTTTCTGCAAATGGGCGATGAAACAGATTGAATACATCCACTTTATTCTGTGGAGTATCATACCCTTCTTTCTCCTCAGTTTCTTTCTTAGCCGTCCGTTTCAATATCGCCAGTTGTTTCTCAAAATCATCCTCCTCCTCGATGCTTTCTCCTTTCGCCGCTTTAATACAGGTAGTCAATGCCCTTTCGAGACAGCGTTCCAAATACTCAACAAATGGTTGTATTTGTGATAATTCAGCGTGTGCACCGACTGAAGGAGTAGGGCCGACCACTACATCACACCGGTTTAATGCCGTCAAGTAGTTCTCTTTGTCTTTGCTTTTAACCACGATCATCGGATAATTATGGCGGGAGAGTATATAATTCACTATCAAACGGGAAATTCGTCCATTCCCATCCTCAAACGGATGAATCCGGATATACCGGTAATGAAACAGGGCGGCAAGTTCGATAGGAGTGAGCTTCCCTTCTGCTTCTGCTGTATTATACCAGTTGACCAGATCGCTCATCAACGCCGGTGTTTCTTCGGGTGATGCATATTCAAAGCGCTCTCCGGTCACGGTAATTACAGAGTTAGGACGTGTTTTGTATTGTCCGGCATGGATGATATAGGATGTCGTTTGCCCATCCGGTAGTTTACGATATACAGTATAATCTTCCCGTAAAAGTGTTTGGTGAAGCTGTCGGATAAATGTTTCCGTCAGAGGCTGTTCCTTTTCATCTGCCTCTGTCTGCATCATTTTCAATCCGACATTATGAGCCTTCATTTCCTCCAGATCCTTCATATTGGCTGCATCGACTACCTTACCGAATATCAGAAGAAGTTCGGTTTGTCCGTATGTTAATGTGTTTCCCTCTATATGGTTGGAGTTGTAATTGAATTCCAGCATGAATTTCTGATTCAGACGTGCCAGGTCGTCAGGCTTCAATGGCTGTAGAGATTGCCATTCAGTATATAGTTTCCCAATATTATTTGTCATAGAGCTATCTTTTATTGTTTTGATAATTCTTAAAGCCCTTTTACTAGGTACTTAGTCATGCAAATTTATGAAATTAGTTGAGATAAACTCATATCTTTGTCCCCGATAAGTTTATTTAAAATAATAAGGAATATGGATTTTCGCCTGAAGGTGTTTTATAGCGTAGCGACAAACCTTAGCTTTACGAAAGCGTCGAAGGAATTGTTTATCAGCCAGCCTGCCATAAGCAAACATATTCATGAGTTGGAGGTACAATATAAAACGCCGCTCTTCGACCGTACCGGCGGACGTATTATACTGACCCGTGCCGGCGAACTGCTTTTGTCGCATACCAATACACTTCTGGCTGCTTACCGGCAACTGGATTTTGAAATGAACCTGCTGACGGATAACATCTGCGGCGAGTTACGTCTGGGAGCCAGCACCACGATCGCGCAATATGTGCTGCCACCTATCCTGTCGTCCTTCGTTCGTAAGTTTCCGGATATCCGTGTGTCGTTGCTTAACGGGAACAGCCATGATATAGAGATGGCTCTCCGGGACGGAAAGATCACGCTGGGGCTGGTAGAAGGATATGCCCGTCAGAGTTCGCTCCATTATACGCCTTTCATGAAAGATGAACTGGTCGTGATTACACATACCGGAAGCAAACTGGCCCATTATGAGGAGCTGACACTCGAACAGTTATGTACCCTTCCTCTGGTGCTTCGTGAGAATGGTTCGGGTACGCTGGCCGTGTTGGAGTCGGCTTTGGGCGAACATCAAATTAAATTATCTCATCTGAAAGTGCTGATGCAGTTGGGAAGCACGGAGAGTATCAAGCTCTTTCTGGAGAATTCGGATGCATTGGCTATCGTTTCAGTACGTGCCGTGGCCCGCGAGCTGATGTCGGGAGTCTTTAAAGTGATCGATATAGCAGATTTTTCTGCCGAGCGCATGTTTTCTTTTGTGCAGTTGATGGGACAAAGCGGGGGATTGGAGGAGAGCTTTATGCAGTATATGCAGACGTATAAGTAATTACTTTATCAGAACAACTTTTCCGGTAAATGTGTTGTTTTTAGTAATAAGTTGGAACAAAAGGGATGAGCTATAACTTCAGGTTATTAACCATTCCATATAGTGATTGGACCGGTATTCTTATTAATCATACCTTTGCACCTTCAAAAAAGAAAAGATAACTAAATGATATAAAATATGGATTCAATCGAACAAGTTTTAGCGAAGTACAACAAACCTCTTTTCATTCTCCTTTTTGCTTTTTGTCTGTTACCTTTCATTTCTCCCGCTATTGCCCTGTTCCTCGGGTTGGCATTGGGGATGACGGCCGGACAACCTTTTCCTAAATTCAGTAAGAAAACATCTAAATATCTGTTGCAGTTTTCTGTGGTGGGCCTGGGTTTCGGTATGAATCTGTATGAATCGTTGAAGACCGGTAAGGAAGGGATGCTTTTCACTATCGTGTCGGTAGTGGCTGTGATGGTACTGGGTATCTATCTGGGTAAACGCCTGATAATGGACCGTAAAACAGCCTATCTTATTTCTGCCGGGACAGCCATTTGTGGCGGTAGTGCTATTGCCGCTGTCGGTCCGGTAGTAAAAGCGAACGATAATGAAATGTCGATGGCGCTTGGAACTATCTTTATCCTGAATGCAATCGCTTTGTTTATATTCCCGCCGATCGGCCATTTGCTGGGGATGACGCAGGAACAGTTCGGTATGTGGGCTGCGATAGCTATACACGATACCAGTTCAGTGGTCGGTGCCGGAGCCGCTTATGGCGAGCAAGCGCTTGAAATAGCCACGATGGTCAAGCTGACACGGGCTTTGTGGATCATTCCGATCACGATCGTTACTATGTTTCTTTTTCAGCAAAAAGGGGCAAAGATCAATATTCCCTGGTTTATCTTCTTTTTTATCCTGGCAATGGTCGCAAACACATTCCTGACGATTCCCGAAACGATTACGGCTTCATTGGTCTGGCTGGCTAAGAAGGGGCTTACCGTTACTCTTTTCCTGATCGGAGCCGGCTTATCGAGAAAAGTGATCAAACAGGTCGGCGTGCGTCCGATGGTACAAGGTGTTATTCTCTGGATATTTATAGGATTGATCAGTCTGGGTGTGATACTGTTGGTTTAAATTAATTTCTTATCTTTGCGGTTGCTAAGTTAATAAGAAAAGATGGCTTCAAAAGTAACAAAAGGCATTATAATTACATTCTGGGTACTGTTTGCGGCAGCAGTAGGAACTGTATTTCTGATTTTTACCGCAATAGCGAATGGCTCTATCGGGTATATGCCGCCGGTGGAACAGCTCGAAAATCCTATCGACAAATATGCATCCCAAATCATTTCTGCAGATGGAAAGACATTGGGAAGTTATGCACATAGTAAGGACAACCGTATATTCGTGAACTACGAAGACCTTTCACCTGATTTGGTGAAGGCACTGATCGCAACCGAAGATATCCGCTTTGCCGAGCATAGCGGTATCGATGCGCAGGGGTTGTTCCGCGCTGTCGTTAAGCGTGGTATCCTGATGCAGAAAAGCGGGGGCGGAGGTAGTACCATTACCCAGCAGCTGGCTAAACAGTTGTTCTCGCCAAGTGCTGATAATTTTATGGAACGTCTTTTCCAGAAGCCGATCGAGTGGGTGATTGCCGCCCAGTTGGAACGTTATTATACCAAGGAGGAGATCATTAACATGTATCTGAATAAGTTCGATTTCCTGTATAATGCTGTAGGTATCCAATCGGCTGCCCGTGTTTATTTCGGTACGACTCCCAAGAATTTGAAGATAGAAGAAGCCGCCACGCTGGTGGGAATGTGTAAGAACCCTTCTTACTTTAACCCGGTACGCCAGAATGAACGTACCCGTGGCCGTCGTAATACGGTGCTCGAACAGATGCAGAAGGCCGGTTATATCTCCCGTGCCGATTGCGACTCGCTGAAAGCGTTGCCGCTGACTGTCCGTTTCAGCCGTATGGACCATAAGGAAGGCTTGGCTCCCTATTTTCGTGAATATCTTCGCCTGACGCTGACGGCTAAGAAACCGGACCGTAAACGTTATGCCTCCTGGCAAGGTCAGAAGTTCTCTGAAGATTCGCTGGCGTGGGAAACCAATCCTCTGTACGGTTGGTGTAATAAGAATAAGAAAGCCGATGGTGAGTTCTACAACCTTTATACCGACGGTCTGAAAATATATACGACTATCGACTCGCGTATGCAGAAGTATGCCGAAGATGCCGTTCGCGAACATGTCGGAAAAGAATTACAACCCGCTTTCTTCCGTGAGAAGAAGGGACGTAGTTATGCCCCGTTCTCACGCGATGTGTCGGTCGGACAGGTGGATACGATGATTATGCGTGCGATGCACCAGACTGACCGTTATCGTAGCATGAAGAGTAGTGGAATGAACGAAGCCGATATGCGTAAAGAGTTCCAGAAACCGGTTGAAATGCGCGTGTTTAGTTGGAACGGTCCGATCGATACCATTATGTCGCCGTGGGATTCCATTCGTTATCATAAGAGTTTCCTGCGCACAGCCTTTATGTCGATGGACCCGCGTACGGGGCATGTGAAAGCTTATGTTGGAGGTATCGATTATAATGATTTCCAGTACGACATGATCAATGGCGGACGTCGTCAGGTAGGTTCGACCATCAAGCCGTTCCTTTATTCGTTGGCAATGATCGAAGGTATCAGCCCTTGCGAGGAAATGCTTCATGTGCAACAACAACTGACCGATGAAAACGGTATCCTTTGGTCGCCGCGTAATGCGGGAGCCAAGCGGGTAGGTGAAATGGTGACTATCCAGTGGGGATTGCAGAACTCGTCAAACTGGGTGACTGCTTATCTGATGAAGCAGCTTTCTCCTTATACCTTTGTCCGTTTATTGCATTCATTCGGGTTGAAAGGGAATATCGATCCTGTTATTTCCGTATCGCTCGGTACGCCAGATGTGTCGGTGGGCGAAATGGTGGCTGCTTATACGGTGTTTGCCAATAAAGGTATCCGTGTCGAGCCGCTTTATGTAACCCGTATCGAAGATTCGTATGGAAATACGATAGCCAGCTTTAATTCGCAAATGAATGAAGTTTTGCCGGAAGATGCTTCCTATAAGATGCTGTATATGCTGCGGAGTGTTATCGACGGCGGAACCGGCGGACGTGTTCGTTTCCGGTATGGTATAAAGGCGCCTATGGGAGGTAAGACAGGTACGACACAGAATAACTCCGACGGATGGTTTATGGGATTCACACCGAGTCTGGTGTCCGGTTGTTGGGTAGGAGGCGAGGATCGTTCGATCCACTTCGACCGTCTGCAGGAAGGGCAGGGAGCCAGTATGGCTTTGCCTATCTACGGCTTATTCATGCAGAAAGTGTATGCCGACAAGACTCTCGGCTATTCGGAGGATGACGATTTCGATGTCCCGGAACAATATGCAAATCCTTGCAAAACAACGACGGAGGAAGAGCGGAGGCATATCCCGACCGATGTCGGAGGTATCGACAAGATGTTCGAATAACAGACTAGGTTAATTAACATACCCGGCTCCCACAAATCTAAATAATTTGTTAGATTTGTGGGAGTTAATATTTTATTTAGGGTATTATGGAACGAGAATCAGTTATCTCCCTGCTGGATGACCGGCAAAAAGTATTCGACTTCGTCGTGATAGGCGGCGGAGCGACAGGTCTGGGAATAGCGCTCGATGCGGCAACCCGCGGGTATAGCGTGGCCTTGTTCGAACGTTCGGATTTTACGAAAGGAACCTCCAGCCGGAGTACGAAGCTGGTGCATGGAGGAGTTCGTTATCTGGCACAGGGGGATGTGTCGCTGGTTCTCGAAGCTCTTCATGAGCGTGGCCTGCTTCGCCGTAATGCCTCTCATCTGGTGAAAGACCAGTTATTTCTGATTCCTTGTTATCGTTGGTGGGAAGGGCCTTTTTATACGGTCGGCCTGATCCTGTATGACTTGATGGCCCGGAAACTTAGTCTGGGGCGCTCGGTTTGTATCGGTCCCAAACGAGCGATAAAAACCATACCGATGCTTCGACGAAAGGGCATGACGGCCGGTGTGCTTTACCACGATGGGCAGTTTGACGACTCTCGTTTAGCTATTAATATGGCACAAACCGCTGTGGAGGCGGGGGCTTGTGTATTGAATTATATGAATGTAGTCGGTCTGCTGAAAGAAAAGAAGAAGGTGGCCGGTGTCATTGTTCGCGATGAGGAAACGGGTGATACCTATCAGGTGAAGGCACATTCGGTTATTAATGCTACGGGGGTTTTTGCAGATGAGATATTACAGATGGATAAACCGGGTAAATATCCGACTGTTCGTCCCAGCCAGGGTGTTCACCTGGTATTGGATGCCTCTTTTCTAGACAGCGATTGTGCTGTGATGATCCCTAAAACATCCGACGGACGTGTTCTGTTTGCCGTACCCTGGCACGATAAGGTCGTGGTGGGTACGACCGATACATTGATGAAGGAGTCGAGTGTCGAACCGGTGGCGCTTGAAGAAGAAGTTAGGTTTATCCTCGACACGGCTGCCAATTACCTGAATCGTGCCCCGCAGCGAAGTGATGTTTTATCGGTATTTGCCGGTCTCCGTCCCTTAGCGGCTCCCCGCAACGAAGAGAAAAAAACGAAGGAGATTTCGCGTAGCCATAAACTTATCCGTGAGAAATCGGGTTTAATAACTATAATCGGAGGGAAGTGGACTACCTACCGGAAGATGGCACAGGATACACTTGACTATGCCATTCGTTATATGCATGTGCCTACACGGGATTGTATAACCGAAACGTACCCCGTTCATGGTTCCGGAACCACTCCCGATTACTCCGATCCTTTATATATCTATGGTACGGATGCCGATGCGATCAGGCAACTGGTAGTTTCAGCTCCGGAAATGGGTGAGAAGTTGCATCCCGGATACGCTTATACCCGAGGGGAAGTTACCTGGATTATCCGTAACGAGATGCCCCGTACGTTGGAAGATGTATTGGCCCGCCGTTTGCGTATCCTGTTTATGGATGCCCGTGCAGCGATGGTCATGGCTCCGAAGGTAGCCTCGATCCTGGCGGAAGAAAGAGGTAAAGATGCCTCCTGGAGAGCCGGGCAATTGGAAGAGTTCAATCGTATAGCAACTCATTATATATTGGATTAACAAAAAAAAGATAATGAACTAACAGAAAGGAACAATATGAATTTCAGACATAAATATGTGCTGGCTATAGACCAGGGAACAACGACTTCCCGGGCCGTTCTGTTTAATCGCCAGGGAGAGATCATTACCTTCTCCCAGAAACCGTTCCAACAGTATTTTCCTAAACCGGGTTGGGTAGAGCACGATCCGAACGAGATATGGTATACGCAATCTACCGCTATCAAGGAAGCAATGGCGAAGGCTGATGTGACGGATACGCATATTGCTTGTATTGGCATTGCCAACCAGCGGGAGACAACGATCGTATGGGACCGCGAAACAGGTTTCCCCGTTTACAATGCTATCGTATGGCAGGATCGACGTACGGCCGACTACTGCGAGGAACTGAAGGCTGAAGGGTATGCCGATTACATACAGCAAAAGACCGGACTGGTGATCGATGCTTATTTCTCCGCCACCAAAGTAAAATGGATACTGGATCACGTCAAAGGTGTCCGTGAACGCGCTGAACGAGGGGAGCTTTGTTTTGGTACCGTCGACTCCTGGTTGATCTGGAAGCTGACACGCGGTAGTCAGTTTATTACCGATATAACTAATGCTTCCCGTACGATGCTTTTTAATATAAATACATTGCAGTGGGATCAGGAGTTACTGGATCTTTTTACTATTCCGGCTTCCATGATGCCGGAGGTGAAGAGTAGCAGTGAAGTTTATTGTGAAACATCTACTCCCATATTTAAGGCGGGTATTCCTGTTTCCGGAATGGCCGGTGATCAGCAGGCTGCCTTATTCGGACAGCTTTGCCTGGAAGAGGGCATGATGAAGACGACCTACGGAACGGGTTGCTTTATGATCGTGAATACCGGCGATAAACCAGTCTTCTCACAGAATAACCTGTTGACGACAATTGCCTGGAAGCTGGGTGATCGGGTTACTTATGCGCTTGAAGGTAGTGTCTTTGTGGGTGGTGCTGTTATCCAATGGTTGCGTGACGGTATCGGGTTGATCCCGAATGCTCCGGTGACGGAACAGATGGCGAAATCGGTGCCGGATAACGGTGGAGTCTATTTTGTACCGGCCCTTACCGGACTGGGTGCTCCTTACTGGGATCAGTATGCCCGCGGGGCCATTATCGGTATTACCCGTGGTACGACGGCTGCCCATCTGACACGTGCTGCTCTGGAAGGGATCTGTTATCAGGTGTACGATGTTCTGATGGCTATGGAGAATGATATCCAGGCCAAACCGAAGGAAATTCGTGTGGATGGCGGGGCTATTGCCAATAATTTCCTGATGCAGTTTCAGTCCGATATCTGTCAGTGTCCGGTGGTCCGTCCCAGAATACTTGAGACGACTGCGCTGGGAGCTGCTTATCTGGCGGGTCTGGCGGTGAATTACTGGAAAGATATGGATGAACTGAAAGAACAATGGTCGCTGGATACCATATTTACGGCTAAGATGAAACCCGAGACAGCGCTGGCACTGCTTACCGATTGGCACAAGGCAGTAGGCCGTACAATGAATTGGGCTATGGATAGTGAAATCTGATATTACATTTAATTCATTCTTACCATGACACCATTTTTTGCGGAATTTATAGGGACTATGCTGCTGATCCTGATGGGAGGAGGCGTAGTTGCGAATGTTTGCCTGACAAAGACGAAAGGATACGGTGCCGGATGGCTGGCAATTACCACTGCCTGGGCATTAGGTGTCTTTATTGGGGTAGTAGTAGCCGGACCATATAGCGGAGCTCATTTAAATCCCGCTGTTTCGATAGGGTTGGCTATCGGAGGAACTTTTCCCTGGAGCGAAGTTCCTGTCTATGTCCTGGCCCAGTTCCTGGGAGCGGCGGCCGGAGCTTTGGTCGTCTGGCTGGTTTACAAAGACCATTTTGATGCCACCGACAGTCAGGCGGCAAAGTTGGGCGTGTTTTGTACAAATGCCGAGATCAGCAATCCGGTTATTAACTTCCTGACGGAAATGGTGGGGACGTTTGTCCTGATGTTCGTCGTTTTCTATATAACGGACGGGGAGCTTACTTATGATAGTAACAGTACGTTGCCGATCGGTTTGGGGTCGGTCGGGGCCATACCGGTGGCTTTTACAGTGTGGGTGATCGGACTGTCTTTAGGTGGGCCGACCGGCTATGCTATTAATCCGGCTCGTGATCTGGCACCGCGTTTTATGCATGCGATCCTTCCGATCAAAGACAAGGGCAGCAGTCATTGGGAATATGCCTGGATCCCAGGAATTGCACCGATTGCAGGATCTGCGGTAGCTGCTATGTTGTATTATGTACTGAAATAATGCGTGCGTTTCTCTTAAATCGTTATATTTGCCCATCACCAATAAAAAGATAATCGATATGACAACAAAGCCTTATAACACAGACGAAACTTCACAGTCTCAACCTGTCTCCGAACCTGCTGTTTCTTATGGTCTGCCGCAAGATACAGCCAGTCTGAAGCTGGCCGCTATCAATGAACTGAAACAAGAATTGGCAGAAGCAGAGGACGATTTTGCTAATGGTCGAGTGTATTCAACGGATGAACTACGTAAAGAAATGCATACATGGTAACACACTTAGATTGGTCAGCCAAAGCTCGTCAGAACCTTAATCGGATATAATCAACTTCTTAATCATCCTTATCACCGCCGGTATGGAGGCTTCTACTTCCGGAGTCAGTTCCATATTTACCTCATTCAAGTTGGCGGCGGAGACCACGATCAAGTGTACTTCGGGAAGATCGCCGGTAAGGATCATGGTTTCAATCATGTCACGCAGGCCGATTTCGTGTGCACTCATCAAGGGAGGGTAGTCACTAGCGTATTGGGGACGGATCAAGCGGACGGTTCCCGGCGGGTTACTATCGAGGGTGGCGTCTACCATGATGATATGATCGTAGCCTGTCAACCAACTGATCAGATGAAGGCCCCCCGTCCCGCCATCCATCAGGGTGACGTGGGCGGGAAGCGTTTCTTTTTCCAGAGCCTGTATCACGTGGATACCGACTCCTTCGTCTTTTAGCAACAAGTTGCCGACACCTAATATAAGAGTTTTCTTTTCCATTTTGTCGTTGTTAATAGCACTACTATGTCATTGTAAGTAGCACTATTGTGCTGATATAGGTAACACTACTGTGTTGCTGGTCGTAGCACAGTAGTGTTATTTTTTCGGGTATTTTATACTGCCGAGCTATTCATGTTTTTTTGCAGTCTTTGTAATGGTTTCGGCTGTCTCCGTAATCTCTTCTTTGTCGGCGATATCTTCTTCGATAAACTTCCACCCCCCAATGATGGAGGAGGTTTCACCGCGCTGTTCGATATAATCGTGGTAGAATACCAGATAGATATGCACGATCGCGAAGAGGATAAAGAACCACATCAGGAAGTGATGGATCTGCCGGGCCATCAGGTCGCCACCCATCAATGGGATTGTCCAGGCGAACAATTGCGGGAAGAAGGACTGGCTCATTTTGGCATACAGTCCGAAACCCGTAATACTTTGCAACAGGAAGGCCCAGAACGTACCGAAATAGATCAGGCTGGCCAATGCATTGTGTCCGATACTTTCGACCGGTTTGTTCTTTATCATCAGGATGTCCACCTTTATTACTTCCAGCACTTCCTGCCACTGTGATTTCTTTAGTGGAATGAAGTTTGTCCAGCGGGCAAAGCGGTTTCCTACAAATCCCCAGTAGAGGCGGAATACAAAGTTGAAGAAAAATACGAATGCCGCTACAAAATGGATGAAGCGGACGATACCGAACCAATAACTGAAATAGGCTTCCGACGCATTCAGTATGGCTGGCGGATCGGCAATGATAAACCCGGTGATGCACAGTATCACGATACACAAGGCATTCACCCAATGGTAGATACGTACAGGAAGTTCCCATACATATACTTCAGTAAGACGTTTCTTGCGACTTTTCATAGCAATACTATTTAAAACGTATCCATTTGATGCACATACTTCCCTTCTTCGTCATACAGGTGCACGGCACAGGCCAGGCAGGGGTCGAAAGAGTGAATCGTCCGTAGGATTTCGAGCGGCTGATTGGCATCGTGTATCGGTGTGCCGATCAAGGCTGACTCGTAGGGCGACAAGTTGCCGTTTTCATCCCTAGGCGAGGCATTCCAGGTGGTAGGAACTACCATCTGGTAATTTTTCACCCGGTTGTTTTCGATTACGATGAAATGGGCGAGGGCTCCGCGAGGGGCTTCGGTCAGTCCGACGCCTTGTGCCTTCTTCGGCCAGTTCTCGTTTTCCCACATGACAGGGTTTGCCATACGGGAGTCCCCGTTTTCCAGGTTCTTCATCAGTTGGTCGAAGAATTCGAGTGCCCATCCGGCTACCAGCTGCGTTTCGATACCACGGGCTGCCGTGCGTCCGAGGGTAGAGAAGAGGGCTTCAGGTGGTAGATTGAGTGCTTTCAACACATTGTCGACAGCCGATTTCTGGGGTTCCTTGCCTGCAGCATAGGATACGATCAGACGGGCTAACGGACCTACTTCCATAGCATGTCCTTTCCAACGTGGGGTTTTGATCCAGCTGTATTTATCTTCTACATCCAGGTGTTTATAAGGAGGTTTCGGGCCGGTATAGTCCAGGTTGGTCTCTCCATCGTAAGGGTGCAGACCGGCTTTATCACCTTCCGTGTATTTATACCAGGAGTGGTAGATGTATTCTTTTATTTCTTCGGATGAATTGGCATCCACCGGATGTACCTTGCTGAGATCGCGATCCAGAACAATACCACGAGGACTCATAAAGTCTTCTATGCCGGCATATCCGTGGAGGGGAAAGTCTCCGTACGATAGGTAGTTGCTAACGCCGCCGCCTATTTTGCTCCATTCGTCTTTATAGACTTCGGCGATCATCAGCAGGTCGGGAATATATACCTGGTCGATAAAGTCTTTTCCTTCCTGTAATTTTTGTTTTACCAGTGCCAGGCGTTCCGCATTGATTGAGTTGGCCTCATTCAGGTCGATGCTGCATGGCATACCGCCGACAAGGAAGTTCGGATGCGGGTTCTTTCCGCCGAAGACGGCGTGTACCTTGACGATCTCCTTCTGCCATTCCAGGGCTTCGAGGTAATGTACGGTAGCGATCAGGTTCTGCTCCGGCGAGAGCTTGTAGGCCGGATGTCCCCAGTAGCCGTTGGCGAAGATACCCAGTTGCCCGCTCGCAACGAACTTCTTCAGGCGGTCTTGTGTCGCTTTGAAATAGCCTTCCGTGTTCTTGGCCCACGGCGAGAGTTGCTGGGCAAGGAGGGCGGCTTTCTTCGGATCGGCTTTCAGGCCGGATACGATATCCACCCAATCCAGCGCGTGTAACTGATAGAAGTGCACCGTATGGTCGTGCATATAAAGCACTGCTTCCATGATATTGCGCACCATTTCGGCATTGGGGGGGATGGTGATATCCAACGCATGTTCGACTGCACGCACCGAGCAAAGCGAATGGATAGAGGTACACACACCGCAAACGCGTCCCACGAACACCCAGGCGTCACGCGGGTCGCGGTCGCGCACTATATTTTCTATTCCGCGTACCATCGTACCGGAACTGAATGCATCTTTAATCTTGCCGCCTTCGATGGCTGCTTCTACCCGCAGATGACCTTCAATGCGGGTGATAGGGTCTATAACGATTCTTTCAGACATGGTAATACGAATTTAGATGTTAGACTTACTTTCCGGTTCGTCGTTGTCGATCAGTTCCTTCTTCCGGATATTGGTGGCAACGGCATGGACGGCGATACCGGCCGCTGTTGCGGCTCCCAAGGCAAGGCCGATCTGGTCGGCTGTTGCTTCTATGCCGAAGCCGTGAACGTCGGGCATCCGTTTATAGAACGGGCTGTTATCCCAGAAATTCTCTTCGCTGCATCCCAGGCAGGGGTGACCGCTCTGGATCGGATAACTCGTCCCTTCATTCCATTTGATGATACCGCACGAGTTGTAAGTGCTCGGCCCTTTACAGCCCACTTTATAAAGACAATAACCTTTCTTGGCATTCTCGTCGTCGAAGCTTTCAACGAACAGACCGGCATCGAAGTTGGCACGGCGGTAGCAGGTGTCGTGAACACGACGTGAATAGAACATCTTCGGACGTCCCAGGCCATCGAGTTGCGGCATGCGTTCGAATGTCAGCATATAGATAATGACACCGGCCATCACATCGGCGATAGGAGGACAACCTTGTACATTAATAATAGGTTTCCCTTTTATTACTTTATGAATCGCTTTGGCTCCTGTCGGATTCGGGTTGGCAGCCTGTACACAACCGGCACAGGCGCAGTTTCCCCAGGCAATAATTGCCTTGGCTCCTTCTGCTGCCTCTTGCGTGATCTGTAAGGCACTTTTACCACCTACACAACAATAACCTTCGTCTTTTGTCGGGATCGATCCTTCAATCATAAGCAGGTATTCGCCATGGTATTTCTTCATGGTTTCCTCTTTGGCGGCTTCGGCCTGTTCGCCAGCGGCAGCCATCAGTGTTTCTGTATAATCGAGTGAGATCTTATCGAGCAGGAGAGTCGCCACGATGGGGTGGGCGGCGCGGATGAACGATTCTGTACAGCAGGTACATTCCTGCAGGTGGAGCCAGATAACCGGCAGACGTGGCTTTGTCTCTAGTGCGTTAACAACCTGTGCAACGCCGGATGCTTCCAAACCCATAAGGGCGGCCATGGTAGTGCAGAATTTCAGGAAATCCCTTCGGGAGATACCTTTTTGTCGGCACTCCTCGTAGACGGTCGGTCTTTTTTCTTCCATATCTTAGTAATTTATTGGTTTGCTTTAGCAAATACGTGGTAATTGTTCACCACTCAGCATATCGACGATGCGGTAATTACCGTATAGTGTTTTCATCTTTACGATCGCGTTTCCTTGTACGGTTACACGGCCGATAATCGTTGCATCCATCCCTTCCGGGAAGCTGTTCATGATCGCAAGTGCTTCCTGTGCCCGGGCTTCCGGCAGGATAACTAATACCAGTCCTTCGTTGGCTACGTAAAGCGGATCGAGTCCCAGCATTTCCGAAGCTCCTTTCACGGCATCGGGAATTGGAAGAGCAGCTTCATCCAGTACGATTTCCACGTTGGCTGTTTTTGCTATTTCGTTCAATGTTCCGCTTACTCCTCCTCGTGTAGGATCACGCAGGACATGGACTTCCTCTATAATTTTTAACAACTGAGAGAGCATATTGTTTAACGAAACTGTATCACTTTTCAGGTTTGTTTCAAATCCGAGACTTTCGCGAGCGGAAAGAATGGTGATGCCATGTGCTCCGATTGCTCCGCTACAGATGACTACATCACCCGGTTGTGCACGATCCGGAGCGATCCGGATTCCTTCGGGCACGATTCCGATGCCGCTGGTATTGATAAAGAGCTTATCGCATTTACCTCGTTCGACTACTTTGGTATCGCCTGCTACAATTTGTACACCGGCTCTATCGGCAGCACGGCGCATGGATTGTACGATGCGTTGTAGGTCGGTCAGCGGTAATCCTTCTTCCAGTATAAATCCGGCAGTCAGATAGAGTGGACGGGCACCGCAACAGGCCAGATCGTTCACCGTTCCGTTTACAGCCAGGTCGCCGATGTCACCACCGGGAAAGAAGATAGGATCGACAACGAACGAGTCGGTTGAACAGGCCATCCGCCCTTCCCAGACAGGAAAGACACAACCGTCATGATCCTGTTCCAGCAACGGGTTGTGGAAAGCCGGATAGAATATGTTGCTGATCAACTGATGCGTCATCCGTCCTCCGCCACCGTGTGCCATCAGTATACAATCGGAGTCGTTAAATGGAATCGGACAACTAAAATCTTCATTCTTCATATCTTTAATAGTCAACTATATTTATAATATGCCGCACAAACTCCCTCTGACGAAACCATCGGTGCTCCTATCGGATGTTCCGGTGAACAGGCTTTTCCGAAGAAAGGACAATCGGACGATTGCTTTATGCCGCGCATGATGTCTCCGGCTATACATCCGGGTGTAATTTCATTTTCTTTCGGATGGAATGGAAATTTCTCCCGGGAGGAATATATGGCGTACTTTTTCTTTAACTGTAAACCACTGTTGCGAATAATACCGATACCACGCCATTCCTGGTCACATGGTTCGAGTGTTTCATCCATTAAGGCACGGGCAACCGGATTCCCTTCTTCGGGGACGACGCGCTTGTAGGCATTCTCTACAAAAAAGCTTCCGTTTTCCAGTTGTAGGAGGCAACGGTAGATTCCGTACAATAAATCGACCGGTTCGAAGCCGGTAACGACCATCGGTGTCTTATATTTTTCTGCTAATCGATGATAGACTGCATTCCCGGTAATGGCACAAACATGGCCGGCTGTCAGAAATCCGTCTACCTTGCATTCCGGATCGGAAAGAATCGCTTCCATAGCCGGGGGAACTGTAAACAGAGAGGTGAGGAGCGAAAAGTTCGATAGTTTTCTACGCTGTGCCTCTTTAAGGGCCATCATGTGGACAGGCACTGTTGTCTCGAAACCAATGGCAAAGAAGATTATTTCCCTATCCGGATTATCTTCTGCTAGTTCGACGGCATCGAGCGGGGAATAAAGCATACGGACATCAGCTCCATGTGCTTTGGCTTGCAGCAGGTCTTCTTTTGTTCCTGGTACACGCATCATATCTCCGAATGAAGCCAGTATGACAGAAGGTTGTTTGGCTAGTTCTAATGCCTGGTCGATCAGGGAAACCGGAGTTACGCAAACCGGACATCCGGGGCCGTGAAGCAGTCGGATCTCTTCTGGTAATAATTCTTCCAATCGATGGCGGGCAATGGCATGTGTCTGTCCACCGCATATCTCCATAATATGCCATGGTCGGGTAGTCACTTTCCGGATAGCCCGGAGTAACGATTGTACTTGTTCATTGTCTCTGTATTCGTCAACGTATTTCATAAGCGTTCCAGCTTCTTGAGGTCTTCCAGTGTTTCTTCTGCTTCCCGGGCATTCACTACGGAGATCGCCATACCGGCATGAGCCAGGATATAGTCACCTACCGATACATCCACCCATTGGATACATATATCTTTCATGATACCGCTGAAATCGACCTTAGCCATTGTCAGGTCAGGTTCGGAGCGGTCTATATTTACTATTTTGCCAGGTATTGCCAGACACATAAGCTTATTTGTTTTTTATTAACAACTTCAAAAGTAGGTAATATGTTTTAGAAAAGGTGTGTGAAATGATACATATTATCTATTAATTGATAGATAAAGATTATTGGTATTGTTGTCCGGTCGGTTTGTTTATTAAGGGTAAACCTTCTATATTTGTCCGGACAGTTAAAATTATAAAGAGTGAAGATCTCGATATTGACAATCCGTGGATTAGTGCAAGGCGTTGGCTTTCGTCCTTTTATCTATCGTATCGCGAACGAGATGGAGATAAAAGGGGAGGTCGATAACCGGAATAACGGTGTTTGTATACGTGCTGTCCTGACTCCGGAACAATGTGATCGGTTTATCTCCCGTATAAAAAAGGAACATCCTGTTGTTGCAGTGATCCATTCTATCCAGGTGACGGAAACAGAGGTTGCGACTGCCGACTATGCCGGTTTTTCCATTACACCCAGTCATTCGGAGTCGGATGAGGTTACGCTGGTAGCTCCGGATATTGCCGTTTGTCGCGAATGCCTGTCTGACAGGGAGGAGCAGCCCCATCGTTTACAATATCCTTTTATAAACTGTACGCATTGCGGACCGCGTTTTTCTATTATCCGCGATCTTCCGTACGACCGGAAGCAGACTACGATGTCTGCTTTTACCATGTGTCCTGATTGCTGGGGAGAGTACACAACTGTTAGCGACAGACGTTTTCATGCGCAACCCGTTGCTTGTAATCATTGTGGCCCCTTCTATTATGCTATATATAATAATGTAAGGATAACCGATTATCGGGAACTCCTTCATCTTTCTTGTCGGCTGCTTCGTGAAGGGAAAGTGATTGCAGCGAAAGGTATTGGAGGTTATCATCTGATATGTGATGCTGTAAATGAGCATGCGGTAGCTCGGCTGCGTGAAATAAAACAGCGTGATAGTAAGCCTTTTGCCGTGATGTTTCATACTGTTGAGCAACTGAAAGAGTATGTCGAGGCTGATCCAGTGGAAGAGGCCTGTCTGATGTCCTGGCGTCGTCCTATCGTTTTACTAAAACAAAAGAAAGCCCTTGCTGCGGAGATCAATAAGGATATGAAAACCTTGGGCTGTATGTTGCCATATATGCCTTTGCATTATGACTGGTTTGCGACTCTTGGCATATCGGCCCTGGTTATGACCAGTGGCAATCTGAGCGATTACCCGATTGCCATTACTCCTGAAGAAGCAGACGAACAGTTATCCGGAAAAGTATCGTTGTTGCTTCATCACAACCGTGATATTCACAATCGGGTCGATGACTCGGTCCTGCAAGTTTGCGGTGGACAACCTTGCTTGATTCGCCGTTCGCGTGGTTATACCCCGGAACCATTCTTCGCAGATATGGAAGTGGAAGGAATCCTGGCTTTCGGTGCGGAGAAAGTGAATACCTTTGCATTAGGGAAAGGTGATACGATCTTGCAAAGCCAATATATCGGTGATTTGAAGAACTGGGAAACATTTAGTTTTTACAAGGAATCGTTAGAACGGTTGCAACATCTTTTCCGTTTTATACCAACCTCTTTGGTATGTGATTTGCACCCCGATTATTTATCATCACAAGAAGCGGAACGTGTAGCATTGCGGACTGGATTACCTTTGATAAAGGTGCAGCATCATCATGCCCATGCTGCCGCCTGCATGTTGGAGTACGGATTGCATGAACCGGTAATAGCCATAGTACTCGATGGAACCGGATTGGGTGATGATGGAAAAGTATGGGGAGGCGAGTTTTTTCTTTGTGACCGTAAGTCGTATCGTCGTTTGTCACATTTCGAATATATCCCGTTGCCTGGTGGTGATAAAGCTTCTGTCGAACCCTGGAGAATGGCGGTAGCTTTCTTATGGCATTATTTCAGGGATGCCGTTCGTTTTCCGGATGGGTTTGTTGAACGGATAGGAGAGCAGAAGATTCGGATGTTGATGGTTATGATGGAGAAAGGAATAAATACTCCATACTCATCTAGTGCCGGTCGACTTTTTGATGCTGTTGCTTCTTTACTTGGTCTTTGTGATGTATCGTCTCATCAGGCGGAAGCTCCGGTGTGTCTTGAACAAATAGCATCGGTTGAACCCGACGACCGTTATCCGGTTATAATAAAAGAAGGTATTATATCTTTCCTTCCGTTGTTTGAGGGAATATTGAATGATTTGGCCTCGGGAATATCTGTTTGTGATATTTCTGCTCGCTTTCATAATACAATCGCTAAAGTCTTACTGGAGGAAGTCAAATTTCTTCTAAAGCAAAATGAAGCCACCCGTGTAGTTATTTCCGGTGGCTGTTTTCAAAATAAAAGGTTGACGGAACAACTACAACGTTTTTTTACCGAAGCCGGCATACCGTTGTATGTTCCTGGTCGTATACTTTGTAACGATGGGGGAGTAGCATTGGGTCAATTGACAATTGCCGCCTCCCGAAATAAAAAAGAATGATATGCACGAAATGTCTATTGCTCAAAGTATCGTCGAGCTTGCCGAAGAGCAGGCGCGCGATCGCGGATCGTTAGCGGTTGAAGAATTGGAATTGGAGATCGGTCGTCTTGCCGGTGTAGAGCTGCAAACACTCGATTTCGCTCTGGAGAGTGCCGTGAAAGGGTCTATGCTCGAACATGCGACGATTGTACGGCATATTATCGATGGTGAGGGGCAATGTGCCGACTGTGGATGTGTCTTTTCGATGGATACTTTATTTGCCTCTTGTCCTGAATGTGGCTCTTTCTGTGTTAAAATCATTAAAGGAAAAGAACTTCGTGTGAAATCGATTGTTATTAAATAATAAATACAAAACGCTTATGTGTGGAACTTGCGGATGCGGAGAGCATCATCATCACGAACACGACCATGATCATGGCCATGAACATCACCATCATCATCATGATGAAGGTAAGGTTATAACACTTGAACAAGATATTCTTCAGCGCAATAATCTACTGGCTGAACGCAATCGCGGTTATTTTGAAGCAAAAGAAATATTTTGCCTGAACCTGATGAGTTCGCCGGGCTCGGGTAAAACAACCTTACTTGAAGAAACTGTCCGTCGTCTTGTTGGGGCTGTCCCTGAAACACCTTTATCCCCAATACATATATATGTAATTGAAGGAGATCAACAAACCTCCAATGATGCCGATCGTATCGCTGCTCTAAATATCCCTGTTTTTCAGGTGAATACCGGTACGGGGTGTCATTTGGAAGCTGATATGGTAAATCATGCCGTTAAGCACTTAGCGCCGGTAAACGGATCGATACTCTTTGTGGAGAATGTCGGCAACCTGGTTTGTCCTGCAATGTTTGATCTTGGAGAAGCAAAGAAGGTGGTGATCGTGAGTACCACAGAGGGGGATGATAAGCCTTTGAAGTATCCGCATATCTTTGCAGAAGCTGATGTTTGTGTGATCAATAAGATAGATCTTGTTCCTTATTTGGATACAAATGTAGAAACATTGAAAAATAACGCCCTGAAGGTGAATCATCATTTGCAGGTGTTTGAAGTGTCGGCCACAAAAGGTACCGGAATGGATGCCTGGTGTGATTGGCTGGTCTCAGAGTGTACAAAATGTAAATAAATTACCGTGAGTTCGATGAATGAATAGATAAAAAAACTATATTTGTTCCAATTCATTGAACTTAATTAATCAAAATGTTATGATTAACCGAGAATTAATCGACCCTAAGAGCATCGTTGTAGTAGGTGGCTCAAATAATGTGCACAAGCCCGGTGGACGCTTGGTGCGAAATCTTCTGGATGGTAAGTATAAAGGAGAACTGTATGTTGTCAACGCCAGAGAGGACGATGTGCAAGGTTTGAAATCATATCACTCCGTGCACGATATACCGGATACGGAAATGGCTATTATTTCAATTCCCGGTCCTTCTTGTCCCGAGGCTATCGATATACTGGCCAATCAGAAGAATGTAAAAGCTTTTATCGTTGTTTCAGCCGGTTTTGGCGAAGAGACTCACGAAGGGGCCCTTTTGGAAGATCAGATGCTGGCGACTGTAAACGAAGCCGGAGCTTCCATGATCGGTCCTAATTGCATCGGACTGATGAATACGAAGTTTCATGGCGTTTTTACACAACCTATACCTGAGTTTCATCCGGACGGAGTAGACTTTATTTCCAGTTCAGGAGGCACGGCGCTCTTTATTATCGAGTCTGCATTAACAAAAGGATTACGTTTCTCTTCTGTATGGTCTGTTGGTAATTCCAAACAGATCGGGGTGGAGGAAGTCCTTGAATATATGGATCGTAATTTTGATCCTGTACTCGACTCGAAGATTAAAATGCTTTATATCGAACAGATCAAGAATCCGGATAAACTGCTTTATCACGCATCGTCTCTGATTCGTAAAGGTTGTCATATCGCTGCTATCAAAGCAGGAAGTACGGAATCGGGAAAACGTGCCGCTTCATCACATACCGGTGCGATAGCCAGTTCGGATTCTGCCGTTGAGGCTTTGTTCCGTAAGGCCGGTATTGTTCGCTGCTTTAGTCGTGAGGAGCTGACTACGGTAGCTAGTATCTTTACGCTAAAAGAAGTGAAAGGAAAGAATTGTGCTATCATCACTCATGCCGGAGGTCCTGCGGTTATGTTGGCTGATGCTCTTTCTAAAGGACGTTTAAATGTACCTAATCTGGAAGGTCCGGTTGCAGCCGAATTGAAATCAAAATTATATCCGGGTGCCGCTGTCGGCAATCCGATCGATATAATCGGGACGGGTACACCTGAACATTTGGCAACTGCAATCGATTATTGTGAGAATCATTTCGATGAGATTGATCTGATGATGGTTATTTTCGGTAGTCCCGGTCTGGTGAAACTGTATGAAACATACGAAGTACTTCATAAGAAGATGGAAGAATGCAAGAAGCCGATCTTTCCTGTGTTACCTTCCATAGTGACAGCAGGGCCGGAGGTTCGTAGTTTTGTAAAGAAGGGGCATGTAAACTTTTCTGATGAGGTAACATTGGGGACAGCCCTTTCACGGGTGATCAATACACCTAAACCAATGAGTACCGATATTCAATTGTATGGGGTGAATGTACCTGAAGTGCGTCGTATTATCGATCAGTTACCTTCTAATGGTTATCTGGCACCTGAGCAGGTTCGTACTTTGTTAGGGGCGGCTAATATTCCTTTGGTGGAAGAATTCACTTCGACTGATAAGGATGAATTGATTGCTTTTGCTAAACGGGTAAAATTCCCGGTCGTAGCTAAAGTTGTCGGTCCTGTACATAAAAGTGATATTGGCGGAGTTGCTTTAAATATCCGTAGTGAGGAACATTTATTGTTTGAATTCGAGCGCATGATGCGTCTGCCGGATGTAACGGCAATAATGGTTCAACCTATGTTAAAGGGGCAGGAATTATTTCTGGGAGCGAAGTACGAGGAAGGTTTCGGTCATGTTATACTTTGCGGATTGGGAGGTATCTTCGTGGAAGTATTGAAAGACGTATCATACGGTTTAGCTCCGTTATCGTATGATGAAACTTATTCAATGATCCATTCTTTGCGGGGTTACCCGATAATAAAGGGAACCCGTGGACAAAAAGGTATCGATGAGCAACAGTATGCAGATATCATTGTCCGTCTTTCTACTATTCTTCGTTTTGCATCTGAAATAAAAGAGATGGATATAAACCCGTTATTGGCAACAGATAGAGGTTTGTTTGCTGTTGACGCGCGAATCAGGATAGAAAAGTAAGATAAATAAAAAATAAAAGGGGAATTGAAAAAGTATAAGCCTGTCGATTATTTTCAATTCCCCTTTTTATTTATCAATTAATTAGTCAGTTTTTTTCTTTTTCTTTCCGGTTCTTTTTCTTCCGGGAAGCGTAGGACTAATATTGTTTCTTACAAAATTTTTGAAACTGCTTAATGAAACCTGATAATACTCTGCCAGTTCGGCATAAGTCGCTTTTTCTTCATTGAGTTCCTTTTCAATCTGTTCTTTCTGTGCAAGTAGGTGATCCATTTTAGGAGTTCCTTTCGGTCGTCCGAGGGCTGTTCCTTTGTTTCTGCTGATCTCCAGAGATTCTCTTGTCCGGGTTGAGATCAATTTACTTTCAATTTCAGAAACGAGCCCAAAAGTAAATGCCAATGTTTTGCTGTCAACATTATCTTCGAAAGTGTATCCTTCTTTAAGGCAGTAAAGAGTTACTTTCTTTTCGATACATAACAAAATCAAATGCATAATTTCCATCAATTTTCGGCTTAAACGGGTAACATCTGCCACAATCAGCGTATCGCCGGCGTCCATACTTTTGATTATTTCTTCCAGCCTGTTTTTATGACGAGAAGAAGTACTACGGGAATCTTTATGCCATTTGTCTATAGTTATATTGTTGTTTATAGCAAATTGTTCAATCGCATTTTTTTGATTGTCACTTTGTTGCTTGTTTGAATATGTTCGTGTATAGGCAATTATCATACTATTTTCAATATTGATATGTTTATATTATAACATATTGTCTTGCAATATGTTCATGTTTGATGATCTCTTCTTTCCTTTGCTTTTCCTCCTTTCCCTTTAGTTGAGGTAATAAAACAGATGCGAAAGTAATCAATTAAAAAAAACACGAAATATTTGGTGGTTAAAAATAAATGCTTACCTTTGCACCGCAATCGACAATAAAGCGGTTGTAAAACGGGGTGTAGCGCAGTCCGGTTAGCGCACCTGCTTTGGGAGCAGGGGGTCCCAGGTTCGAATCCTGGTACCCCGACAAAAGAAGAGAATCAACGAATTTGTTGGTTCTCTTTTTTGTTTTATCTTAATAAATGCTTCCTCTTCTCTTTTATATTTTATTGTACTTCCCTTTTAATTGCAATGAAATTATTACAGTTAATGAATATAGTATTATCTTTGCAGACCGACTGCGCGTAAAGTACATCATAGTATTTTACAGATACACTTTGTTTATACTTTTGAATTATGAAATTAAAACAGATAAATCTTATTTAAAATGTATAGAACAAGAACTTGTGGAAACTTGCGCCTGGCAGACGAAGGCCTGGTGGTTACATTGGCCGGATGGGTGCAGAAAACTCGTAAGATGGGCGGTATGACATTTGTCGACCTCCGTGATCGTTATGGTATAACTCAACTGGTGTTTAACCAGGAAGTAGATGCCGCGCTTTGTGAAAAGGCAAACAAGCTGGGACGTGAGTATGTGATTCAGGTTACAGGAACAGTAAGAGAACGTTCAAGTAAGAACAATAATATCCCGACAGGCGAAATTGAACTGATTGTTTCAGAACTGAATATCCTGAATGCTGCCGTAACGCCTCCTTTTACTATTGAAGATGATACGGACGGAGGAGATGACCTACGTATGAAATATCGTTATCTGGATTTGCGTCGTAATGCTGTTCGTGCAAATTTGGAACTGCGTCATCGCATGGCTTTCGAAGTTCGTAACTATCTGGATAAACAAGGTTTTCTGGAAGTGGAAACACCGGTTCTTGTAAACTCTACACCGGAAGGTGCACGCGACTTCGTTGTTCCTTCACGTATGAACCCTGGACAGTTCTATGCATTGCCGCAGTCGCCTCAGACTTTGAAGCAGTTGCTGATGGTTTCCGGCTTCGACCGTTATTTCCAGATCGTAAAATGTTTCCGCGACGAAGACCTGCGTGCCGACCGTCAGCCGGAATTTACACAGATCGACTGCGAAATGAGTTTTGTTGAACAGGAAGATGTGCTGAATATCTTCGAAGGTATGGCAAAACACCTCTTCAAGGTAATCCGTAATGTTGAAATCAAAGAGCCGTTCCAGCGCATGACCTGGCACGACGCAATGAAATATTATGGTAGCGATAAGCCCGACCTGCGTTTCGACATGAAGTTCGTTGAACTGATGGATATTATGAAAGGTCATGGCTTCTCCGTATTCGATGATGCTGCTTATGTTGGCGGTATCTGTGTGGAAGGTGCAGCAAGCTATACACGTAAACAGCTGGATGCGCTGACTGATTTCGTTAAACGTCCGCAGGTAGGAGCGAAGGGGATGGTATATGCCCGCGTGGAAGCCGATGGTAATGTGAAATCGAGCGTAGACAAGTTCTATACACAGGAAACATTGCAGCAGATGAAGGACGCTTTCGGTGCAAAACCGGGTGATCTGATCCTGATCCTTTCGGGCGACAGTGTGATGAAGACCCGCAAACAACTTTGCGAATTGCGTCTTGAAGTAGCTGGTCAGTTAGGTCTGCGCGATAAGAATAAATTCGTATGCCTGTGGGTAATCGACTTCCCGCTGTTTGAGTGGAGCGAAGAAGATCAGCGTTTCTATGCTATGCACCATCCGTTCACTTCTCCGAAACCGGAAGATATTCCGTTGCTGGATAGTGATACCGGTGCCGTACGTGCCAATGCTTACGATATGGTTATCAATGGCGTTGAAGTGGGTGGAGGTTCTATCCGTATCCACGACAGCAAATTGCAGGATAAAATGTTTCAATTGCTGGGATTCACCGAAGAAAGAGCGCAGTCTCAGTTCGGCTTCCTGATGAACGCATTCAAATACGGGGCGCCTCCTCATGGCGGTCTGGCTTATGGTTTGGATCGTTGGGTGTCTCTGTTTGCCGGCCTCGATTCTATCCGCGACTGTATTGCTTTCCCAAAAAATAACTCAGGCCGCGATGTCATGCTCGATGCTCCGTCAGTGATCGACGACGTGCAGCTGGATGAGTTGTGCCTGAAGGTAGACGTAAAGGAATAAAAAGAAATCTATATGCTACGGATAAAGGATGTTTTGAAAGAAATAGAGCAATACGCTCCGCTACCCTTGCAGGAAAGCTGGGACAATACAGGTGTACAGGTGGGTGATGTAAATCAGCCTGCCACAGGTGTGCTGCTTTGTCTCGATGTGACCGAAGAGGTGGTCGACGAGGCAATAGAGATGGGTTGTAATCTGATCATTTCTCATCATCCTTTAGCCTTCAAAGCATTCAAATCATTGACAGGTTCCAGTTATATCGAGCGGTGTATGATAAAGGCATGCAAATACGATCTGGTGATCTATGCCGCCCATACCAACCTCGATAATGCTGCCGGAGGTGTTAACTTCCGCCTGGCCGAACTGATCGGACTGGAAAATGTACGTGTACTGAGCCCGCAAAAAGGCGCCTTGCTGAAACTGGTTACTTTCGTACCCGAAGCATATGCGGAACTGGTACGGACGACTTTGTTCAATGCCGGTGCCGGAACGGTTGGGGCTTACGACTCGTGCAGTTTTAATCTGGCAGGCCAGGGTACTTTCCGTGCCGGCGAGGGTACGAATCCGTTTTGTGGCGAAGTGGGAGAGGTGCACGTAGAGCGTGAGATACGTATCGAAACGATATTGCCTGCTTTCCGCAAATCGACCATTACCCGTGCCTTGCTTTCCGTTCATCCGTATGAAGAACCGGTTTTCGATTTCTACCCGTTGAATAACACCTGGGATCAGGTTGGTTCCGGTGTAGTGGGAGAGTTGCCGGAGGAAGAGGACGAACTGAATTTCCTGCAACGGATAAAAGACCTGTTCCAGGTTGGTTGCGTAAAGCATTCAGCCTTTACAGGTAAGCCGATACGCGAGGTTGCACTATGTGGTGGCAGCGGTGCTTTTCTGGTAAAAGATGCAATCGCCTACGGGGCGGATGTATTCATCACCGGAGAAGCTAAATACAATGACTTTTACGATGTCGAAGACCGTATATTGCTGGCTGTAATAGGCCATTATGAGTCTGAAGTATGTACAAAAGACATCTTTTATAACATAATATCGAAAAAATTCCCTACCTTTGCCGTACATTTTTCGAATGTTAATTCAAACCCGGTAAAATATTTATAGAATGGCTACAGATAAACAATCAGCTGAAAAAGAGTATACAGTTGAAGAAAAGCTTTCTACGCTGTATCAACTTCAGACGATGATGACTGAAATTGATAAGATCAAAACGCTTCGTGGAGAGCTTCCCCTGGAAGTTCAGGACTTGGAAGATGAGATCGCAGGATTGGAAACCCGTCTTCAGAACTATCAGGCGGAGATCCAGGATTATGAGAATGCTGTTGTTGAACAGAAACACAGAATCACTGAGTCTACCGGTCTGATCGAGAGATATAAATCGCAACTGGATAACGTGCGCAATAACCGCGAATTTGATAACTTGTCAAAAGAAATCGAATTCCAGGGGCTTGAAATCGAGTTTTCTGAAAAGAAGATCCGCGAATTCGGTGAGTCGATAAATCATAAGAAAGAAGAGATTGCTCAGTTGACTGAAAGATTGGACGGCCGTAAGGCTGACCTTGTTCAGAAGAAGAGCGAATTGGAAGAAATTATTTCTGAAACAAAGCAGGAAGAAGAAAGACTGCGCGAAAAGGCTAAAAAGCTGGAAACTACAATTGAACCGCGTTTGCTTACTGCATTCAAACGTATCCGTAAGGGTGCACGTAACGGTTTGGCTGTTGTTTATATCCAACGTGATGCCTGTGGTGGTTGTTTCAACAAGATCCCGCCCCAGAAGCAGATGGATATCAAGTTGCGTAAGAAAGTGATCGTTTGCGAATATTGCGGACGTATCATGATCGACCCGGAACTGGCTGGTGTAGAAGAATAAATACTGACACAGTAAATAAAAAGCTTATGGCTTTAGCTGAAATATGATATGTTTGGCTAAAGCCATAATTTTATATGGTAAATGAGGAATATCGTTCGTGCATACATAGAGAAACAGCAGTTGCTGGCCGGTGACGCTCCCGTTCTGGTCGGATTCAGCGGAGGAGCCGATTCGGTCGCTTTGTTGAATTTGCTGGTACAACTCGATTATACCTGCATTGCGTTGCATTGTAATTTCTATCTGCGCGGTGACGAGTCTGTCCGCGATGAAGAATTTGCCAGGGAAACAGCTCGTGGCTTGGGGGTTCCTTTCCATAAGATAGATTTTGATACAACAGTTTATGCCGCCGAACACAGCCTTTCCATCGAGATGGCTGCCCGCGAATTGCGTTATAACTGGTTTGAGGAAATGCGGAACCGTCTGGGTGCACAAGCTATCGCAGTTGCCCATCATCGTGATGATAGTGTGGAGACTGTCCTGTTAAATCTGATCCGTGGTACAGGTATTCGTGGACTTGGAGGTATCCGTCCGAAGAATGGTAATGTGGTACGTCCTTTGCTGACAGTCAGCCGTAGTGAGATATTGGCGTGGCTGGAAGAGCAGCATCTGTCATACGTAACCGACAGCACGAACCTGTCGGATGCCTATACACGTAATTTTATCCGTCTTCGCGTACTTCCTTTGTTGGAAGAGTTGAATCCTTCCGTAAAGACTTCTATTGCACGTACAGCCGATCACCTGGCTGAAACGGAAGCCATCTATCTGTCTGTAATGGAAGAAGCCCGCAGACAATTGGTAGAGGAGGGGGAACGTATTCCGATAGCCCGGTTGATGGACTATCCTTCGCCTGCAACTATCCTTTTCGAATTGCTGAAACCGTATGGTTTTACCCGACAGGTTGCCGATGATATATTTCGTTCGCTGACAAAAGAATCCGGTAAGATGTTTTATTCACCGGAATACCGGTTGCTGAAAGACCGCGAATACCTGTTACTTTCTCCGGTCGGTGAGGAAGAAACACAGGAATATACCTTTACCGCCGCCGATGTCCTGGAAGATATCTGGAATGGTCCTATTGAACTTTCTTTCCAGAGGATTGTTATTAATAGTGACTTCAATATCCGAAAGGATAAACATATCGCTTATTTTGATTACGACAAACTCTCTTTCCCCCTGACACTTCGTAAATGGAAAGAGGGAGACTGGTTTATTCCTTTTGGAATGAAAGGTCGTAAGAAGTTGAGCGATTATTTTTCGGATCATAAATTCAGCCGTATCGATAAAGAGCAGGCATGGCTTTTGTGTAGCGGCGAAAACATTCTCTGGATTGTAGGAGAGCGCTCCGATAATCGCTTTTGTATCAATAAAGAGACTAAGAGTGTGCTGGTTGTGAATTTTTTTTCGACAAAAATAATAGAATAACTAAAAATGTTCTTACATTTGCAAAGATTTACTCCGCAGATGTGTTACTAATGATTCAAATTAGCTAAACAATCCGGTTTTTTACAAGAAAGATTTATTTATTATCAAAAACTATTAAGATACAATGATAGCGGTAAGCACGTATTGTACATTCTTTGATCGTGTATCCGTTTTTATTACTCACTTCTCAATATGCAGAAATATAACATTCTAGAACTAAATGAAAAACTCCTTCCTGAATTGCAAAGTATAGCGGAAGAGTTAGGAATTAAGAAAATAAGTTCTTTGAAAAAAGAAGAACTTGTTTATCGTATTCTTGATGAACAGGCTATCTCTTATGCAGGTCTACAGGCTGAAAAGGAGAAAGAAAAAGAAGCTAAGAAAGCTGAAAAGCAGACGAAAGCGAAGAAACCTTCTAAAACGGCGGCTGCTAAAGCTCCTAAGGCCGAAAGTAAAGTGAAAGCGGCAAAACCGGAAGTAGCAACGACTCCGGCTCCCGAAGTGGTAAAACCTGTAGAAGAAAAGAAAGTAGCTGTTGCTGCAGAAAAGAAGGAACAACCTGAGCGTAAAAAAAGAGTTCGTATAGAGAAAAAAGAAAAGGTAGCCGGTGCAGTTGCTCCAGCTAATGATGCGGACGAAGTAAAAGTATCAAAAACACCTCAGCCTGTTGTAGCAGAAGTTCCAGCAGTAGAGAAACCTTTATTACCACCTGTTGTGGTAGAAGGAGCTCCTGAAGAATTACCTGTTGTAGAAGCAGTTCCTGAAGTGCCCGCAGTTCCGGTTGAAACTCCTGCCAGTGATGCTCCGGTTCCGGAAAATGAACCTAAAAGAGTTGTATTCAGACATCCTGATACAAAGTCGGTTCTCGATCAGCTCTTCCCGTTCTCTCCTTCACCGGCTAAGCCACAACCACAGGAAAAAGCAGCCCAACCTGAAAAGGAAGCGGCTCCGCAACCACAGCAACAAAATACACCTCGTCCTAATAACAGACAGAACAACCAGAATAATCAAAATAACCATAGCAATCAACGTAACAATAATGCACAGCAGGAAAAGCAATACGAATTTGACGGTATCCTGATAGGTACTGGTGTATTGGAAATGATGCAGGATGGTTATGGTTTCCTACGTTCTTCAGATTATAACTACCTGACATCTCCGGATGATATTTATGTATCGCAGTCCCAGATCAAGTTATTTGGTTTGAAGACCGGTGATGTGGTGGAAGGTGCCATTCGTCCTCCGAAGGAAGGTGAAAAATATTTCCCGCTGGTAAAAGTAGATAAGATCAATGGGCGTTCGCCGGAAGAAGTGCGCGACCGCGTTCCTTTCGATCACCTGACTCCACTTTTCCCGGATGAAAAATTCATGCTTACGGCACGTAAGGCTCCGAAGGTGAATGATAATATTTCCGTTCGTGTAGTCGATCTGTTCTCTCCGATCGGTAAAGGACAGCGTGGTCTGATTGTGGCACAGCCCAAGACTGGTAAGACAATGTTGCTGAAAGATATTGCTAATGCAATTGCAGCCAACCATCCGGAAGTATATATGATCGTCTTGTTGATCGATGAACGTCCGGAAGAAGTAACGGATATGGCCCGTAGTGTCGATGCGGAAGTTATCGCTTCTACTTTCGACGAACCGGCAGAACGCCACGTAAAGATTGCAGAGATTGTATTGAACAAGGCTAAACGTATGGTGGAATGTGGTCATGATGTAGTCATCTTGTTAGATTCTATAACACGTCTTGCACGTGCATATAATACTGTTCAGCCTGCATCTGGTAAGGTTCTTTCCGGTGGTGTGGATGCCAATGCATTGCAGAAACCTAAGCGTTTCTTCGGTGCTGCCCGTAATATTGAAAATGGCGGTAGCTTGACAATCCTGGCAACGGCATTGACTGAAACTGGTTCTAAGATGGATGATGTGATCTTCGAAGAATTTAAAGGTACAGGTAATATGGAGCTGCAGTTGGACCGTAAATTGTCAAACAAACGTGTTTATCCGGCTGTCGATATTACAGCTTCAAGTACCCGTCGCGACGATCTGTTGCAGGATGAAAGTACATTGAACCGTATGTGGATTCTTCGTAAGTACTTGTCAGATATGAACTCACTCGAAGCAATGGAGTTTGTAAAGAAACGTATGGAACAGACTTATGACAATATGGAGTTCCTGGCTTCGATGAATGGATAAATAGATAATAACTATTATATGAAAAAGGAGATATACCATCGCGGTATATCTCCTTTTTGTTTGTATTGTAATGAATTTCCTATGTCAAGCATCTTTTCTAGGTCTGCCACGGTGTTGCTGTCCTTTTCCGGAGTTACTACCTCCTTGGCGATTACTAGGTTTTCTTCCTCCTCCGTTGCCGGATTTGGATGGACGACCGCGGCCACGACGCATATTTCCATACTTTTCAGGTTCATATAAAGGGGCTTCTCCGAATTTTGGATCGATCGGTATTTTGTAGACTTCTTTCTCCAGGAATATCTCAATTCGTTTGAACTGTGCTTGTTCTTCTATTGCGACAAAAGTGATAGCTAAGCCTTCGCCACCGGTACCACGAGCCGTACGGCCGATACGGTGTACATAATCTTCCGGATCGTGAGGAATATCGAAGTTAACTACCAGTCGTATATCATTGATGTCTATACCGCGTGATACCACGTCGGTTGCTACCAGAATATCTATACGTCCATTCTTAAATTCTTTCATTACTTCTTCACGTTGCGATTGCTCCAGGTCGGAATGCATGGCTGCGACATTAAACTTCATGCGTTTCAAGGTGGAAGCAAGTTCTTTTACTTTCATCTTGGAAGAAGAAAATATGATGACACGTTGTGGACGGCTTTGTTGGAACAAATCTTCGAGTATCTTTATTTTTTGCGGATCGTAACAGATATAAGCCGTCTGCATGATAGATTCGGGAGGGCGGGAGATTGCGATTTTAACTTCTTCCGGATCTTTTAAGATCGTTTTTGCTAACGTCCTGATTTTTGGAGGCATGGTCGCTGAAAACATGATAGTTTGGCAGGTTTGAGGCAGTTGCTTATGTACCTGCATGATGTCGTCGTAAAATCCCATATCCAGCATACGATCGGCTTCATCGAGAACGAAGTATGAAACCTGCGATAGATCTACCGTGCCCAGTTTGATATGTGATAATAAACGCCCTGGGGTAGCGATCACAATGTCGGCCCCCATTTCCATACCCCGTTTCTGTTGTTCCCAGGCAATACCGTCGGTTCCGCCATATACGGCAACGGCCGATACCGGAACGAAGTATGTAAAACCTTCAATCTGTTGGTCGATCTGTTGAGCCAATTCACGGGTTGGAGCCATAATGATTGCATTAATGGCATTATCCGGATGGTTACCTTTACTTAGTTCGTTAATTAAAGGTAATACGTAAGCAGCGGTTTTCCCTGTTCCCGTCTGCGCGCAGGCTATGATGTCTTTCCCTTCTAAAATAACCGGAATTGTTAATTCCTGTACAGGAGTAGTTTCCTGAAAATTCATAGCATCGAGTCCGTCAAGTACGGCCTCCTCTAAATCCAATTCGTCAAATCTCATCTTCTATCATTAAATTCACCGTAAAGGTAAATAATATTTACCAAATTCTATATAGAAGTAAGTGCTCTTGTTATAAATACTCTTTTTTTTGTTGCAGGCGTTGAATTTATTGGCGTTTTTTAGTGCAGTATAATAAAAATAAATATCTTTATACCCGATTTTGATAAAAACAGTAAGTGATATGGGGATAAATGACGGCCTTGACGACCTTCAGTCAGAGTTAACTTTAAAGGAGGAACAAGATAGTATTCGTGAATTACTGAATACGATCCTGGATCATCTGCCATTAGGTGTATTTGTAAAAGATGCAGACGATCATTTCAATTATCTTTACTGGAATAAGTTCATGGAAGATATTACGGGAATTAATACTTCCCAGATAGAGGGACATGACGATTTCGAAGTAAATTACGATGCTTTACTGTCGATTGAAAAGCGTTGTGAGATTGACAGGGAAGTGATCAATACCGGGAAAACGGTAGAATTTCAAGGACAGGTAAAAACTGCAACCGGTGAATTTAAAGATATTGAAGTTACAAAATTTCCAATTTCGTTGAATTGTGGAAAAACGCTTCTTCTTGCATTATGGCGGGATATAACATCTAAAAAATCTGTTGAAGATGCGCTTAAAAGAACCCAGATGCTCACTAAGATAGCTTTGCAGTCGAGTGATATCCGGACTTGTTCTATTTTTATTAATCCCGATAGTAAGAACGGTTATAAAGATGCTTTGGTTCAACTAAATAGTTGGGATGATCATCCGGATAGTCATACAGTTATGCCGGGAACAACGTTTATGACTTATATTCATCCTGACGATCGGGAAGTTTATTGGGATCTTTTTGAAAAGATGTGTACCGGTAAGTTGACTGAAGTGAAAATGGAGATGCGTGTAAAGTACTCGGAACTGGAAGATTATCATTGGCGCGAATCGTCAGCTTATATTTATGAGCGGGATGTCAAAGGACGTCCTTTGGTTATTCTCGGTTGTTCTACCAATATACAAGATCGGAAGGATCAGGAGTTGACTCTGGAAGAAGCTCGTGAGAAGGCAGAGGTTGCTGATAAAATGAAATCGAAGTATCTGGCGGATATGAGTCATGAGATCCGTACGCCATTGAATGCTATAACCGGCTTTTCCGAACTGATGGCGTTTGCAGATACAGACGAGGAGCGTATGTCATATTATGAGATCATCAAGTCAAATAACCAGTTGCTTATGCAGCTGATCAACGATATACTCGATCTGTCGAAGATCGAAGCGGATGCAATAAAAATTAGTTATGCTCCTATTGATCTGAATGAGATGATGGATAACACGTATGCTTCCATCAAACTTCGTATGCCGAAAGGGGTAGATTTAATACTGGAAAAAGGGTTGGAGCAATGCACGTTTGGTACAGACCAGATTCGTTTGTTGCAGCTTATAAATAACCTGGCAAATAATGCGATCAAGAATACGAAGCAGGGTAGTATCACTATGGGATATAAAGATCTGGGAGACGGTCGCTTGAATTTTTATGTAAAGGATACCGGCTTAGGTATTGCTGAAGACAAGCTACAAAGTCTGTTTAAGCGTTTTGTGAAGATCAACGATTATATGGAAGGTATCGGTCTTGGCCTGGCGATTTGCAGAAGTTTAGTAACCAAAATGGGTGGTTCGATCCAAGTAGAGTCGAAATTGGGGGAAGGTTCGACTTTCTCGTTCATTCTACCTACCCACGATTAGTAATTATTTATTTCCATAATAGCGCTTGTATATTTCCTTATACAAGCCGCTTTCTTTAATTTGTGAAAGCCAGCTGTTCAGGCTGTCGAGTAGGATAGGGGAGTCTTTGCGTACTGCCCATGATTGCAGTTGCGTGAAACTGATATCTGTGTCGATATCTATTTCAGGCAGATTCTCTTTGGATATTTTTGCTATTTGCTGATCGCAAACCGCATAATCAATATCTCCTTTGGCAACCATAATAGCCAGTTGTTCGCTGGAATAAAGTTCGTCTTCTTTGATATATATCGTATCACCGATTTCATGTGCCAGGTTTTGTAGACGCAGCTTGGCCGGAGAGTCCTTAGGGATATATAAAGTCTTTTGAGCCAGATCCAATTGGTTGCGGATTGGTTTAAATCCATTATTTGCATCTTCCGTACGTTGTACCAAGACTTGCTTATTCAATACGATCGGTTCGGTGAATAGATATTCTTCTTTATTATCACTTGTAATAGGGATGTTCCGGGCAATTACGTCACACTTATTTTCTGATAATTCCCGGAAACTTTCGGCTAGGCTCATTTCCAGATGGGTCTGAACTTCCAGTCCGGATAGTTTGGCTATAGCCTGGCTGAGTTCATACTGGAAACCTTCGATCGTATCTCCGGCTACATAATATCCCGATTGATTATACTCTGTCACTATACGCAGGATACCTTCTTCCTTTATTTCGGGATAATCTCTGGGTAGAACCGGTTTTTCTTTGTTGAACTGAAATAGTTGGAACATGGCAATCAGAACAATTGCCAGCAGAATCATATAGACCACCAGTAACTTCCGCGATTTCATACTATTTAATTATTGAATGTAACGGCAATACCCATTTTCAGAACCATCGGATTCAAAGGGTAATGTGACAAGGAGAAATAATTGGGCTCGACAAATTTACTACTCAGGTTGTAAGCCATAATGAAGAAGCGGGCCTGTTTCAGATGGAAATTTACATAGGCATTTATAAGAGGATAATTACCTACTTTAACTTCATCCTGAACCTGGAACTGCTGGGTTGCCGGTTCATAATAGGGCGCATAATACGCTGTGTTGTAATATACGTTCGCACCTATCTGAACAGTCAATACTTTTGCCACTTTTGCGGCCAGATACATATTTGAGTAAGCGCTGAACTTCGGAAGAGGTAATACGTCATTGTCACCACTCATCTGCCAGCAAATTTCATTTTCCCAACCAAAAGCACGGTAACGGAAATCCTGTTTTAGGCGGGCACTTACCACCTGCAGATTGCTTCCGTGTTGTTCGGGCATACCCATTTTATTGAAAAAAATGTAATTCTGAATACTTTCCACTCCTGCTGATAATGTAGTTCCGGTCGATTCGAGATTGACTTCTCCACCAACATATATCTGCTGTATCTTTTTAAACTGATCATTGTCCCACCAGAAATAACGGGAATGATTATGACGCATATAGAAAGCGGGGGTTACATTTTTAATGTAAGCGTTCGCTTTGATCGTTGCTTCCTTTCTAAACAGTTTGAAACGTGTCTGCAAATCTCCTGTAGCGCGGAATTCGCCGACATCACTACCAATGAGGCAAAGTTCACCCCGGGCATTATAGGTCAGAATACTTCCCATACGTTTAGATAATTCAGCTCCGATATAAGTTGAAAACTCATCGTATATCTTTTCTTTCGGAAGATTGTTCAGATCGACATTGTCGACTGAGAAATTAGGACCTCTACCATATTCTCCATAATCAAGTCCTTCGATCCTGGGATCTAGTTTGAATCGACGTTTCTCCAAACTAACGAATGCCGTCAATCCGAATTTAGCCCAATCCTGGAATCCTTCCCGGAGAGAAAGTCCGATTGTGTTTTTTAAATTCCATGAAGATGTCTGGTCGTTTAGTGTTGCTCCCAGTCCATAGATACGGGGAAAACTTTTATCACCGTCTTTAACTATATATGCTGAGTCGAGCAGATTGCTATGAGAGATAAACCGGCGACGGTTGTCTTCATAATCGATTGTATGGATGATGCTGGATACAGGCACGAATACTTCTTTCGGGTTCCCTTCTTCGTCGGTTTCTTCCAGTTCGCGGGTAAATCCGAGGTTATATCGTTGAGTAAGGAAATACCGTTTACCGCGTACACGGTTCCATGCACTTGCCAAGTAACGTACGTCGTACGATTTGGTATCGGAAGGACGCCCTTCGGGGAAATACTCGTCCGGGTGATTGATTGTCGAGTCATTGGCAAGACCACCGTTTTCGTAATTTACAAAGTTAAAGTTACTTAGGTAAGCATGCATTTCGTAACGGTCGGTCTGGTAACTACCGAACAGGCGGTAACTTAGCAATTTGTCACCGTTGTCTTTGTAATGTCCTCGTCCATAGATATAGTCGATATCTCCACCCACGTTGATCTTCTTGCCGAAGTTCATGGTCATAGTCCCTTTCAACTGTTCTTCCTTATTGGTACTACCGCCGGCGGAGGTGTACATGATGTTGGTATAAGGTATTTTAGTGTTGTAGAAATAAGCATTCTCCGGTGTCGTGATGTAGTAGTCGTAGGCATCGGCAAAAATAAAGTCGCGGGGTTCTTTCCGTTCGGAAAAGATCTTTGTCTGTGCCGGAGAACCCAGGTTTGCCAGGTATCCGATAGCCAGAGACTTGCTTTCAACCAATGTCGTATTACCGAAGTTCAGCTTGTTGGTATCCAGCGGAGCTACATAGGCTTCCCCTAAAAGAGGGGTAAGGTGGTAAGCGATAAGACGTTTGGATTTCAGAGCGGCACTGTCCACAACCAATAAACTGTCGGGTATCTCTTTCTGTGATGAAGAAAGGTTCGACAAAGAGAAGCCACCACGTTTTCCTCCTCCTTCTGATCTGCCACGTGCTCCTCTCTGAGCCTGAACGGTTACGGCAGATACTATCAGCAACAATAATATGTATAAGCAATGCTTCATGGGTTGCAAAGATAATATAATGTGCTAATAAATCAATGTGCCAATATGCCAATAAACCTTATTTACCTATTGAAGGCTTTCGTTTAATTGGCACATTGGTACATTAAAATATTGGCATATTATTATACCTTCTGTATGATCTCCATGCCTTTCTTTATGGCGGCTTCGTTCATCGGGATCAGCTTGTGATGACGTTCGGGCAGGGATTTCTTCAGGCCCAGCAATACATTCTCAAGTTTTACCATCGGAACAATTTTTAATAAACCGCCCAGTATAAGCATATTGAATGCTTTTTCATTCTTCATTTCGGTTGCTGCATCCATGGCATCCACGCGGTAAACGCTGATGTCGGTACGTTTAACCGGAGTATGTATACCATATCCGTCGTAGATCAGAATACCGCCCGGTTTTACCTTGCTTTCGAACTTATCCATCGAAGGCTGGTTCAGGATGATTGCGATATCATATTCATTCAGGATCGGAGAACTGATCGGATCGTCGCTCAGAATTACCGTTACATTGGCCGTTCCGCCGCGTTGTTCTGGTCCGTATGAAGGCATCCAGCTAACTTCCTTTCCTTCCATTAGTCCGGAATAAGCAAGTATCTTACCCATCGACAGAACGCCTTGTCCGCCAAAGCCTGCTATAATAATTTCTTGTTTCATTGTAATAATTTGCTAATATGCCAATATGCCAATGTGCCAATTACTAAAAGCTACATTGATTTTTTGGCTGAATTAATAATGCTGTTAGTCAATCTCAATATATCGGAAAGATCATTTAATAACTTCTCTTCAAAAGGATAATTATCTGCCTGTTGGCATAATAGCAGCCAATATTTGGTATCTTCGGCCTCCTTGGCAGCTATTTTAAACTTATGGATGAAATCAGCACGACTTTCGCAATTTTGAGCTTCATTAATATTTGCTCCAATAGATGTACCGCTTTTTAATAATTGATGGGATATAACAAACTTCCTGTTTTGCTCCAATGTTTCGCAATAATTAATTATAGCAATAGCAAAAGCAAAACTTTTATCAAGAATAATATTCCCCGTATTAATTGGCATATTGGCACATTATCTATATTGGCACATTATTCAACGTTCTTAAGATCACCCAGCGGATAGAACGGGAACATATTCTCTTCCATCCATTTGTTTGATTTCTCGGGAGTCATCTTCCAGCCGGATGAACAGGTGGAAACGAATTCGACAACCGAAGTACCTTTGCCGGCCATCGAGTTTTCGAACGCTTTACGCAGCATCTTTTTTGCTTTCCGAACGGCGGCAGCGGTCTGTACGCTCTGGCGGGTAACCAGGCAAGTTCCTTCCAGTTGGGCCAGCAGATCGCCAATCTTCAGCGGATAACCGTTGAGGGCGATGTTACGACCGTATGGACAAGTAGCAGTAGGCATCCCTTCCAGTGTGGTAGGAGCCATCTGACCACCGGTCATACCGTAGATCGCGTTGTTGACGAATACGATCACGATGTTTTCGCCACGGTTGGCAGCATGGATCGTTTCGGCTGTACCGATAGCAGCCAGGTCACCGTCACCCTGATAAGTGAAAATCATCTTTTCCGGGTTCAAGCGTTTGATAGCCGATGCAATGGCAGGGGCACGTCCGTGAGCGGCTTCTATCCAGTCGATATCCAGATAGTTATATGCGAATACGGCACATCCCACCGGGGAGATACCGATCGTTTTTTCTTCCATTCCCATATCGGCGATCACTTCAGCGATCAGCTTGTGTATGACACCGTGGCTGCAACCGGGGCAGTAGTGCATGGGATTATCGTTCATCAATTCCGGCCTTGCATAGACCAGATTCTCCGGTTTAATTATTTCATTGAGTTCCATAAAAATAATTTTTCAATGTGGTAATATGCCAATGTGCCAATGAAAGTCCAATTCTTATAATTGGCATATTGGCATATTGTCTGATTGGCATATTATTTAATTAATAAATCTCAGTAGATATTGAACAAGTCTGAAGCAAATGGCAGCTCCACCGCAATACAAGAATACGTGACGGTCGGGAACAGCAAAATAGCAGATAATAGCTGCTGCCGCCAACACCATGAACAGGATTGTCAATATACTATCAGTTTTACTTCCGCGTATCATACGAATTAAAATAATTTCTCTTTCAACGCGTTCAGTACTTCATCCGGAGTGAACACGATACCACCCAAGCGGCCGAAGTGCTCTACCTTTACTTTCCCGTTAACAGCCAGGCGGATATCTTCCACCATCTGGCCTGCATTCAGTTCGACAGAAAGCATGCCCTTTACCTTATCGGCATAAGCGGCGATCGCTTTAGTCGGGAACGGCCACAAAGTGATCGGGCGCAGCAAACCGAGTTTGATACCCTCTTCGCGTGCAATTTCCACTACTTTCTGGCAGATACGTGCGGAAGAACCGAAAGCAACCAGCAGGTATTCCGCATCGTCGCAATGGAACTCTTCGTAACGTACTTCATTCTCTTCGATTTTACGATATTTAGCCTGGAAGCGGATATTGTTTTCTTCCATCTTCGCCGGATCGAGTTCTAGAGAAGTAATCACATTCGGCTTACGGTTTTTCAGTTTACCTTGTGCCGCCCATGGACATTCGGCGATAATCTCGGCTTCCGTCTTGCGGGGACGGAAAGGTGGCATAACCACTTTCTCCATCATCTGGCCGATGATACCGTCTGCCAGGATGATAGCCGGGTTGTTATATTTGAAAGCAAGGTCGAAGCCCAGCCCTACGAAATCAGCCATTTCCTGTACAGAGGAAGGAGCAAGCGTGATCAAACGATAATCGCCATGTCCACCACCTTTTACAGTCTGGAAGTAATCCGCCTGACTTGGCTGGATAGTACCCAAACCGGGACCTCCACGCATTACATTCACGATCAGACAAGGCAATTCAGCACCTGCGATATAGGAAATACCTTCCTGCTTCAAGCTGATACCGGGGCTGGAGGATGATGTCAGCACGCGTTTGCCTGTACCGGCACCGCCATACACCATATTGATTGCTGCAACTTCACTTTCGGCTTGCAGTACTACCATTCCGGTTGTTTCCCAGGGCATTTCAGCCATCAGGGTTTCCAGGATCTCCGACTGCGGAGTGATGGGGTAACCGAAGTATCCGTCGGCACCGTAGCGGATAGCTGCATGTGCGATGGCTTCATTCCCCTTCATTAATTTAATCTCTTCTGCCATATCTGTTTTATATTTTTACTTTGTAGATGGTTAAACAACCGTCCGGACAAACTAATCCGCAACTGGCGCAACCGATGCAAGCATCCGGGTTTTTCATGTACACATAATGGTACCCTTTGTTATTCACTTCACGCGGGTGTAATTCCAGTACATCGCTCGGGCAGGAAACAACACATAAGTTGCAACCTTTGCAGCGTTCCTGATTGACAACGACCGCTCCTTTTATCTTTGCCATAGTATAACTAATTATGTTTTATGTCGTGTAAGACCGACAAAGTTAAGAACTAATGTTATATAAACAAGGGGATGTTTTGTTTTTTAATAGATCATCCCTGATAATGATGACAGATAGCCAATGAATAGCAAAGGCGCAGTGTCAGTTTTCATCGGATGACAGCCCATAACGCTTCATTTTGTTAAACAATGTTTTCCGGCTGATATTAAGGGCTTCGGCCGTCAGTGTACGGTTGAAGTTATGCCTTTTCAGCGCTTCAATGATAAGCTCTTTCTCCATCTGGGCATTGATCTCCCGGATACTGTTTCCACCGGAACCGGTTACGGTCTGTGCCTCGGCCAGTTCGTAACCTTTTATCCGGTCGGGTAAATGTTCGGGACGGATTACGCCTCCCGTACAAAGTATCATGGAACTTTGTATGGCGTTTTCAAGATCGCGTACATTGCCGGGCCAGTCGTAAGAGGAGAGAAGCGCTATCGCTTCGGGACTGACGGATTGTACATCGAGGCTCAATGTCCGGTTGTATTTACGGATGAAGAAGTTGGTCAGCAGGGGAATGTCTTCTTTCCTTTCTCGGAGAGGCGGAAGAATGAGCGTAAACACATTCAGGCGATAGAGCAAGTCGAGACGGAAATGCCCGTTCTTCACTTCGTCATCCAGATTACGGTTGGTAGCCGCTACGATGCGGACATCTACCGGGATCGCTTTTTTACCGCCGATCCGGGTTATTTTTCGTTCTTCCAACACACGGAGCAGTTTGACTTGTGCATCCAGAGGCAGTTCTCCTACTTCATCCAGGAAAAGTGTACCGCCATCGGCCCGTTCGAAAGTTCCCGCTTTCGCTTCCTTGGCATCGGTAAAGGCGCCGCGTTCGTGTCCGAATAGTTCGCTTTCCATTAATGTCAGTGGGATGGCTCCGCAGTTGATGGCAACAAAAGGACCATTGCTGCGCAAGCTGTTATTATGTACGGCTCGGGCTATCAGCTCCTTTCCGGTGCCGCTTTCTCCATGTACCAGGACAGTCGCATTTGTTTCTGCTACCCGGCGGACTTGTGTCATTACCTGTTTCAGGCCGGTGTTCTCGCCGATAACGGAATTAAGCTTTTCGCCCAGCGTTTTCTTTAGGGTCGAGATTTCTCCTCTCATCCGGCTGTGTTCGATAGCACGACTAACGGTGAGTAACAGTTTATCGTTGTCGAAAGGTTTCTCGATGAAATCGTAAGCTCCTTTCTTTACGGCGTCGACTGCGAGGGAGATAGAACCGAAAGCCGTTACAAAAAGAACAGTCTGGTTGGGAGAGATACGTTTGATCTCTTCCAGAGCTTCAACTCCGGTCATAACAGGCATCTGCTGATCCAGCAAAACGACGTCAGGCTGGAAGGAGAGGAAAACCTCCACCGCTTCCCGGCCGTTTTCGGCAGGCTTCACTTCGTATCCCTCGTCTGTGAGCAGGCGGCTGATCATTTTGCGGATATGCGGTTCGTCGTCGGCTACAACTATTTTTGCTTTCATATGCGTTGCGGTAATTTTACATTCATACAAGTGCCTTTGCCAGGCGTGCTTTTTACTTCTATCTCGCCTTCATGGCGGTTGATGATCCCGTAGCAGATGGCAAGGCCGAGCCCTGTCCCTTCTTCTTTTGTCGTAAAGAACGGGTTGAACACATTCTCGATATCTTTCTGTTCGATCCCCTTGCCGGTATCTTCGAAGGAGAGGATGAGGTAGCGGGAATGGGTATTGATGGGAGCTCCTTTTTCTATACTTATTATTAATGTACGCGAACGTTCGGGAGGATTCTGGTTCATCGCTTCGACTGCGTTCAGGATGATGTTCAGAAAGACTTGCTTTAGCTGCTCCGCATCGGCCTGTATCGTCGTATTGTCGGTGAAGTATTCGAATTCAACCTCGATATTTTGTTTGCGTAATGTGTTTGTTACCAGCAGAAGCGTCTGGTTGATCAGTTGTTCGATGTTTACTTCCGAAGTGTCGAGGGCAGACGGACGGGCAAACGAGAGCAACCCTTGTACTATTTTATTGATACGTTCCACTTCAGAGATTAGTTCCGTCATCATTTCGTTTTTTACGGGATCGGAGCTGAAGTCTTTGCTGAGGTACTGGATAGTACTGCGGATAGCCGTCAGCGGATTCCGTATTTCATGCGCTGCACCGGCTGCCAGTTCTCCGAGGGTTGCCAGACGGTCGGTACGATACATTTTTTTCAGACGTTCCGTTTGTGCCTCATACAACGAAGCATGCTCGATAGCAAAGTTTGCCTGATTGATCAGGATGGAAAGAAGGTTCAGTTCCTGTTCGGAAAAGCGGGTTCCGTCATTCTTTTTTCCGATGAATATGGTTCCGTTCGTTTGATTCATTACCTTAAGGGGGAAGACCAGTTCGGCCCCCAGTTGTCGTAATGCTTCTTTTTCCTCTTTGGGGAAATAGTTTATGATGTCCGGATAATCGGATACGAGCAAATGCTTTTCGTTGACCGACAGCCAGTTTATCAGACGGCTCCGGCTGGTGAGGACGACAGGTTTGTTCTTCGCCTCATTCTGCTGTTTGTATTTCCCCGTATTTTCATCCAGCAGAAAGATATAAATGCTTTCTACGGGGCATATCTGCTTTACTTTGGCAACGATGTTGCCGATAAGCAAAGGTTTGTCGACGATCAATGCCAGCGACCGGTTAAACTCCGAGAGCAATTGCTCCAGTTTCGGCTGCGCGGGTTGTTCCTTCTTTTTAAATAGTGGCATGTTGTTTCTTATCTTTGCACAAAAGTATAAAAAACAGATGAATTTGCCGGACGGTTACCTATAATAATGATTTACGTCCGGCAATGAGGATATGCTTCAGAAGCAACGATAGGCGGGTTTGTCGCCCATCTCGAGAATAAGTTCTCCACCGGCGGCAATTGCAGCAAAGGGTATCCGGGGTTGTTTTAATTCTTTACCGTTGAGGTAAGCCTTCTGTATATAGATATTTTCTTTCGAATTGTTACGTGCCTCTATCGTGAAGGTTTTACCTTTGTAGTAATCCGGGTCCAGATGAATGGTTATTTTGTTGAATAGCGGGCTGGTCAGTTCCAGTTCCGGCCGGAGGGAAGCACCTCCGTTCATTTCGAACAGGCCCAACGCACTCATGACATACCAGCCACCCATCTGTCCTTCGTCTTCGTCGCCTTCCCAGCCATGATAGGGAGTCGAGCCGTAGAAGCTATCCAGGATAGCGCGCGACCATTTCTGTGCAAGCCACGGTTTACCCGAGTAGTTGAACAGGAACGGAGTACACATGTTTACCTCATTCCCCTGGTTGATATAGAACTCGGCAGACTGTCCAGCCGTACGGTCGAAGACATGGGCAGCGAACTTATGTTTTTCCGACTTGATGAAACCTTCTTCCAGACGGCTGTTGAAGAGCTCTTTACCCAGGAAGTCGACCAGCCCCGGGATATCGTGCGGTACATACCAGGAATATTGCCAACTGTTTCCTTCGATAAACCCTTTGTTGGAAAAGACATCGAACTCCTTATCCCAGTTACCGAGACTATCCCTGCGCATGACAAATTTCTTTTCCGGATGGAATACATTCTTATAATTCATCGAACGCGCCAGTAATGCCTTTCCTTCTTTTTTCTTTCCGAGAGCCAGGGCCAGCTGAGAGACACACCAGTCGTCGTAAGCATAATCGAGTGTTTTGGATACGACGCTCATTTCCATCGGCATATACCCATACTTGATATAAACGTCCAGTAAAGGATTTCCGCAATTACCGCCGCAAGGATGATCGATCCCCGTTTCCGTTACATTCTTTGATATGGCTTTGTAAATAGCTTCCCCGTCTTTGCGTATCCCTTTCTGGTAGGCGGTCACCATCAAAGCGGTTTCGTGCGATCCTTCCATGATACCCGAATATTCGAGTCCGGCCGGTCCTTTGCTCGTCCATCCCGTATGTTTGAACATTTCCAGTTGTGTGGTCACCCAATCGTCTACGATGCGGGGAGAGATGATCGACCAGAGGCCGTTCAGATTCCAGAAACTGTTCCAGAACGCATCGCCGCCGTACATATTACCATGCTCCAGTTGCTGCACGTTTTCGCAGGCATCCCGGTATTGACCGTTCACGTCGTTCCAGGTCTGTTTCCCGGCATAGGCCCGGTAGAGGTTGGTGTAGAACTTGGTTTTATCCACTTCGTTCTCTCCTTCAATCTCGATCTTGCCGAGCAGTTCGTTCCATTTGTTGCGGGTTTGGGCCACTACGCGGTCGAAGTCGTATTGCAGGGGAGCCAGTTCGGTTTCCATATTTAACCGTGCCTGCTCGATACTGACCAACGATAATCCGGTGGAGACCGTGATGCTTTCTCCTTCACCAGTCGTATAGAGGGCATAAACACCGATATCGTTTTTGCCGGCGATGGATTGTATATCTTCTACCTCTTTCCCTTCATTCCATCCGTTCAACCGGGAGAACGGTTTGCTGAAGCGGATGATGAAATGCAGCTTATAATTATTCCAGCTACTCCACGAACCCGACTGGCAATCGGCATATCCTTCCAGCTCCGTAGAACTTACTTTGGTGATACAGGCATCCTTTACGCTGAATCCGTAATCCCATTCGGTGGGAAACAGGAGGTCGATCAGTATTCTCGACTCCTTTCTTTCGGGAAAAGTATACCGATGAATGCCACACCGAGTAGTAGCCGACAGTTCGGCCTTCACTTCATGATCATATAGGTAGACGGAATAATATCCCGGGGAGGCTTTCTCTGTTTCTTTCAGTATGCGGGAGTGATATCCGGCATTAGCACCTTTATACGGGGAGTCGACCGACGGATTCGATAGGGCCAGGTCAGCCGTTGTAGGCATAACCATCAGCCCGCCCATCGTCCAGGCATGCAGATGGCTGAAGCCGGAAACGCTGTTGATAGCGTATTCGTATCCGCCCATCCAGACATTTCCCTGATTATCGGGGCCGAGTTGCACCATACCGAACGGTTCCTGGGCATACGGCCCCAACATCCAACGGGAATTGGAAGTGCCGATAAACATATCTACATAATCCACAGGCTCTTTTGTTTTCGCCGAAGCCACTGTGGTCAGAAGTGAGAAAGATAAAAACGCGTAACGCGCTACTTGTCTTATATTCATGGTATTGCTTATTTACTTACGACTGGCAAAGATATAGGTTTTCTCCTTTCTGATTTATCATTATCTGCCGAATCGGTTGTATTATTTTCCGATAGATACCCGGATGGGTAAAGAATTACCCAATTTGGGTAAAGGAGTGGGCTTTTACCCATGAGTAAAAAGTTACCCATTTCTGCAAGAGACGTATAATCAATCTATTGCGATTTTGGCACGCCATTTGCCTTACTAGGGATGGATAAAGGAACAAATAACAATCATTGGGTAATGTATTACCCGGAAAGACTTAATTTAATATAATATGAAAAGAAATTTGTTAGTATCTCTATTGATAGGATTCGCTTTGGCGGGGCATGCAGAGACGGAGAACTTCCGGACGATCACCTACGACGAGGCTATTCATATCGCCCTGGGTGAAAGCTATACGGTGAAGTATTATAAGGAAGACATGGACGCTACCCGCTATTCTTACTTGTACACAAAGGCACAATTCAAACCCTTACTAAACTTCGATCTTTTTACCCCCTCGTGGGCGGAAGGAATGACCGAGATTTCGCAAGCCGACGGTTTGCCGGTTTATAACTCTATCGGTTCGCTGCAAGTAGGAGGGAACCTGAACTTCACGTACGTACTGCCTACCGGAGGTAACTTTGCCCTTTCCTCCAAAATGTATTGGGAAAACTACCGTACCACACTTTCACAACAGGATTATGAAGAATTGGAACGCGATCAGGTGTACAGCCGTTTCGCCCTCTCTTTCAACCAGCCTATCTTCACCGCAAATAAACTGAAGGAGAATATGAAGGTGGCCGAACTGGACTTCAGGAAGAGTACCTGTTATTTTACCCGTGTCCAGATGAATATTGTATATAATGTAACGGAAGCTTTTTACAACGTATACAAACTGGCTTACGAACATAAGATCAACCAGGACCGTCTGAGCAACTCCCGCGAAGCCTACCGTATCACCAAACTGAAGCAGGAAACAGGCAATCTTCCCGAAGGGGAAATACTGATTGCCGAAATCACCGTCGCACAGGACGAGGCTCGCGTGATGGAAAGCGAAGGTAAGCTTTCTGCCGCCAAAGACCAGTTCAAATTGCTGATCGGCCTTGACCTGAAAGAAGAGATCGACCTGAAAGCGGATATGGAGTTTGAAGCTTTTATCGTAGATATGCAACAAGCCATCGACGAAGCCCTGCGAAACCGTATGGAGATACAGGAAAATAATCTCGATATAGAACTGCAGGCCATCGAAGTGAAACGCGCCAAACGCGAACGGGAGTTCAAAGGAAACATCTCCGCCTATTATGATTTCACAGGACTAAGTACAAGAGGAGAAGGTACGGTAGGCCAGCTGGTCGGCTCTTCCTTCGATAATATGCGCGACCGCCCTTCGAACCGCGGTATCGCCTTGACCGTCTCTTACCCGTTGTTGGACTGGGGACGCGCCAAGAATCAGGTACGTCGCGAGCAAGTCCGCCTGAAACAACGCGAATTGAATCTCGATAACACCAAAAGAACCATCGAACAGGAAATCCGCGAGATCGTACGTAGCGTGTATGAAGCCGAGAAGCGTTACCGCATCAACCGCCGCAATCAGGAAGTGGCCATACAGAGTTACCGGATCAGCCAGATGCGTTTCGAGAACGGAGATATGACGAGCCAGGAGCTTTCTATCGAGCAGGAACGTCTCTCGCAGGTTCAACTAGCTTATATCGACAGCTATATCACTTACCGGTTATCTGTAGCCGATCTGAACCGCAAGACGATGTATGACTTCGAACATAACCGCAGTTTCTTGCCCGAAGACGTGGAACTAGCCGGGAAGTAGGCAACAACTAATTCTCGGATAGTGACTTATTAGTTCAAAGTATACGAGAAAGTATACTTTTTAGCATGCATGAATTTAATTTTGAGCTAGCTCGAAATTGATTTTTAGCAAGCCCGAAATTAATTTTGAGCATGCTCAAAAGCAAAAAAATAGATGAGGAAAATAGTAGTTACAGGGCACTTTCGAGTTAGAAGTTCCCTATCGGAAAGATAAATATATTAAATGTATAAGACAATGATTAAACAAATGATTCAAAAGCTGTCGGTATTGCTGGCAATTCTGGTAATGTCGTTCGGTGTCCGGGCACAGGGAGACAGCGAAGCCGCCCTGTTACTCGATCTCAAGAAGACGCGTGCCGATTATGAGGTTGCCAAGCAGAAGTATCAGAACGATACGAAGTTGTATAATGAAAAAGCCATCTCTGCCAACGATTTCAACCGCTCGAAGAACGAGTTGCTGAGCAAGGAGGTCGATTATCAGAAGCTGATCCTGAAACTGATCTCTCAGCAGAGTTACATCACGGTCGAACGTGCCGTGAAATATCAGGACCAGCGGGGGGAACGTAAGGTAAAGATCACCCTGAAGAGTGCACTCGAAGGGAACGAGGAGTACCTGAGCCAGTTTCAGGAGCATTTCGACGTTTTCACCCCCGAAATGCGCTCCGGTAAAATATATAATATATATGTATCGTTAGTAGATAACGAGTCGAAGACGATAATCGGTTCGCCGTATGAGTTCCGTGTCCCGTTCATTGAGTTGGGAAAGGATGCAACGGCCGATTTCGAGTTGCTGAAGGATGCCGAGAATCTGACCGTATCGTTGAACTATAATAATCGGAAGGACGAGAAAAATATTTATCTGAAGAAGGATGCGAGCGTGAATGTGATCGATATCTCCTCCATGCAGTTCAGTCAGGAGGCCGACCTGAGCAGCAAGGCGACTTACGACCTGACACTCGAACGTTTCTCCACTTCCGACGATGTCTACCGCCTTGAAGTAGTGGACCTGCCGCGCCAGATCAGTTACGACTTTACGGATGGCGAAAGTAAGGTTACCCAGATCAAATTTGCACAAGGAGTAAACATAAAGAAGTTATCTTTGCAGGTTTATCTCCCGGATCGCGACGATCAGCAGGTAGTGATCGACAAGCCGATAAAATTCCAGGTACAGACAGTCGGTGCGGCTAATGGCGAAAAGGCCGGAAGTGAAAACCTGGAGATCATTCCCCGCGGAAAAGGAAAGATCGAAGTACGTGCCAACAACCTTTATCATGAGACAACGGTCGGAAAAGAGGTAGCCATGGACGTAACCGTACGTAACGGTGGAACCCGTCGTCTTGACAACATCAAACTGACCACAGAGAAGCCGCTCGGTTGGGATACCCGCATCGAACCGGACATAATCAGTAGCCTGGAACCGGAAAAGGAACTGACCGTGAAGGTAACCATCATCCCGCCGTCAGACGGTGGAGTAGGTGCCCAGGAGGTAAAGATCAAGACCGAAGCAATGGCCGACAACCGCAAGGTGGATACCGAAGACAAGACCGTCCGCATTCAGGTAAATGCTTCCACTTCTATCTTCGGTACCATTTTCCTGATCTTCTTGCTGGTAGGCTTCATCGGGGGTATCGTCTGGTTCGGAATGAAATTGAGTAAAAGATAAATAGAATAATAACAATTAAAATAAAACACTATGTTACAAGCGATCGACTTAACAAAAAGATATGAGGATGGTAATCTGGCCCTCGATTCATTGAATCTGGAAATCAAACCGGGAGAAATATTCTTTCTCCTGGGCGCTAACGGGGCAGGGAAGACCACCTCGATCAATATCTTCCTCAACTTCATAGAACCCACTTCCGGCCATGCCCTGATAGACGGTATCGACGTGATGGAGAATCCGTTGGAGACAAAGAAGCACGTAGCCTTCGTTTCTGAAAACGTCATGCTCTACGGTAACTTCACCGCCCGTCAGAACCTCGACTTCTTTGCCCGTCTGGGCGGGAAGACGAACCTGACGAAAGACGAATACTACAACGTCATGCGTCGCGTCGGCCTGCAGGAAGAGGCTTTCGAGCGCAAACTGAAAACCTTTTCCAAAGGTATGCGCCAGAAGGTAGGTCTTGCCATCGCTATCATCAAAGATGCTGACAATATCGTGATGGACGAGCCGACCACCGGCCTCGATCCCAAGAGCGCAGCCGAACTGATGCAGATATTGATCAACCTCCGCAATGCCGGCAAGAGTATCCTGATGTGTACCCACGACCTCTTCCGTGCCAAAGCCGTAGCCGATCGGGTCGGTATCATGAAGGAAGGTCGCCTGGTAATGCTTCGCAGCCGCGAAGAGTTCCTGCAGGACGATCTCGAACGTATCTATCTGGATTATATGCAGGAAGCTATTTTGGAATAAGAGTATAAACCATTAATAAGAAAGAATATGATTTGGTTAATAGCAAAGAAAGATTTCCTGCTCAACTTATTGTCGGTCAGGTTTATTATAGGGTTTGTGCTCTGCCTGCTGGTGATACCGTTTACGGTAATCGTCAGCGTGGATAATTATCAGAACCAGGTACGGGTGTATAAGATCGAGCAGGCGCAGGCGGATAAGGAGATGACGGAAAGCCGGGTGTGGTCGGCTGTACGTCCCACTGTTATACAAGTGCCGGAACCGTTGAGTATCTTTAGTACAGGTATTATCAGTAATATCGGAAATAAGGTGAAGATCGCTTTCTGGGAGTATCCGTTGTTTCCTGAAGGACACACAATTACCCGCGACAATCCGTTGTTGAATGCCTTCTTCTCGATCGACTTTTCCAAAGTAATTGCGATCCTTATCTCTTTACTGGCACTCGTTTTTTCTTACGATGCCATCACCCGCGAACGGGAAGACGGAACGATGAAGCTGACTTTTACCGGGCAGGTAAGTCGTATCTCTTTCCTGATGGGGAAGTTGTTGGGGCTGTTACTTACCTTGCTGCCTATTCTGTTGTTCTGCTACTTGCTGGCTTGCCTCATTATTGTGGTTAATCCGGAGATATCCTTCTCGGCTTCCGATTGGAGCGGACTGGTGTTGCTTTTCCTTACTTCTGTTATTTATATGCTGGTATTCCTTTTACTGGGAATGTTCATATCCAGTAGGGTGACGCATTCGTCGTCATCCATTATCATCAGCCTGCTGTGTTGGATCTGGTTCCTTTTCCTGATGCCTAACATCGCCACTTATCTGTCGCAGAGTATTTCGAAAGCTCCTTTGTACGATAATGTACAGGCAGCCATGCTGGATTATGATGATTCATTTTATAAAGAACAATACGAGGTGGCATGGCCGCGTATCGCCCAAAGCATCAATATGCATGGCATGAGTTATAACAATTGTACTCGTAGCGGCCACGAGTATCTTGAATTGGCCGGAGGGCCGCAGCTAACTCCTCTGTTCCATCAGCAGTTGCAGATCTGGGCTACTCCTGTTATGCTGAATAATGCGGATAAGAAATGGGCTTTGCAACATAATTATCTGGATGGACTGGTCCGGCAGCAACATTTGCAACAGGTTATTGCCTGGCTGTCGCCTTCCGAACTGTTTGCCCAAACCACCGATGTTTTATGTCATACCGATGCGAATAGTTTCTTGAAATATATGGAAAGTATTCGTAATTACCGGGAGAGCGTTATTACCTATTTTAAGGATCGTAAATTGTTTGAATCTATTGCTTACTTTACCGGACAGGCATTGGAAGAGTTTCCCACTCAGGCAGAGTTGGATTTGGGGGGCGAAGCTGTCTGGAAAAGATATGGCAGGAGTAATAGTGAGTTTCCGTATCTGGATACGAGCACGGTTCCCCGTTATATTCCTCAGCCGGTAACACTTTCGGGGGCTTTGGGAGAAGCGCTGGGCCGTTTATGTGCTTTGTTGGGATTGGCAATTGTACTGTTGATCGGAACAATCGCGTCGTTTATGAAATATGATGTCAGATAATAAATAATAACAGTTATGTTTACAACTTTATATATAAGGGAATTGCAGAACTATCTGTATAGTCTGCGTTTTCAGATTTCTTTTGTGATCGTTGTGCTGGTATTTGCTTTGGGGAGTATTTCCTTTTCTTCTTCCTTTAAAGATATGCATGCGAATTATGCCAAATATAGCAAAGCACAACAGGAAATGGTCGGTAAACTTGCCGACAATGTGTCGAAAGTAGCAACATCGAGGAATAGTTTTGTCACTTCTCCTCGCGAGAACAGCGTAATAGCCGATTGTAAAGAGAGTTATTTGCCAAACCGTATCGAGTATAGCGCTTACAATGTGTTTAATTATTCTGTACGCCACGATAGCAATAACCCTTTGTTGAGCCGTGGAAATAGTCTGAGCTGGTCGTTTATTGTTTCTATGTTTCTGAGTTTTATTACATTGCTTTTTGCGTTTGATGCCATATCCGGAGAGAAAGAAGAAAGGACGCTGGCTTTGGTTTTCTCTAATCCCGTACCGCGGCGCACTTTCCTGTGCAGCAAGCTCCTGAGTATTGTTACAGTCGTGGGATTGATGGAATTGATCGGGATTGTGATCAGTTTACTTATTCTGGCTGTTTCGGGGCAGGTACAGTTGAATGGTGGTTTTTTGATAGAAACAGGTGGGTTTATATTGATCAGCCTTTTATTCATTACTACCTTTGCTGTATTCGGTCTGTTTTCGTCGGTGGTAACGCGCTATTCCAATATCAGTTTGCTAATCTCGCTTTGTTTCTGGTTGTTTGCTGCGGTTATCATTCCTAATACTTCTGTGTTCTGGGCAAAGAAGTTATTCAGCATACCGACATCGGAAGAGGTAGACCAGAGGCGTCGGGAGGCATCTGATGATATAAACCGTAATGCGCCGGCCGGGAGCTGGTCGTCCAGTGGTAATGATCCGTTTTATCCCCGGCATGAACTGCGTGCAAACAATCAGACCAATCTGATGAATAACGATAAGAAGTTTAACGATGCTTATTACCTGCAACAGTTCCGCCAGTTCGAGCAAACCCGCAATTTCACGTTGCTTTCGCCGATTGCGCAGTTCGATTATATGAATGAGGCGTTTCTAGGAGGTGGTTATCTGCGTTTCCAGAAGAACTGGAATGACCTGCATCTCTTCCAGGATCAGTTCCTGCAATGGTTTAAAGATATTGATGCGAAGGATGCCGATAGTCCGCACTGGTATAATCCGTATGAGGATTTTTCTACCAGCAAAAAGCCTGTCGCCATCGACCAGATACCGCAATACCAGGAACAGATCGCTTCCTTCGGCCAGCGTATCGAGTTTATCATCGGCTATCTGATTGCCATGATCGTTACGATTGCGGTTTTGTTTATGGCCTGCTTCTATTTCTTTACAAGATATGATGTGAGATAACTTGAATTGTCAAATAATTAGACGTAGGTGTCTAATTATTTGACATATCTGAATAGATGATGAAATGATATGTTGTTGATTTGTAGTAAAATATGTTTTTGGCACGCTGTTTGCAATATCATAGATGATGTACCGGAAGCATGAAATAAATAAAAACCGGACACCTGTCCATTATAAGATATGTTTTTGGTATAATCTTTGTATAAAAGATGAACAATAGTCTGACAATGTGTGTTTTCAACAATAAAAGGAAAGGGAGCAACTCTTGGCGAATAGCTCCCTCTTTAACCCATAATAAGGTTAACATAATTGATGAGGTTCTCTTTGGCGAGAGACCGAGCTCTTCCCCGTGCGTGAGCATAGGGAAGAGATTTCTTTTTTAAGCCTTAGCTCCTTTCATGGATAACTTTTCAAGGAAATATACGATAGCAAAACCGAAGATCATTAATCCGACGGCTTCCCATACCAATTGATCGGGCAGAATATTTGCTTCTACAAGTGGTTTGATAACTCCATGATTGTCAGTATATGTTTCAATTGTCTCTTTCCACGGCCATACTTTATTCAGTGAACCCAGCATAAATCCGGCCAGTACAGCTATTGTTATGTCGTGGAATCTTCGCAGAGCGAAAGATAGGATTCGGGAAAAAGAGGTAATGCCTAAAGCCGCTCCGCAAATAAAGACAAGCATGACCGGTATATTAAATGTCTTTACTGCCTCCATGATATAAAAGTATTTACCCAGTAATACCAGAATGAAACTACCTGAAATACCCGGCAGGATCATTGCACAAATGGCAATAGCTCCGCAAAGGAAGATGAAGAGCAGGTTGGTCGGAGTTTCGGCAGGGGTGGCAACTGTAATATAATAAGCGATAACAGCCCCGATGATAAAGCATAGGACCGACTTCCAGTTCCATTGCTTGATGTCTTTCGATACGAACCAGGTAGAAGCCAGCACTAATCCGAAGAAGAATGCCCATACCAGGATCGGGTGTGTGACCAGCAACCACGTAATGATCTTTGCCAAAGAAAAAATACTGATACCGATACCGGCCACGATGGATAACAGGAAGTTTGCATTGATTGCTTTCCAGAATGCAGCAATCTTACCTGTAAACAGCAGTTTCAGGCTGGCTCCGTTAATACTTTTGATCGAATCGATCAGTTCTTCGTAAATACCTACAATAAAGGCAATCGTACCTCCTGATACTCCGGGGACAACATCTGCCGCCCCCATCCCCATGCCTTTCAAAAGTAAGAGACCGTAGTCTTTTAGATTTCTGTTCATTGTGAATAATTTGTCAATGTGCTGATATGCCAATGTGCCAATTGAGGCTTTAACAATGTACGAATATAGGAATATTGTTTTAATTGGCACATTGGCATATTGTGTTATTGGCACATTATTAATTGTTATTGTCTTTATTATTGAGGAATTCCTTCGTCAGATCTTCTGGGGGAATGTGTTTGCCCATCAGCTGTTGTTCCACATCGCTAAAGTCGACTCCCGAGCTTTCAAGATACTCTACCAGTTCCTGGGGAGAGGTCTGTGAGAAATGCTCACCGAAATGCTTCATGTCGCCTTTCGCCAGATAAGCCATCGCCAGGTGAAGATGCATATAAGGCATGTCGGGGTTAACCTCCAATACCTTTTGATAATATTTGAGTGCCTTTTCTATCTCTCCTTTCATATACAGAAACTGTCCTGCATGAAACAGGCTTTCGTAATCTTCGGGTAGATAATCACTTCCCTGATCCAGTACATTAAACAAGCGTTCGGTAGTGTCGATAGCAAGCCTGTCTTCTCCGTTCTCGACGTAGGTTAGTGCCAGTAAAGATAGTATCCGGACATTATTTGGAAATAATTCAACTGCTTTTATCAGTGTATTGGATGCTTCGCGGTCACGGTTTGTTTCCGTACAGCACCGGATATAGTTGATGTAAGCCGCCGGTTCGTTGGTTACGATCTTCTTTCCGATAATATCTTTTAGCATTCTGTATGCTCCTTCATAATCCTCCAGCTTGATATAACATTCTGCCATGAGCGGTTTGATACGCTCAGTCATATCCGAATCGGTTTCGATCTCTTTATATACCTCCAATGCCTTTTCATAATTTTCGTTCATATAGAGGCAATAGGCTTTCAGTATTTTCAGTTCGGGATCCGAATCGTCGCAGGTAAGGGCAAAGTCGAATGCTTCGATTGCCTTGTCGAATTCAGCCTTGATGGAATAGAGACGCCCCAGTGAGAACCAATAGTCGTGCGAATAAGGATCTTTATCGATCAGTTCGTTACATATAGTAATCGCCCCGTCGATATCGCCTTCCATTTCCAGGCTATAACATAACTCGTCTTTTAGGTTGAGGTTGTCCGGGAACAAAGTAATACCGCGCTTGATATAATCACGGGCTTCCTTGTTCATTTCCATATCACTTAAAAGAGGAGCGATGTATTCGTATGCCAACTCGAGATAATCGCAGTCTCTCGCTGCGATGTCTTCCGTGTATTCGACCACTTTGTCGTATTGGTCGAGCATACAAAAGCATTCGAGTCGTAATAAATCCAGGTCCTGGCTGTCGGTTTCGGCAATGGTGTCGATCAAAGCAAGTGCGCTGTCGTAATCTTCGTTATAGACGTAAAAACGACATTGTCTGATCTGCAAGTCTATATTACCCGGATGAAGTTTTAGCCCTAAGGCTAAAATTTCATCAAAGTATTTATAATCGTCCGATTCTTCAAAACTGTCCAACAGGTCACTCAGTTCGTCTGCATCGAAATAAGGTTCTTTTCCTTTTTCGTGGGCGTCCAGGTAACGTTGTAACAGGCGTGAAATATCATCTTTTTTCATATATCAGGTAAATTCTCTTTTATCTTGTTTATTAAGCTTTATCCTTCACCTTGCTCCAGGTATCTTTCAAGGATACGGTGCGGTTGAAGATCAGCTTTTCCGGCGTTGAATCTTTGTCTACGTTGAAATAACCGATACGCTGGAATTGCAGGTAATCGTACGGTTTGGCATTTGCCAGGTATTTTTCTACGTAACAATTAGTAAGTATGTTTAATGAGTCCGGATTGATGATCTCTTTCATCGCATCCAGAACGGAACAGTCTTTTGCTTCGCGGATAGCAGCCAGCTCGTCACGTGGATTTTCTACTTTCCAGAGACGGTCGTATAAGCGGACTTCGGCAGGCAGGCTATGAGCACAACTCAGCCAGTGCAGGGTGCCTTTTACCTTACGGTTGCTATCGGGCATACCGCTTTTGGTATTCGGGTCATATTCGCAATATACTTCAACTACTTCGCCGGCATCGTTTTTTTTGCAACCGGTACATTTCACGATATAGGCATTCTTCAGGCGTACTTCCTGTCCCGGAGTCATGCGGAAAAACTTCTTCGGTGCATCTTCCATGAAATCGTCTCTTTCCATCCACAGTTCGCGGCTGAATTCGATCTGGTGGGTTCCTGCCGTTTCATCTTCCGGGTTATTGATGGCTTCCATTTCTTCCACTTTTCCTTCCGGATAGTTGGTGATGATCAGTTTGACCGGGTCAAGAACGGCAGATACACGTGTGGCACGGGCATTCAGGTCTTCACGAACGGCGCTTTCCAACAAGGCAAACTCGTTCAGGGCATCGTAAGTGGTGTAACCGATCTTATCGACAAACTTACGGATGGACTCGGGGGAATAACCACGGCGACGGAATGCACAGATAGTCGGCATGCGGGGATCGTCCCAGCCATCGACCAACTTTTCTTTTACCAGTGTAAGCAGGTTGCGCTTACTCATCAGCGTATAACTCAGGTTCAGTTTATTGAACTCGGTCTGACGGGGACGGTTATCGTCGAGGTCTTTACCTTCTTTCAGCCAGTCGATGAACAGGTCGTACAACGGGCGGTGTACCACGAATTCCAGGGTACAAAGTGAATGCGTAACGCCTTCGAAGAAGTCGCTCTGTCCATGTGCAAAGTCGTACATCGGATACACTTTCCACTTGTCACCTGTACGGTGGTGGTGTGCAGATGTCACTACACGATAGATGATCGGGTCGCGGAAATGCATATTGGAATTAGCCATGTCGATCTTGGCACGCAATACCATAGCACCTTCTTCCACTTCTCCGTCACTCATCTTCTGGAACAAAGCCAGGTTTTCTTCGATGGGACGGTCGCGGTACGGACTGTTGATACCCGGTTGGGTAGGGGTTCCTTTTTGCTGGGCGATAACTTCCGAACTTTGTTCGTCGATATAGGCTTTTCCTTCCTTGATCAGACGGACGGCAAAGTCCCATAGCTGCTGGAAATAGTCGGATGCGTAATAGATATTATTCCAATGAAATCCGAGCCATTCTATATCTTCTTTTATTGCATCGACATACTCTACATCTTCCTTTACCGGATTCGTGTCGTCGAAACGAAGGTTACAAACCCCGTTGTAACGTTCTGCCATGCCGAAATCCAGGCAAATTGCTTTGGCGTGTCCGATATGCAGGTAACCATTGGGTTCAGGTGGGAAACGGGTTTGTACGCGTCCGCCGTTTTTACCTTCTGCCAGATCTTTCTCAACATTTGCTTCAATAAAATTCAGGCTCTTTTTGCCTTCTTCTTCGTTCGTTCTGATATCGCTCATATCTGTTATAAATATGTTATTTCTTTTTAACGGAGCAAAGGTAGCGATTTCTTTACTTGCTACATAGCGATACAAGTTTTTTCCTATATTTGTGGCTTAATTTTATCGAACAGATTATAATACATCCGTATGGAATACTTCAATCTTCTGGTTGATTTTGTACTGCACATCGACGCTCATCTGGCAGCACTTGTATCTACTTATGGTATTTGGATATATGCCATTTTATTCCTGATCATTTTTTGTGAAACAGGATTGGTAGTAACTCCTTTTCTTCCTGGTGATTCATTGTTATTTGTGGCTGGAGCTTTAGCAGCTTTGCCGGGTAACCCGATGAATGTGCATCTTATTGTAGGCGTTTTGATCGTTGCAGCGGTACTGGGGGATGCCTCTAACTATATAATAGGCAGGCTGTTCGGGGAGAGAATGTTTAGTAATCCTAACTCAAGGATCTTTAAACAAAGTTATCTGGAGAAGACGCATAAATTTTATGAAAAGCACGGAGGTAAGACAATTATTCTGGCACGTTTTGTCCCTATTGTAAGGACTTTTGCTCCGTTTGTAGCCGGTATGGGACATATGAGTTACCGGCATTTTGCTTCATACAATGTGATAGGAGGGGTGATCTGGGTGGTTCTTTTTTCGTATGCCGGTTATTTTTTCGGCGGAATGGAGATCGTTCAGAAGAATCTGGAACTTTTGATTGTCCTTATCATCTTTATCTCCATTCTGCCGGGAGTTTTTGAAGTTGTCAGAAATAAATATTTCGTTAAAACAAACTGATCAACAAGGCAATATTCAATACCGTAACCAATGTTCCCAATAATACGAGAAGGATGGTGGTCGAACGTGAATTGACGTATACCCCCATCACTTTCTTGCTCGAGGTAAGATATACCTGTGTAAAGACTGTGATCGGTAACTGTACGCTCAATAGCATCTGTGAAAGGATCAATCCTTTGAACGGGTCGCCGATCACAAAAATAATAAGCAATGCCGGAACGAACGACAAGATAACTCCTAACTTGGAGTGTAAGTCTTTATGATTATATGCTTCTCCGTAAAAGCCGGCAAAGATGGAAGCTCCTGCAATACCGGATGTGATGGTGGATGAGATACCTGCCAGTAACAGGGCGGCTGCAAAGATAACGCCGGCATTACTTCCAACGAGAGGTACCAATAGCTGTTGTGCCTGGTCGAGTTCGTCGACCGTTACTTTTTCTTTGAAGAAAGTGGCCGCCGCCAGAATGATCATAGCTGAGTTGATAGCCCAACCGATCATCATCGAAAGAAGTGTATCGTAAAACTCGTATTTCAATTGTTTCTTGATCACAGACTCATCTTCGAGGTTCCATTCGCGACTCTGGATCACCTCCGAGTGCAGGAAGAGGTTATGCGGCATAACTACGGCACCGAGTACACTCATGATGATCAACATCGAATTCGGTGGAAACGATGGTTTTACCCACCCTTGTATGGCTTCTCCCCAATGAACGTCTACTAATGCCAGTTCATAAAGAAACGACAGTCCGATGATGGAGACGAACATGATAATCCAGCGTTCTATTTTGCTGTATGTGTTGCTGAGCAACATGATCAGGCAGGCCAGGGTAATAATGACTGCTCCGATCTTGATCGGCATACCGAACAACATACGCAGGGCGATAGCTCCACCCAGTATCTCCGCCAGCGAAGTGGATATACTGGCCAGCATAGCAGAGCCGAGGATAGGGCGGCTGAGTGTACGGGGTAGGTATTTGTTGGTTGCTTCCGACAGGCACAGCCCGGTTACGATTCCGAGGTGGGCCACGTTGTGTTGGATGATGATCAGCATAATGGAAGAAAAGGTAACTACCCACAACAGGGCATATCCGAATTCAGATCCGGCAGCCAGGTTGGTCGCCCAGTTTCCGGGATCGATGAAGCCAACGGTGACCAGTAGGCCGGGGCCAATGTATTTCAGTAAGTCTAATCCGCCGGAACGCGGTTTGTGATTGATTTTGAGTTTGTCTAGAAGTTTCATTTTTAGTCTTATCTTTTTGTTATCATTTTGCCTCGAATCCCTTTACGGGAACGTCAGGATGAACGACGTTTTTCTGATAGCCGGATTGCTCTTTAAAGCAATGCTACCTCCTGAAAGCCGCATGATCTGCCGCGATATAGAAAGTCCGATGCCGCTTCCGCCTTCCTTGGTTGTAAAGAACGGAACGAAGATATGTTCTGCTTCTTCCGGTGGGATAACCGGACCGTTATTGCTGACTTCGATGACCACGGATTCATCCGGATTACAATAAGCTTTCAGTTCGATATGTCCGTCCGGCTGTTCTCTGCCTATTGCCTGCATTCCGTTTTTCAGCAGATTCAAAACAACCTGAGTGATCAGGTTTTCGTCGGCATAAACAATCAGGTCGGCCGGTTCTATACTTATATTAATCGTTATATTAGGATAATTGTTGTGATGGTGTGCCAGATTTATCATTCTTTCTGCGAATTTCTGCACATAGAACAACGAAGGTTCCGGGGTTGGTATGTGCGTGAATTTACGGTAAGACTCTACGAATGAGATCAGCGTCTTGCCGGTTGTACTGATCACTTCCAGCCCGTTACGTATTTCGCTATCGGCATCTTCATGTAAAGAGAGCAACGTGTCACTCAGGGAGGTAATCGGGGTAACGGAATTCATGATTTCGTGTGTCAATACACGAGTGAGGCGTATCCATGAGTCGATTTCCTTGTCGTCCAGTTCACTGTTGATGTCGTTGATTGCTAGGATGCGCACATGTTTATCCTGTAATGTCATTTCGGAGACACGGATCGACAGGTTGACAGTTCCGCGTTCATTGATAAATGAAATCTGGTGCTTGTCTCCTGGACGTATATCGGTGATCGTTTGTTGCAGTTTTTCGTCTATACGTGTCAGTTGTTTGACATGGGTGAATACGGAAAGACCGAGTAAACGCAAGGCCTCGTTGTTGGTCTGAAAGATATTTCCTATATCATCCAGGACTATAATACCGGTATTCACGGAGTTCATGATCAACTCGTAGTACTTTTCTTTTTGCACGGCATCCGCTTTTGCCTGGAAAAGTATTTGAGTGATACGGTTTAGCGATTCGCTTACTAGTTTGTCGTTCGATGAACGTCCGCGGGTGGCATACTGAAAGGCATAATCACTATTGTCGATTGCATCGAACATAAAAGCAACCTTCTGGGCATTTCGTTTGAATAGGCTACGCATCATCTGCATGGAATACAACCAGCCGAAAAAGACAAGGATGAAACATTCCCATTTATGGGTGATTGCCGTATAGGTCCCGGCTGCGGTTAGTATTCCAAACAAGCCCAGACGGAAAGTGAGACTGTGGTAGATGCCTTTTAACATAAGAAATAATTAGTTAATGTGCCAATATGCCAATATGTCAATGTGTTAATGTGCCAATTATGAATGCTATGCCTTGTCTTTCATTGGCATATTAGCACATTGGCATATTGGTACATTATATCTCGTAGCGTTTTATTTTGTTGTATAATGTCTGGCGAGAAATACCCAACTGACTTGCAACAAGTGAAAGATTACCATTGTACTTATCCATGGCATTTTTAATCATGTTGTATTCCATCTCTTCGAGGGTAGTCACTTCTTTCATCGGTGAATCCTTCTTACGTGGAAAATCGAAGTCGGTACTTTCAAGTGTGTCGCCTTCACTGATTATGACCGCTTTTTCGATGGTATGCTCCAGTTCCCTGATATTACCGAACCAGGGCTGTTGTTTCAGCTTTTCTTTGGCATCGGCACTGAGACGCATGGATGGTTTACCATATATATTCGTGTATTTGGCCAGGAATATTTCCGTAAGAGGAACAATGTCTTCCGGTCGTTCACGAAGGGATGGAATTTCCACGTGGATTGTATTGATACGATACAAAAGATCTTCGCGGAACAGTTCTTTCTGTACCATCTCCTGCAGATCACGGTTCGTGGCGCAGATCAGGCGGATATTGATAGGAATAGGAGTGTTGCTTCCTACGCGGACGATACTTCTGCGTTGAAGGGCTGTCAATAGTTTTGCTTGTAAATGATAAGAAAGGTTTCCTATCTCATCCAGGAATAATGTTCCGTTGTTAGCAGCTTCAAATTTACCCGGACGGTCGGCACGTGCATCGGTGAAAGCTCCTTTCATATGGCCGAACAGCTCACTTTCAAACAGTGTTTCGGTAATAGCGCCCATATCTACCGGAACCATTGCTTCTTTTTTACGGTTCGAGAGTATATGGATTTCCCTGGCCAACATTTCTTTACCCGTACCGTTCTCGCCGGTGATCAGAATATTGGCATCTGTCTTGGCTACTTTCTCTATCAGGTTACGGAGTTGTTGCATAGCGTTACTTTCTCCCCAGAACATACCGCTTTCTTTGGAAATGACTTGTTTCTCATTTTCATGAGGGATACCTTTACGGTTTGCCATCCGTATGTCGTAAGCCGTTTTCAACGTTTCCAGTAACTTGGCATTGTTCCACGGTTTTACAACGAAATCGGTCGCTCCTTCCTTTATACCTCTTACTGCCAGGTCGATATCGGCGTAGGCCGTGAACAGGACGACCTGTACGGACGGTTCTTCTTTCTTGATTTCGGAGAGCCAGAATAGCCCTTCGTTTCCGGTATTGATCCCTGCACTGAAGTTCATATCCAACAAAACCACATCTACATTTTCATTATGTAACGTCGTTTTTATCTTGTTGGGGGTAGAAATCGTTATCACTTTTTCAAAACAGGTACCTAACAGCATCTGTACTGCGGTCAGAATCCCTTTGTTGTCGTCTACAACCAGTATGGTGCCTTGTTTAGCCATCGTAATAATAATGTATTTTAATGCAAAGATACAGGTTCGGTTTTATACTTCCTAACCTGTGTCTAATATTTAGACAGATAAAATAAGAGGGGCAAACGGGTAATTATCGTTTGTCTAATATTTGTACACCACTGTCTAATTTTTTTACACTCCGGAAAGTTTGGTGATTTGTCAATTTGTTGATAAATAAAGTATTATATAGTTTGGCACGCTCTTTGCCTTTCTGTATGCAGAAAATAACACAAAAATGAAACAGATAATATTGACATCGGTTCTTTCGTTTAGCCTGGCAACAGTTGCCGTGGCACAGGAAAAACTCTGGACAATGGATGAATGTATGCATTACGCCGTAGAAAACAGTCCTAAGGTAAAAAAGCAAGCTTATACGAGCGACTCTTATAAAGCTGAATTAAATTCGGCAGTAGCATCCTTTTTCCCGTCTATGAGTGCAAGTGTAGGAGCACAATATAATTTTGGACGTTCGGTTGACCCCGGAACGAATATCTATAGTAATACTTCTACATTTAATAATGCCTATGGATTGAATGTCTCCATTCCTATTTTTAACGGTGGACAATTGATCAACCAGTGGCGGATGGCAAAAGCAAACCGGCAGATGGGAATGAATGATGTTCAGAAGGAGAAAGACGATCTGGCTATCAATACAATGCAGGCCTTTATGGATGTGGTATACTATCAGGGTACAGTCAAGCTGGCTGCCGAACAATTGGAAGAAAACAGCCGTATCCTGTACAGAACTCGTCGTCAGGAAGAGTTGGGGCTGAAAGGAAAAGCTGATGTGGCACAGATTGAAGCTCAGGTGGCTGCCAATGATTATAATCTGACCCATCAACAGAATTTGTTTAATACAGCTTTATTGACTTTGAAACAAAATATGAATTATCCTTCAGATGTCGAACTGGATGTCGATACATTACTGCTCGATAAATCATATGCTACTATGATGGAGTCGGTAGATGAAATCTACGATTATGCATCCGATAATAATCCGGTCGCTTTACAGGCTAAACTGCAATTGAAATCTTATAAGATGCAATATCTGATGGCTAAAGGGCGTTTGCTGCCAACTATATCTTTTTCAGCAGGTATTTCTACCAATTATTTTGAGAACCTGAAAGTAGATAAAACAGCAGATGATTATACTCCGACTATGGCTTTTGGTGACCAGTTCAGTAACAACCGTGGCGAATATATCTCTTTTAACCTGAGTTTTCCGCTTTTTGACGGTTTGAGCCGTTTGACCAATGTGCGTAAAGCACGTAATAGTGTACGTATTGCTCAGGAACAACAAACTGAAGTACTTCGTCAGTTACAGACTGCTATCGAACAGGCGATCCTCGACCGTGAAGGATATGCTAAAGAAACGATCCAGATGGAAAAGAAAGCTAAGGCTGATGAGATTGCCTATCAGGTCACACTCCGCAAGTTTGAAGAAGGTTTGATGAGCCCGATCGATTTGCAAACCAGCGCCAATACACTACTCTTGTCGAAAGCGGACCTGTTGCAACGGAAACTGATGTATCTGATGAAATGCAAACTGGTTGACTATTATAAAGGTAAACCTTTGATTGAAGGCATAAACTAAGAATCAGACAAAAAGAAAGAATAGATAATAAGAAATAAAAACATACAACCATGGATATTCAATTAGAAAAGAAAAGAGGCATTCAGAAGAAACATTTACCTTATGTGGCAGGTGGCGTTTTATTCCTTGTATTGGTCGGCTGGATCATTTTCGGCGATCATGCATCGACACTGAAAGTAGATGCCCGCGGTATCAGTATCGGTAATGTGACAAAGGAACAGTTCAACGATTTCGTCCGTGTAGACGGGCAGGTACAGCCGATCACTGTCGTGCAGCTGAGCCCTGAAGAAGGAGGTATCGTGCAGGAGAAGGTAGTGGAAGAGGGAGCCCAGGTAAAGAAAGGAGATGTGATCATCCGTCTTTCCAATTCAGGCCTCGATCTTCAGATACTGGATGCGGAAGCGCAGTTGGCTGAAAAACAGAACTTCCTTCGTAATACTCAGGTTGCCATGGAACAGGATAAATTAAGTAACCAACTTGAAAAAGCCCAGCTGGATGTAGACATGAACCGGGCCCGCCGTGCTTATCACCAGCAACAGAAACTGTATGAAGAAAGCTTGATCGCCAAGGAAGACTACCTGAAGGCGAAAGAAGATTACGAACTGGCAACAAAGAAATACGACCTCGTTGTGCAGCGTTTGTATCAGGATTCGATTTCCCGCACTATCCAGATGGAAGAGATGGAAACCAGTTTGGCTAATATGCGTCGCAACATCCAGTTGGTGCACGAACGTAAGGAACACCTGAATGTACGTTCGCAGATCAACGGTGAATTGGGCTTGCTGGATGTCGTTTTGGGACAGAACGTAACAGCCGGCATGAAGATCGGCCAGATCAACGACCTTTCCGATTACAAGATCGAAGCGATGATCGACGAACATTATATCGACCGCGTTAAACCGGGGTTGGATGCTGCATTCGATCGCCAGGGTACGAGTTTCGACCTGTCCGTGCGTAAGGTTTACCCGGAAGTACGCGACGGTAAGTTCCGCACAGACTTTGTTTTCACAGGCGAACGTCCTGACAATATCCGCAGCGGACAGACTTATTACATCAGCCTCTATCTGGGACAACCCACCGAAAGTATTATCATTCCGCGCGGCACGTTCTTCCAGAGCACCGGTGGCAGCTGGATCTTCGTACTCGACAAAGATGGTAAGAAAGCATATCGCCGCAAGATCAAGATCGGCCGTCAGAACCCGCAGTTCTATGAAGTAACGGAAGGTCTCGAAGCAGGTGAGAAGGTGATCGTTTCCAGCTACGAAAGTTACAAGGATAACGAAGTGTTGATATTAGAATAAAATATACATATTACCATGAAGAACATCTACATTGCTTTCCGCTGCCTGTTCAAGAAGGGCAGACATAATGATATAAAGATCCTGTCGCTAGGCGTCGGGCTTGCCATGGGATTAGTTCTGATTGCGAAGGTTTGCTTCGAGCTCTCCTACGATAACTTTTATCCCGAGTCCGACCGGCTTTTTGCCATCCAGGAGAACTTCAGCATCGGAGGTAAGACCCATGAGGGCTACCCCCACGTCAGTGGGGGTATAGCCCCCGGCATGAAAGCCGAGATCCCTGGTGTGGAAGCAGCTACCCGTTGTGATAGAATGGGCGAACTGGTGATGAAAACACCCGACGAGAAGAAATATAAGGCCAACTTCATCATGGCCGACTCCTGCTTCTACGACGTGCTGCCTCGCGAAATGTTGGCCGGCGATGCCCGTGAGACACTGTCGCGCCCTCTTTATGCCCTTGTTTCGGAAGAAATGGCCGGTAAGATCGACCCTGACGGAGCAGACGTGATCGGCAAAACCTTTGAGGTGGAGACATTCCCGGGCGTCCAGATTACCGTCGGCGGTGTGTTTAAGGATGTTCCGAAGAATACCCATCTTTATTACGATATACTTGTCTCCCTTTCTTCCTTCAAGGCGATTGCCGGATGGACGAAGGAAGATGAATGGCTGGGTGGCGACAGCTTCAACGCCTACGTCCTCCTGCAACCCGGCCTGCAGGCAGACGATATGCTGCAACCTATGGCCGAGATGCTCGACCGTCACGTCGATTCGAAGAAACTGAAGGAGCAGGGCATGGGGTATAGCATCTTCCTGCGTCCCCTCGGCGAACTATATGCCAGCTCTCCGGCCACCAAGCGTATGGCTGTGATGCTGACTGCCATCGCTTTCGCAATCCTTTTTGCCGCCCTGATGAACTATGTGCTGCTGGTCATCTCTTCGATGGTGACCCGTTCGAAGGATGTGGCGATCCATAAATGCTACGGCGCGACGGGCTGGAACATTACCGACATGATCTTCTCGGAGACATTTCTTAACCTATTGATATCCCTGGTCCTCTCCACACTCCTTGTATTCGGTTTCCGCCGGATCGTGGAAGAACTGCTGGGCACCTCGTTGTCGTCGCTTTTCACGCCCGACACGCTGATGATCCTGCTTGGCGTCTGTGTATTGGTGTTTCTGGTTGCCGGCCTGCTGCCTTCGCAACTGTTCGCGCGGATTCCCGTGGCGTTGGTATTCCGTTCGTACACCAACTCCCGACGGTCGTGGAAGAAAGCACTGCTGTTTATCCAGTTCGTGGCAGTAGGTTTCCTCGTATGCCTGTTGATCGTTATTGGCTGGCAATATAGTTTCATGGTGAATGAAAATCCCGGATACTCCTATGATCGGCTGGCTTTCTGCAACCTGGAAGGCGTTTCGCAATCCTCCCGCAAGGCGCTGATGGATGAGATCCGCAAGCAGCCGGAGGTGGAAGACGTCACGACCTGTTATGAACTGCCGGCCTTTTCCGGTTCGGGCGATATTGTCTATCGTCCCGGTTCGGAGGATGCCGTGGCTCATTTCCAGGATCTCTACGGCACCAATGCCAACTTCGTCTCCTTACTCGAAATGGAGGTGATAGAGGGAAAAGCCTTCGACGAATCCTATTCCGACTCCATGCAACTCGTCATGCTGAGCCGACAGTTGGCCACCGAGCTGGCCAACGTATTCGAATGGAAAGACGGTGTGGTAGGCAAGAAGCTCGATATCGGCGGGCACGGCACGAACGATCCTTTCACGGTAGTGGGTGTCTATGACGACGTGCGCATCGGCCGGATCGATCACGAAGGCATGTTGAACTCGGCTATCTTTTTCTCGAAGCGGGCCGAGCAGACCCTCGTCGTCAAATTCCATGAAAGGAATGCACAGAATCTGGCCCATATAAATAATGTAATAAAAGAATTCCTGCCCGACCGCGACATCAACCTCGTCGACTATCGTTTCAGCCTCACGAAGCTCTACGATACCTCGCGTATTTTCCGCGACTCGGTGATGGCCGGCGGTATCATCACTCTGATCATTGCCCTTGTAGGCCTGATCGGTTACATCAACGACGAGACGAACCGCCGCGGAAAAGAAATCGCCGTACGCAAGATCAACGGGGCAACCGAGCGTGATATCCTCCGCTTGATTTCCCAGGATGTTGTATGGATGGCGTTGCCGGCTATTCTGACCGGTGCGGGCGCCTCGTGGTTTGCCGGTGAGAGGTGGTTGCAGCAGTTTTCAGAGAAGATTCCGATGAATCCGGGCCTGTTCGCAGCCGGCTCTGTGGTAGTGCTTGTGATTATCCTTCTGACGGTGGTCTACCGTACCTGGATGGTGGCGAATGCCAACCCGGTACTGAGCCTGAAATCGGAATAGGAAAAGCATATATATCAGTAGTAAAATAAAAAACAGTATAGATGATGAAGAATTTTAACATGGCTCTCCGTTCCCTCTTCAAGAAGGGGAGGAGCAACGGAATCAAGATACTCGCGCTGGCCGTCGGTCTGGCGATGGGATTGGTGCTGGTCGCCAAAGTATGTTTCGAACGGTCGTACGATAACTTCTATCCCGACAACGGCCGCATCTACCTGGTTAAGTCGGACATCAACCGGGAAGGCAAGAAAGACTCCTGGGGACAGGTGAGCGGCGCGATTGCCCCCGGCATGAAAGCCGAGGTACCCGGTGTGGAATTCGCCACCCGTTACACCCGTATCGGCGAGAACAACGAACTGATCATGACTCCTGCCGAGCAGTACCTCACAGCCACGATCCTGTTGGCCGACACCAGCTTTTTCGATATCTTCCCCCGTCCCGTACTGGTCGGCGACCCGAAAGACGTACTGGCACGTCCCGGTTACGCGATGATCTCCCGGTCACTGGCTGAGAAGATGGGTGGTGTGGGCGATGTGGTAGGCAAAACCTTCGTCCGTGATACCAACCACGGTTCACCCTTCACCATCGGCGGCGTGTTTGAGGACATCCCCGAAAACAGCCACCTGCGTTACGATGCGGTAGCTTCGCTGGCCGCCATGCCCGAATGGAGCACGACCAACTGGATAGGCAACGACCGTTATATCGCTTACGTGAAGCTCCTTCCCGGTATCGATCCCGACGGACTGGCTCCCGCCATCCGCCGCATGCAGGAGCGCAACCAGGATATGGAAGGACTGAAGAAAGCCGGAGTGGATCTCTCTTACTCTATCTTCCCGCTGCAAGACATACATAATAACAATAAGGATGTGAAGGACATGAATTATATGCTCCTTTTCATGGCGATCATCCTGATCTCCATTGCCGTGCTCAATTATATACTGGTCGTGATCTCCACCCTGATCGGGCGTGCCAAGGAAGTGGCCGTGCATAAATGCTATGGCGCTTCAGGGAAAAATATCTTCGGTATGATCCTCTCCGAATCCTTCCTGCATCTGCTGATTTCGTTGTTGCTGGCCGCCTTGCTGGTCATCGTTTTCAAAGGGAAGATAGAAGAACTGCTGTCGGCCTCGCTGTCGGCCCTCTTCACGGTACCTACCATGTCGATCCTGCTGGCCATCTGTGTGGTGGTATTTGCGGTAACGGGTTTCGTGCCGACGTGGCTTTTCATCCGCATACCGGTGGCTTCGGCCTTCCGCAGCGTGAAGGAGTCGAAACGATATTGGAAGCTTTGCCTGCTGTTCGTGCAATTCGTCGCCACGGCCTATCTGGTGGCGCTACTGGTCACCATCAGCCGACAATACGATACGATGATCTCGAGCAATCCCGGCTACGCTTACGAGAACCTGGTCTATTGCGATACACGCGGTGTAGATCAGCAAACGCGCGAACGTGCCATGGCCGAACTTCGCCGCCTGCCTCAGGTGGATATAGTATCTGCCAGTACCGAACTGCCTTTCAGTTATCCGTCTGGCAATAACATTAACATTCCTGGCGACGACCGCGACCTGTTCAACATAGCCGACATGTATTTCGTTGGCGACCGTTATTTCGACCTGATGGAGATTCCCATTGTAGAAGGCAGCGCCTTCCGTCCCGACGAGGCAAATGCCGATAAAATAATGGTCAGCCGTAAGTTTATCGACCTGATGCAGAAGACAGCTGGCTGGACGGGAAGTATCGTCGGCAAAGGCGTGATGGTGTCCGAGCATAGCAATGGCACGAAGGTATTCACCATCTGCGGCGTGTACGAAGATTTCCGCATCGGTTCGCTGAAAGGCCCTGATGAACGTGCTTCCGTTATCTTTTACGCCACTCCTGATTGCTACAATCCCCCGTCAAACATCCTGATAAAGATGCACACGATGTCGTCGGAAAACCTGGCGGAAGTGAACCGGATACTCTCCGACGCGATCCCCGGCAAAGTGGTCGAGGCCTCTGTCTATAAAATGGATGTTGTCCGTCAGTACCAGGATGACCGCGATTTCCGCGACGCGATCCTTATCAGCGGTATCGTGACTCTGATAATCGCCCTGATCGGCCTTCTGGGATATACGGCCGACGAGACGAACCGCCGCGGCCGCGAAATAGCCATCCGCAAAGTAAATGGGGCTACAGCTGTGAATATACTCCGCATGCTTTCGCGCGACATATCCTACATCGCCCTTCCGGCCCTTGCCATCGGTGTGGCCATCGCTTACATCAACGCTTCTGGCTGGCTCGAAAAATTCGCCGAACGCATCCACCTGAGTCTGTTTATCTTTATCGGTGCCGCTTTGTTCGTTTACGCCGTTATCGTATCCTGCGTGTTGCTGCGTGCATGGAGCGTGGCGAATGAGAATCCGGTGGAGAGTATTAAGGCGGATTAATCGATAAACAGTAACTCCCTGAAAACATTGTTTCCAGGGAGTTACACGTGCTACAAAGTCTCAGAAACAATGTTTCCGGTTCGTTTGATTAGCATCAGTTGGACGTCCGACAAAAAAAGTCTTCCTCCGTGTTGTCGAGGAAAGTGACGTAATGCTGGTGTGTCATCCGGTCGAAATAATGCAGAGCTCCGTTATTACAAAGGATATAAAGGGTATCGTTAGTGTTTAATGTACCGTAAATAGTGTTTATCGGCATGACGAGTACTGGTTTTCCATCCGGTATAAATATCAGGCAACCGTTTAAAAAAGCGAATTCCCATTCATCGCAGAAGGGGCAGAGGAAGGTGGCAATCTCGTAAGGGAATTGTTTCGGGATGCGATTGGCGATGTGGCGAAGTTGTACTAGTGTTTTCTTTTTCATATCTTATTGAATTTAAAGTCAGATATGTCCGCGACCGCACAAAAAAAGGGGCACGTAACATATACATAAACCCCGTAGACAGGTACTGGAATACCCCTAAGATGAGAATACATAGTATGCCCGTACCCCCACTTATCGTAACAAAAATTACATAAGCGTGGCACGAACATCTAAATATCACCTTAGTAAAATTTCCAGTTTTGTCTACGGATAATTAAATGTTCTATAACATTATACCGGATTTCTCCCCGGTAATGGCAGCAAAGGTAAAATATAGGTTTGAAATAGCAAAAATTATGACTGACAGATTTATGAAAGATTATTATATACCCGCTGGCGGAATTAATCATATTTCCTGCCATTTGTTTAAAGAATAATCTCTTATCCCGCAGGACGGGGGAGACGATGACAGTCGTCCGGTCATTGAATGATAAATTGTTTGATTGAGTGTTGACATTGAGTTGTAAAATTAAAGGGTATGAGACATCTTGTTTGTGAAAGTTGGATGTTTTTTTTATTTTTACCGAAACCGATTTTTTCTGCCTTTCCATGTTATGTTTTCCCACCTCGGTTGTCTTTATAGTAGAATGGAACAAGAACAGTTTAAAATAGAAGTAGTACCGTTACGGAAGAAGCTGACCTGCTGTGCCTGCCGTCTGCTGGATGATCCGGAAGATGTGGAAGACGTCATACAGGAGGTTTTCCTGAAACTCTGGTATATTCGTGAAGAGTTGGACCGCTATAACAGCGTTGAGGCCCTGGCCATGCAGATAACAAAGCATTTGTGTCTGAACCGCTTGAAGTCGTTCCAACTCCGACAGAAAGAGGCACTGAACGAGTCGGAATTGATCAGCGACGAGGTTACTCCTTATACTGAACTGGAGCAAAAAGACAACGTGAACCAGGTGATGCGTATCATCGACCGGCTACCCGGACTTCAGCAGATAATTCTCCGTATGAAACATGTAGACGGGTGCGAAGTAGAAGAGATAGCCGCCCTTACCGGAAGCACACCTGATGCGGTACGAATGAATCTTTCACGTGCCAGAAGACGAGTTAAAGAATTATATTTTAAGATGTAACAGTTATGCAAACAGAAAAACAAAAACATATAGAATATTTGCTGGAGCGTTTCTTTGACGGGCAAACCTCCAATGCAGAAGAACAGGTGCTATATTCCTTCTTCACGGGTCCCGATGTACCGGAAGCACTTCGACCTTATCAGGCTGTATTCGGATATTTTGAGACAGGGATCAAGAATGAGTTAAATGAACCGGTTACAGAAAGCGGACGCTTCTTCCGGAAATCACCTGTGAAAAAATTGTTCTGGACGGCCGCTTGTGTAGCCGCTTCTTTGTTGGCCTTTCTGGTTTATTTCTGGGAAAATAACCGTCCGGATCCATTCAATCCTTATGAAGGAAGTTACATTGTCCGTAATGGTGTACGCATTACCGACATGGATAAAATATTACCGGAGCTTGAATATACGCTTCGTGAAGCAAAACTTCAGCAGGAACAGGCCGAACAAGTAGACTATCAGGTGAACCAAAAAGAAAAACTCCTCCATGAAAGGGAGGTGAATGCAACTAACCCTTACCGGAAAATCCTGGAAGAGAATCCGAACAAGTATTTCCGGCAGGAAATGAAGTGGATCATATATAACGAATAAACAGTATTAATCATCAACAGATAAAACAGTATGAAAACAAAGAAAATTATTTTATTGTGTGTAATCCTTTTAGTAGGAGGTATGACGGAGGGTTTGAAGGCACAGGAAACCCTGAATGCTCTTATGAAAAAGTGCGAGAACATGGATACGATCGATATGAACGTGATCTATAACAAAAACCGGGAGACGAAAAAGACGGAGAAAATTATCAAAACGGTTACTTTCTCAAACGATCAGAAATTGTTGGATGAGTTTGTGGCAGCCTTTGAAAAGGATAAAAGTGCTGCATATAAAATCATTGATGACAAGAAGAGTGGGAAACTGTTGCCTTCATTCTACCGCTTTGGAAGTGGAAAAACGGACATATCCTATTCGTTGTCTGTTTCCAAATCCGGCAAGGTGACAGTCAGCAAGATCGAACGTTTCGATTATGATCCTAAAAAAATTGGAGGTGCCTATCTTGACTTAGGTTCTGGCTCTTTCGAGTTTGATTATGATACCAATACCAAATCGATGTTTATATCGAATGACTAAAATGTACTATATTAGAAGGCATTCCACCTGTGAAGGCGGAATGTTTTTGTTTTATACCTTCTACTGTCTAATAAATTTACACCACTGTCTAATATTTTGACACATCGCTAAAATAGCTTTTGTTCTAGTTGTTTGTTTATTAATTATTTACCACTTTTGGCACACTATTTGCCCTTGTATAGGCAGAAGTATAAAACAAACAGAATTGTATAATTTAATAATAAATAGCCATGATTAAAATTGAAGGATTAAGTAAGCATTTCCGTACTGAAGAGGTAGAAACAATAGCATTGAATAATATTTCGATGGAGGTAAAGGATGGTGAATTCGTCGCTATCATGGGACCTTCCGGTTGCGGTAAATCTACTTTACTGAATATTCTGGGGTTGCTGGATAACCCGACTTCAGGAGATTATTACCTGATCGATAAGGAAGTAGGCCACCTGAAAGAAAAGGAACGTACACAGGTTCGCAAAGGTAATATCGGTTTCGTATTCCAGAGCTTTAACCTGATCGATGAACTGAACGTTTACGAAAATGTAGAGTTGCCTTTGACCTATCTGAAAGTGAAAGCATCCGAACGTAAACAGATGGTGAACGATATTCTGAAACGTATGAACATCAGCCACCGTGCTGCCCACTTCCCACAGCAGCTCTCCGGAGGTCAGCAGCAGCGTGTAGCCATCGCTCGTGCAGTCGTTTCCAACCCGAAGATCATCCTTGCGGATGAGCCGACCGGTAACCTGGACTCAAAAAACGGTGCTGAAGTTATGCAGTTGTTGACAGAACTGAACAAAGAGGGAACGACCATTATTATGGTGACCCACTCCAAACACGATGCCAGTTTCGCCCATCGCATTGTCAACCTGTTCGACGGTAGCATCGTTTCATCAGTGAGCGAATTTATTTAATTATGATTTTTCAGACACACACATATAGTTAAATTTAAAAAGAATAAACATGGACATATCCTACCTGTGAAGGCGGGATATGATTTTTACTCTCGCTCTGATTTAAAAACAATAAGCCAACTAAGAAGATGAACAATTTATTAAACATAAAATCGTTCCTGAAATTTCTCAGCAGGAACAAAGCTTATACAGCCATCGATGTGTTCGGATTGTCCGTATCGTTGATGTTTGTTATATTGATCGCTGTTTATACGGTGCAGGAATTGTCGGTCGATAAGTTTCATACCGATGGCGACCGCATCTATGTGTTAACCAGCGATATGGGACCGGTATCCGGCTTGCCGATCGCTTATAAGCTGATGGAACGTTATCCGGAGATTGAAAAGGTTTGCCCGGTCATATCAGCCGGAGTCGCCCCACAAGTCGTAAAAAGGAATGAGACAAAGTTAACCGCAAAAGTAATAGCAACCGACTCCTGCTTCTTCAATTTCTTTTCGTTCAAACTGCTGGAAGGGGATGCCAAACGGGCATTGGAAGACAGAGGCAATGTCGTTCTGTCGCGTACCTTTGCCAATAAACTGTTTGGCACAGAGAACCCGGTAGGACAAAGTATCGTGATCGGCGATTCCACATCTTATATGATTGGCGGTGTCATGGAAGATATCAAAAATTCGACCATCCCTTATGCCGATTTGCTGATGCGTGTCGAGCGGGCGAATGAATATAATGGTTCGATAAGCATGGATCATCCCGGAAACGCTGGTGCGGCCGTTCCTTTCCTGATGATGAAACCGGGTGCCAACCTGACACCGAAGGTCGATGATATACTTAGTTATTTCAAAGAATCATTCTGGCCGTATCAGCAGGGTATGTGGAAAGAGGTCGGTTTGATGCCTTTACATGATCTGTATTTTAGCGGTTCGGAGGGATTCGGTACCGTCCAGTTTGGTAATAAGCGGTTCGTGATCGTATTGCTCTCCGTCGGTATCCTGATATTGATATTCGCTATATTCAACTACATCAATCTGACGGTGGCTCAGGCCGGTCAGCGTGCCAAAGAGATGGCCACCCGGCGCCTGCTGGGATCATCCCGCAGTGAGTTATTCCTGCGGTTGGTGGAAGAATCGACTTTGCTGACGGTTATATCTTTCTGTATAGGCTGGTTGTTGGCTTATGCGGCGGTACCTTTCGTCAATAACCTGTTGCAGACAAAGGTCGACTTGGGGGCAACCTTTACCCCGGTCTGGATCGTTGCTGCAATTGCGTTGATCGTGTTGATTGGTGTTCTTTCCGGCTTGTTGCCTGCGGTGCTTATATCTTCAGTCAAGCCGATCGATATTGTGCGCGGAACATTTCGCCGGCAAACTAAGATGGTGTTCAGTAAGATATTCATCACTTTCCAGAATGCCATTACCATTGCGATGATTGCAGCTTCCATTGTGATGATTCTTCAATCGTATCACCTGATCAACGCACCGCTCGGATACAATACGGGGAATATCCTGGAGATAAGAAATAACTTCGCTAACAATTCCGATCGCAATGCCGCGATCGATGAATTTGGCCGTCAGTCGTTCGTTAAGCGGGTAGGTCTGGTAGCGGGGATGCCTCTTAGCGGAAGTAATAATATGTCTTCCGATTATGAGGGTAAATTCTTGGGTTTCCAGCAATTCATAATGGATAGTGCAGCTTTTAATATGTTGGGATATGAGATAATCCGTGACAACAAACTGGCTGCAAAGAGTTGGTATCTAACCGAAAAAGCCATGAGGGATATGGAACTCCCTTTGGATGCGCCTAGTTTCCGGTGGAATAAGGAGGCAACGCCGATTGCTGGTATTGTCCGCGATTTTCAACAAGGCAATATAACCGATGAAACTCGTCCGGCAATGGTGCGTATCGATGAGCGGAAGGATTTATATCCCTGGTCTGTTCTTGTAGAGGTAGAGGGTAATCCGTATACTGCTTTCGAAAAGATACGTGATATCTATAAAAATGCTTCCGGCGGATTGGATTTTGATGGGACATTCCTTGATGAGCAGGTACAAAAGTCGTTCGAGGCTGAGTTACGTACCACCAAGATCGTTTCGATCTTTGCCGGGATAGCGATCCTGATCTCCATGCTGGGGCTGCTGGCCATGTCGACCTACTTTATCCAGCAACGTTCGCAGGAGGTAGCCATTCGTAAGGTGTTCGGCTCTGATAACCGTGGTGTTTTGCTGCGTCTGATCAGTTCGTTCCTGATTTATGTTGGCGTCGCATTTATAATTGCGACCCCGGTTATCTGGTACTTTATGAATCAGTGGCTATCCGACTATTCATACCGGATCTCTTTAAACCCGCTAATCTTTGTTACAGCCGGAGTTTTCTGTCTGTTCATATCATTTGTAACAGTCTTTTTCCAGAGCCATAGAGCGGCAAATGCCAATCCGGTGGATAGCATTGCTAATAAATAACGATACGAGTATTATAAATCCAAAGGCGGAAGTTATTTATAAGAATGACTATCCGCCTTTGTTTTTGTTTATTAATAGCGTGGGTATCTTGATCGTATAGGCTTATATGTTACCTTTGTACGGTAGATAACGTTCTCTCTTGATGAATAAATACGGAATCGGAATAAAACATGAGAATAGCTCCATGGCTGCTGTCATGATGGATCTCGGTCTACATTATTCAGGGTAAGTACGACTATCAGGTTTCATACCGGTTGGCCAAAGAATATAGTGAGCGGATATCCGCTCCGGATAAAGGATTTTACACAATGGGAAACTCCGCACATTCACCCAATCTGGAAGAACCGGAAAGGTTCATTGAGATCGTCCGTTCCTGTGTCCAATAAATAGACAAAGGCTCCATTAGGTTATAATACAAAACAGATCCTTCTTGCCGAGAACCATACTTATACTTTTCACCTCAAAAGCGTAAGTGTTTTTTTCTATAGTTCTATATAAGCCGTATCTACAAAAAGACATGAATTATCATGCTTTACTACTCCGGTTCCGTTACATGTAAAAAAACTAGACAGGACTGTCTAATATTTTGACAGTTGTCGAATTGGGTTTAATTATATGTGGCTGATAATTAGTTGTTTGTTGTTTTGGCACGCAATTTGAACATTAGAAAAGCATAGAAGATGAAATAACAAAAAACATTGTACTGATGGGAACGATATTGCGAAACTTTATTAACGTGCTACGCCGTTTCAAGATGGCGTCCTTTCTGAATATAGTAGGGCTGACCGTTGCTTTTACTGCTTTTCTGGTGATTATGATGCAGGTCGAATATGAATATAATTTCGACCGGTGTTATCCCGATTATGACCGGATCTTCCGTGTTCAACACCATAAAGATGTGGATGATCCTTATGCAGCCATTTTACCTATCCCTTTCATGGAGGCTGTAACAACCTCTTCACCACATATTAAAGCCGGTACATTGATTACAGCATTGGCGGCACAGTTTAATGGGAAAATGTATTTTACAGTCGAGAAGGATGGAAAGAAAAACGGCTTTATCGAACAGTTCTCTGCCTGTACACCTGAAATACTGCAGGTTTTCAATCCGACCCTGCTGGAAGGGGATGACAATTGTTTGCAGGATCCAGAGAAAGCATTGATCCCGCAAAGCATTGCAAAGCGGCTCTTTGGCAATGAACCCGCTGTAGGACAGCAACTCCACATGAATGAAGAAGTCTATATGCGGGAAGATATAAAAACCTTCACCGTGGGGGGCGTCTACCGGGACTTCCCTTCCAACTCACAGATGTACAACGCTATCTATGTAAAGATAAATAAGAGTCTGGAGAATAATTGGGGTTCGCAAGGCTTTATCGGATATGTCTTGCTCGACTCACCCGACTCGAAGGAAATAGTGGAAGAAACATTCAATAAAACCTTTGATTACGCCTCACACGATTTCCCCGAAACATCTCGGTTGAAGCTATTACCCGTGGCCGACACCTACTATGTCAAAGGCCTGCAGGAAGGTGTATTCAAAGAAGGTAACCCTGAAACAGTACGCTTACTCATCCTGATCGCATTCCTGGTAATCATTATCGCCGGGATCAACTTTACCAACTTCAGTACTTCACTAGCCCCATTGCGAATCAAGAGCATCAATACACAGAAAGTACTGGGCAGCACCACTGGAAGCTTACGCCGCGGACTGATCACAGAAGCTGCAGGTATCAGTATTCTGGCATTTATACTATCTCTCCTGTTGCTTTTCTTCTTAAACAGGATGAATATATTATCATTTGTGGAAGCCGATACGAATCCGTTAAACCATTTCTACTTATTAGTAATAATGGGAGCGATCGCCTTGCTGTTGGGACTGGCAGCCGGTGCCTATCCGGCATGCTATATGACCTCTTTCCAACCCGCCTTGGTGCTGAAAGGTAGTTTCGGCTTGTCTGCTTCCGGGCGCAAACTGCGCACTGTGCTGATCGGCTTTCAGTATATCGTGTCGATCGGCCTGATTATCGGTGCTTCATTCATCCAGATACAGAATAAGTATATGCGTTCTTTCGACCGCGGGTTCAACGAAGACCAGATCGCAGTGGTTACATTGAACCAGAATATCTACAAAAATGCCAAAGACGTATATGTCGACAAATTAAAATCCTATTCCGGTATTGCCGACGTAGCTTTTTCCAACCAGAAATTCGGCTTGGAAGATGTTTACTCCACTAGCTCCACCTACTACAATGGGAAAGAGATCAACACACCCTGGATTACCGTATCCCCCAACTTTCTGCGTGTGATGGATATTCCGGTGATCGATGGTCGCGATTTCACCGAGTCGGACGGTCGCGATTCTGTCCTTACCTTTATATATAACAGTACCACCCAAAAGACATTCCAGCTGGAAGCCGGGCACGCCCTCGATAAATTCTGGAAAGGTGAAGCACGCATAGCCGGCTTTGTAAACGATCTAAAACTTACCTCGCTCCGCCAGTCGGGCACTCCCGTTTCTTTCATTGTCGATCCGAGAGAGACGATGTCCGTCTCCTTTATCCGTCTGAATGCCGGGACGAATATGGCGGAGGCCATAGACCATATCCGGCAATCGCTGGCAGAAATCGATCCAACCTATCCGCTTGATATTAACTTCTACGATACGATGTTAGATAACCTCTATGATAAGGAACAGTATTTAAAAAAGATGATAACTTTGTTCAGCCTGCTGGCTATCGTATTGTCGATCGTGGGGGTTTTTGGATTGGTTGTTTTCGAGACACAATATCGCCGGAAGGAGATCGGAGTACGTAAAGTGTTCGGAGCAACGGTGGGCGAGATATTGAATATGTTCAATAAAGCCTATCTGAAAATTGTTGTTATCTGCTTCATTATTGCCATCCCGTTTGCCTATTACGGGGTACATAAATGGTTGGAGAACTTTTCTGACAAGACACCGATTTACTGGTGGGTTTTTGCCCTGGCCTTTGTCCTTGTGGCGGCGATCACCATGCTGACGGTTACTTTCCAGAACTGGAAAGCGGCGAATGAGAATCCGGTGAACAGTGTAAAGAGTGAATAAAGAACAATTAATAATTAATAATGAATAAATAATAATGCAATATGAGTAATCTGCTAAACTTGAAATCCTTCTTTAAGTTCCTGGGACGGAATAAAGGATACACCATCATCGACTTGTTCGGTCTGTCCATATCATTAATGTTCGTTATCCTGATTGCTACTTATGTAGCCAGCGAGTTGACGACCGATCGCTATCATGAAAACGTAGACCGTACCTATGTGCTGACTGATGGTGAATATATGGGTTCTGCCTATCAGATAGGTTACCGCCTGGAAGAACATTATCCGGAGATTGAAAAAGTTTGTCATGTTATGACACGCGTTTTTGATAAAACGCCGCTTCAGAAAGGCGATATGAACCTGACCGCCAACCTGATGCTTGCCGATACCACCTTCTTCGACTTCTTCAGTTTTCCGCTGGTGAGAGGAGATAAGAATACCGTATTGGCAGCCAGAAACTCTGCCGTGATCTCCCAGTCTTTTGCCAACCGTTATTTTGCGGATGAAGATCCGATGGGTAAAACGATCCGCATCAATGATAAGTTATCACTGACGGTCAACGGGATTATGAAAGATATCAGCAATTCGGTTATCCCTTATCAGGATATCCTCTTCCGGATCGAAAATATTCATCTTATGGCAGAGGATGAAGGAATGTTCGGCAACTATAACAGTTACGGAGCTACCAATGTTTTCGTGATGCAACGTGAAGGTGCCGACATTACTGCCCGCTCGGCCGATATCCGCGAATATTTCGCAACCTTCCTTCGGTCATTTGAAGAAGACAAATCAAAGGGTATCCATTTTGTACCCTTGAAGAAACTCTATTTCTGGGAGCAACATAGTCCCTGGGGTATGTACACCATTGAGCGTGGTAACTGGCAGTTCGTCATGATCCTGATGTCTGTAGGTCTGCTCATCCTGATCTTCGCTATTATCAACTACGTCAACCTGACGGTGGCACAAACAGGTTTCCGTGCCAAAGAGATGGCTACCCGCCGTTTGCTAGGCTCATCACGTAAGGAACTCTTTTCACGTCTGATCATGGAATCGACGCTGATGACGGCAGTCTCTTTTCTGTTCGGACTGCTGCTGGCTTTCGTATTTGCTCCGTATGCTGGAAATCTGCTGGATAGAAAGATCGATCTGCCTGGCATGTTCACTCCGTTGAACTGCATGATCGTGATACTGCTGATTGCTTTAACCGGTTTTATTTCCGGACTGTTGCCAGCCATTGTGATCTCCAATGCAAAGCCTATCGAAGTAGTACGCGGCACGTTCCGTAAGCAGACGAAGATGGTATTCAGCAAGTTCTTCATTGTCTTTCAGAATACTATTACCATTTGTCTGATTGCCGCCTCGCTCACCATGTTTTTGCAGGTAAAATATATGATTAAGGCTCCTCTGGGTTACAATACGACTAACATTATCGATATCAACGGCATGGAACTGCCTGACGAGCAAACTTGTTTCACGCTTATGAACGAGCTGGAACAACTAGCCAGCGTTAATCGGGTCGGTGCCGGATTAGGTACGCCTTTCAATATGGGAATGAATTATACCGCCCGTTACGCGGATGGTAAGAAGATCAGCTACCAGATGATCCGTTGTGACAAACCCTTTGCCGACATCCTCGGCTTCCAGTTCCTGCGCGATAACCAGGTGACCGGTACGACCAGGTATTTTATAAGCGAAAGCGCCATGCGGGCATTGGCACTGCCCGACGATGCAGAGAAAGTAGACCTTTCCCATTGGGGAACTCCTCCGCTGGCAGGTATCGTGAAAGACTTCCAGCTACGTAACATTCTGCAAAAGAACAGTCCGACAATCGTCATCCTGACAGAAAAAGCGAAAGATCTCGATGAAAAGCCCTGGAATATCCTTGTCGAAGTGAACGGTGACCCGTATGTCGCCCGTCAGAAAGTGGCCGATACCTATAAACAGGTAACCGGCATGGATTTTACCGGCAAGTTTATGGATGAACAGGTCGAGGAGTCGTTTGCCGTGCAGGAAAGAACACTGACCATCGTGGTGATCTTTGCCGGTATCGCGATCCTGATCTCGTTGTTAGGATTGTTGGCAATGTCGACTTATTTTATCCAGCAGCGTTCGTCTGAAATAGCAGTACGTAAGGTATTCGGTTCGACCAATGCACAGGTATTGATCCGGTTGGTGAAAGCTTTCCTGACCTATGTGGCGGTTGCCTTTATCATCGCTATACCGCTGATCTGGCATTTTATGAACGGATGGCTGACCGATTATTCGTATCGCATCGAACTTTCTCCCTGGATATATGCCGTTGCCGGCTTGTTCTGCCTGATCATCTCTTTTGTTACAGTATTTGTTCAGAGTTACCAGGCTGCCATATCCAATCCGGTAGAGAATATCAAGGATAATTAGAAAACAGGTCGACGATATTGATTTGGTCTTTCATTTAGAATATAATTATGATGATGTCTAATTATTTTACACCAGTGTCCAATATTTAGACATGTAATGGAATGTTTTGTGTTTTCAATTTGTTGTTTATTAGTGAGTTAATTGTTTTGGCACGCGATTTGAACTGTTCTGACTAAAAATACATCTGTCAATGAAAACTATTATTCGGAATTTTATTAGTGTATTACGTCGTTTCAAGATGGCAACCATACTTAATATCCTCGGTTTGTCGGTAGCTTTTACCGCTTTTATGGTAATAATGATGCAAGTCGACTATGATAAGAACTTCGATACATTCCATAAGAATGCCAATAATATCTACCGGGTCGAAATACAATGGGATAAGACATCGACACAAGCTGTTGTGTCGCGTCCGATAGCTGATGCTTTTATCAATTTCTCTCCGCATATCGTTGCAGGGGCGCTCACCTATCCATTTTATAATGAAACATTTTATTCGGTTGATAAGGGAGGGGAGAAAAACTTCTATCAGGAACCAACTATGACTGTTTATCCTTCATTTACAGATGTATTCGATTTTGATATACTGGAAGGTTCAGTAGATGCGCTGAAGGAACCGGGTAAGATGCTGATCCCTGAAAATATGGCGCAGAAGTTATTCGGAAGCGAACCGGTGGTCGGCCGGCAGATTATGGCCAAAGAAAGCAAAGGGAGGTTGGCCGGCCTCTTCACTACACCAGAAGGTAATTACACGATAGGCGGCGTTTACCGCGATCTTCCCCTTAATAGTATCATCCAGAATGCTGTCTTTATAAAGATGGATGATAAACAGGATTTACATGATTGGGGTAATTCGAGCTATAATTTTTATCCGGCTCGATAATCCAGAGTCGGCAAAGGATCTGGTGAGCGATTTTCTGACCTATTATAAAGAGAATAATCTGGGGAAGAATATGTCATGGTATTCGGGTGAGCCTAATTTCCGTTTGACCCGTTTACCAGATGTACATTATGCTACGGATGTGACTTTCGATATGGTTCCCAAATCGAGCCGGCAGACGGTACTGGTACTTTTTGCTTTTGCATTGGTCATTCTGATTATTGCAGGTATAAATTTTACCAATTTCAGTACGGCGCTGACACCTATGCGGGTGAAAAGTATTAATACGCAGAAGGTATTGGGTAGTTCGGACGGTGTACTGCGCTTTTCACTATTGATGGAGGCTGTTTGTGTCAGTGTGGTGGCTTATTTACTGGCCTTGTGGATGGTCTATATAGCAGGTAGTGGCCCGATAGCGAAATTGGTGGATGCAGATATGTCTTTGACCGCTCATCCGTTGTTACTTTCCGTAACGGCTTTGATCGCATTGCTGACAGGAGTGTTGGCCGGCTTGTATCCTTCTTATTATATGACTTCTTTTTCTCCGGCGTTGGTTCTGAAAGGAAGTTTCGGTTTGTCACCGAAAGGGCGGAGATTGCGTAATGTGCTTATTAGCGTACAGTTTATTGCCTCTTTTGCATTGATCATCGGTTCGATGTTTATGTATCTGCAGAACCATTTTATGCAAAGTAGTCCGCTTGGCTATGATAAGGATGAAGTGATCGTAACGAACCTGACGGCACCTGTTTTGAAGAGTTCGGATGCTTTCAGCAGCCGATTAAAGTCTTTTTCTGGTATAGCGGATGTCACTTATGGCGAGTTTATGCTGTCCAGCCAGGATCAGTATATGGAGTGGGGACGCGAATTAAATGGCGAGACTATACAGTTTCAGTGCATGCCCGTAGATCCATCGTTTCTTAAGGTTATGAATATATTTGTGATTGAGGGAAGGGATTTTCGTGAAGAGGATGCTTTAACGACTGACGGGGTTTATATCTTTAACGAGAGGGCAAAAAAACTATATGATATGACTCTGGGAGATAAGATATATGGAGCTGAGATAGCTGGTTTTATTCCGGATATAAAGTTCGCTTCGTTCCGTACGGAAGTGACTCCTATGGCTTTTTATGTACGTGGTAAAGGATATAGTGGCGGTGCTGCGTATGCTTATATTAAGGTAAAGGCCGGTTCTGACCTGCCGTCAGCAATGAGTCATGTAAAGAATGTATTGAATGAGATTCATCCGGATTATCCATTTGATGTGAAGTTCTTCGACCAGGTATTAAATACTTTGTATGAAAAAGAGGAGAGTCTGAGTTCATTGATTACGCTGTTTAGTCTGATCGCGGTGTTGATCTCGGTGGTCGCCGTAT
>NZ_CAJJWO010000006.1 GCF_905196875.1 uncultured Parabacteroides sp. | reverse complement strand
GGCGGGCAGTGCCTAACTTTCAATCCACCAGGGAAAAGGGCATGCACCAACGACAACAGAAATTTACAAACAATACGAAGCGTATTCATACGATATTGATTTTTATGGATAAAACGAAAAAAATTCAACACACCGGAGCCTTGATCAGCTTACCGATCGACGACGAAAGATTGTCGAGCAACCGGCAGTAAACGGCCCGGTTATCGCCGTTCACCTCGCTGATATATTTGCTGTATGCAATTTCACGAGCAAAAGCAGCCGGATGATAGCTGACCGCAGCCGCCGCCGGATAAGCCGTAACGATAAGCCGGGCATAATCAAAAAAGCTACTCTGCGTATCGGCATATTTACGGAACGGCATTCCGCCCTCGACCAGTATCACCTGGTAGCCATGCCAGAATTCGTTAGCCGGACCAAACCCGGCGATACCGAACAAATTACGATGCTGTTTCGCCAGATCGCTCTCCCCCCAACCCGACTCGATGGCCGCCTGTGCAAGCATGATGACCGGATTGATACGAAACCGTTTCTCTGCCGCTTCGGCTTCAGGAAGATAACGTTTTACAAATTCATATTTTGTCATAAGATATTGTGATTTTATACATTACAAATATTGTCCAAAGCTTGACTTTCATCATTTATTTCACTATATTTGGGATAATAAATCATCAAAGAACATAGCATGAAAACAGAAGAACAAACCGCCGGTTCCGATTACGGAAAAGAACGTTCGTGGGGATACCAGGAACTAGCCATTCTCTATTTTCCTCATATCAAGCCGGAGAGTGCCACCCGTCAACTCGGCCGCTGGATCGGAGTGAGTCGTGAACTGATGTCGCAGCTGACTGCCAACGGCTGGAAACCCGGGCGGAAGCTACTGACCCCCAAACAGGCCGCCTGTATCTTCCGCCACCTGGGCCCTCCCGGATGCTGACAGACGCTAGTCTGCCTCTACTCGATTACCGGACGGTCGTCTTCACCGCCGCCACCGGACGAACTGCCATCCTCCTTATCGAGCATCATACGCTCGACCTTCAACTTCTTAGCCAGTTCCAGCAACGCTTTTCCCGGGCGGAACGTTATCCTCGGCCGTCTTACCATATCCGGTGTAAACTCCTTCTTGCTGGCCGATCCCTTACTACCCAATACCGCCTGGAAATACCCCAGGTCGCCCAACTGGATGGTCTGCCCATCCTGCAACTTCTGTTTCACGACAAACAAAAGTCCATCCAACACCAGCTTCACATCGCCGGCCGTTGCCGCCGAACGGTCTGCGATAATATCGCAAAGCATTGTCAGATCACACATCCCGTTCGAACTGCTCGCCGCATAAAACAACTTTGCATCCGCCGCAGCATCTTTGCTCATATCACGCCTTAATACCAATCGATACTTTACCGCCATAATCTTACCAATTAAAAAGTTACTGACTTTGTTTTTTACTCTCTCTTGTAATATTACGTTGTAAAGGTACGACAGGCCGGAAACCTCTTGTCCGCCATTGTCGGCGGTTGTACTTGTCTGTCAGCATTTGTCGGTATTTGCCCGGTAAGTAAGGCTATCGACACAACAGCCACCGCTCGTCGACCACCGGAGTACGCGATAAAGAGGCTGTTAATGCTGCCTGTACGGACAGGTGGCGGGAAAGAGGTTCCAACAGATCCGCATGCGATCCGGGAGTCGCTTTCAGCAGTTCTGCCAACCGGGCTGTTTCAGCCAGGATACGCTCTTCGTAATATTCCAGCCGGAAATAATCAGCCAGGTCATGGCAAACAGTTTCCTCCGTTTCACTCAGCAAGGCGGCCGGAACACCTGCCGGCAAGGGTACATCCGGCAAGACAGTAGAAAGTATTTCGGTCAGCAAGCGTTCTGCCTCCGGTATCATCAGAGGCGACAGCTCCATAGCCGTAAAATGCAATAAATTGCAATAGACCTCCGAAGTGAACGGCAGGTCGTCTTCCTCAAGCATACGTTCCACATGCCGGGCCGTCTCGGGATGTTTCAGGCAGAAAGCCAACAGACGTTTCTCTCCGGCTCCTACCCGCTCTGTCAACAATTGCATATACCGGCAAAAACCGGATCGTCCCAGCCTGCGGAACAGTTCGTCGGGGTCTTTTGCCAAAGGCAACCGCAGACTGCTTAGCTGCAACCCTCCGGGCGGTTCTTCCAGCAGACGAAACGTTGCCGCCTGTCCGGCCGGATCATTGTCCAGCAGAAGGACAGCCCGGTTGCAGAAACCATGCAATACCGCTGCCTGCCCCGGTGTAAAAGCAGTCCCTCCCAAGGCCACCGTATTGGTAAAACCGGCCGCATGCATGGCCAGCGTATCCTTGTACCCTTCGGTCAGGTAAGCAAAACCTTTCTGCCGGATCGCCTCCGCTGCCCGGTGGATACCGTATAGCATCCGGCTCTTATCGAACAGCCCGTTATTCGCCGAATTGAGATACTTGGGGCTGTCTGACACCTCCCCGGCCTGCATTCCACTCTGCACTCCGGTATCTACCCGACGTGCACCGAACCCGGTAAGCACTCCGTCAGCATCGTACACCGGGAAAATGATCCGCCCGCGCATCGCCCTGAACGGTTCCGGAACGAAGGCCGGAGCAAGTCCCACCCCGAAGTCGAGCCAGGTGGGAGACAGTTCGCTGTGTCCGGATGCAACGGGAAGCAACAGACGCAGGAAATCGTTATTTTCCTTGATGATAACAGATCGTTTCCGATCATCGACAGGAGTAACCTTTCCCCTCTCGAGAGGCAGGGGGTGTGTCAGCGGCTTACCCGTTCCCTGCAATGTCATCGGCTTGCCAACAGTCTCCTGCGGTGCCAATATCTTCACCGCCTCCGCAAACAAACAATGTTCGAACCCCATCACCAGCCCGATCACGTCGCCGGCCGCCCCGCAGGCATGGCATTTGAAATACTGCCCGGCCACATGGATGCCGAGCGAAGGATGGTGGTCGTCATGGAACGGACAAAGCATCTTATAATTCACTCCGGAACGATGTAACGTCCCGTAACGTGCCGCCACCTTCTCTATCGGGTTGGCCGCTTTCAATTGTTTTGTATCCATGATTTCATTTTTTATACGGATAAATCTGTGTCAGGCTGTCGTTGTAACGGAAACGGACTTCACCCGTAGCACCGTTACGGTTCTTGATGATGAAAAGACGGCCTACGCGATGGTAGGACTCGTGGGTCACATTGTCGTAAAGCTCGTTGTACTGTTCCGGACGGTACACCATCGCGATACTGTCGGCTATCTGTTCGATCTCGCCCGAGTTGCGCAGGTCGCTCATCACCGGGATATGGTCGGTACGCGTCTCGCAGTTGCGGTTCAGCTGGGCCAGCGTCAGGCAAGATACATCCAGCTCCATAGCCAACGTCTTGAGCTTTCCGGCCGCTTCGCCCAGCGCCAGATCCATCGTGTCCTTCACCTCGGCACGGTCGGAAGTGACATTGAGCAGGTTCAGGTAATCGAGAATGACCAGATCGAGCTTATGTTTGCGGTTCAGTATCATGCAACGCGCCCGTATCTCCGTCAGCCCGCTGCCGCTGCAATAATTGAGGAAGAGCGGCAAGCGGTGAAGCTCGTCGGCCGCCTTGTCCAGCTTCCGGCGGTCGTCGGCATCCAGCAGCTTGAAACGCAGCTTGTCGGGCTCCACGCCGCTCAACGTGCAGAGCAGGCGGCTGATCAGCTGCCGTTCGGTCATCTCCAGGCTGAACAAGCAGACCTTCTTCCCCTGCCGGGCAGCCGACAAAGCCATGTGAAGCGCCAACGCCGTCTTTCCCATCGACGGACGCCCCGCCAGCACAAGCAGCTCGCCTTTGTAAAGGCCCCCCAGGTAATGGTCGAACTCCTCCAGTCCCGTACTGATCTGCAATTGCTCACCGGCGCGGCGGCGTTCCTGTTCGTGATAGATCTCCGCCAGCACCCGTTCGCCCACTTCGGCCACCGTACGGGTGGTGCTATGTACGGCAAATTCTTCTTCCAGCTTCTCCAGATCCTTGTGCGAGGCATTGAGCAGGGCCGTCACATCCACACCCGGTTCGTGAGCCTCGACAATGCGTGCGGTCATTTTCATGATCGCCTGGCGCAACACCCAACAGCGGATCACCCAGGCGGCATAGGTTTTGATGAACTATGCATTGCGCACCTTCAGCAGGCCGTCGGCAATGAAAGCCAGGCCGTTCAGCTTCGCGGTATGCTCCGCGTCGAGCCGGCGCATCTCGCGTTCGACACTCAGCATGTCGATATCCGCCTCATGCTGGTAAAGCGCCAGCATGGCCCGGTAGACCAGACAGTAATCGGGATGGGTAAACATCTCCGGACGCAGGCGGTCGCCCACCTCGCAGATAGCGGCGCTCTGTGCCAGGACAGCCAATACGACGGCCTGCTCCATCTCTTCGGAAGAGGGCATACGACCTGTGTTGTTCGTGTAATTTCCGGCAGCCACACTGACAGTGGCCGGAGGGACTGTGTTTCTCGTTTGTTCGTTTTTCATACTATTCAATCTTTAAATCGGTTATAATTGGGTCGGCAGATGGAGTTTTTCCCTGCCCCGGTATCTTTGGGAGGAGGAGTCTCTGTCTTCGGGGGCGCCGTTTCTTCTTTCTGTGTCTCCCCCCTGACCGACCGCACAAAAGTGAACTTTCCTTCATGGCGTATCTCAAAATCTCCCTCTTCCTCCAGACGTTTGAGCACCCTGCCGATCGTCGTCCTGGGGATACCGGTTTTCTGTTCCAACTGCCTGATAGTGGTTATCCACTCCCCTTTGAGGCAGGTCATCCGTCGTCTGTTGACGACTATCACCCCGTCTGCAAAATAAACATGCTTCAAAAAACAGAGGTAAACACTGGCTCTGCTGCGCCTCATCGGGTCGTCTGAATAAAGGTCGTCCAGTAAAAAATGAGGGACACACAAGAAACCGCTACGTCTCTTTCCTCTTCCATCTCTTTGTAGATCAATGTGTTTCATCATACCCTATATTTAAGTTAAACAATGGCATCGTAAAGGTGGGACAACCGGCGGGACACTCGCGGGACAATCTCAGCTATGCATAATACATTAACTTTCAATTATTTAAACCATGCAAAAAGAGAGCCGTGGGACAATCGTGGGACAACCGGTGGGACGCCTTATATACTATAATAAGAATATATAAATAAGATTACCCTCCGGGGTTTTCTCTTTTTCCGTTTTTAAATAAAGATCACAGAGGCAAAGGTAATGAATCGGAGAAGGCAAAAGAGTATGATTTTCTCGCAGGGAAGAGCCATATTTCTCTCCCTTTAACAGCACACAACCTCTTTCAATCGTCGTTACCACCGAAGCTCCCCATAAAAACCAAGCCTTATCCTGCAAAATCGCTATACTTTCCCATTACGTTTTCACATCTCTCTTCTTGCCCCATGCTATACATGCAAATTTAAATCAGCAGTTTCAGGGTAAAACTGCTGATTTTATCCGGCAACTTTTGTATCTTTGTCTACGAAACCTATTCAATCAAACAATGGAACAACTTATAGAACTCTTTAGAAGACTGCTCAGGCTCACCGACACGTCTTATGTCAGATACCTGCACGATCGAATAGACTGGTCTTCCCGAATGCTGGGAATAGTAGGTCCCAGAGGTGTGGGAAAAACCACCATGCTATTGCAACATATCAAACTGTACCACAATGTAGAGGATACGCTTTTTGTCAATGCCGACGATATTTATTTCGCAGAACATCGTCTGTTCGACCTGGCGTCGGATTTCTACAAAAACGGGGGGAAACACCTATTTATCGATGAAGTGCACAAATACCAGGACTGGTCGAAAGAACTGAAAATGATTTATGACTATTACCCCGATTTTCAGGTTGTCTTTACCGGTTCCTCCATCCTGGATATATATAAAGGCAATGCGGATTTGAGCCGCCGGGCACTCAGCTATTTCCTGCCAGGTCTCTCTTTCCGTGAATATCTTATATTGGCAAAAGATATCAGGCTACCGGTCTATTCGCTGCAAGAAATATTAGAACAGAAAGTAGAACTGCCGGGTACCGAACGTCCGTTAGCACTGTTTAAGGAATATCTGGTGAAAGGATATTATCCCTTCTTCAATGATCCGGGCTACGATATGCGATTGCGCAATGTGATAAATCTTACCGTTGAAAATGATATTCCGATCTATGCTAAACTAAATATGGCATCCACAAAAAAAATCCGCCAATTGTTGTATGTCATTGCACAAAGTGTCCCGTTCAAGCCTAACTTCTCCAAAATCGGACAAGCAATCGATCTGCACCGTAACCAGGTAGCGGATTTCCTTTTCTATCTGGAGAAAGCCGGGATCGTGGCGCAACTCAGGGGAACCACCGAAGGCGTCCGGTTATTGGGAAAGGTTGAAAAAACTTATCTGGACAATACGAACCTGGCTTATGCGCTTTCTGACAACAAACCGGAGATCGGAAATATCAGGGAAACATTTTTCCTGTCCCAGATGAAAATAAACAATGATGTATTCTCTTCCGACAAGGCTGATTTTACTATCGACAAATACACCTTTGAGGTAGGCGGACAGAACAAGCAACAGAAACAGATACAGGGAATAAGCGACGCTTATGTCGTGAAAGACGATATAGAATACGGACACCGGAATATAATCCCTCTATGGCATTTCGGTTTCAATTATTGAAAAGCCAAGCCATAAAACAAGAGGTAACCGAAAGAAAGGCAGCCGGAATTTACATTTTTAATTTATGATAAAGACTGAGGTAACGGCTTGTCACCAATTCTTGTAATGCTTCAACTTTTCGTGAAATTGATTCGCCTGGCGCGTATCTGCACGCAACTTTCTCTGTAGCGTAGACAGGGTAAAACCTACGTCGAAAACGGCATGAAGGTTTCTAGCCAGATGATCTGAATAACAATCCATTACCCCTAACGTAAGTGAGGCATGCATCAGGTCGATAAAAAACTCCCGGTGCTTTATTTTGACCAATTGATGGTCTAAAATCAAACCGGAACATCCACATGCCCCGGCCAATAGTTTTCCATAGGTTTCAAAGAAAAGGTGAGTAAAACGTATCTTCTTCGGATCATCGTTTCCCGTGGATGACTCCTGTAGAAATCGGGCGCAATCCTGCAAAAACGTCATACTCTCTTCCATGTTTTCAACTTGCTGTTTAAATTGAGTGAACGAGCGATAATATCCCCCGCAAAGGCGTGTAATTTTATTTTCCATTCGACTGTTTATGTATAGCCGCTTTCTTCCGGAAACTCTAAACAGATAAAGGTAGCAGTCAATAACTCCATATCACAGAATTTTTGGTGACAATTAAGTGACAAAAACGACAAAGACGGTTTCATCGTACATTATAGTAGTAAGTATAGTAACACAGTAGTGCTAAAGGAAGCAGGACTATAATGTCGTTCGTAATAACACTATAGTCCTGCTGCAAAATGGAATTAAGTCTCCTATTTTAGATGTGCCGGAAATGGAATTGAAAGAGGTTCATATCTGGTTAGGAAATCTTCGACCATGTCCTTTAGCTCCCATGCTACATATTTTTTGCTCGGATCTTTTATCAGATTGGTCGTTTCGTTCGGATCCTTATCCAAATGATACATTTCATGATTCCCATTACGGGTATAAATAAACTTATATCCTTTATAAATAACAGAAGAAGCCTGATTGTCATAGCTCCTATAAAAATACAACGGCTTCATTCGAGGCTCTGCTCCCTCAAACACCTCCTTTAAAGAGGTACCATCCAATTGAGGGAAAGCGTTCAAATCGGCACCGGAGAGTTCAACAAGAGTTGGAAAAACATCCAACGTGCTGATCCTTTCTGTTACAATACGCCCTTTATCCATTCCCGGTAACTTTACGATAAAAGGAACTTTTGCCCCTCCTTCATAAAGAGCGGTACCTTCTTGCTTCCCTCCCCGGAGAGGATAGTTTGTAAAATATCCCCCCTGATCAGAAATAAACATAACGATCGTATTATCTTCAACTCCGGCTTTATGTATCGACTCGAGTATATTGCCGACAGATTGATCTATACATTCCACCATTGCATGATAAACGGCATAAAGTTCAGGGAGCCCCTGATCTCTGTATTTTTGTACTTTATCGGCAGGTGCCTCGATGGGGGTATGTACACCATAATGCGCTAAATACATACACAGAGGCGAACCGGCATAGTCGTGGCTTTCAATCACTTTCGTTGCACAATCCGTAAGATAATCCGTCAAATACTGTTTACCCCTGTCATGTTTTGGAGAATGCTCAAAATAGGGCGGGAAATATCCGGCAGGATTACCGAGATCACTTTCTCCGTACACGATATCGAAGCCCTGTTTTTGCGGATAATAGAACTTATTTCCTAAATGCCATTTACCAACGGCACAAGTCGTATACCCTTGTTCCTTTAACGCTTCCGCAAATGTTTCCTCCTGAAGAGGCAAATGTTGCCTGCTCGGCTTTTCTCCCGGATCCCCTTTCCACAAACCAAATTCGCCATTATTATAGGGATCCGGAGCGTCATTTTGGATGTGCCGGGTAAAGCCGACTTTCAGCGGATGCCTACCGGTCAATAACCCTACCCTCGAAGGAGAGGATGTCGGTGAAGGAACATAGGCATTTACAAAATCAATACCTTCCGAAGCCAGCTTATCGATATTGGGAGTCTTAAATGACGATGAACGGTATCCCAAGTCATTATATCCCAAATCATCGATAAACAGGATAATTATATTAGGCTGTTCTTCTACTGCAAACAGGGGCATGAAGGATAGATTCAGCAGGCCCGCACACAAGGTTTTTTTGAATATCTTTGTATAATTCATTATCAGTAATTTTTTACAGGCTGTGCCGTCTGGTTGGGGCACAGCCTATTGTTTTTATCTTAAATTCGGATTGATATCCTGTTCAGACTGAGGGATAGGCCACGTATAATCCTGAGGATTCCTAAATCCATAACTATCCACATACCACCTGTCGTATTTATCGACTAGCCCCTCTTTGTTCGGGCTGGTGGTAACGGCACCGGGAAATGGAGCTCCGTAAATATCCCCTTTAAAAACCTCATGAGCAACTCCCCAACGTAATAAGTCCCAATAACGAATCCCCTCCAATGCCAATTCAACACGACGTTCCTTCCTCAAAAGGGTACGAAGCTTTGCCGGATCAGTCTCCGATACCGGTGGCATATTTACAGATTCTCTTGTTCTTATTTTATTGATGGTTTCATCCAATAAGTTTTGTGTGATAGGTTCTCCGCTCTCTAATTTGGCTTCCAAGTAGCTCAGCAACACCTCTGCGTATCGAATAATAGGGATATTTCCCCCATAACTTACCAGGTTTCCGGAATAAGATTCGTCAAAATACTTTCTCATCAGGAATCCTGTAACAGTTGAATTACGGGTCGTTATTTTATCGGGACTTGTTTTATCCGGATGACAGACAAACTCTGTACCGCAAAAAATCGCTCCGTCATAATAAATAGAGGCATTCAAGCGGGGATCTCTGTTTTTACTCAAATCAGAAGGATCATACAACGGGCTGTCGTAGCTAAAATCAGAGCCATCTACAAATTGATAGGCTTCAAACAAACTTGCCGTAGGATTCAATATCGCCCACCCGCCGTCTTTTCTCGGATAAAAGTGCTGAGGCATTCCACAGCCCGACAAATCTTGCACGTACTGGGTGGAATAAATATTTTCGGAGCTATTTTCATTCGCAGTCGTAAAGATTGAAGCATAATTCGGGTCTATTGCATTATCGCCAAAATCGATTATTTGCTTATATACGCCTGCCGCTTTTTCATAATCCTGTTCTCCTAAATATACCCTTCCCAGAAAAGACATAGCCGCTTGCTTCGAAGCCCGTCCGATTTCGGTCGTTGCCAGATCCTTAAACCGAGGAAGTCCTTCAGCCGATTCTTCAAACTCTGTAATAATAAAATCGACAATCTGCCGGCGCGTACTTTTCTCGACCGTATTGGCCTCATCCCTGGTAAGTACTTTCGTTACCAGAGGGACATCATGGAAAAATTGTGCCAAATAAAAATACTGAGTTGCACGAATAAAACGAACTTCCGATTTAAAGCGGTTAACCAATACAGGATCGGCATCTAAATTCTCGATACCGGCAAGAAAGCGATTGCATCGGGTAATCTTTGCATATGTATTCTTCCAATAACTACTCACAATACTATTATTGGGCAACAGATTTCCGTTAACCAAACGGTTATAATCAGAGTTTACACCTCTTCGGTCGTAACAATTATCACTTGCATTCTCTAACATAACCAGCCCTGCGTAATCCCACCAATCGCTCGCAAAACCAGTTCCATTAAACAGTATGTTTGCATTATAAATTCCGGTCAATGCTAACATGGCGTTATCTTCACTTGTCCAAAACTGATCTTCCGAAAACTGATCAAGTGGTGCCCTCTCCAAATCACAGGATTGAATAGACAATAAGAACACAAAAACAGACAATATATGTGTAATACGTTTCATCTCTTTTTAAAATTTTAGATTAATACCCAATGTATAAGTAGCAAGAATAGGATAATAATCTCCGGATGTATTAATTTCCGGATCCCATCCTTTTCGATAACTGTTAATAGAGAACGGATTTTCCGATTGTACATAAACCCGCAGATGGCTCATCTTTAATTTTTCTATCCATTGCTTAGGGAATGTATAGCCCAGTTGTATGTTCTTTAACCGGATATAAGATGCATTCAAAGTCCAGAAATCAGACAATTGATAATTAGGAGGCGTTGAATTTCCTAAAATATCCTGAAGCCTGGGGTATTCGGGATATTGCGTCGGATTATTCGGATCGAACCGTCCATCAGCTTGCCAGGTTTGTATATTCCCTTTATTTCTCAAGGCATACCCTGCGTCGCCCGACAAAAAGCCTTTCACACCGGCAACTCCCTGCAACAAGACCGATAAATCAAATTTTTTATATTCCATATTGATGTTCAACCCGAAAGTATATTTGGGTATACGGGAACCTAATGGAACACGATCATAATTCGGGTCGACTTTTCCATCGGGAACACCGTCAGGCCCACTTATATCCACATAGCGAATATCACCCGGCTCCGGATTGGCATTGACACTTGTCTGATCTACCCAACCATTAATATCTTCTTGATTCATAAAGACACCGTCGGTCTTATATCCGTAATATAATTGCATGGGGTGACCAATGAACAAATCGTCGCCATTTCCAACCATACCGTTCAGTTGCTCAACATTCCCTACTCCCAGGCTTACCACCTTATTATTGATAATACTTAAATTACCATTCAAGCTATAAGAGAACTCTCCTATGGTATTTTTATGTCCAATCTCAAACTCCCATCCTTTATTTCTCAGCTTTCCTGTATTCATTTCCGAAATTTCCAAACCTAGAATAGATGATACACTACCAGCCGGCTTATAAAGAATATCATACGTATTTCGATTAAACCATGACGCATTAAAACTCAAAAGCCCATTCCACAGAATACTTTCCAGACCAATATCGACTGTTTCCGTCTCTTCCCATTTAATGGTGGGATCTGTAGCTTTCACAACAGCAGCTCCCTGAAATACAGATCCTCCATAAGAATAGTTTTCACCTAATTGATAAACAGTTTGATAAGGATAATTGGATATATTCTGATTACCCAATCTTCCCCAGGAAGCTTTCAATTTTAATCCGGAAAGCCATTCAAGACGTTCATTCTCTTTCATAAACGACTCTTCAGATATACGCCAACCAGCAGCTACAGAAGGGAAAAATCCATATTTCTGATTCGCAGGGAAACGTGAGGATCCGTCATAACGGAAAGTCGATTCAAATAAATAGCGTTCCGCATAGTTATATTTCAAACGGCCGAAATAAGATTGGATAGCCCAACCATATCCTCCTCCCAATGCCTTTTGATTGTCCGGTGATCCGGCATTCAGATAAGGCAGGTCGTTGCCCGGGAACTTATCCCGTGATCCTTCCAAATCGGTATAATCTTCCTGCTCCCAAGAATAACCGGCTAAAACAGAGATAGCATGCCTATTGATTTCCTTATTATAATCCGCTGTTGCCTGAAATGTTTTATAGGTTGTTCTTGTGTTCTTTTCTACCAGAGATGACGGGGAAGTCTCTCTTCCGTCCGACAGTTTCAGAGTGGAACGATATGTTTTAGTATCGTCAAATGTCTTATTAAAGCCTCCGATTAAAGACAATTGAAGATCTTTGATCGGTGAATAATCCAACCTGACGTTTGTATTAACACTAAAGTACGGATTTTCAAAGAAGGAAGCACTTCTTACCCAGGAAGTCGGTGTCCCCGTCATTTCCGGCCCGACAGCATAAGAGCCATCCGACAAAACAGATGGAGTCAGTCCTGGAAAACGGAAAGCCATTTGCACAGTACTTAGCATATCGCTTGCTGCCGGATTCCCCCCTGGTACGGATGGTTCTTTGCGCAAACCATAAACACCGGAAGCACGTGTCGTTAACTTCAAATTAGGTAGTAATTGATTCGTCAAGTTAATTCGGGCATTATAACGGGAATAATTATTTTTATCGACAAGACCATTCTGAGATAGATAACCGAATGATACGACATACTTGGTTTTATCATTTCCTCCATTAATGGATATATCATGTCCGGTTTGAAGTCCTTTTCTGGATAATACCTCCTCCAGATAATTGGCATTTCCATAACGGTCCGGATCACTTCCGTCTTTAAACTTCATGATCTCTTCCGGAGAGTATATCGGAGAATTTGTAGCCTCATTGTATAGCTCAGCCCATCTCCATGTATCAACGAATTCCGGAAGGGCTGTCGGTGTGTTAAATCCTACATAGCCGTTATAATTCACGGTTGTTTTACCTTCTTTCCCATTCTTTGTTGTAATAAGGATTACACCGTTGGCAGCTCTTGCTCCATAAATGGCAGCTGTGGAAGCATCTTTTAACACAGATACGCTTTCGACATCCTGCATATTTATATTATTCATGTTGCCGGGAATTCCATCGATAAGAACTAATGCCGAAGGTTCTGCCCCAAAAGAGCCGACACCACGTACACGAATCTCCCCATTGCTATCTCCCGGACGTCCACTTCGTTGTATAACTGTAACGCCAGGCATTTGTCCGGTCAATGCATTAGACAGCTGAGGAGTCGGCCTGTTTTCCAAAACTTCACTATTAACCTGTGAAATAGATCCCACGACATTCACTTTCTTTTGTACACCGTATCCGACAACTACGACTTCATCCAACGCTTGCGAATCTTCCTTCAATGCAATAGTCAAATCCGAACGGTTACCTACAGTCACGTCCTGTCCGATATAACCGATATAAGAGATTTGTATTATGGCTTTATCGGACACTGTCAAACTAAATTTACCGTCGATATCCGTTATTACTCCGTTCGTAGTACCTTTCTCTATAACGTTTGCACCAATAACCGGCAACCCGTTTTGATCATATACAACACCTGTTACTCTTTTTTCTTTATCACTTTGTTGAATTTCTTGTTTTTCCGTCGACAGGATAATCTTCCTATCCACCACCGAATAACGTACATCCGTACCGGCAAACACCGTTTCCAGCACTTTAAATATATCGCTTTTCTTCGCCACGACAGAGACCTTCCGATTCAGATCGACGTGTTTAATATTGAAGAAGAAAGAAAAGTCGGACTGTTGTTCGATCTCGTCCAGAACTTCCTTTACAGTTTGATTCCGTATCTCCAGATTTACTGTTGCCTTTTGGGCATAGCTGCCTGTTGCCTGCGCCAAACCGATGGAACATACTAGTAAGAAGACTGATAACTTCATAACTCTCGGTATTTTATTTAAGATAAACCGCAGAAACTCTGCTACCCAAAACTGTTGGGTATTAAAATGTTTTTGCATAACTTTGTACTGATCTAATTAATAAAAATGATTTACTACTGCTTGTCTCCAAACAAGCGTTTTAAATTAATTCTTTCCATCCGGTGAAATACTCCAATATTTCTCCGGATGTTTTTCTTTAGGGTGGTTTGTCTTCCATGATTTCTTCAATTAGGTTAATAAATTTCTATTCGAGTTTTCTCATTTGCCGTATTCTGAGTATCCAGGTAACGCCATTTTATATTCGATGATATTTTAAAGATTTCCAATATACGTTCCAGTCGCTGGTTAGTAAAAGAGCCGTTGAAAGCTTCACCGCGAAGGCGGTCGTTGGATAATACGAAAGTGACGTTAAACCGTTTTTCCAACATGCGTAAAGCTTCGGGCAGAGGTGTTGCCTGGAATACGATCTTTCCGTCTTTCCACGCTGTTTCAGCTTCGCCGTTTGTTCCAATCAGCTTTACCTGTGACGAAGTAGTGTTATATACCAGTTTCTGCCCGGGTTTCATAACGACAGTGGCAGGTTCCTGATCTTTCAGATAGGCAAAACGAACCTTTCCTTCCACCAAGGTCGTAGAAATAAACGAGTCTCTTTCAAAAGCTTCTACATTGAAAGATGTTCCCAATACTTCAATCTGCGTATGATGGGGGCCTGAAACGATAAAACGATGTTCAGGGTCTTTCTGTACTTCAAAAAAAGCTTCTCCCATCAACTGCACGTTTCTCTTATCTTCGCTGAAAAAAGAAGGGTAGACTAAAGAGGATTCCGAATTAAGGTATACTTTGGATCCGTCCGGCAGATCGACAGTCGTAGTCATGCCCGGGTTTGTTTTTATTTCTATCATCTGTGCTATCTCAGTCCGGGAAGGAGCAAAGTTCTGAATGGCGACAGTGATAAGAAGCGGGATGAAAAGAATGGCCGCCACACGTTGTACCCAGGTAAACCAGGTTACGTGCGAATGTGCCTTACTCATTTGACGGCTGACGGAAGCCAACGCTTTCTCCGTATTTACTTTCGATTCCATCCGCACCGTACCCATTACCTGATCGATAGCATACATTTGTTTGACAATCCGGTAATTATCCTCCGATTGCCGGATCCATTCTTCCACCAGGCGGCATTCTTCTATCGTTGCCTCGCCGGAACAATACCGGGGAAGGAGTTCTTCTATCTTATCTATATTAAAAGCTTCCATCTTCATTTTTATGCTTGTTTATATATTAGACAAGGGAACTCCGGCAGATTACTAAACGGGAATCCACTTTTTTTAAAATATTTTTTTTCTACGACAAAAAAACTATCTTTGCTGCCAAGGAGACAGTAGTATGAAAAAAACCTCACGAGCAATAGAAGACTCACTTCTGCTATCAGCCATGCAACATGGAGATAAAAAAGCATACGGTACCTTGTTCAGGAGATACTATCCGATGTTATGTACGTATGCAAACCGGTTTGTGAGTCTGGAAGATGCGGAAGAGATCGTGCAGGATGTCATGCTATGGTTATGGGAAAACAGGGAAGTACAAACATTCGAGACCTCCTTCACCCAATACCTGTATAAGGCAGTCTACCACAGAAGCATCAATCAGCTTACCCGCCAACAGTCGCAACTGCGGGCAGAAACACGTTTCTATGAATATATGCTGGAAATGCTGCAGGATACCGATTTCCAGCAAACGGAAGAACTGAAAAAACAGATCAGCCAGGCAATACAAGCCTTACCCCCCAGTTACCGGGAAGCATTCGTGATGCACCGTTTTGAAAATAAAAGCTACAAAGAGATTGCCGAGATCCTGCAAGTCTCCACCCAAACGGTGAACTACCGGATTCAGCAATCCCTAAAACAATTACGGGTCAGTTTAAAAGATTACTTGCCACTCATCTTATTATTCTTTCCCAAAAACTTACTTTCGTAAAGAAATCATTTATTTGCCGGCTTCCTGTAATTGCTCCGCCAGCTTATCCATTTCTTCCGGACTTGCCGCTTTCTTGAATTGCAACTCTCCTTTCTTATTGATGATAGCGCAATGAGGAATATACAGTCCTCCGTTATTACCGAATGTATTGTAAATATCCATCTTGAAGGATTCGTTAATAATCACATGGTCTCCTTTCAGATTATAATACCCGGCCATTTTCTTCCATAAGGCGGCATCGGAGGGGCGGTCGATAGAAACATACAGTAATACGATATCATTCTCTTTGGCATACTTCTGCAATGGTTCCACATGTGCAAAAGATTCGCGGCAAGGGCCACACCAGGTTGCCCAGATATCGATAAAAACGACTTTTCCGGCATACCGGTCGGTTATCTCTTTAAAAGAACGCACACTATCCGTATTCAGAATATGAATATCCACCGGAAGCTCCAGGTTGTTGAATGAGATATTTTTCTGTATCGCCTCCTCCAAGGCAGGCATAAGCGTACTAGCCGGATGTAATTCTTTAAACTGCTCATATAAAGCCGGCATACCCATCGAGTAACTTTCGTTCGAAGCATCTTCCAGGATAATATTGGCCATGGCTACTTCCTGTACACGTCCTTTCAGGTTCTTTTTATACCAGTCGAATAGTTGCAGTTTCCCTTCATTCCGGTCTTTCGGCTGCTGTTTGGTTTTCATATAGAGTTCTATTCCCGCCACATTGGATATTACATCGGCAAATGCTTCGGAAAAGACATTCTCCGGCTGGCTGATATCGGCATATGCCAGCATTTCGGGATAAACGGACTCCCACTCTTTCTTCGTTTCTTCCGTTCCCTGATAGTTTGTAATGAAATATTGATTCATAAAGGCTAACAACATCTGCATACGGACATCCTGTACCGCCCTCTTTCTGAATACATCATCCACCCCTGTTATCTTTTGTTCTATTCCCGACGCATAGTCCGTCAGTTTCCGATATACGGAAGAGGCAACCGTATCCTTTGCCACCTGAAAAGCATCTCCTCGACGTGCCCTCAGATTAAATACTTCTTGCTGCAACCGGGATAGTTCTTTTACTATTTCATTTTCTTTGGTAAGCTTATTCTCAACATTTAAACTATTTTCGAGGGCCGCGTCGATGTCCAATACATTCTTTCCCGGTTCAGCATAAACTGTCCCCAGGTATTTTTGTCCATAGATATAGAAGGATATCTTCTCATTTCCTTTAACGGGAAAAGTTATACGATATGTGCTGTCTGCCTGCACGAACAGGGTATCCCGTTGTGTAGAATTGTATATTCCATCCATGGTCGGCCAATAGACGATCGTATTGCCGGACAGATTTGACACTTTTCCTTCAAGGGTTATCGATCCGGGAGTACAACAGGTTAATCCCAGGACGGCTATACCTGCCAGCAGATATCCGAGATGTTGTTTTTTCATTCTATTAAGTTTTAGAGATTTGTAACAAACTATTCCGACTGACAACAGTCTTCACAAAAGTAGATATTTATTTCAATCCAACTCCAACCACGCCGTTATTTCTCAAGAGAATATGCATCGAGCGCCATCAGCAATGCTACCACTTCCGAATAATTCTGACGTCCGGAAGGGATGTTATTTCCTTTCAGGAACCAGTTGTAAACGGTATCCTGTATCTCGCCGATCGTCGGACTATACAATGCCTGCCAGTATGCGACCTTATCATTATAGACTTTCTTTACATCCGGTGATATCGTTTCTTTCCAATGCTCGAACTCCTCTTCCGGCAACAACTGATAAGCGTTACCTAGCACATAAGGCAATAAACCGAAGTAAGCGGAAAAACGTATTTCCGGAACCTCGGAACGGGAACAAACCATAAAAGCATACAGGTTTGCCTCTGCTTCATTGGAAATGCCTAACACATGGGCCATCTCATGGGCATAGGTAAAAGGATACTGCACCGGAAGCAGGTTCGGATTCAGATTATATTCGGTAAAGAACGGCCCCATATAACCCAATACACCGACACCGCTCATCAGGGATGGGATCAGCATCGGCTTCGGATGCTGGTAAGTTTCCGGCCGGACCATACCGAAGCGCCCCGCTATTTCCCGATAGTTCTTCTTCACATCCTTCGCAACCACAGCTTTGTCTATCTTCCCGACAGGGAGAAAAGAGTTATTCAATGCCTCCGTGTAATTAGTCAGAAACGAACGAAAATTATCCTCTGAATAGGCTGCGTAAGGGACTTCTGCCCGGACATAAAAATTCATTCTGAAATAATTCATTCCCCATGCCATATAGAACCAAACATATACCCATAACAGGTATTCCGCTATGCGCCCAAGCGTTTTCAGCCATGAGCGACGCTTCACTATGGCATAAACCAGATAAAGAATCAGTCCGGCGACACTTCCATAAATAAAGCAATCGCCTACGGAGAAAGGGAAAAGAGAAGAAAAGCGGGATAATACTGCCGGAAATACCGGATAGATGTTACGGGCATACCATTCTCCCATCATCGGAGAAGACATGGTCGTCCAGATGAAAACCAGTAAAACCGCCAGTATAACCCAGCGTAAACGTATCTTTTTAATCAATCCCGCAATAAGAACCATTTAAGAGAAATTCTTATTCAATAGTTTTTTCGCTTCCGACTCCGACAGGTTACGGCGGCCGGCATAATCCTTCATCTGCTCTTCGTCGATCGAACCGATCATAAAGTACTGCGAGTCCGGATGAGAAATATAAAGACCACTGACTGTTGCAGTCGGATACATAGCTCCGTTTTCCGTCAGCTTGACACCGATCTGCGACATATCCAAGAGATTGTCCAGGGTATAATTAAGCAGCTGATCGGGCAGCGACGGATAACCGATTGCCGGACGGATACCCTGATATTTCACTTTATACAAATCGGATATCGATAAAGATTCATCCGGAGCATATCCCCAGTATTCTTTACGGACCTTTTCATGCAGGTATTCGGCAAGGGCCTCGGCCAGGCGATCCGTCAATGTTTGAAGCAACATCGAGTTGTAGGTATCTCCTTCTTCTTCCAGCGTATTCTTCAAAGCCTCAGCTCCCGCACCGGCTGTTACGACAAAAGCACCGGCATAGTCGGTACGGCCTTCGAAAGCCGGCAGGATATAATCGGCCAGCGATTTATAGATACCTTCTTCCTTCTTAGCCTGCTGACGCAACACCGGGATCGTGATTTCACCCAAACGGATATTATCACCGTCACTGTTAGCCGGGAAAAAGCCGTAGATAGCTTTGCAATATTCGGCCTTCATTTCTACCAGACGATCGAGCAGCTTCACGGCATCCTTATACAATTGCATGGCTTCCGCCGCTTTCGGACGATCTTCTTCCGGGAAGCTCGCCAGCCACTGGGCACGGCAGGAGTCGCAACCATGAATCTGTGTGATTCCGGCAAAACGTCCGTTCAGTTTCCAGGCACTAAAGAAGAAAGTCCAGTGTATATAAGGAATAATCTCCTCCAATGGAATATAAGGTATTACGTGTGTACCCAACTGATTCGGAATCACCGGCGTATATGCCGTCCAGTCGATCTTCTGCGGATTGGCACGGGCTTCTACCAGCGGGACTAGCACTTCTTTCTTCTTCTCCATAGAAGCACGCAAGGCTTCATATTCCTTATTCAGGTTTTCGACATAGGCATCACGGGTATCCGGATTCAGCAGTTTTGCCGCGATCAATGGATTCTGGGAAGCATCGAGCACGTGAATGACAGGATAATCGTAATGAGGAGCTATCTTGATAGCCGTATGCAACTTGGAAGTCGTTGCTCCACCTACCATCACGGGAATGGTCAGTCCGGCTTTCTGCATTTCATCCGTCACATGTACCATTTCCTCGAGCGAAGGAGTAATCAGTCCGGACAGACATACCAGATCCGGATTCTCTTCGATGGCCGTCTTTACGATCACTTCGGCGGGAACCATTACTCCCAGGTCGATCACCTCGTAATTATTACAAGCCAGGACAATCGACACGATATTCTTTCCGATATCGTGCACATCCCCTTTCACAGTAGCAAAGACGACCTTTCCGGCTTTAACCGAACCGGATGCCGATTTTTCGGCTTCAATAGCCGGCTGTAGGATAGCAACAGCCTTTTTCATCGTACGAGCGGTCTTCACCACTTGCGGCAGAAACATTTTACCGGCACCGAACAGCTCGCCCACCTTGTTCATACCACTCATCAGAGGACCGTCGATAATATCTACGGCACGCGGATAGGCTTTCAATGCCTCCTGCAAGTCTTCTTCCAGATGGTCGCCGATCCCTTTAATCAAGGCGTGCTCCAAACGCTCTTTCAGCGGTTGTTCGCGCCAGGCTTCGTGCTTTTCTTCCGCACCGTCCTGCTTTTCCACATGCAGGTTCTGGGCATAGGTAATCAATTCTTCGGCAGCTTCCGGACGACGGTACAGGATCACATCTTCCAGTAAATCACGGAAAGCCGGTTCTATATCTTCATAAAGTACGGCCGAAGAGGGATTGACAATTCCCATATCCAGCCCTTTGCTAATAGCATGGTACAGGAATACGGAATGCATCGCTTCACGTACGTAGTTATTTCCACGGAAAGAGAACGAAAGATTACTGATACCGCCACTCACTTTCGCACCCGGCAGATTCTGTTTGATCCACTCGACCGCACGAATAAAGTCCAAACCGTATCCGTTATGTTCTTCCATACCGGTAGCGATAGCCAGTACATTCGGGTCGAATATAATTCCATACGGATCGAAGTCTATTTTCTCCCGAAGCAAACGGTAAGCACGTCCGCAGACTTCCGCTTTCCGTTCGAAGGTATCCGCCTGTCCTTTCTCATCGAAAGCCATCACGACGACAGCCGCGCCCAACTGTTTGATACGGGCGGCATGGGCCAGGAATACTTCTTCTCCTTCTTTCAACGAGATCGAGTTGACGATACTTTTACCCTGTACGCACATCAGGCCTTCTTCGATCACTTCCCATTTGGAAGAGTCGATCATGACAGGCACTCGGGCAATATCCGGTTCGGATGCTACCAGATTCAGGAAGGTTGTCATTTCCTTCACAGCATCGAGCATTCCGTCATCCATATTGATATCGATCACCTGGGCCCCGTCTTCCACCTGCTTACGGGCAATGGTCAGCGCCTCTTCATAATTTCCTTCTTTGATCAGACGCAAGAATTTGCGCGAACCGGCTACGTTACAACGTTCACCTATATTGATAAAGTTATTTTCTTTCTTTACTTCCAGCAATTCAAGACCGGACAACCAGAGGCAATCCGGTTTTGCAACAGGTACATGCGGTTTCGCCCCTTTTATCAAGGCTGGATATTGTGCGATATGGGCAGGTGTCGTACCACAACATCCTCCTAATATATTTACTAACCCTTCTTCGATAAACGGCTTTACATGGCCGGCCATCTTTTCCGGTGTCTCGTCATAAGTACCGAAGGTATTAGGTAATCCCGCATTCGGATAAGCGCTTATATAATAGGGAGCATGTTTAGCCAGGTCAGCCAGGAAAGGCTTCATATCGGCTGCTCCGAAAGAGCAGTTCAGACCTATACTAACCAGGTTGACATGCTGAACCGAAGCCAGGCAGGCTCCCAATGTCTGACCGGAAAGTGTCCGTCCCCCCTGGGCAGAAAGCGTCAGCGACAGCATGATCGGCAATTCTTTTCCCTTTTCTTTTAAAACAGTTTCTGCCGCTTCCAATCCGGCTTTCACGTTCAAGGTATCGAAAGTCGTTTCAAAAAGGATAATATCTACCCCTCCGTCGACCAGTGCTTCCACCTGTTCCTTATACGCCTTATAAACATCTTTATAGGTAACTGCGCGATAAGCAGGGTTACTGACATCGGGACTCATGGAAGCGGTTTTATTAGTCGGACCGATGGAACCGGCAACAAAGATAGTCCGGTCAGGATGTTCCGACATAAATTCGTCGGCCACCTCACGTCCCAACTTTCCGGCAGCCAGGTTGATCTCGCGTACAAACTCCTGCATAGCATAATCTTCCATAGAGATCGCATTGGCATTGAAGGTGTTCGTTGCAAAGATATCTGCTCCGGCATCCAGATATTGACGGTGAATGGATTTGATAACATCCGGACGGGTAATACACAACAGGTCGTTGTTTCCTTTCAACTGTCCGGGGAAGTTGGCAAAACGGTCGCCGCGGTAATCCTGTTCATTCAGTTTGAAGCCCTGGATCATGGTACCCATACCACCATCCAGAATCAGGATACGCTCCTGCAGGGACCGTATAAAAGTTTCTTTATTCATAGATATGTTTTTTTCTTGGTGAAAAGAAAAACGGCAAGTCAATATATCTTACCGTTTAAATGCTCTGTCCATCTCCCGCTTATCGTCACGGGCCTTGATCGAATCGCGCTTATCGTATTCTTTCTTACCTTTGGCGATGGCGACAACTACTTTGGCTAGCCCCTTCTCATTGATAAACATGCGGGTAGGAACAATAGTGAAACCGCTGTTGCGGGCTGCACCTTCAATCTTGCGCAACTCCTTCTTCGTCAGCAACAGCTTACGGTCGCGGCGTGCCACATGATTATTATATGTACCATAGAAATATTCGGCGATATACATGTTCTTCACCCATAACTCGCCTCTTTCCACGATACAAAAAGTATCCACCAGGCTGGCTTTTCCCAGGCGGATCGATTTGATCTCCGTCCCGGTCAATACGATCCCGGCAGTGAATGTTTCGAGCAATTCGAAATCGAATGTGGCCCGTTTATTCTTTATCTGTATATTATTACTAATCTTCTCTTTCATCTTTTTCTATCTGTCAATAACGCAAGCCCGGCATCAACATGAATAGTACAAATTCGATCACGGCTGGCGTCAGTAAAATAACTACGGTTGCTATACCGGCAAACTTCAGGCGTTCATTCTCTGCCACCTGCATATAAGGTCCTGCTCCTTCCCATACGATATAAAAAGTATAAAGTATAAAAATACGCAGAAAGAAAAACTCCGGCAATAGCATCAGGACGATGTTCAACGCAAACATCAATGAAGAGGAATAACCGACAAAGCGTTGGCAAAGTTTCATATCTTTCGTTCTTTTAAAGAATCCCTGCCAAAGCTCATTCAACAGGTAAGCACCCAGATAAAAACCACCGAATGAAGCGACCAATGTCTTGATCGAGGATTTTAAAGCCAACTCTATATCAAACTCCTTTCGCGTAAACAATACACCCAGAAAAGCTGCGGCTGTAACTAATCCGATTAACGGATACACAAACTTCGACAAGAATTCGTCACCCTTCTCTTCTTTCTTTGTCAGCATTTCCCACGCCTTCCCCGGTTGGGAAATGATAGCTATTACCCATTTTAATATCTCTTTATACATCTCTCCGTTTTCTATTAAAATGACAAAAGTATAAAAATAAGGGATACAAATTGTTATACAAAACCTTTTATCGTCAATAACGGTAACCTCCCTTTACCGAAAACCTTTATTTTTATCCGTATATCTTTTATTCTCCCGTCTTATTTTCCAACGTATAATCTAACGCCAATGTAGACCATTCAACAGCTGTTGTGTCCTTATTGGGTTTTGCAACATAATTAATTGCAATAGTAAGCTTTTCCGCATTGTTAGCTGTTTCCATCTCCAACGCTTTATTGAAAAAGCGTTCAATATCGAATGCCTCCGTATGAGTCACCTTCACAGAGTCTGCATCTGCCGATATTTCCGATTTTCTGATCGCACGTAAATAAAGATTATAAGTACGTAAACCATCGGCTGTTGTGTACCAGTTAACCGTATCATAATGCATTACAAAGCTATCCACCTGGCTTTCCGGTTCCGTCAGGGTAGGCCAAAGGAAAAGACGCCCTTTGATGTAAGCCGTACGGCTCCCTATCGTAGAGATATATTGTTCGTCTGTCAACAAGGTGTCAGATTTAACAGTTCCTCCGGATGTCCACAATGGAACTTCGATAGGAGTACCTAATAGTTCTACCGATAGACTGTCAGTCTTTTGCAATTCAGGACTGGCAGAATCAAAAGAATACTCTACCAGAAAACAATCTCCGGCATCGGCACGTAACGAGTTTATGCTGGAAGAGTATATCAAACGACCATCTCTCAGGACAAGGCCTCTGGAAGGACGTACCTGATAAACAGCCTCCTGCTGCCCAACCGTTATGCGGGTAGTAGAATCACCCAGACAGGAGGACAACATTATCAAACAAACCGCAAATACCCAATATAAATCTTTCTTTCTCATTTCACATTTCATCTGTTAATCGTTAATGCCTTCAAGACTCCACACAAAGGGATCGTACAAAGGTAGTAAAAAAGGAAACACTACAAACAAGAAAACCGGGAACCTTTGCAAAAACAAAGAAACCCGGCATTCTCTATATTATTAATTAACAATTAAATGGTATCCGAATAGTAAGCTTTCGGCAGACGACGGCAGTTATATTGCGAAGCCATCACCTCTCCGTATGCTCCGGCAGAACGTAATGCGATCAGGTCGCCGCGATGGGCTTTGTTCAACTCCACATCTTTACCGAACACATCGGATGATTCGCAGATAGGGCCTACTACATCGTAAAGTTCCACTGCTTCATCACTGGAAATGTTCTCGATCCGGTGGTAAGCATCATACATGGCCGGACGGATCAGTTCCGTAAAACCGGCGTCGAGAATAGCAAATTTCTTTGTCTCGCCGACCTTCACATACAAGACCTGTGAAATAAGCGTACCGCACTGGGCCACTACCGAACGTCCCGGTTCGAAATGCACCTGCTGTCCGGGACGAACCTTCAGCAGCTTATTGAATACAGCGAAATAGTTATCGAAAGCAGGGATAGGCAAATGATTCGGATGATAGTAATCAATACCCAGGCCTCCGCCGAAGTTCAGGTTTTCAATATTGATACCGCGAGCTTCCAGTTCTTCCTGTATCTCATTCACACGGATCACCAAATTACGGAAAGAAGACATATCCGTGATCTGCGAACCGATATGGCAATGAATACCGATCAGTTTCACATTCTTTAATGTAGAAAGATTATCCAGTACCTGACCGAGCTGACTCAGGTTGATACCGAACTTATTCTCCTTCATACCGGTCGTGATCTTGGCATGTGTATGTGCATCTACTTCCGGATTGATACGGAGGGCTACCGAAGCGATCTTATTCTTCGCTGCAGCCAGTTCGTTCAGTATATCCAGCTCGACAGCCGACTCCACATTAAAACAGAAAATATCGTTATCCAACCCCAGATTGATTTCCCAGTCGGCTTTACCTACACCGGCAAAAACCACCTTGTCGGCAGGAAATCCGGCATCTAAAGCGGCCTGTACTTCACCACCGCTCACGCAGTCGGCTCCCAGTCCGTTTTCAGCTATAATAGAAAGAATGCGCGGATTGGCGTTTGCTTTTACGGCATAATGTACATGATAATTATACTTGCCGGCTTCAGTCTTTACCAGATCCAACGTATCTTGCAGTAACTTGACATCATAATAATAAAAAGGCGTAGGAAGTGCCTTCAGTTTATCTATCGGGAATGTTCCTTTGAGCATATTATTTTATTATATATAAATTAAAAAAAGGGCAGTCTCGAATAGGCTGCCCTCATATTATTTAGTTGTTGAATAAATGATCGCTTAACGCCTGCAGCGCTTTCTTCTTATCCGCCGACTTTACCAGAAGCGAAACGTTGTAGTTGCTTCCGCCGTAGGAAATCATACGGACCGGCACATCCTTCATTGCCTGGACGATGCGGGCTTCGAAACCGACATTATCCCATTCCAGGTCGCCTACCACACATACGATCACCATATCCTGATCGACAGTAACAGTTCCGTATTTCTTCAGGTCGTCTACAATTTCTTCCAGATGCTTGCGGTTGTCGATCGTTACCGATACGCCTACTTCCGAAGTAGTCACCATATCGATCGGAGTCTGGTAGTTTTCGAAGATTTCGAATACCTTACGCAGGAAACCGGTAGCCAGCAACATACGGCCACTCTTGATCTTGATGGAGATAATATTATCTTTTGCAGCGACAGCTTTGATCTTTCCTTTTTCCGTTTCGTTGGAGATCAATGTACCGGGAGCATCCGGCTGCATGGTATTCAATAGACGAACCGGGATATTGTTCAGCTTGGCCGGCAGGATACAAGTCGGGTGCAGGATCTTGGCACCGAAATAAGCCAGTTCTGCCGCTTCTTCGAAATGCAGGTTACGGACAGGCGATGTCTTGTCGACGATACGCGGGTCGTTGTTATGCATTCCGTCGATGTCTGTCCAGATCTGGATTTCGTCTGCATTGAGAGCCGAACCGATCAGAGATGCACTATAGTCGCTACCACCACGCTGCAGATTATCGATCTCACCGTATGCGTTACGGCAGATATAACCCTGAGTGATATATAATTCAGCATCTTTATGTTCGTTCAGCAATTTAACCAGGCGTTCTTTGATGTAAACAGGGTCCGGTTCTGCATTCTTATCCGTACGCATATATTCCAATGCAGGAAGCAGGACGGATTTAACACCTGTTTCATTCAGATACAGGTTCATCATACCGGTCGAGATCAACTCACCCTGTGCCAGTACCACCTTTTCTTCAAACAGCGTGAACAAGTCTTTTGTAAAGGTACGGATATAGTCGAAATGAGATTTTACAAGTTCTTTGGCTTTCTGTTTATATTCGGCAGTGCTGTACAGTTCTTCAATATGTCCGTAATATTTCTGTGCAAGCTTATTGATAATTTCGTTTGCACCATCCGGATTCTTCTTGTACAGGTAGTCGGATATTTCAACCAACGAGTTGGTTGTACCTGACATGGCAGACAATACGACAATGTCACGGCCGCCCGAGCAAATCAATTTTGCTACATCTTTCATTCTCTGTGCAGATCCCACAGAAGTACCGCCAAACTTTAAAACTTTCATTTTCTTTTCCTATAATTAAATTGTTTGTTCCTTGCTATTTTGCGTGTGCAAAGTTACATAAAAAATCATTCTCCCACATCACCCAGACGGGCATTCTCACATTTAACTATACGGGCCGGGTAATTATGCACCAGTGTATAGTTATGTGTGGTCATTATCACCGCCGTACCTTTCTGGCAAATGTCATGCAGAAGCTGTACGATCTGGCCGCTTGTTTCCGGGTCGAGATTACCGGTCGGTTCGTCCGCCAGTATCAGTTTCGGATCATTCAGGAGTGCTCTTGCTATGACGATACGCTGCTGTTCGCCACCCGACAGTTCGTGCGGCATTTTATATCCTTTATTATGCATGCCGACCTGGTGGAGCACATCGTCGATACGCTCTTTTATTTCGCTCTTCTTCTTCCATCCGGTAGCCCGCAAGACGAACTCCAGGTTTTTGATCACCGAGCGGTCGGTAAGCAGTTGGAAATCCTGAAAAACAATCCCCAGTTTCCGCCGAAGATAAGGTATATCCTTCCGCTTCATCTTACAGAGGTTGTAATCCATCAGCCAGGCTTCGCCCTGGCCGATCGGGATCTCGCAATACAAAGATTTCAACAGACTGCTCTTTCCGGAACCCACTTTTCCGATGACATAGACAAACTCTCCGTTACGAAGCGTAAAAGAGGCATTATGCAGTATGACATTTTCATCGCGGCAGATCTCTACATCTTCCAGTCTGAGCAGAATTGTATCTTCCATAGTAATTTATGCTTTATGTCTTTTCTTTAATTCACGTGCCAGGTCTTCCAGACGGAGGCCTTTGCTTGTAAGTAATACGATCAGATGGTAGACCAGGTCGGATGCTTCATAGATAAAGCCTTCTTCTGTTCCGTTTGTTGCTTCGATCACTGTTTCGACAGCTTCTTCTCCTACTTTCTGAGCCATACGGTTCACCCCTTTCAAAAACAGGGAAGTAGTGTAAGAGCCTTCCGGCATTTCCTGACGGCGCTGTTCGATAAAGTCCTGAAGATATTTCAGGAACATGATGTCTTCAATGTTCTTTTCACCAAAGCAGGTATCGGCACCCGTATGGCAAACCGGACCGGCCGGATTCGCTTTGATCAGGATCGTGTCGTTATCGCAATCTACCATCATACTAACCACCTGCAGGGTATTGCCGCTGGTTTCACCTTTCATCCACAAACGATTCTTGGTGCGGCTGAAGAATGTCACCTTTCCGGTTTCTTTTGTTTCCTCGTAGGCTTCTTCATTCATGAAGCCCAGCATCAATACTTTGTTGGTATTGTTATCCTGAACGATTGCCGGGATAAGTCCGCCCATTTTTTCAAAATCTAATTTCATCTTATTCTAATGATTATATTCTTACATTGATTCCTTCCGCATGAAGGTATTGTTTTAAATCGGATATAGCTATCTCACCGAAATGAAATACGCTGGCAGCCAAGGCGGCATCCGCTTTCCCTTCTGCGAATGTATCACGAAAGTCTTTCATCTTTCCGGCTCCCCCGGAGGCTATGACCGGAATATGCAGCTTACCGGCCAATGTCGATAATGCGTCGTTGGCATATCCGTTTTTCACGCCGTCGTGTGTCATACTGGTGAACAGGATTTCTCCGGCTCCCCTATTTTCCGCTTCAGTAGCCCATTCGTACAGGTGCTTCTCCGTCGGGATACGCCCCCCGTTCAGGTAACAAATCCAGTCGCCATTCTCATGATTGGCATCGATTGCCACCACACAGACCTGGCTTCCGAAATTCTTCGCAATCTCTTCGATCAACGAGGGATTGCGTAATGCTGCCGAGTTGATCGAAACCTTATCGGCTCCGGCACTCAACAGGCGGTCCACATCTTTCAATTCATTAATTCCGCCACCTACCGTAAACGGAATACTGATATTTGCGGCCACTTTCTTCACCAATTCGGTAAATGTCTTACGTCCTTCGTGTGAAGCGGTTATATCCAGGTAGACAAGCTCATCGGCTCCCTCCCGGCTGTATTGTGCCCCCAGTTCAACAGGATCTCCTGCATCACGAAAGTTCACAAAATTAATTCCTTTTACTGTTTTTCCATCCTTGATATCCAGACAGGGTACTATTCTCTTCGCCAACATACTTTGATCTCCCTTAATTATCAGGTAAAACGAAGCAGATCCTTCAAATCGATCTTTCCTTCGTATATAGCCTTGCCGAAAATTACCGCCGGTATTCCCGCCTCAGCCAATTTTTCTATATCTTCAATAGAACTGACTCCGCCACTGGCTATGATATATATAAAAGGTAGTGCATCCCGTATTTCCTTATACAATTCGATAGCCGGTCCCTGCAACATTCCATCCCGGCTGATATCCGTACAGATCACTTTGGTGATGCCTTTGTCGTAATATCCCTGAATAAAAGGTATCAGTTCCTCTTTAGTTGTTTCTTCCCATCCGCTGATCGCTATTTTTTTATCCTTCGCATCAGCACCCAATATAATCTTTTCACTTCCAAACTTGGTTATCCACGATGTGAATACCTCCGGATTCTTTACGGCAATACTGCCACCTGTCACCATCTGTGCCCCGCTTTCGAAAGCAATCTCCAGGTCATCTTCCTGTTTCAGTCCGCCTCCGAAATCAATTATCAGCGAAGTACGCGTAGCCAGTTTCTCCAGTACACGATAGTTTATGATCCGTCCCTGACGTGCTCCATCCAGGTCAACCACATGCAGGCGGCGGATACCATGTGCTTCGAACATCTTCGCTACTTCAAGCGGATCTTCGTTATACACTTTCTTCGTGTCGTAATCGCCTTGCGTAAGACGTACACATTTGCCGTCAATCAAATCTATAGCTGGAATAAGCTCGATCATATATCTTTATAGTTTTAGAAAATTCTTTAGAATCACTTCACCGACAGAACCACTCTTTTCCGGATGAAACTGCGTCGCATAGAAGTTATCCTTATGCAACGAAGCACTGAACGGAAGAATATAATTAGTGGTTGCAGTCGTATACTCATTAACCGGTACATAATAACTATGTACAAAGTAAACAAATTTGTTCTCCAATTGTGCGGTAAATAAACCTCCTTTAACCTCCGTGATCGTGTTCCACCCCATATGAGGAACCTTGTCTTCATGACGGTGAGGTATGAATCGCTTCACTTCCGTATCGAAAATCCCCAGGCAGTCTGCATCCCCTTCCTCAGAATGACGACACAATAATTGCATACCCAGACAAATACCCAGTACGGGTTGTTTCAGATCCTTGATAATAGCATCCAGTTTATGCTCTTTCAGATAATCCATTGTAGTGAATGCTTCTCCTACGCCCGGGAAGATCACTTTATCCGCTTTATGCAATAATTCCGGATCGGCTGTAATCACAGGACTTACGCCCAATCGTTTCAGTGCATAGCTCACTGAGTAAATATTTCCGGCATTATACTTAATAATGGCGACGTCCATTTTTTATTCCGTTTTTATATTGAGTTGCAAAAGTAACAAATTATCATAACATATTCCCCTTTGATTAATGAAAAGTTGCCAAACAGAGTGTAAATGTGACAAACCTGTTTTAAATCGCCTTATGAAGAACTCCGGTCGTTCTAAAAACAGCTAAAAAAAAATCAATTCTTAATCTCCTGCATATCAGGTACGATTAAAAAAAACGCATATTTTCTTCCCATGAAGTATTGCAAGATTAAAAATAATACTTACCTTTGCACCGCAATCGAGAGAGATTGATATTAAAAAGAGGTTCGGTAGTTCAGTTGGTTAGAATACATGCCTGTCACGCATGGGGTCGCGGGTTCGAGTCCCGTCCGGACCGCCTCTTTTAATTATAATTTCCTTTATTTGTTTTGGTTCGGTAGTTCAGTTGGTTAGAATACATGCCTGTCACGCATGGGGTCGCGGGTTCGAGTCCCGTCCGGACCGCTTTCGAAAGAAGCAAAAGATAGTAAAGCTCTGTAATTTAATAATTACAGGGCTTTTTCTTTTTCCTCACTTTGGCAAAAAATGGCAATTTAGAGTAGTTAGATAATTTCATTTCGGTTGCCAAGGTTTATGGAGTATTTGTCCTATATAAGTAATAGCGACCGTTAATGTTCGAATCTGAATTGATTTACCAATTATTATTAGAATTACAGCTATTAGTATCATCATAATGCCAACAGCCAACCGTAGAGTGAATATTTCTTTGAATATAGTAATACCGATAACCACCGCAGTGAGTGGTTCCAATGCGCCCATGACAGCAGTAGGTGTTGAACCTATTTGGCGTACTGCAATTACCATAAATACTAAGGATATAACAGTAGGAACCAATGCAAGCATTATAGCAAACATCCACATAGAAGAGGTTGTAAGTAACTGTAAATGGTTGTTGCTGTCAAAAAATGATTGAACCATGATAGTTAATGTACAAAATAGCAGAACATAAAACGTTAACTTTATAGATGACATTCTTAAAGAGGATTTATTTACAGCAACTATATAAAGTGCATAAGAAAGGGAGGATAGCATAACAAGCGATACTCCCGTTGCATTTAACACGCTACCATTATTCCCTTTGTATAACAGTCCTATGCCCCCAATAGCCAAAAGAATAGATATAACCGTAATTAAAGATGTTTTTTCTTTAAAGAAAATAGCCATGATGACAGTTACAATAACAGGATATACGAACAGAATTGTAGACGCTATTCCTGCATCCATGTAGTGGAAACTTAGAAACAGGGTCAGCGAAGATACCGCAAACAAAATCCCTAACCCTGCCAAAATCCCTAATTCTTTTCGTGTAACCCTGAACGATTTATTTTGTATAAACATTAACCCACCGAGAAAAAAAGTAGCAAGTAAGAAGCGGTAAAATAATACAGAGTTAGCGTTTATTCCGGCTTCATAAAGAGATAATGCCCCAAGTGGATTTGTACCATAGCTGATTGCTGCAATAATCCCACAAATTGAACCTTTAAATTTAGCATCCATTTTATTATGTAATTTATCTATAAAATTAAAGCCAGTGCAGGGATTAATATACCTGCTAATAATTCAATTCCCCCTATTCCGAACAAACCTCGTTTACCTTTATTCATTAGAATACCGCTTATACATATCAATATAAGGCATACCGCAGATAGGTCTGAGAAATATGTCCACCATGTTCCCGGGTTATAATGGAGAAATGAGAGTTGATAAAAAACTGGTCTTTTCTTTATTCCTTCATAAACAACATTTCCTGTTTGAGTATTAAGAACATAGAATGAACCACTTTTCAAGAAAACTTTCACCGTTGAGCTATTCGGATAAAAATGTTTGATATAATTATCTTGCTCGCCTACTTCTTTTAACAACTGTATTATTTCATTTTTATTAAATTTATGGGTGGTAGGGAATGTTCCCTTCACCGTATAATTGTTTACAGTCATATAGTATTTCGGATTAAAATCCTTTAAATGATTCATCGTTATGCCGGATACTGCATAAATAAGAATCACTCCCATAAAGAAAAAAGATAGATGAAAATGAACCGTCCTGCAATACCGTCGGAACGAATTACGTGTAACTAATTTATTTTTTATTTCTTTATCCATATACTGGTTATTTCTGAAATAAAGAGTTGGTGTTTAGAAGGCTCGTTGTTATAAGATTCTTCCATAATTTTCTCTTTATAAGGTTGAGTCAAATTTGTATAGTCCATCTCTTGAACGAACATTTTCTTACATTCTATAATCATTCGAGCCTCTTCAAAACTCATTAGTCCGGAAGGGGTTTCCAATGGGGTCAACCCCGCTTCTGACACTTTATCAGTATCTCGTCCCGATTTTGTTCCACAAATTCTAAGTGCTCCCCGATATTCTTCTGTAAAAAAACTTAGTGTAAAACTTTCTTCTCGTTGCAAAAATTGATAAGTATGCCTTGAATCACGGACTACAATAAAAGTAGATGGTCTGCTCCACATATCGCCAATCGCTCCCCACGATGCTGTCATTGTGTTATAAGAACTTTTATTCCCTGCTGTCACCAGCATCCATTGCTTACCTATTAAGTCTATTACGTTATCAGGAAGGTCGGTTGCTTCCATCCGGTCATAACGAGATTGCCAACCTGTGGTACTCGTGCTATCTTCATTCTGTGTGAAGACTACTTTGTCTGATTTTTTACTGCTTTCCATACATGAAGTAATTAAAAATGTACCTAAAATCATTGAAAATAATGCTATCTTTTTCATTTTCTGTTATTTAGTTAATGATTATTTTGCAAAGGTAGACGGAAATAGGATTAAAATACTTGTATTTTAATTGCATTATTTTGTATATTTGCGCTATGAGAAAGTGCAGCCAGTTTGAATCATTAAAGATTATAGATGTAATTGAGGAAGAATATTCTTGCGAATTACATGCCCAAGACCATTTTGAAATCATCTATATTCATTATGGGTGTGGGGGGCATGTCTTTAATGAAGTTACAATTCCATATGAAAAAGGGGATTTATTTCTGCTTGCACCCGGTGACCGCCACTATTTCACAGTAAAAACTGTAACGCGCTTTACCTATATTAAATTTACTTCAAGCTATTTTGAGACTTATAACCGCTCCTATAAGTCCTTTTCACGAGAAATAACTCCAACTTCCATCATGGAAATTCAATGGCTGAAAGAGGACAAGATAACGGTGAGTGAACCTTGCCAGACTATATTGAAGAACATTTTTGAGAATATTATCCTATATAATTCAACGATTAACGTACTTCGTTCGTCTATTGTGTATTATCATATTCTTTCCATTTTCGGAATGATAAAAGAATACATTGAGAACCGAAATATTGAATTAAAGAAGAAAACTCCAACTAATGCTCATATAGCAGCATACATTCAAGAGAATATATCTAATCGTGACTGTATTTCCATCAATATGATTGCTAAGAATTGTAATATTTCGCCATCTTATTTCAGTACTTATTTCAAGCGGAATTTCGAGATAAGTTATAGAGAATATATCGAAAAGATGCAATTACAACTCATCAAGCGCAGATTAGAAACCGGAGAAATCAAGTTAAAAGAAATAGCGGATGAATTTGGTTTTACAGATGTAAGCCATTTATCCAAATTTTTTAAAAGGCATGAAGGTATTAACCCTTCTGCTTATAAAAACGTAGGAAAATAGGAGATTGTATTCCATATAGATATAATGATATTTCACATTGTTGAACTTGATGTATCTTACTATAGGTGTGTTATGTGTTGATGTTTTTGGATTATTTAAAAAGACAGTAAATTCTGGCACTGTTTCTTTTTTATCCGAATATCCATTTTGAAGCCTTGGGAATCAGTCGGTAGAAAAGTGCGACAAACGCCCACGATATAGCAAATACCATGACTGCCGTTACCGGTATCTTTATCGAAACGGGTATGGATAACGCATTGGCAATAGCATAACCAAGCCCGACAACAAAATAATGTACCAAATAAATTCCGAGTCCGCATTTGGTGATATTCGCAAATAGGGCTACATATTTTGCGGAGCTGAATTTCACTTGACGAACCAACAGAAACAGCGCAACAGTCATCAGTACCACATTAGGAGAACAATACAAAAAGAAAAGCTCCATCTCCTGCTCCGTACAGTCGGGATTCGCAGTCATAAATTTGAAGCCGATATAGGTGACTACATAACCTATGGCAAACAAGGGGAGCGCAACCGCAATTGTTTTACTCCAGCTCCATGGCTTCACGTCTTTTGCCAGATAATACCCTAGCAGCAAATAGCCGTTAAATCCTGCAAAGTAGTAGAATGTCCCAAATGTATTCCACGCACTAAGCCCGAATAGCTCGTGCGAAAAGAAAGTGTAAGCATAAGGCATAAAGAGAGTAACCGCCCAAATGGAAAGGAATATCTTTTTTTGCGAAATAGTCGCTTTCTCGACCCAAGCCGAGAAGAAGGGCATATACAGATAGAGCCCGATAAGCATATACAAATACCACATCGGCACGGTGTAGACATTAAATTGGAAAGGAATGAGCGCAATGTTTTTCATCGCGTCGCTGAATGATTGTGAGGCATCGGATGAAGCATACGCAAATACATCCGAGATAATCGTCGGTGACAATCCCAACAAACCGGTTACCCACGGGAAAAGGTTGTACAAGACAGACCATATCAGAAAAGGCACTGCAATTCTGAAAAGCCGTTTTTTGTAGAAGTCACCTATGGATAGATTCACGGGTAATAGCAACAACCCTGTAATCATAACAAACAACGGAACACAAGGGCGGAGAAATGAACCGTAAAGAGAACCCCAAAAATTGAATTCAGGATTGGAACGAGCTTCGGCTGAGACATTAAAAGGGTCGGAACAGTGAATGCAAATCACCATAAAGATGGCGATAAATCGAAGAACATCCACCCAAACGATTCTGGATGGTTGGATTAAGTGAGTTTTTTGCGACATATCTTTGTTACTTATGTGAAAATATCCACAAAGGTACAAAATTGCCTTTCGCGACTTTTTTAACTACTTAAAGAAAACGTATTCATTTCCTTAATGCACACAATGTGACATGTGACATTCCAAGATAAGAAGCGATGTAGCCTAAATTGACACGCTGAACCAGATCCGGATTTTTCTCCACAAAATCTTTGTAACGTTCCTCTGCCGACATATACAGGCGATAAATGAGCCTTCTCTCCATCTCGACAAACGCTTTTTGGTGCAATATGCGCAACCAATTTGCAATGTCGGCATCACTTGAACACAGATTTTCGAGTTTCGCTATCGGAATATAGTAGAACAGGGAGTTTTCAAGCACTTGTACCGCTTCGTTTTCGTACCCTGGAGTTTTACCGTAAAAGCTATTTGTCGAATAGATTAGATCACCCTCTTTGCTAAACCAGGAAGTTACCTCCTTGCCTTCAACCAGATTATATGCGCGAGCGATACCTTTTTCAATGAAATAGACATTCGTGTCTTTTTTATCAGGAGCAATCAGTATTGTCTTTTTCGATATGTTGATAGGGTGCAAACAAGAGGTTAACTTTTCGATAGCATTTTCACTAACATTGAAAGTTTGCTTTATTGAGCTAATGATTCTGTCCATAGTATATATAACTGCCTAATATATAGCGCAAAGGTAGAAAAATAAGATTTTATTTTTATAGCAGAGCTACACCTTGAATTTTTTCGTTCTTTCCAATATATAATCCTAATTTTATTTCTTAAGTATTCTCATTAAGCTGGCGACATCCTGTAATAAATTCACCGTCTCAAAACGTCCTTTATAAAACACCGCCCAATTGTTGAAAACACAAGGCAGCTCCTTTGCTTTTTGTAACGTATCCACCTGGATGAAAGATACAGGAACGTCATTCATTTCACAATGTTGTCTGATAATCCCGATTTTTTGATCGATATAAGGACATTGCATATCATAATAAATTGTCAGCTCTTCGCTTTCAATCACTTCTTTCCTGGCATTCTGCGCAAACACCGGCTTGGTTCCGTCAAAAGAAAGCGCAAGCAATTCATATCCACTATCGGTCACATCTACAACCTCAAAACCGAACTTCTTTGCAAACGACTGGTCAGAAAGCCAGGATTTTTGTTTTTTTGCTCCGAGCATACAGATACCGGATTTACCCTTCTCTTTGGCATCGGCTATACAATACTCCATCAGTGATTTCCCATACCCTTTTCCTTTGTAACTACCCAGAGTCCATAAACAATAGAGGTAATAATAGTTATCACCGGTTATGGGAACCCAGGCTGTTTCCAAAGGGGCATACTCGATAAAAACCGTAGCCTTTGCTTTTAATTTCCTAAAAACATGCCCTTCATTCAGCCGCTCAGAAAGCCATTGCCGCTTTGCCTCAACACCGGGATGGGGCTTTTTAGTACGGATAATGCAGCACAAATGCTCATCTGCAAGGTTCTCCGTTGTTAAGTTTATAAAATCAGTATCCATGTGTTTATTCGTTTCAAAAGTGTAAATGTAGTAAATTTATACAGATTCTGCCATTTACCTCAAAAAACATACAATTCGTCAATCTTATTTGAAACCCGCTTCCCCACCTCATAGCTTTACCGAGAAATTATTAAACGAAAAAGATATGAAAACGAGAAAGATCATTCGGATACTGCTTCTATGTTTACTGACTTACCCTTTATATGCACAGCAAACCGAAATTAAAGTTTCCGGTAAAGTGACAGCTGTCAACAAAGTGCATACAATGATAGAATCCGAATCGAAAAAAGAGGAAGATATATATATCTTTATAAAAACAGAGAAACTGCTAAAGAAAATCTATCTCAAAGAAATACTCTTCATTACTCGACACACTCCCTGCAACTTCCTTTATGCAGGTGCACCGTTCATTCATAGTAAACCTTTCCCACATACAGGCTATCGAAGGCAATCAGTTAGTTATCGGAGAACATAAAATTCCGGTATTCCGCCCTATGCGGGAAGAGGTGTATAAAGCGATTATCAATAATCAGTTGATTACGAAATGACTTGGTCTATAAAATCTACCAAGCATTTCGCCTAATCTCCAATTTACCCAATCTGGATAAAACAACAGTATCACCAGCAAAAGCATCCCCCTGATAAACATCGTTCAGGTATATTCGATTATCCCTTTCTTTGAAGGTGTAAGGCCCCGATTGGAAAGTATCTCCACTATCATCTGTAAACCCGCTGATGGATTGAGGGGTTACGAAAACAATATCTTTGTATATCAAAGATGTTTTCATTCTATATGGCTTAATAATAAGCGACTTTTTAGTAAACAGGTTTCCCTTTTTAAATATTATCGTATCGCTTTCCTGTATATGGCCAACAAAATCATTATTCAGAAACAAAGATCCTTTATGCTCTCTGATCAAGTCTTTCCCAGCCCTGATAAAAACGGTATCATTATTTATACAACTTCCATAACCGGGAAGTCCACGGGGAAGCTGTACCTCAAATCCTCCGGTATTGTCTGTTACAAAATTCATTTTCATCATTTGCTGTGCGTTACATTTGGTGCCGACTGTATACAAACTAAAACCTATAGCCAGACATGCCGTTGTTAAAACTGATAATTTTGCCATTCTGTGTACTTTTAAGTTAAACAAATCTTTCAAAACAGATTTGAATGACAAATGAACCGGGAGTTCAGTTTTACCAATTTCCTGAACCTCCGGAACAGCTAACAAGTCACAATCCAACGCAGTAGCAATTAGCCTCAATGTATAACTTCTTGGTACCACTTTCCCTGACTCGATACGTTGCAAAGTTCGGACACTAATATTACATTTACTGACCAACTCTTCCTGGGTTAACCCTTTTGTTTCCCGAAGCCCTGCAATGTACTTACCTAATTCCGGTTGTTTCATCTTCATTCAAATTTTCGACAAGATTATGCATAACTCAAATATTCAACAAATAAAGCAGCGAACTTTCACCCGACATTTACCCGACATTTGGCTATAATGCGGTTTATTCATACAAAGTTAATAAAACATCAGGGGAAAGAATATTCTTCCTCCAATTACACCAACAAAAAAAATACAACTCTCTATTTTTCAACCCATTAAGCATATTTCATAACGCCGACAAGTTTAATAAATTTTGATATTAGCGCTTGATTACGAATGTACAACACCAACACTCTGGTTAACAAACAATTAACATACGCTCATATTAGACTTCGTTGCCGGCTATATTTTTCTCTTTAAATATAGAAAGAATATTCTTTATAAAGAATTATAAGGCTACCGCCCTTTTTCAGTTTTAAAAAGATTCAAAAAACGCACTTCATTTTGCTTGTGGTAAAGATAGGCTATCTCCGTATCCTCGCATTACCGAAAACGGCCTGTTTTATTTCAGTATTTACACAGACAATAGTTTTCAGTTACAAAAACAATTGTATTTGATTTGAAAAACAGTTGTATTTGAACACAAATACAATTGTTTTTATAGATGTAAATCAATTAAAAAACTTCCGGAAAGTTGACAATTATTCCCATTGGGTTCCATCCGGATCATTCGCACCATATCCTCCGCATATCTTTGTAAGCAAATAAGAGAAAGTATGTACAGTGAACTATATAAAAAATCAGGGAGTGATATAATCCGGGAATTAGGGAAACGGTATAGTGACTACCGAAAACGGATGGGGTACACACAAAAAAAGATAGCCTGGATGAAATAGAGAAACTTTTGCCGGAACTACCGGAAAGCCCACTAAGCTTATTAAAATTATCTTAAAAGCCCATACAAATTGACATTTAATTCATTGATATGCTATTATCTTATGTATATTTGCATACAATCAATTTCATAGAGGCCATGAAGAATATAATCGGATCGCTATTTTTACTATTATCTGTTTTTTGTTTATTTGCGTGTAGTAAAGACGAAGAACTAATCGAAGAAAAACAATATGAATTTAGTTCTATCATGTGGGCTTTGCAGGAAGGTGACGGAGAAGAACTTTTTGAAATAAAAACACCTGAACAGGTTTTCCGTAATACAGGAAATACAACAAAAGACATCGTTATTAATTCGTCTGAAAAAGTAGAAGAATCCTCTCAGTTTTTCATTGACGAAAATATATTGCCTTATTTGCCGGAAGAAGAGATAACGGTCGCTTTCCCTGATGTATTCGAATTGCTATCTTCTGATTACAAATATTTCGTTGGAGAAAGAAAAGCACCTTTCAAAAATGAAAAAACACCTCTCCCACCAAATAGAACAATTACAGAAACGATGTCGTTAGCCCCCTCATGTGAGTTACGAAACAGCTCTACTTTTACGATGAAAAAGATAAAAGCAACATATCGAATTCGTTTTGTTGAGAAAGAAGGTTTTGATAGCTATGAGAAAGAAGGCAAATGGGAAGGTGTATTTATCGTTTTCGAAAGCAGCAATACTGTTATTAATGAAATAAAATAACCGGCTTGATCTGTTCTATGAACAAGCATTACATTCCAATTGTTATAAATAGAAAAACAATATGGAAACTTTCAAAGATATTATAAACGGAGACAAACCAGTATTGGTTGACTTTTTTGCAACATGGTGCGGGCCTTGCAAAGTAATGAGTCCTACGATTGAATCTCTGGGAAAAGAATTAATCGGACAGGCACGTGTTCTGAAAATCGATGTTGATAAAAATGAAGCAGTAGCCAATGAGTACCGTATTCAGTCAGTACCCACATTAATCATATTTAAGAAAGGAGAAGCCGTTTGGCGCACTTCTGGTGTAATGGAAAAAGGTGTTCTCTTAGGACAGATAAAAAAGTTTATCGATTGATTATAAACAAAAAAGGAGCTCGATGAGCTCCTTTTACATAAACTTTTACTTCCTTATTTATTCGTTTCTTTATTGATCATATATGAAAGAACTTTTGACTTAGCCCATGTAGCTTCTGTCGTGTCTTTATTAAATTCTTTGATATAGTTAATTCTGAAATTGAAAGTCTCACTTCCTTTTGCTTTCTCTTTAGCTTCTAACGAAGAGATATAACTTCCTGCACGAATTGCATAGTTAAATACAGAAGTCCCAATTGTATTTTTACCATCTGCCTTCTTAACTACACGCAAAAAGAAATCATAAACATTTTTACCGTCTACAACTTGCGGTTCCTGAGAAGGATCAATCTGCAGAAAATACTCGTTTGTTTGATCGTTTGCCGATTTCTCATGACTAGAACCCAGGAATAAAAAATCTTTTATAGTAGCACTATATGCTCCCCCTGCAACGATCCCTGCATCAACAGTTGCTAACTCTCCTTTTTTGATTGCTGTCGGGGACGTCTTGGCTGTATCAACAGCTTCTACCCTACCGCTATTATCCAACCTGGCATATTGAGAAACAGTAGCTGTCAAATATTTCTTTCCAGAATTAGCTGGATCATCATAATTAATAGTATATGCAAAATAAATACATTCATCAGTTAAATTACTAAACGCTGAAGCATACACCGGAACATTATCACCTGTATAAGCAACATTTCCCATAGCATCCATAGAAAAACCTATTACACCATAAGTAAAACCCGATTGTTCATTACTTCCCCCATCCAAGCAAGAGGTCAACAAAACTGTAGCCATAGCTACCGCACCTAAAAACTTAAGTTTCTTCATTTTTTCTGTTCTTTTTATTTTATGTTATTAGTATTTGTTTTATTTAAAAGCCCAGACGGAATCCGGCCTGAAGACTTACATTAAATGGTTTTTCGGAACGTACGGTTTCAATTGTACTACCGTTATCGAAATAGTAGTCTACTCCTGCCTCAGCATAAAGGCTTACAAAACGAAGCAACGGGTAGCTTACACCTGCACGGGTGTTGACAGACCACAACCATTCCTTCATACGAATATGTTCGCTCTCCTTTTCGTACAACTCTTTACCTGAGTATTTTTCCGTTACCAGCTTTCCTGACACATTGACTTCCGTCATAACACCAGCTGCTGCATATACCTGGAAACGGTTCCATTCTGCAATTTTATAGGACAGAGAAACCGGAATACCGATAAAATGGAGCTTTTGGGCTGTCTTATTATAATAAACCGGAGCATCCACATCCCAGGTAGAAGACAGAAACGTATAATTCAATCCCGCTGACAATGCAAACCGGTTATTCAAATAACGACTTACTGAAAAACCTACCGAAACAGGAGTCTTATGATGTATGTTCGTCTTCGGATAAGTATTATTCTCAAAATTAGCAGCATTCAAAAATAACAACTCCTGATCCGTCAGCATTGTATTTTTCAAAGCATAAGTGTTCAAAGAGTTATTTGTTCCGGTAGTCACACTACCGCCTCCCATACCAAATCCCCACTTACGCGGAGCAGCCTCTTTTTCGACTTTACCGACCGGAGCAGCATCAGCTATCAACGACCGGGTATCAATAGAACCCACTTCCGGATGATCCTGTACAACCTCTTCGCTATCAACAACAACAGAGTCTTCATCCGGGGGTGTTATTTCAATAACAGCAGGTTCAGTATGAGCAACCTTTACAGCTGCTTTATATGTTGACCGTACCACAGCTGGCTGTTGCACTGCTGCCACAGGAGATACGGTTATGTTTTCCTTTATCGGTTCTATCGGAGTAACCGGAACTTCGACTTCTTTAGCGAGCTCCGTCTCCACCTTCTTTGTTTCCTTTTCTATCTTCTCTGCGATCGGAGCGACCTCCTTCTCCGACTTGAACATATAAACGCCTCCCGTTATCATCAGTAATGAAACGACTGCCGCAGCAGCCCAGTAACGGAGCGTTCGACGGAAAGGTACCGGTGCTTTTACCGGTAAACGATCGGCAATAGCCTCCCAGTCTCCCGGCATCGTATCCACTTCGAAATCCTGCAACTTCGAGCGGAACATATCATCAAATGTATCTCTTTCCTTTTTCATTCTTTCCTTTCAATACAAAGCGTTAATCCTCTTCTGTAACATCTGTTTGGCGCGCGTAAACTGTGAACGTGACGTACTTTCCGTAATATTCAACATCTCACTGATCTCTTTATGAGAATACCCTTCAATTGCGAACAGGTTGAATACCGTACGGAAACCGGTTGGCAACTCATGTACCAACGTCATCAGCTCCGCTGCCGACATACTCGATATAACCGAACTGTCCGGCTGGATCAATTCCGCCGTATTATCCAGATCGGTCGATTCGCGCAATACATCTGACTTACGCAAATACTCCAATGCACAATTTACAAAGATCTTTCGCATCCATCCCTCGAATGAACCAGCTCCCGAATAAGAGTCCATACTGGTAAAAACCTTTACAAAACCATCCTGCAACAAATCGCGGGCAGTCTCCCTGTCGTTCACATAACGCAGACAAACTCCCATCATTTTGCGGGAATACCTCTCGTAAAGCTCTTTCTGAGCCAGCCTGTCCCCCTTCCTACAACCTTCTATTAGTTGTGACTCGTCCATTACAAATATAATGATGTTATTCACGTACAAAACGCTGCATGTTTCATGAACTTTTTTTTCATAAAAGAGGCGGACACATAGATCCGCCCCATACAGGTATGTTTTGCAAAGATAAGATGTTCTAACGAATTTCCGTGTTAACGGATATAGACTGCTTAATTTTTTTTCGCAGGATTGACCGGACAGCCGGCACCGTCGTCGACAGGCACTGCTTCCATTCCAATCTTTTTAAAGGCTGAAGCCAATTTGGTCTTGGAAGTCTTATCTGTCTTATAGGTTACGTTTACCGTGCGAGTTTTCAAATCGCACTTCAGATCGGTTACCCCTTTCTCGAAAGCAATATTCTTTTCTACCTTTTTCTGGCAATTAGCACATTCCATTTCTTCTACGAAGAAAGTTACCGTGTCTTTTTTCTTTTTTGCATCCTGTGCATAGGCCGTAGAAAGCGTAAATACGGCACAAATCAATGCTACAACTAACTGTTTCATAATGTATTTGTATTAATTGGTGAATAATTTATCTTGTTATTTAATCGCGGCTGATGTTGAAACGCAAGCCGGCATATATCTTCCGTCCGTGAACAGGGCCCCACACCATCGAACCGTCGAAGTTATCTCCCCGTGGGTTCTCCGCATCGATGATCGGGTGAGACTGCTTGTAATCGAACAGGTTTTCCGCTCCGATATAGACAGACCAACGACGGAAATAGCGGGTGATCTGTGCATTGACAACGGTATAGGCATTAAAGTTCGATTCCCACAGCGGATTCGTCGCATCCGGAGTCGGCATACGTCCTCCTCCGTTAAACTGTCCGGTCAGGTCGAACTGCCACTTTTTCAACGGAGTCTGATAAGAGGCCGTTACCAGCCCTTTATAGTCGCTGACCAACGGTTTCTTCAGTCGTTGCGTTACACCTTCTGCATTCCGGTAATCCGTCTTGGCATCCGTGTAACGATAAGCCGCAGTCAGGGTAAATCCCCGGAAGAAAGGATAAGTCGCTTCCACCTGGAAACTGTTGGAATAAGATTTCCCATCCAGATTATAGAAACCCACAGCATGCGGATCGCTATCCATATCGACAACCACCTGCTTCAGGAAGTTGGTGTAATACCATTCTCCGTTCAAAGATAGTTCTTTTCCGAACAAAGGGATATAAAAAGACAGGTTCAGCCCCGTATTCCAGGCCTCTTCCTGATCCAGGTTGTCGGCGATATTCATTTTACGGCTACTCGACAAAAGGAAGTTATTCTCTGCCAGAATATTGGCCGTACGGAAACCTTTCCCTGCCGAAGCACGGACATGGAACCAGTCGAAGGGATTATATTTAATATGTACGCGGGGCGTAACAAAGAAATCATACAAAGAGCTGTAATCGGCACGGATACCTCCCAGAACGATCAGCTTATCATTCAGATTGTAAGTATACTGTACATAAGCTCCGGGGACAACTTCCGTACGGTCGAAGACCTTGCGCGTACCATCCTGCAACAGGTTTTCATTAAAACCGTCATAATTCATGCTCAGGCCGGTGCTCAGGCTGTGTGCGGGAGAAAACTCCTTTTCATACAGCAAACTGGCATACACATTATTCTGATACACATTATAAGGCGTACGGTCGTACATGGATTTTTGTTCATGATAAGAGCCGGAAAGGATCAGCGCCACGCTCTCCACTTTTTCCTTATCGATGATATAAGCCTGTTTCGTATACAGTTCAGCACGGTTCGTTTCCAGATGAACCTGATACGGATCAGCAAAATCATGATGTTTGGTAGCCTGTCCGCCGGTACGGTTTTCATGCAGGTAGCGGGCTCCGTACTGGGCTACATAATTATCCAGTTTATGATACCAGCGGTTCATCAGGTTCACCTGCTCCTTTAGCGGGGTATCCAGAAAACCGTCATCGTTGCCGTCATGCTGCTTTTTATCATTGGAATAATGAACCAGCAAACCGGTCGATACCTTATCGTTGATATGCCACGAAGCGTCTGCATTTCCTTCATAACGTCCGGCATCGCTTCCGAACAGGTTCACAGAGAAAATATCAGCCGTAGGAGGCTTTTTAAATTCCACATTGATCTGTCCGGCAAGGGCTTCATATCCGTTTTTGACAGAAGAAGTTCCTTTGGATACCTGTATACTTTCCATCCAGGCACCGGGCACATAGTCCAGTCCGTACAAAGAAGCCGCTCCACGGAAGTTCGGATAATTCTCGGTCAGCATTTGCACATACGTTCCGGCGAGTCCCAGCAACTTGATCTGGCGGGCTCCGGTAGCCGCATCGGCATACGATACATCGACAGACGGGTTCGTTTCGAAACTCTCGGCCAGGTTACAACAGGCGGCACGGCATATTTCATCATAGGTGATCTTCTGCGTCTGCAACACACTGGTGCGGGAGGCGATCGTTCCCATTTTACGTTCGCTGATCACGACTTCTTCCAGAGCTACTTCCCCTTTCAGGGTAATTCTCAACAGCTCATCAGGATTAGTCACCGGCATCACGAAGGTGGTATAACCGATATAACTCACGACCAGGTTATTCGTACTTTTTCTTGTTTTCAGCTTGAAAGCGCCGTCCACATCGGTCGTTGTCCCCTGCTGGGTTCCTTCCCAATACACATTGGCACCGATTACCGGCTGGTTATTATCATCAAACACATGCCCTTTTACTTCTTCCGCCCGGGCAGTGATGGCGGAGAATAATATAAATAGAGTAATATAGAGTTGTTTCAACATTGCTTTACATTTTGATTCAATAAGTATTCCGTTTTAGGATTAGCACTATAGTCCTGCACCTATCAGCACTAGTATGCTAAATTATTAGCACCATAGTGTGAGTTGGGCTAACACTACTATCCTGTTTCCATAGCGGACACAGGCTGGAAATACTCTACTAAATCAAAAGCGTAGTAAGCAGGTTCAGGTATATGCGCGGACAGACCACAGGGGGGCCATCCTGATCCTGCGCAATGTATTCTTTTATGGAAGGAACCGGGACGAGCGAGGCTATTGGAGAAGCAAACGACAAAAGGTCGGTCACTGCCGGTTGTAATTCTACTATCGGATTATTGGAACTGCTCCAGTCGAAACTGACCCGTTCCAGATCACAGCATTCATCTTCGCAGCAGCCGGAGTGGCAAACCGAAGATTCATCGGTGGTGCTGCAACAGCTATGCTCGTGCACTTCGCAACAATTATCATTCAACAATACTGCAACCCCTTCCGTGCGGCAATCACCGCAGCAATAGGTAATAAGGTTTACCCCGGCACCTCCGTAAAAAATAAGAGTCGCCAGGAAAACGATAAACAGATATGTTACAGCATTTTTCATTCGACACAAAGATAATGCTTTCGTCTATCCGCTCCTAACCGTTAATATTATTTAGGAAATTCGGAAAGATAATAATAAGTATCAGGCGATACAACACTTTCGATATGGTAACGGGTGGAAGCCGAAACGCTGAAGCTATATCCTCTCTCCGCATTCGGAGCAACCGGAAGATAAAGAACCGTATCCCGCACTCCGGTAGCCAGAATAGATTTAGCCGACAACGTATCGATAGAGTCCGTCAATGAATAATAAACCGTATAAGTCAGGTCTTCCTTTTCCACCGGTGGTTTCTGCCAGGACAGTTTCAGGTCGCTTCCCTCCTTCTCCACATGGATCTCTGCCGGAGCCGCAGGCACCCTATCGCTCAACCAGGTGAGAGGCAATAACTGTGCCGGGTATTTATAATAATTATCTTTCAACTCATTATAAAGTCCTTTCGAATTATCCAATACATTCTCGCAACGGAAAAAGGTACAGCCTGCACCTCCATAATAACGGCTGTAATCTATCTGGTCAGTAATATCGTTTACCGTCCAGTCCGCTTCATTCTTCTCCATGCGGTAAGCTCCCAGTCCCGGCACGACCAGACGTCCGTTACAATTCTCCACCCAGTTGTCTACAAACGGGAAGAAGTTTTCATGCAGATAATACATCATCGGAACGATCATGTCCTGCTTTCCCTTCTGCATCCACATCTTGGGGTCCTGGAAGACACTTTCATAAGCTGTCCAACCGGCATTGGGAACACGTTCGATCCGGTTATACTTACCCAATGGCGAACTGCTGACCTGCACCCAGGGCTTTGCCTGTTTCACCCAGTCATAAATACGATAGACCATCTTGTTGATATTCTCGCGCCGCCAGTCAGGCAATTTCTGCGATTTACCGTATTTATTATGAACGGCTTTATCCGGGAAACTCTTGGCCTGCTCCGGATAACGGATATAGTCAAACTGGATCCCGTCGATATCATATCCGTTCACCACCTCCTTTACCAGAGATAAAATATAATCGGCAGTCTCCGGCACACCCGGATCGAGATACCATTCCCCGTTATGACGTTTACACAGTTTCGGATGGCGTTTTACGACAGACAATTTCCCCTGTTCTTTGACAGCCTTCTCCGTACCAACAGGAAATGTCACAAACCAGGCATGGCATTCCATCCCCCGTTTGTGACATTCTTCTATCGCAAAAGCCAACGGATCGTATCCGGGCATTGTTCCATATTTACCTGAGAAAGTTTTGGATGCCGGTTCTATTGCCGAACGATAAATAACATCCCCCCGCAAACGAACTTGCAGAAATACGGTGTTGAAATTCGCATCAGCCAACCGGTCGAGTATATTGCATAACTCCTGTTGCTGGGCCTTTCTTCCCGCTTCCGTTGTAGCCGGCTTTTTAGGCCAGTCCAGTCCATAGACGGTAGTTAGCCAGACAGCACGTATCTCGTGCTTCGGAGATTCAACTGCTCCAACCGGATGAAGCAATAAAAGGACCAGGAATAACAGGCAATACTTTCTCATTTCCACTTATTTATTCAGCGGGGCAAAGGTAGTACTTTTTCGTTATTTTCCAATTTCCGACAAATACCGCTCAGCCTCGATAGCCGCCTGACAACCTGTTCCGGCTGCTGTAATAGCCTGACGGTAATGAGGATCGGCAACGTCGCCTGCGGCAAAAACTCCGGGCACTTTTGTACGCGGTGTTCCGGGTACAGTCTTGATGTATCCTACTTCATCCGTATCGATCCACGGTTTAAATATATCCGAGTTCGGTTTATGTCCGATAGCGAGGAAGAAACCATCGATGGCAATATCCACTTTTTCTTCATCCGATTCACCCATCCGTTTTACCAAGTGGGCACCTTCCACACCATTTTCGCCAAACAGGCCGATCGTGTTGTGCTCAAACAGAACCATGATGTTCGGCGTATTGAATACGCGTTCCTGCATGACTTTCGACGCACGCAAGAAAGGTTTACGGACAATTAGGTACACCTGCTTTGCCAATCCGGCCAGGTAAACAGCTTCCTCACAAGCCGTATCTCCACCTCCCACAACAGCAACGACTTTCTTACGATAGAAGAAACCGTCGCAGGTAGCACAGGCAGAAACACCCATTCCGGCATATTTTTGTTCATCGGGAATACCCAGATACTTGGCTGTCGCACCGGTTGCAATGATCAGGGCTTCCGTTTCAATTACTTTTTCACCGTCGATCGTCACCTTGTAAGGAGCAGCGGAAAGATCGGTTTCCGTAGCAATTCCAAAACGGATATCCGCACCAAAACGCAATGCCTGCTGCTTCAGGTCTTCCATCAGTTCCGGGCCGGTGATGCCTTCCGGATAACCGGGGAAATTCTCCACTTCCGTTGTTGTCGTAAGCTGTCCGCCCGGCTGAATACCTTCATACAATACGGGTGATAAGTTTGCACGTGAAGCATAAATTGCTGCTGTATATCCTGCAGGACCGGAACCTATAATCAGGCAACGGACCTTTTCATTTGTTGAATTGCTCATAGCGTTTATTTATTGATAATTGATAATTAATTTAAGGAATCACTCTATTGTCTTTTAACGGAGATCGATCACCTCTGCATCCGGATAGTCACCTTCCTTAAAAACAAAAAAGTCGTCCGGTTGGTTTACACCCGTTTTCAGTTTACTGATATGGATCGTATTGGTAATACCGTTTTTTGCCTCGACTTTGATTGCAGCCGGGAAGTTCGAGAACTTTTCGATCTGCAACTCCACCCGGATGATATCTCCTTTCTTCTTTGGCGTCAGCTCTATATCGTAGGCCGCTTTTCCGTTTGCAGCCGTACTTTCCCCGATATATTTAGGAGTAAAACCCTTCTTATATACACGTAATAAAATGGCGGGATTGGTAAACTGCAATTCTTCTCCGGAAGGGGTACTGACATTCACTTCGTCGTTACGTTCCACGTAGCTCCATTGCGTCTTTCCATCAAACCAGGTAATCATATCCGGAGTGACCAAGGTAAACTTATCCCCTCTCATATTAATCGTTCCTTCGAAACTTTCCGACATTTTCTGCATATCGGAACGGGTATTCAAAGCAAAGGAAGCAGAGATACCATTGGAATTCTCATAGGCAGAAGCTGCCTTATCGAGAATCGATACCGGATTTTGTGCCCTGCTTATCACTCTGACACCGAAAAGGAGACATAACAGAAGACCCACAAAAGCAATCCCCCGCCATATTCTGATTTTCTTTTCTCTTTCCATAAATAACACTTGCTGGTTAATAGATTTATTTCAAGGAGTTCAGCAGTTGTTCCAGATTATACTCGTCCTGGATCAATACCTGACGCGCCTTACTTCCTTCAAACGGTCCTACGATTCCGGCTGCTTCCAACTGGTCCATCAGACGTCCGGCACGGTTGTAACCGATCGCGAACTTACGCTGGATAAGCGAGGTGGAACCCTGTTGCTGGATAACGATCAGACGGGCCGCTTCATCAAACAATGGATCGCGATCCGACAGGTCGACAGAGCCCGGAGCTTTATCTTCGCCACCCTCTCCCACATATTCAGGCAACAGGAAGGCGGTAGCATAACCGGCCTGGCCGGAGATATAATTTACGATCTGTTCTACTTCAGGCGTATCCACAAAAGCGCATTGAACACGATTCGTTTCCCCACCCTGCGAGAACAGCAAGTCACCACGACCGATCAACTGGTTGGCACCGGGTGCATCCAGGATCGTACGCGAGTCGACCATCTGCATCACACGGAAGGCCATACGGGCCGGGAAGTTCGCCTTGATAATACCGGTAATGATATTGGTAGACGGACGCTGCGTAGCAATGATCATATGGATACCGACGGCACGTGCTTTCTGTGCAATACGGGCAATCGGCGTTTCAATCTCTTTACCAGCCTGCATGATCAGGTCGCCGAACTCGTCGATAATCACGACGATAAACGGCATGAACTTATGTCCCTTCTCCGGATTCAGGTGACGGGAGATAAATTTAGCGTTATATTCCTTTATATTACGCACATGCGCTTTCATCAGCAACTCATAACGGTCGTCCATTTCTTTACAAACGGAGTTCAGCGTCATAATCACCTTCGTGCAATCTGTAATCACCGCCTTGTCAGCATCAGGCAATTTTGCCAGGTAATGACGTTCCAGGTCGGAATAGATTCCGAACTCTACCATCTTCGGGTCGACCAGCACAAACTTCAGTTCAGACGGATGCTTTCTATATAATAAAGAGGTTATCACCGCATTCAGACCGACTGACTTACCTTGTCCGGTAGCACCGGCCACCAATAAGTGAGGCATCTTACACAGGTCGAACATAAATATCTCGTTGGTAATCGTCTTACCCAACACAACCGGCAGGTCATATTTGGACTCCTGGAATTTACGGGAAGCCACCACCGACTGCATGGATACGATCTGCGGGTCTTTATTCGGCACCTCGATACCGATCGTTCCCTTACCCGGCATCGGGGCAATGATACGAATACCCAAAGCCGACAGGTTCAGGGCAATATCATCTTCCAGGTTCTTGATCTTCGAGATACGGACACCGGTATCCGGGATTACTTCATATAATGTAATGGTCGGCCCCACCGTCGCCTTGATAGAAGAGATACTGATACCAAAACTTTCCAATGTCTGCTTGATACGTTTCTGGTTGGCCATCTGTTCTTCCATATCGACCTGATGTTCGCTCACATCATATTTTTTCAGCAGTTCGATCGGCGGGTTACGGAAACCGGACAGATCGAGCTTCGGATCGTATTCACCCAGTGAAGAAGCATCGTATACCTCATCGTCGCCAGCGGGAACTTCCACCGTAAAACGAGGATCTCCCGGAAGGTCTTCCGGATCATCGGGTTGATTTCCTGCATCCGGAATATCATATGCTTCTTCCTCTTGAGGGACTGTTACCTCAAATGTATCGTCGTTGGATATATTCGAATAGGTTTCAGTACGCGGTTCAGGCTTACGATAGCTTTCCACCTCGCCGGCAGACTCCATTTCTTTTGCCGTATCAAAAACAAAATCATCTGTTTCCGGTCGTTCGTCCGGTTGGTCGGCAATAAGATGTTCGGATGCGGTATCGTCTTCCGAAGTCGTATCGTCTTCCGTATCTTCTTTCTTTTCCCTTTTCAGACGGTTCTTCAACCAACCGAAAGAAAGCAGGCTTTGCAGGAACGGTATTGTTTTCTTGCTGCTGAATATGGCTATGATCAGGAACACTCCGGCCAGCAGCAGGATCGTTCCGGGAATACCGATATTGGTAATCATCATTTCAGACAGGTAATATCCATGTTGACCGCCTAAATAAATAAAGGTATCTTCATATCCGGTGATAAAAACAAAAGCAAAAAACAACGATCCCCAAACCAGCATAGCGGCACTGAACAGGAAACGTTTCAGCAAGGATACCTTGCGCAGGTTCATCATCTTTGCCCCGACCGACCCCAGGAAAAACAGGATCATAAAAGAAGAGATACCGAACCAGCGATTCATCAACAAATCAGCCAGGAAAGCACCGCGTACTCCCGTCCAGTTCTCCACCGATCCTCTGTTAGTCAAAAGATCCGATAGCGGAACATTCTCTATTTTGCTCTGATCGGCCCCTCCCGTAAAGAAGAAAGAGATCAGGGATAATCCGATATAAATAGTGATAATAGCTATCACCAGTCCGGTAATAAAACGGGTACGTTCACTACTGAAAAAGGCTTTCATTGCAGCGAATTTACCAGGCTCGCTGTTACTATTTTGTTTTGTTGCAGTTGCTTTCTTTGCCATATAAATCCTCGTTATAACTTGCAAATATACGGGATTATCTTCAGTCAACCAAAGGAAAAAGCGAGTTATCCGATTTGATAAATTAATCCGGATTATGTTTACCGAACAGAGTTACTTCTCCCATACCTGCGCGTCCTTCCGATACGCTATTTATAGTAATACGAAAATATTTTACATGAGTACAATTTAACTCGACTGGCTTAAACTCCCAACCAGTACATTCCTGTTCATAAACCAAAGTCCAGCCTGAGCCATCAGACGATACTTCTACTTTATGCCCATACAAGGAACTATCCTTTTGAAAAAGAATACGGCTAGCCTTGATATAAACCGGTGTATCAAAAGTAAGAGTCACCACCTGAGGAAGAGAGTCTGTATCCGCAATCCACCAACTACTGTCATCCCTGTCTACAAGATTTGTTACAGGATAAGAAGAATGGGAGCTGGTAGCCGTTACTTTTTGGGGTAGTAATACCGGAAGATTCAATAACTTCCTTTCCTTTACATTCATTCTTTCAACTACACCATCCTCTTCGTTACCTTTAAAAGAGGCATGAATACCATCCGGCAATAACTGTCCCTTATAAGGTAGGCTTTTTATAGTAGATGTACCTCCGAGTAAACCTTCAGCTTCCGCCTTAACAATAATATCTCCAGGGCATTTACTTGTCCGGATAAAAGCAAAACCAATTCCTCCTTCAACTTGTTGGCGGCTAACACCTATCCGCTCGATATCACCACCAATAATATCTCCCTCTCCATCTATCGACAATGTGATTATATCAGCAGAGTTATTTACCAATGTCCCGTTTTCATCACAAACCCTTATATAGACTGGAATCATATCACTTCCGTCCGCAATTGGCACAATATTATTATGCCGGAAAAAGACTTCCAGATGATGAGGTTTACCAGGAGTATGTACCGTATGCGTGGTTACCACCCTACCTTGCGAAATACCTTCGGCCATCAACTCGCCGGGTTCATATCCATCGAGCCGAAAAGAGAATTCCGGACTTCCTCCCTTTTTTACGATATTTGGACGAAGTAAAGCACGTTCCAAACGAGTCTGTACCGCTACAAGCTGCCTGTTTCTGTAAAGTTTCACTGCGTCGCAGTTAGAAAAAACCGTTATTTCCTGCACCGAATCTTTTCTCTCCGGTGGTGTATTCCGGGAAGCGATAAAAACCATCGGACCTTCATATAACCCTTTCTGACTAACGTTCTTATCACGCATGCTTTGCATCATATAATAACTAAACTTCGGGGCACGGTTCACATCCACAACTCCGCAATACATTGTCGTTTCTTGGCTTCCCCGATTATAATCATTATAGCTCCACAAGAAATGTCCTCCCAGACGTTCATTGGCATCCAGCATACACCAATCAAAATATCCTTTTCCTTCCAGTTGTTCATAACGGGTATTGCATTGCTTTACCTGTTCTTCTTCATTTTCGGTTATACTTACACGAGGCTTTTCTCCCGCTCCGTCTCCCCATTCGCGAGTCAGTAAGGGTTTAACGACTACCTGATCTTCCGGATAGTTACTCATGACATTTCCGTCTTTCGGGAAACGGGATACTTGCTTATAAAAAACATCATAACAATCCACAAGATCCGTATGACCGAAATAATCACCGGCAGTATACATCTGATCACCGGGATACTCCTCATGAGCTATCTCATAAAGTTTCCGAGCTATTTCTTTCGGATAACGGGTTTCATTCAACGCTGTTTCCCACAAAACAACAGAAGCATGATTCCTGTCACGTCTGATCATTCTGCTACCAACTTCGTAAACCCGGTTAATAAAAGTCGTATCAGTATTAAAATACTGCCACCCCGGAATACATTCGATAACTAACAGACCATGTTTATCGCAAGCTTCAAGAAACGCGGGATCATGCGGGTAATGGGCCGCACGCACAGCATTGTATCCTCCCTGCTTCATATCAATCACCTCTCTCTCCTGCATCGAATTTGATGCTGCATCACCAACATATGGATAAGCTTGGTGACGATTCACTCCACGCATATACAATTTTTCTCCGTTAATAAGAAAACCATCATCTGTCGTATATCGGATAGAACGTATCCCTATTTTCCGGGAAACTTCATCTACGACTTTATCGTCAATTCTCACTTCGGTTTTTAATTCATATAAACAAGGATTATAAGGATGCCATAGAGACGGTTTTTCGATCAGCAAATCTTGCTCCAAATGAATACCGGTACCGGCTTTTAACGAAAAAGGGATTTGTTTACTGACAATTTCTCTGTCATTTGAATCGACCAGACGGGTCAGAAGATATCCTTTCCGGGACATATCATACCGATTCCTGACATGTGTCTTAACATGTACCCGCGCCCGTTCTTTTGTCACTTCGGGATAAGTAACGAAAACACCACCTCCGGCCACTTCATTCTCTTCCAAAGGATCTGTGACATGCAACTTATCCGAAATTATCAGATCCACATCCCTGTATATACCACTATAATAATAAAAATCCAGACCTTCCTGAGGTTTTCCCGGAGGTGTCAACGGATCATATTCGGCTGATACCCGTACCGCCAACACATTGTTTCCGTCAAAATTCACTTTATCTGTAATATCTGCAACAAAACCGATATATCCTCCTTGATTTTCAGTTATTTCACAACCGTTGATATACACTTTGCACGAGGTCATTACACCTTCAAACGCAACACGGATATTTTTATTTTTATATGCTGAACTGATTGTGAAATAACGACGATACCAGCCTATTCCATCATAAATGACATCTCCCCCGCAATGTTTCCTTTCCAACTGCATGATGTGGGGAACGGAAACCGGTATCCAAAGAGAATCGGCTAAAACCGCCGATTCTCCTCCTTTTATATCTCCACGAAAAAAAGCCCAGTCAGTATTCATAGAATAACTAATCCGGGCTGCATTCCCCGCATAAGTTTCCACAAATGAAAACATAAATACCATCCAATAGAAAAGTAAGCCACATAAATGCTTACAGGTATCTCTTTTTATACTCATCATAATAATATACTGCAATTGTTTTATGAACGAATTAGTGCTTAGGCATTATGGCTATTTCACCGATTAGTAATGATTCATCACAAAGAGAACTTAAGGCAATACTGATATTACCTAATAATGATTCTCCCGGATTCATTCGGAGTGTGATCCATTTTCCTTTTTGCGGAATACTATCGAAAACTGTTTCCTTTCCATTAAAAAAAAGAGTTCCTTTTCTCTCTTTTTCATCGGGATTACATAATAACAATTTTATCTCCCCGCTAAAATCAAAGGGAATCTTCAAATCCAACTGTATCTTTTTACCTTGCCATGCCGAAAATGACTCATTCACAATTATATGATCACAATGAACACGATATCCATATTTATCTGTTTCATAAAAAGTAGAAGCATCCTTTTCAAGTGCCCACTCCGTTGTCCCATTTTGTTCCAGACGTCCTCCGGCTTTTACATAGAGATACGCTTTTTCAAATTCTCCGGGAGCTAAGTAAGGTGCATTTATATCGTATAATTCACGTTTCATCCAATCGTAGTCAATACTTTCACGCGGCTGAAAATCAGAAGAAGATACATATTGCATCAGACTATTTTTCAATGCCTGCGCTGCCGGTCGTTTCTCCAACGAATCCACCAAGTTATAACCACAGATTAAAATCTTACCTCCTTCTCTGCCAGCAAATTCCATAACAGCACCTAATTTCCGGTTAAAATGAAAATCATGAATCGGTTGCACAATGGGACGTATTGTATGAGGAAGTCCGTCCAGATCGAACCCACGGCCTCCTTTACAAATATCAAACCACTGGAAATCCAGATAATTATCTGTAGGGAAATCTTTGAGTGCCGGATGTGTATTCCTGATGACAGCTCCGTTTGTGAATCCTTCATTACCCTGGTTTCCTGCCTGCCAGAACGTAGGTTTCCACTGAGCATATCCCGCATTCTTGCTACTACCTAACTGATGCGCCCAAAGAATGACAGTCTTTCCTGCCTTCAAATATTCAAGAGCGTCTGTCACCGAGGTTGTTTCTATCACAAAATTATTTTTCACTTCCTTCTGTTTGCAGAAGACCCATAAATGCCAATCATTCTTAAAGACAGTACCCCGAACAGAAACTTCCAGCAAAAGTTTTTGTGAACGATCTATTTTTGCCAGCGAAACCGATAACTGCCCGACTTTATTCAACGTTGCATTTTTAATATCATAATGATCAAAAGTCCCTTTATCCCAAACGTAACCATCATCATTTCTTATTCGCCAGTCAATCTGTGCATTCTTTATATCTTTGTCGGCAAAATGTAAAACTTCGATCCCAATTTTCAATGTATCGGCAGATGTATAAATATAGGAAGGAGTCCGCATAAGCGGAACCGTTGTATTACACCAATTTTTGAACCTTTCCGGTGTAACAATACCTTTATTGTCATAAAAAGAATCCAGCCAACCTATCAAAGCAACACCTTGTCCGGGAAAGTCTTGAATACTCAGCAACTGGAACCCTCCACAATAAGGAGTTCTTAATAAAGATTCTATATTTTCTTTATACAGTGCCATAGACTGAAATCCGGATGACAATATAAATTCCTTATTCTGCTCATATACACCGCGTTGCCAGGCCAGTTCTCTGTAAGACTCCATTGACCGTGCTCTAAGGTTTCCCGTGTATTTATTTACTTCATTCCAATCAGGATAAAATACCCATTGTCCTACTTCATGTTGAATAGAAGGCAACGGAGATGCATCTCCATACCAAGGGGCATAATCCCAATTTGTAGACAACCGTCCCTCATTAATAAAAAGTAACGGATAGGGAGACGACAGATCTCCCTGAAAATTTATATCCGAATTTGTTGTAACAGGCCGTCTTACAGATGCTGTATAAAAATGCCGGGGATCATGTTCTTTCACTTCTTTGATCCAGGGATCCAATTTGTTTCTATCAAATCCCCCCAATTCATTTCCCATAGCCAGCATAACCAGAGACGGATGGTTTCCATAAGCATCGGCAATCCTTCTCAATTCCGGACGAAGGAAAGGTTCTACCTCTTCAATATCCAATGCTTTTCCCATCCATCCGTCCCGCCAAAATATTTCACTTAATACATACAAGCCCAATTCGTCTGCGGCTTCAAATGCAGCCTTAGGAGGAGTCCATGAATGGAAACGAACATGATTTAATCCATAATCTTTATAGGCCTGAAAAATACGGAGCCAACTCTCTTTATCTGTGGCCGGATATCCAGTCAGTGGAAAAACCGCACAATCAAGATTTCCTCTCAAATAACGTTTTAGACCATTTACCGTTATATAATCATCTGTTCTCCCAATGGAACGGAATCCAAAGATAACAGGCTCATAAGCATCTTTTCCAAACTTGCTTTTCGCCGAACATGTTAGTTCATACAAAGAGGGTGAAAACTCGTCCCAAAGATCAGGGTCAGAGACTTTAAGGGTTTTAACTATTACATTCTTTCCGGAAGATGCTAGGTAATCAGAATGCAATTCATCAACAACCGTTCCTGTTTTTCTGTCTTTCAATTCAAAGAACAATTCCAGTTTCTGCTTTTTTTCCGTTCGGTTCAAAACAGAAACCTCTACATCCAGTTTTCCCGTATCATCAGGAAAAGTACGAACCAACTCAATTTGTACATCCGGATGAGATGACATTTCCATTTTTCCGATTATCCCATTCCAGATAATCTGTGTTTGATCGCCATAACTATGCCCCCATTCGTTACCGATCGGATAAATTTCCCTATTGTCAATACACAAAGTCAGCGTGTACGTACCCGGAGATAATTTACCTAAAGAATAACAATGAGGAGTCAATAATGATTCCCGGCTATCGATATATTTATCATTCAACCACAATTGACTTTTCCACATGACCCGTTCAAAAAAGAGAGACACGTTTTTATTTTTCCAGTTTTTCGGTATGGTAATATCCATTTGGTACCATGCCTTTCCTATATATTTATGCAACCGGGATAATTTGCCTGTTTCGATCACATCTTCTCCATAACCTCCTTCATCGGTAATACCCGGTAATTTAATTTTATTAACCAATGTCTTTGTATACCATAATTCTTTTTCTCCGACATCAGCCGAGTCCAATGCAAATCTCCAATCACCAGTCAACGATATACGTTCCGGATTTTGGGCTGCCAGAAACAGAGGCAGTGAAAAAAGCAAGAGAATATAATAGATTATTTTTTTCATTATAGATGATATTTTACCTGTTTGAGAATAAGCAGCTTCCCCTACCTTTTTTCGTTTGACCTATCAAAAAAGGAAAGAAGATTGAGGCAAAACTGAATGATAGTTTTGCCTCAATGAATTATTTATATAATATATTTATCAGTAACCCGGATTTTGCTTTATCGCCGAAGCTGCATCAATAGTTGTCTGCGGGATCGGCCACAAATAGTTTTTTGCAGAATCAAAGATCCTTACTTCCGTTTTGATTCGCTCTTCCGTCAGTTTCAACTCTCCCGTTTCCGGATTCACTTTACCCAGACGACATCCGTACACCTGTCCGGGCATCACTTCTTCACCAATCTTCCAACGACAAACATCAAACCAGCGCAAGCCTTCCAAAGCCAGCTCGACCCGGCGTTCACGGCGTACCAGTTCTCTCATTTTAGTTTGACCTGAATAGACCGCTTTATCCACTTCCTGCATACCGGCACGAGTCCGGATTTCATTCAGAACATCATATACAGACGCGTCTATCTGGCCTAATTCCACTTTACATTCTGCATACATCAATAAAACTTCCGCATAACGCATAGCAATAGCATTCATAGCTGTATTCCACATATCAGAATAATCACTTAAATTATCCACATATTTACGAACCAGATAGCCTGTTTTAGAACGCCCGTAAGGAGCATAATAATCACCGTTGGGATCAGCCTGGTCTATCGGATCATAATATTTTCCTTCATACAGATCACCCGGACACAATATACTGGCGCTAAGACGGGGATCACGATTTTGATAGGGTTGATCCGGATTATAAAGAGGAGACTCTTCTATCGTTTTCCCATCCGTACATTCATAGACATCTACTAAACTTTGGGTCGGATTAATCGAGCACCATCCTCCGTTACTGGCCGGAGGTAATATACCCAATATTCCATTTTCATACAAATTTTCTACATACTGAACATCCATTATTACTTCCTGATTATTTTTATTAGCGATCCGGAACAGACCCCTATAATCCGGAAATAAGGAATATCCCAACTGCATAATTTCTTCACATACTTTCAAACAGTCTGCATACTGATTATTGAACAACAATGTTCTAGCCCTCAGTGTTAATGCAGCACCTCTGGTTACCCGACCAACATCACTGCCGGTATATTTAATATCCAGTTGAGGAGCAATTTCCGTCAGTTCGTCCAAAATAAATTGTATAACCTCGTCTTTCGGATTACGCGGTTTATTGGCATCTGTTATAGGCAACACTTCCTTTACCAAAGGAACATCTCCGTAAAACAGTACTTTCCAGAAATAATCCCATGCACGCAAAAAACGGACTTCGGCAGTAAGTCTGGTTCTTAAAGTTTCATCCATTGCCGGACGATGAATATTTTCCAAGAAATTATTGTAACGAACCATCTTGTCATATCCAAAATAACTCGTTCCCGGATCAGAGGGGGTCGCATACCCTGACGCCTGCACCGACCATCCTTCCCATGGAAACGGATCATGTGCATTATCAGAAGTACAATCCAAAGAAACGACTTCAGTCATTGAAAACCAGCCATCATAACATCCAAGAGCTGCTGCCATAGCATCCTTTTCTGTATTCCAGAATCCCTCATTGGATGGTTGATCCAATGGATTTCTTTCCAAAAAATCGCTGCTACACGCCGATAAAAGCAGCATAACTATTATCGAATAAATTATATTTCTCATTTTTTCACTGTATTAAATTAGAAAACAATATTTACACCAAATGTATGGGCTCTCAACAGAGGATTAGTTCCGCCATCTGTATAGGTTCTTTCCGGATCGAATCCTTTCGGGTATTTTGTAAAAGTGAGCATATTCTGACCACTGTAATAGAACCTGACCTTTTCTATGTTAAGCATTTTCAACCATTCTCTTGGAATCGTATATCCAACCTGAAGATTTTTCAACCGCAGGTAAGAGGCATTTCTCATCCAAAATGATGAATTATAATATATACTGCTGTTTTGTGACCAGGACGACAAGGGCCTCGGGAATTTCCCATCGGGATTTGTTTCTGCATCCCAGGCATCCCGAAACAAAGAAGATGGTTTCGTTTTATCTCCCATCAACTCACCTATTGCCCATGAATGCAGATAACCTTTTACATCAGCTGCTCCCTGAAAAAACAAAGATGCATCCAGATTTTTCCATGTAGCAGACAAATTCAGTCCAAATATCCATTTAGGAGTACTGCATCCTAAATAAACGCGGTCCTCTGCATCTATAACACCATCCTCTTTTATATCTCTATATTTAAAATCACCGGGGCCGGCATTTGCTCTGTTTATTACTGCACTATTTTTTACTTCTTCTTCATTTCTAAAGATACCATCTACAATAAAGCCACCATATGAATCAATAGAATATCCTTCTTGTAAAAAGGTGTATCCGTCCCAGATCCGTGCTCCGTTATTTTTTAAGTCAATAATTTCATTTTTATTGTATGCTGCATTTCCTGTAACATCGACTGTCCAATCTTTGTGCATATATTTGTATCCTATTTGAAATTCAACACCAGTATTATGTACTTCACCCGCATTTTGATAGGGAGCAGACAATCCATAAAGAGGACTAACCGGCAATTTCATTAAAATATCGTACGTCTTTTTCTTATAGGCATCTATTGAAAGAACAAACTGATTGGATAAAAAAGCCGCATCCAAACCTATATTGATTGTTTCAGTCGTCTCCCATTTAATATCTTTATTTGCTCCATCCACAGGTGCAACACCTTGATAAACAGTCCCACCTAAAACGTAATTCTTTTGTGCAAGAACCGATTGGTAAGGATAATTGGCTATCGCCTGATTTCCTAATCTCCCCCATCCACCACGAAGTTTTAAATCTGATAAAATATCTTTGGTTCCTTCCATGAACGACTCATTGATAATTCGCCAGGCAGCAGAGAAAGAAGGGAAATTTCCCCATCGTGTGCTTTCTGCTATACGGGAAGTGCCATCCCGTCTGATATTAACTTCCAATAAATATCTGTTGTCGTAAATATAACTCAAACGTCCGAAAAAAGAACGAAGAGCTATTTCGTAAGCAGAACCGGAGGCTTGCTGACCATCCGGAGAACCTGCATTCAATTCCCACAAGTCATTATTAAGGAAATTGATCCGGTATCCTTTTGTCCAGTCATAACGAGTATATTCCTGTTCGAATCCGGCCATAATACCAATATCATGAAGTCCGAAAGTTTTATCATAATTAACCAACGTCTGCAAATTAACACGCAATTGATTGCTTCGCTCATCGGTTTGACTGTTAGGACCAATATACATACTCGGATCTTCAGTTTTCCAATTATAAAACTGTTGATCTTTTTTGAAACACTCCGCCACATTAGCTTTATATTCAAACCCAACATTTTCCTGAATACTCAATCCTTTGATAGGTTCATAAGTGATATTACCTACAGCACGGCTTGAATACCATTTTTCATTATTAATATTATTAATATCCAAATTGGAAATAGGATTTCCATCCGAATTATAACCATAATAACCATTTGAATATTTATAAGGGACAAAGGGAGCGATTGTATTCACCATAGTAAATAAAGAGCCCGTCGAACCTGTTTTTGCAGAAATAGGCTCTTTCATATCTCCATACATAAGAGACAGATTTACACCGGCTTTGATCACATTGCTTATTTTCGAACTGACATTTCCTCTTATTGTATACCGATCGTATTCTGAGTTTTTCACAATACCGTCTTGCCCTAAATAACCAACCGAAAACATATAAGATGTTCCACCGTTCCCCCCACTAATTTCAGCTCTATGGTTTTGCATAAAACCTGTTTTATAAAACAGATCGTGCCAATCCGTATCTGGATAATTATCAGGATCTGAGCCATCCCTGAATTTAGCAATCTCGTCAGCTGTATATCTCGGAGCTTTTCCTTCATAAACTAATGCTTTATTATACAACTCAGCATATTCCGCAGAAGAAAGATATTCCGGCAAACTAATTGCATCCTGCCATCCGACATATCCGTCATACTTTAAACGAGGAGCCCGGTCAGAACCTTTTTTGGTGGTAATGAGAATTACACCATTAGCAGCACGGGATCCATAGATGGCAGCAGACGAAGCATCTTTCAATACAGACAAACCTTCAATATCATTCGGATCTATATCACTGATACCGCTTACCGGCATTCCATCTACCACATACATCGGATTTGAGTTATTCAATGTACCGGTACCACGGACACGAAGAGTAGGATTATCACGTCCCGGCTGACCTGTGCCGGAAGTGACAGACACCCCTGGCAATAAACCTTGAATCGCATTGGAGATATTAGTTACAGGCCTGTTTTCAATCGATTCCGAATTAACTGCGGCCACAGCTCCGATTACATTCACCTTTTTCTGTACGCCATATCCCACAACAACAACCTCATCAAGAGTCAGTAAATCTTCCTTTAAATAGATACTGATATTACTATTTTTAGGCGTTACCGATTGTGTCAAATAACCTATATAAGAAATTTCCAGAGAACTATTCTGTCCGATAGTAAGCGTAAATTTGCCATCAATATCCGTCACTGTCCCATTCTGAGTACCTTTTTCAACAACATTAGCTCCAATAACAGGCTCACTATTCTGATCATAAACAATTCCCTGCAACTGCTTTCTGTTCTGCTGGGATATCATTTCTTCCCGGTTCGACAGAATAATATAATTATTCACAAACTCATATTTCAGATTATGACCATTTAAAGCCTCTTCCAGATACTCAGAGACTTTCGCTTTCTTTTTTGTTAAAGACAATTCGAAATTTGAACGGACACCAGTTGTACTATATATGACAAGATAGTCGGTCTGTTTTTCTATTTCCTTAAATAGTTCCTCTATCGAGAGTTTATTAGATTTCAACTCGATGACAGCATTCTGTGCTTCAGTTTTAGCAGCAAACAACTGACACGCACAAACAAACATGATAAAAAAGGATAGTTTCATAATTCTGAATGTCTTTTGGTAATTTTTTAGACATAAGAAATGCGTTAACAAAGGATTTATTTTCATATCTTTGTTTTGTTAAGTAAATACTAATTTATTAATCACAAATGGGGTTACTTTTCGTCTAAATCGGTAGATGGGCCAACATCTGCCGATTTTTTTAATTTTTCATGGACTCATATTCTGACTAAATTTTAAGGTTAATAATAAATTTACTTGCTCAACACTATCTGGTTTAATTCATCATCTTTTTTAATATTGAATTTATGTATCCGCTGGATCAACCTGAGTATTTCCAATACGCCATCCCTTTGACGGAATTTTCCGACATACTCATAATTCAGTATCTCCTGATCCTTTACGATTATTTTTACATCATAATATAATTCAAGCTTCTTTATAATGCTTCCCAACTTTTGCTTTTTAAAAGTATAAATGCCTTCACGCCAAAGTAACTCATCCGGATCCATTGTCGATAATTGCATTTCTTTTCCTCTTTGAACCAGATACTGCTCCGGTGAAAGTATGACACCTTCAGTTTCCGATGTCGGGAAATAGGCTTTCACCGAACCTCGCTGAAGATAGACACTGGTATAGTCGCTTTCCGGATAGCTGAATACGTTAAACTGAGTACCCAACGCCTTGACATCTATTGTCCGGGTCGAGACGATGAAAGGAGCTTTTTCATTTTTGGCAACATCGAAAAAACCTTCTCCAGTCAAAAAGACTTTTCGCTCCTTTGTAAAGAATGAAGGATACGATAATTGAGATCCTGCATTCAGCCAGACTTTTGTTCCGTCGGGCAACGTGATTTCCGCACGTTGTCCGGCCGGAACCACCAACTCCTGTTGAAATGCGATCAACTCTTGTTGTTCCATACTATTCCCGGAGAAATAGTAAGACGCTAACATCCACGCAGACACAAAAGCGATCACTAATATTGCTGCATACCGGCCAAACGAGATCAACCACACTTTTCTTTTTTGAGAATCCACCAGTCTTCTAAAGTACCTATATTTCTCGCGTCCCTGCAGGGAATCAGCTTTTTCCGGAACCAACTCCAACATACTATGCAAATGTTGATAGTCTATGATCTGAGATTTCAGTTCAGGATCATTATAAGCTTCTTTTAAAAGCTGATCCTGTTCCTGCTTCGGTAATACTCCCTGACAATATTTTATGATTCTTTCATCCATTATTCACTGTTCTTTATATAGTAAACGAACAGAAAAAATAATCCCCCTAAAGAAATCTGATTATTTTTCTCATTTTTCTTAATTTTCCGGGAAAGACTAATTACTGTATGCCGTATTTATCATTCAATCAGCTCAAAATCATACTTTTCAAACTCATTCCCATTGATTATTACAGCAACCTGGTGAAGTCCGGGATGGAATTTCCTGGTTGTTACCACGCGAAAAGAGTGTTTTCGAGTAATTTGTGTTGTAGAATTTTCGGCGTACTCCTTTTCGCTGATCTTGTGAACTTTCTTTGTCAACGTTCCATTCGCTTTTTGGTAGTAAATTCCGTATTCAAGCCGTATTTTGGTTCTTTTATTGTTCTTATTCAATAAGTTAAAACTAAATTCCAACGAGTTTCCAACTTTAACTTTGGGTATTGAAATTTGAAAATTCTCAATGTGGACACTTTTTACTGTAGAATTAAAACCAAACAGTTCCATCATCTCCGGGTTGCCTTGTTTTAAAAGTGTCCGGCTACCGTGTTTGATAATCCAATCCACTTCCTTCGACTCTCCTTGCCATCTTTTCACCAAATCAATCACAGTTTGAGGATTATCTTTCGCTATATCATTCAAGTTATTAGCAACACTCAAGCGCACAAATCTCGCCGGATCGTTTTTAAGGTTTTCCAGAATTGGAATGATCGGGGCAGGATTTTCTTTCAAATTCGGCAAAGCCATCGCCCAGGGAAGACGCGGACGACACCCTTCTGACGCAAGCCGTCTTACTCCCCAATGTTCATGCTTCGACCAAACTAACATTTGCTGCATCATTTTATCCGGATATTTTATAATAAAAGGATGAACAGAAAATTCACAACTTGTAAACTGGGTGATTTTTTCTATCGCTTTAACAGAGGTTTCGTAATCGTCCAATCCGTATTGTTCTACATAATTATCTAAAACCGGACCATACTCCAATGTTAAGCCAAACTTCGTATCATCTATTTTTGAAAAATCAGGTTGTGTGTTTTTTACATAATCCAACAGTTCAAGTATTTTGGTGATTGCCTCTTTATAATCTGCCGGTAAAAACTTTTTCAGAATTGTTGTAATGTGCATACAACGTTGTTTAAGCTCTCTGTTTTCCCATTCATTATCCATTATTTGGGATACAAACTCACGAGCATCAAAATCTTTGATAACAAGTTTCAAATCTATCGAAAATCTATCGAAAAATTGCTCGTTGTACATGTTTTTAAAAGGTTCTGCCATATTTTTAATTTTTACGCCTTATCAAAAGGACAAAATAAACATCAATAGCGGTAAATAGTTTTTTAACTCCTCTCTTAATTTTTTATAAGCGATAGTCATCTGTGTTTCAATGGTTTTTACAGACACATTCAATTCTTCTGCTATCTCTTTCTGCTTTTTTCCTTCCAGTTTACTTAATATGAATATTTCCCGGCACCGTTCGGGAAGTGCGTTAAGTGCTTTTTCTATTATATCCTTTATATTATCCTCCGAAAGCCCGTCCACATCGAACGCTTCCAAAGAATCAAACTTCATACGGAAGGACAAATCAAAATCTTCCTGCATCCTCGAAGCTGCTTCCTGCTCCAATAGTTTACGACGCAGATAATCGATACATCTGTTCTTCACAGATGTAAATAAATAAGCTATTACGTTTATATGAAAATCCAGTGAATCTCTCTTTTGATAGAAATCAAGAAAAACATCTTGTGTAATGTTCTCTGCTTCTTCTTCAGAAAGGACATAGTCGCGTGCAAAGTGCTTAACACGCGAGTACCATGTTATATAAAAACTCTCGAAATCCATCAATCTCCTTTTAATGTCTTACGGTAAAATCCTTATCACAAACAAATGTAGATAAAAAGATTAAATACGCAAGACATGACCAGTAAGATATTAACAACGATATGAAATTCCATTCCGGTTTCATGTACCTCACCACCAGAAGCATTCGTTATCAATCAGGGAGAACCTAAATGGTCATTATGAAAACATATCCAGACGACCTATATTGTTCTCTACAACCAGTTGTCGTTCGAATGAGTTATCAAAACCTTTATTTTCGTTCAAAAAAAGATCACTACCTTTCTTAAAAATATTATCTTTAATTATAACATTACCTTCAAATTGGCAATCAAAAAAACTAAAGAAACCATTAAAGATATTTCTTTCTAAAATAAAGTCAGCAATGTTATGCCCACCCATTTGGTAGTCAATATCAGAAAGAACTATATTATCAACAAAATGCAATCCTCCTTCAAACCAACTAGAATGAATCACTAATTTGTCAATTATACAGTTACAAATATAAACCTTCTTCGAAAAAATTAAAGAAGTAAAATTTATCTCATCAATAATTGAGTTAGATATATTAATATTCTCATTATTATCTATTGAAATTGAATCAATTCGGCGAGAAGATATATTATTTATATTAATCATATTTTTCACACAATTGCACGATATGTTTCCACCACGTATAAATCCACAGTAGAATAAAGCAAAGAAATATCTTTAATAACAACCTTTACTTCCTCCCAATGCAAACCGCCAAGCCCTGCACCTATCGCTGGCAAAGCTATTGATTTTACATTTTGAGAGACTGCTAATTTACACATCACATTCAAAGCATTTTCGATATATTCTATTTTTGCTTGAGTTCGCCAAGATACTTGTGTTGCCAGATTATAAACATATCCTTCACCATAATTATAGTCAAAGACATCACCAGGATTAAATTGCCCACATTGACACAACAGCTTATACTCCTTATACATAGCTGGATATCTATTTCTAAATTGCAATGCGATACCCTTTCCCATAGCACCTGCACAATTACAACCATGAGCATAACTTGAAACACCTTTTAAAGAGAAAATGTCTCCTTCTTTAATAAAATGAACCATTACTTTCTGTTTTTAAAATTTCATCTTTATCATCTTTACAAAAAAGAAATACCAATACATGCTCTGTTGCGTCATTCCAGACCTTAGAACTTTCCTCCAGTATCTTCATATATACATTTAAGTCCATCGGCGATAATCCAGGTAAAATCCAGAAATAAATCAAGCAAAGCGTCCCAATTATAACCGAAATAACCAGGAAAATTCAAAGCTGTAGACAAATTCTTAAACAAATCATCCTTTGTATTTACCGATGGAACCCATACAAAAAAGATATCTTTAGTTACTGGTGGTTCATACGATTGCAAAAACAAAAAATTATCCATATACCACTTTTTACAAAGTTAGTTTCTATCAAATACAGTCCCATATATAAATCTGGTATTACAACATTCGTTTCAGCAACAAGACAGGAATGGTATAACCCAATATTTATCTAGCTTTATTCCTCCAAAACTACGACATCATTTGCTGATATTATCTTTATAATACCCCCTGTTGTATAAATAGAATAACACTTCAACTCATTAAATATATCTATTGGAATAATCTTATCCATTCCACTTTTATATTCTATAAGAAAAGGATCAGTATCACTAATCTCTGAAGATAAAATAAAATAATTGCCTCTAACATTCTGGTATAGATTAACACTTGATTGATGTACTTTTTCGAATATACATTTCAGATCCTTAAAATATTCATAATTTTCGGAGCCAATATCTTCATCGCTATCAAGTTCACTATTATCTAATACAAATGATAGTGAATTCTTCCCATCAACTTCATTTAAATTATAAAATATACTTTTTATCATTACATCATGATAAAAATAATCAAAAAATAATTTCATATAAATCATTATTTACAAATAAAAATCATTACACACATTAAATGAGATCAAATATAACAATTAAAACTTAATTTTCACTCCAAATCCAGGGTCTGACTTTCCTCCAGGCATATAATGTCTACCTTTCATATTTAAATGATAGTGACTTTGACTTGGTCCTTTCATCCCTGGCGGAGTCGCTGCATCTATTCTCAGTTTTTCAATAAATTCTCCATTTTTCATTATTCCATATGATGTTGAATTAGGAATATTCGCTTTGGGATTCACTACGTAATTACTCGGTATCTGATATTTTACATCATTAGGTAAAACAACCCCCTTATCAGTTACTGCATATGGCAAAGATCGAGTTTGTTCCGTTTGATCTTTAATAGTAGAGGCCAAATTACTTAACTTATCATTAGCAGCTCCAACCGCCGGTTGTTCTACATTTAACGAAGGAGTTGGTGCTTCCAACAACCTCATCTCTGGAGCAGGACGAGTCGCAGTATTGTTAAATGAAAAAGTTCCTCTCCCAAATTGTACCTCTTTGCCAGTCCAGAAATTATTTCCCTTTAGAGCAGCTATACTTCCATTTGCGATTCCACCTGTTAAAGCTCCACCGGCTATACCTATTGCATAATCTTTTAATGACATGAACGGATCACCAAAATACAAACTATTACCGGCACTTTGAACAGGCATCATAGCAGCTGTCCCCGCAGCACCTCCGGCTGCCCCAGCCAAAAATCCTCCTATTCCGCCAGCTGCACCACCAGCTGCTGCAAATGCCAGTCCTCCTGTTGCAGCACCTAGTCCACCGGCAGCTGCTCCAATTCCAAATGCGACAAAGCCATCTTTAAAACTATGCAATTGACCTGATACTGCTTTATAAATCAAATTTACAGTTCCTCCAATAATTGCACCGATAATTATATGTATAAATTCTCCATTTTCATCCACATAGCGGAGCGGATTATTCATAGCATATGCGTACCTATTAAAGTTTTGTGAAAAATCAGGAGCCTGGACATAAGGGTCCGGAGAAAGAAATCGCCCAACGACAGGATCATACAACCGAGCATTCATATTAACAATACCAAACCAAGGCAGATGCTCGTGCCCTGTGTATCCTCTACCTAAAAACAAATCCGGTTCCTCATCCGAAGCATAGACAACGCCTGTAACCGGATCTCGTAGTCGTCCCCATGCGTCATAACTTAATTCCTGTTTCAAAGTTCCATCAGAAGAAACAACCTGCATAATACTTCCCAAATAATCCCGAAGAATATAATAAAGATTGCCTCCGGAATTATCTTTTATATACACAGCTGCAGCGTTGTAATAATCACCAAACAGATAGAGCCTTTCCGAGGTTGAAGACGAACTTTGCTCCAATTCATAACACCCACCCATGTAATAGCGGGTTAATGCATGACTACCATTTTTAGCCAAAGACATTTTTACCCGATCATATTCCCCATTATAAGTAAATGCTGCTACATAGTTATTTTCACTGATTGAATTTGGACGCCAAAATGAGTTATAAGTTACCTCTTGATCTCTTGCTGGAATTCCACTCTCAGCCACAGCTCCGGATATTGCATAAGGCTTTTGATCATTCGTATACTCAAAAGTACCAACATCACTTTTACTCAAAAGATTACCTTTAGCATCATAAGAAACTAACTGATTTGTGTAATTAGTCAAGCGATTCAGATCATCATACTCAAAAAATTCAGTTTTACCTCGGGGAACATCTTTCCTATTTAACAAATTGCTAGTTGTCGGATCAAATGTATAAGCAAAATTCTGATAGGTTTTCGAAAAACCACTTGAACTTCTACCTGAAGGTAAACCGTAGGCTGTAAAATCATACTTACGAGTTATTCCACCGGTCACAACTTCTGTCGGCTGTCCATATGAATTTTCTTTAGACAATTTATAAACGGTTGTCTGACCATTCAGTTTCATTTCACTTAGGTGACCATAAGCATAAATATAATTCTCCGTAGCTAAAACACCCGACTGTGACGTGTATTTTATAGAACTAATATTTCCATCTGCATAAGTATATATTTTTTGAAGCCACTTATTATCTACTGCACTTTCTTTCCAGGTTGTCAATCGCCCGGCAACATCATAGGCAAATGTTTTTGCAGTCCCATTATTTGTCGATATACCAGTTAACTCATCCTTTTCATTATAAGTATAAGTTGTAACAAATTCCGGAGTTGTAACCGATTTCAACCGATTATATGAATCATATCCGGACTGAATGATTTTACCATCAGCATGTGTTTCTTCATATACATTTCCGGAAGTATCATACTTATAGATTGTTCTCCCTTGGCTAGGGTCATCCATGCTAGTCCGTCTCCGATATTTATCATATCCAAATGATGTCGTGACATTACCGGGAGCCACGATGGATATAGGTAGACCGTCTGCATATAAATTATAGGTAATCGTCCCGGCTGGGTCTGTTACCGAAATGAGATTATTTTGTACATCATAATTTCTTGTAGCAGATATTTTATCTTCAACAGTTGTCACGCTATTACCGTTATAACTGTAAGTTGTTTTCCTACCGGATGCTTCTACATAAGAAGTTATCCGATCAAAGTTATCATATGTATATGTATTCCATATAGAAGGGCTACTTCCGGGGAAGGGTAAAGATACTTTTTGCAAATTACCATAGGAATCATATAGTCGATCAGTATTAATAACTGTTCCGTCAAATCGGGTTTCGCTATTTCTCACATTGCGATTTAATGCATCGTAAACAGTCCGCAACACAGGTTTCCCCGTACTCGATTTTTTGATAGAATAAAGACCATTCACTCCTTCTTCCGACCATTGATAATCAGTAGTAAGAGTTGTATTATCAGGCATTGTCACTGATTTTTCTCGCCCAAATACATCATAAATATATGAAGTAGAGCCACCCCGATGATCTTTTATGGACTCTACCCTTCCTGTTGAATTATATACATACTTATTCTTTAAACCTAGAGGATTGGTTACTTCAGATAAACGGCCATAAGTATCATATAAATAAGATGTCGTCAAAGAATTCGTTGATGAATAAAGTTTTGAAGATTCCGATGTTACATTACCCTTTGCATCATATATAAATGTCTGATATTTTGACTGATTTCCATCCACATAATATATCCTTGTCAAAGGAAGCCCCGAAACATGCGAAGAAATGCTCATGCGCTCCGTATAAGTAGACGCTCCACGAGTTACCGCCACTGTCTGGTCTGTTAGAAAACCCAGATAATAACCATCACTGACTTCTACTTTTGAACTGTACACATTTGTTTTTTTTATACTTATATTCCCGGTATATGCAGTTATTTCTTGCGTTGGATATCCATAAGTATCATAAATAAACGATTTACTGGCAGAGGTTTTCTTCAACAAATCCTCCTCTACTTTACTATTTAGTCTGATTTTTACAATTTTATCTGTTTGTACATCAACAGCATAATTATAGGTTTTCTTAAATTCAGGTGAAATTTCACTTTTCAAAACACTATAACGATAAGGTTCGTAGGTCTGTACCAGACTTTGCCCTCTTTTGTTATAACATGTTATAGTTTCAAATCCCCGAAAACCTAAACCTTGACGGTGAATAACAGCATTACGATAAAGAAAACGACTGTTATCGATTTTTTCTTTATTCATATATGTTTCAAAAGAGGCTAAAACTGCTATCGGTTCGTGAATATTCACGTAAGGAAAAACAGCACCTGTTCCTTTTGAATAAACTCCAGAACCTATCCCTTCTTCATTGATTAACTGATATTTATTCTTTTCAATAACTCCCAAGCTATTTACCATACCTGTAGCCAAAACTTCCTTGCTATCATTTCTTGAAAAAGAATATTTAGTTACTTTTCCCTCCTTTAAACTGATCAACTGCGTAAAATAGCTATGTGTATTTATATTCGTTGGAACCAATATTGATCCTGTTGAAGGAAAACTTTCATAACAGGTAGAAATACCCACACTATTGTTTTTTGCCAAATACGTAAAAAATCCACTTGAACTGTATTTCACAAGATCAGTCATACCATCTCCATTGATATCCTGCATGATAAATCCCTCTTTAGCGGAACTAGGATTATAAGTCCCGCTAAATGTTGATTTGTCAAACTGACCATTACCTGTTGAGTTATAGGAAGTCCATGTATAAAGATTTGCTGCACCCGTTTCATTTGAAGGAGAAACAAGTAAATCCATCAAACCATCTCCGTTTATTTCACCTAACAACAAAGCTCGATTTGCTAAATCTGCTCTTTTTAACCCCGTATAAGTGCCTATTTTACGAGAAGACCAAGAAGTTCCTGATACATCAAATGTATAAATACTAACTCCGTTTACACCAACGTGGCAAATATCACTTTTCCCGTCACCATCATAATCCATTACAAAAAGTTTATCAGTATTATTTGCTGCAACTTTTGGATCAGTCTGCTGCGTCCCTACAAAATCAACGGAATAAGGGAAAACATGATTTTGATAAAGAATACGATTACCAGCTAAATCAAACAAATAACATGTAGAAGGTTTACTGGTATCTCCAAATGGTTGATGACAAGAGACTGCTAGTATTTCCATTTTCCCATCACCATTAAAATCTCCTGAGTAATAGTATTTTGGTTGGATACTTTTACCATCATCTGCATCTGTATAAACAGTTGGAAAACTGAAAGTTCGTGTATACTTCTTACTTAAACCAGAGTAAAGATTCGAACGATATACATGGAATGTAACCTGATCCTTATCATTCACAACCTGATTATTGATTTTAATCACATATTCTTCCTGTTGTCCTTCTATATCTGCACAAATAATATCTACAAAACCTTTTTCCGTTAATAAATTAGGCATCGGACTTGCCATATTATCGGTCAAACCTGCATACAAAAAAATCTTTTCATCTCCGGTATAATTATTATCGAATCTATTTTGAGAATGACGGAAGGAAGTTGAATGACGATAATGCTTCCAATAGGGATTTTGATTTGGCAACGAAATCAATCCATCAGCTCCACTGTCATAATCAAATTTTCCTTTGGCAACTTTGATCATTGCCGGATCATCAGCCTTATACCACTCAAGTAATTGAGTTACAGATTCAGTATAGGTATTCGCAATCACTCCCTCTCCATAATAAAAAAGCAAAGGATTATAAGAATTGCCATTCGCCCTATAATCGATTTTTGTTAAAAGTGACAAGTTGTTTTGAGTTGTATAAGACAATGCATAAGTACCTAAAACAGATGAACCTAATTTACATACAATATTTTGTAATAAATTTGTTTCATTCACTTTCAGCCCTCCACTGTAAAAAAGAACTGGATCAGGGCGAGATGTCTGATATTGAAATTCGATAGAAGCCCCATTATACACAATCTTAGATATCCGATAATGATTATCTACATAAGTATATGAATAATCGATCTTATTTCCTTTTAAGTCTGAAAGAGAAATTATTGGATAAAATAAATTGTTCACCGTATTTGCCGTAAAGCCAAAAATTCCTTTATTTCCGTCCGGATAAAAGACTTCGAAGTATTTTGTTACATTTCCTGAAATGTAAGACTTTACCTTTATATTTCCTTGCTCCGATTCATATATAATATTACTGGTTGTTTCACTTTTCTTAATTAAATGAACACCATTTAAAACAAATATATCTTCCTTATTTAATTGAATACCCTGCGACTTACCATCATAATATACAGATTTTCCACTTCTGGATATCATTGGAATACCAGATAAAGACCATCCAATTCCTACTACATTGTTTCCTTGCTGGCTATTATAAAATAATGATAAATCCGGATTAAATCCTTTCATTCCGGGATATACATCAATGGGGATATTATATGTTTTTGCACCTGTTGATGTCGTCCCTGATTGAATAACAATTTGTCCGACAGCTTTAGTCTTATCTAATACAACAGAATTAGGAACATGCATATTATCCGTCAACAAAGGAGTTATTGAAGTTCCCTCATTTGATTCACCCTGATTTCCCAATATAACAGTATCCATTTTTTGGGCAATAACCGGCGGATATAGTGATGCAAAAACAGAATCTTCATAAACTCGATAATCTTCATCTGTCCAGCCAATAAATCTGTTATTAATTACACTGTTGAGTGGATCTAATAAAGTTTGAGCTACCCCTGTGAAACAAGTGTAGATAAAAATAAGTATGTAATATATTGTATATTTATTCATAACTAAGCAAATTCTTTAATAATTAGAAGGTTACACTTAATAAACAACCCGCCTTAAAATTCTATTGCCGGAAGCATTGTAAATAAACTCAACAATTGAAGCCTCTTTCTTTTTTATATTCAAGACACCTCCTAATTCTGCTTCAAAAGAACCATTTATTAAAACAGCATCCGGTGCGGATAATGTCAAATCTCCATTATTAGTAATTGTTACATTCTTTACAATAAGAGTATTACACCCCTGAACTGAAACCGTCGAAGAGACTGTCCGGTTTTCAAACGTATTGACACATGAACCTGTAGCAAAGACAGATATACTGTCTGAAAGTTGCTCTGTTCTTAGACTATCAGATACAATCCGACCTGAATTATCACTTAGTTCTTTCCCGTTTTTTAAATCTTTCGAAGATAAGGAATTCACAAATCCAAATAACAAGAAAGATAGCATACATATCTTTATGTATGCCATAAACATATTTTCTCTTTTCATAGAAAAATCAGTTTACAAATTTCTTCAATGTATCTGCTTTCTGTCCGTCCACATACAACGCATAGATAAACGTTCCCAAACCGATCTCGGATGGATTTATTTCCAGAGTATCACTTGTGGTCGTCAAGGTTATTTTCTTTAACATTCTTCCAGCAATATCAAACACCTGCAAATATGCATTGGAAAAAGTAGAAGGCAATGTATAAGAAACTGAGGTTCCGGCTCTATTATATAATTTTGCTCCTTCAATAAGGATATTACCTGTAGATGTTGAACGCAGTAGCGATCTACTTTCCTCAGGCAAAAGGCTCTGCAAAATATCTATTTCGTTCTGCTGTGCCTGAATAGTCTGTTGCATTTCTTTGAGGCTTTCTACGATCAGAGGTATAAAACCTATATAATCGATCGACTTGACTCCATTTTCGTCTGTCTGTACCAGCTCCGGCAAAACTTTCTCTATATCTTGTGCCAAAAAACCGATTCTTTTGCGACTGGCATCTTCTGCTTCTTTCCTATCAACTGCATTCTGATAAAGTCTATCATCATTCTCTTTACCTGTCAATGGGGCATTTGAAGAAACATTTGCACCATTCTGCATATTCTGAACTTCAGTAAACTTTGATGCATCCTGTTCACGATATTTATTAATTTCAGAAAGTTTATAATTATAACTAACCCCATTTAACTGACTTACAACACTTAATGGATTTTGAAGTGTCTGAACATTCTCTTTCAACCGGGCATCCGAAGTTATATTCACACCATTTACCCGAAGATTCGTATTAAAAATAAAATTACTATTGGATGCCGGAGCGTAATATGCTACAATATTATTTGCTTGACCACTTGTAGTTAAATAGATACCTCTTTTCCCATGTAACCAAAGTTGATCCGTATCGTCCGACCCATATTCCCCGATAAAGACATTCCACCCTTGATTGGGATATTGTCCAAAATCACCGAATGTTAATTTTGAACCGGAACGCATATCACCATAAGGTCCAAATACCTGCATGGTTGTTACATTCAGAGGATCTTCTGTCGGATCTGTTCTAAGTGTCCCCACCTGGACACGTCCATTTTGCAATAATCTCAACTGGGCATTTGAGGTAAAACACAAACAAATAATTAAAACGGTTAATAGGTAAATCTTCTTTTTCATAAAAACATTTTTCATTTTATCAACAATTAAATACATAAACAGCAGAACATGGAAAATAACCAAAGGCTTTTCTATTCAATAAATCACTAAAAAACAAGCACTTATAGACCTCATAGCACTCTCTTTCAGACTTAGCTGATTATATATATAATTTCAAATTAGACAAACTAATATAAATTATAATTCCATTCTAAATCCTTTGGGCTTCGTGGATAATATTTTTTTACAGCAGAACCTTGAGGAAAAGTACAATCAACATATATTAAGTGAGTTGCAAGAACAGTAGGATTACCTATACTACGTATTGAATAACCCATATGATCATAATCAGTATCCTCTTTACCATTTACAACAACAGGCATTCCACCACAATTCCAAGAAGGATATGAAAAAAACTTCTTTCCCTCAGTATCTATATCTGCTTCTATTGTTAAGTATTGTACAGAATAAATCGTAGAAGAATTAACACCTATCTTATTCGCCATATCCTTCCCAAATTGCATTTTGGGCAAACTTTGTCTTACTATCTTTCTTGAATACCCCTTAACACCTTGTGCTAAAAATCCCTTAGAAGAAATATATGGAGAATGATCATAATACTGAAAAACAGATTCCTCTCTTCCTTTTATAAAAGAGTTAAAATCATCCAAAGAGTTAACAATTAACACTTCACTATTCTCTGCACTCGAAGAAAACTCTGTAAAATACATATTTTCAAATTTATCTTCTGCACATGAAGAAATAAAGATCATAAAAATAAAAAGACAAATAACACTTTTCATAATAAACATATTTCAATAATAAATAAAAAATCAACGGGTCAAATAAAACGCCAAATTTGTATTATATATATTAAATTTACCACATTCATCTATATCTTTTTCATCCCATGCAAAAAATATATGTTCTAAATCAAATAGTTCTTCATCATTATAATAACCCTTTGCTCTAATCACCATTGAATCCTTTTTACTCTCTCCTATTTTTATAGCTGTCAATTCGAATGATAGAAAAGTAGCATCATTATCAGTATAATATTTTGCAAAAGATTTTTTATTATCTATTTGACCAACTTCATAAATATCATTAAATAGTTTTCCATCATTATTATAGAAATGAATACTATTACAATTCCCTGCACTAACAGTAGAAGATATTGAAAAATCCAAATAAGAACCTGACTGATATATCTCAATCATATACTTTCCTTTTGGACCAAGATTTAAACAATTACTATCACTTTCCCCACATGAAATCATAGGAGTCAACAAAATAAACATCAACACTTTTAACCTAACGCATATCATATAAAAAAAATTAGCACTTATAAATATAACTAAAATCAACTACCAAATTATAAACAACGTCCTATAGGCCTTACAGACCATAAACATTATTTGTAAGGCTTAACTTCATTCAACACAATTAAAGAGTTAAGATAGAATAATTAAATAGATATTCAGATTTTTCTTCCCTTGGCCACCAATAATGAGTAAAACCAGGATTAAATATATCATCACTATCCAAAAATTTTATTTCTAATACATAAGATAGCATACAAACATTACTACCACTAGAGGTCTCGTAAGCCTCATAATCTCTATAACAATTCCATAATTGTTGACGATTTGAGGGTTTTAAAGCGCATTTAGGAGATTTAACAGGACTAAAATACTGATTTACGCCAAGTTTAACACCTACTTCCAGATATCTCCAAGCACATATATACGTTTTATTTCTTTTTATAGGATGAAATGAAGAACCACTGTAAGCATTATTTATAGCATCAGCTAATTCTGTATACATTTTAATTTTAACATAATTTTGCCCTTCAACTATCCTATAGTAATCTTTACCATAACTTGCATGATATGTAAAATCATCAATACTATAACGTGGTTGTATATGTGTTAAATTTTCTATTTTCATATACCCCCTTTTATTCATATTCACAGTAGTTACAGAATCAAGTCTAGAGAATAGTTCATCAATATTATTTTCATCATATACAACATCTCCTGCTTTTTCTCTCATCTCATCCATTGTTAAAGCATTAGAATCAATACTATTACTTGCTGCAGAATTAAAACTCATAACTCCCTCTTGCTGACAGGAAAAAAACAATAAGGAGATTAATAGATAAACATTTATTCTAAACATAATGATTTTTATATTATTTATAATAGTATATAATTCCACTCTAATTTTTCAGGTATTCTTGGATAAGCTTTCCTTACTGCTGAACCACTAAAAGATCCAGAAATATAGTAAAGATGAGTTGACAGTGTCGTTGGATTTCCTATTTTTTGTATCCGATATCCTAGTTTATCAAAATCACTAGTTTCTACATCATTACTTCCCATTATCGGTTTTGCCCCACAATTTGGAGATTCTACAAGAAAAAATCTTTTCCCTTCTGTAAAAACATCTTTCTCATATCTATCTAAGCTTACAAAATAGATAAGATAAGGTTCTACACCGATTAAAGCTGCTAGATCAGGACCAAATTGTGTTTTCTGTTCCGGTCTTACAGTGTACTTTCTTGTAAATCCTTCTTTTGTTTGGATAGGAGGATTAGCTTTTGTACTAGACAGAAATGATTCTGTCAAAATATCTATACCCATAGTATTATCATAGCCAAATAATAAATCAAGTTCTCCTAAAGAATTCACAATAGGATAGTCGTCAATTAATACGTTGGTCATTTCCTGAATCTGTTCTGATTCTAATTTATCAGAACAAGAAAAAGCAATTAACACAAATAAAAACGATAAAAAAAAAATTAATAATTTTCATATTCATATTTTTACAATTTTACACGATCACAAACATAACAGACTCACATATTATAATTATTATTCAAGATCAAAAATCCTTCATATAACAAAATCACCCAACAGCTGAGATCCTTCAGTATCTGTAAATACAATCTTATATTTTCCCTCTGAATAATTACTCATATCTATAGACAAATTCATATTATCTAAAAAAGATACTACATTATTATAAAGTATCACATTACAACTATTCATAATAGTAATATCTATTTTACCTAAATCAGATAAAAAGTAAATCTCTAAAAATGTTCCATTCAAAAAAGCCTGTACAGGTGATATTCCACGAGACGTTGGTGTAGACAAACGACCATTCAAAGAAATCGGAGAAGAACGGGCACGATTATATTTCTTTTCAAAAGAAATATATTTTTTTCCCTGACTATGAGTAATCATTAGGTTACCCATAAGAATAATTAAACACAATAGCACTTTTGTCATACTTGATAAATATTTATAAAAAACAATATCTTTTACGACAAAAGTATACATATCGATACATCTGCTCAATAGTACATTACAGATATATAACTTTTAAATAGATCAAAAAATAAATATATAGCTGATAATAAAGAGTATAAACAATAATGAATACAATTCCTTTATAAACTTTTGAACTGTTAGAAATAATCATTTATTCAATCTCTCATTCAAAAAATCATTCAAATTTCCAAAAGACTCAACCCCCAATCTCTTCCGTATCGCTGAACGTTTGGTATTAATCGTATTTACGCTAAGGTCTAAAATAATAGCGATCTCATCACTAGAGAATTTGGTATAAGTTAGACAAATAATACGAAATTCCGTTTCATCTAATTGAGGATACAATTCCCTCAACTTAATAAAAAAATCTTCGTGTAACTCATTCATTACACCATACAATACATTCCAATCCAAAGACTCCCGTCCATAAAGGATTTCATTGAATTTTTTGGGCCAAAAATCACTTTTTGCAGAATTACCTTTTTTTATATAAATTTCCAAATTAGCGGTCTTTTTTAAAATATTAAAATGACGAAGCAAATAGGATCTAAATGTTTTTTCCTTTTCGTCAAAGCTTTCAGTCATATTTTTCAGCTGTTGAAATTTTTCTTCTAATTCAGTCATTTTCTTTTTATCAGAATTATTCCTTTTATAAAAAACAAATATCACAACAAATATTACTGATAAAGCAATCACTAAATTAATTATAAGGTAAGTTCTATTCAATTTTAGCTGAACATTATGTAAACGAACTTTTTCGTAATCATATTTTTTCTGAAAATCCAATAAATTATTATTAACTTTACAAGCAAATATTGATAAAAGATTATCTGAATAGTTTTTATGACTTTCTAATGCAGCGAAATAACAACCTTGTTGTTCTTGGATACTTGAAAGTATTTCATATAAAGAAGCTTTAACAGAGAGATCTTTTATATTGTCTTTCTTTTGCAAAGATTGATTGATATAAATATAGGCTGAATCCAATTGACCATTTTGTGCATATACCTCGGCTAAAACATTATATGTTTTTATCCGATTTTCTTGATCTGATTCATAAAGTAAAGCTTCCTTCAAATAATTAACAGCTTTTAGATACTCGCCATTTCTGGAGTATAAAACACCAATATTTTGTCTAACATAAAATTGCTCCTTATACATCTTTTTCTTATCAATCAGATTTAAACACTTCACATAATAGTGTAAAGCACTATCTGGTTTCTCCAAATACTGATAACAATCCCCTATTTGAATATACGAATTAGCCTCATTCTTTATATCGATCGCCTGTTTATAAAAATCTGTTGATTTACGGAAATAACATATAGCATCTTCTATATCAAGCTGATTCAATAAAATATTCCCTATTGCACTATGTATTAAACCTTTCAACTTTGAGTTGTTGTCTTTCTCTGCATAATCTAAAGCAAAAAGATAATTTTTCAATGCTTTTTCTTTATTATCACATTCATTGTAATAGCAGCCACAATAATAAGCAGACAATGCTATATTATGAATATCCTTCTTTTTCAAATAATACTCCTTTACTGAAAGGATCGTTGAATCGGATGTAATATCCTGATACGATTTATATTCAGCCTGAATTTTCAATAAGATATATCGATTATATTCCTTCGTGTTTAATTCTTCCGGATAAAGGATAGAGCCCAATACTGATAAAGCACTGTCAGGATCAGTTTCCAAAAGAGATTCTGATTCCGAAAATATCACATCATATTTTCCAGATATGCAGGAAATGCATAAAAACATCTGAATGAATAAGATAGGTAGTATATATTTTTTCATAACTGTATATATTATTTGTGTTGTCTCTTTGTTTTTTCCAACATTCTCTCTAATCGCGAAACTACACAAATAAAATTGTTCAAACAATATATACAGCCGTTATTTTTCAATAAGATTTTCCCTTTCAATCATAATTGTCAATCCTAACAACTTATGGCATTGTTTTCGGAATGTCGAAGCCTAAAACAGTTCTTTCGGATTCATCCTTAGAAAGTCGGCATAAGGTATTCCCCCCGTACCGACTAACAATACTTTTTCAGGATTATATTTCTCTGCAAAGATTTTCATTCCTTTATTATCTGCATGTATCCCGCTCTTTACTTCTAAGGCAATCACCTTACTTCCTTTCTCGATAATAAAATCGACTTCGTTATTACCTTCACGCCAATAATAAAGCCCATAACGCTCCGATATAGAATGATTAATCAGATGAGCACCGATAGAAGACTCTACTAACCGCCCCCATTCTTTCGGATTCACAGTTACCTCAGAAAACGAAGTATCGCTTTGAGCAGTTACTAACGCATTATTATAAACTTGAAATTTAGGACTCGACGAACGTTTACGGATTATATCGCCTGCATATTTTTCCACTCCGCCCAAAAGACCACAATCTGACAATAAATTCAGATAATTAGCCAAAGTTGTCGTGTTGCCGGCATCCTGCAATTGTCCGACAATCTTTGTAAAGGAAAGGATTTGCCCGGAATATAAAGAGCCTAGTTCAAACAGACGTTTCAACAAAGCCGGCTTATCCACTCGCGTGAGCATCAAAATATCTTTTGATATACTGGTTTCAATAAGCGCATCATTTATATAATTCTTCCAACGACTTTCATCTTTTATCAATGAAGCGGAGCCCGGATAACCGCCAAAATACACATATTGTTCAATGCTCCAACCAAAAGCAACCTGCATCTCAGCGAACGACCAATGCCCCAGATAAAGAGTTTCAAAACGACCGGCTAACGACTCGGTTAACCCTTTTTGAATCAACAACCGAGAGGATCCTAACAGAATAACTTTGATATTTATCCCCTCATGTGTGTCCCGATCCCATTGCTGCTTAACAACTTCACTCCAGTTATCTATTTTTTGTATTTCATCGATAACGAGCAGATATTCCGAAGCTCCGGACATCTTCATTTGCAAGCGGGCAGTCTCCCAAACCTGTAGCAACCAGGTAGAGTTCGTAGCCAAAACAGCATCTGCCGATTCAAACAGGTATGGAATCGATATTTGAGATAACAACTGCGTTATCATCGTTGTTTTACCCACCTGACGAGGGCCAAGAATCACCTGAATGAATGTTCTTGGCTCTGATATTCTACCTTTAATCTCCTGTAAATAAGACCGTTCAAACATACAATATAAATTTACTCAATAAACTGAGTAAATTTACTCAATACTCAAATATAAACAAAATAATCTCTTAAGTTTTTCAAAATCCCATCCAATACAAATCAGCACACTGTGTCCTTTAACCGATCATCTCTCTCATTACTATTCATTGTTCGCCAACAAATACATCACCTTATTCCGGTATCCGACCCTGACAAGCACACCTTCCTCCACAAATTTTTTCAGATCAGTTTCAGCCCGATACCGGGAGCAACCGACAGCTTCCGCATAGCCACGCGGGCTGATACTGTCCCAGGTAGCAATATAACTCAATAGTTTCTTTTTACGCTCCTCCCAACTATCCGGTTTCTTTTTTTCCTTTACATACGTCAAATCTATTCCACGCAATTTTTCCCGTAAAGAAGTGGAACAACGATAGTTGATCCCGTCTACGTAAACCGTATTCTTGGTTCCATCTTTCTTACTCGGAACAGTTTTCAGTGATGGTGAGAAATATCCCAGATCATCCAACTCCACATGACAACCATCTTCCAGAGCCAGTTCGATCACCCAGGCAAATGAATCCAACACACTTTTCACCTCCGCCGAAGAAACAGCCGAACGTTCGCTTATCAATTTGCAGACTTTTTCCAGATTATAAGTGCCCTGGCTGATTGCACGTGCATGGCTCAACTTACTTCCTTTCCGACTGTTGGGTTTCGGTGTTGAATAAACTTTAAATTTTATAGCCATAGTATTATTTATTAGGTTACGTACTATTTTCATTTATATGCGATACTAATTGAAATTAGTATCGCATATAATCAGTGGTTGACAACCGTCCGCCGTATGGCTGATAATTATCGACCATACGGCTTACAACCATCAACCATACGGCCGATAATTATCAGCCATTGATTTTTCCCTGTTCAAAGATACGAAAGAATAAGGCGAATTATCCTATTGAATACTTATTTTCTATAGTCTCCCACCTCTTTTACAAGAATATTCGATTTTCAGCAGTTGAACTGCTTTTTCCAGAACAGGATCTCTCTCCTGAATGAAACTTTCAACAGTTTCTTTGACTTCAACATCCGGTATGATCCCAACTCCTACAAATATAGAACCATCAGGATATGTATCTTTTTTAGTACATATCATAGCGTGAACATCTCCCGGCAAAGTAATTTCCATAGGATTACCAGTGCTTCCACCGGTAGTCGCCCCTATCAGTTTTCCTCTTTTCATATTGCGAAATGCGACACAAAAATCTTCTCCAGCAGAAAATGTACCTTCATCCGTTAAGACAACAACAGGATTTGAGTAAATGTCTTTACCTTCAATTGGATGTATGACCGTAGCTTCGTGCCAGTCAGTCTCTTTACCCGCGGAATAAATAGGAGGCACATACGTGGAGATAGCCCATGAACTTCCCTGAAAAGACTCACGGGCAAGATGCTGCAATATATACATACCCGCTCCAGTATTACCACCGACATTTCCACGGACATCAATAATCAGTGCCGATGAAGACTTCAATTGCTTATATATACGATCAAATTGCTCCCTTAAATCTTCTCCTCCCATAAAAGAACTTATACGCAAATAAGTAATATTATCATCCAGTTCTTCATAATAAAAATAATCTTTCAGCTTTTCATCCAGATAGTCCAAAGAAGCAACAAATTTAGGATGATTTATAAATGAATCAAACATTCCTCCTTTATAAGCATTTAGAGGGATGTATGTTTCAGTCATACGTCTGGATATCGTTTCATCGAATATTCTGCCATTGGCATCTTTGAAAGTGATCGTAACAGGTTCATCAATAAATCCCCTGGTCAACTGACTGTTGAAAGCAAGCATTTTCCGCCATTGTTCTGTGGATGAAGCAATAAAGGGATACAATTCCTTTTCTGCATGCGAATGAACATCGATATTATTTATTTTCAGTATTTCCAAACCTCTGACAATGCCCCTTTGAGTAAGCGTATCATTCCTGACATCACGCACAAAAACCCAATTATCAATCAATTTTGTACGTAAAGGTATTGAATGGTTATAGATATTATAAAACTCCGGGGGAAGCAACACATCCGTATGCCCATCGTTCATGTTAACAGCAAAACGCTGCAACTCTCTATAATATGCATAATCAGTATCACTGTTCAAAATACGCGACAATGCTTCATTATAAAGACTATCATAATTTATCGGTAACTGATCCCAATAAACAAAATTATATCTTATTTCAGACCATAGCTTAGATAGGCCATACACTTTTTCATTTACTGTAAGTTTTTGTTCACTTTTTGGCTCACTCTTACAAAACACCGAAAGACTCACTAGCGATAAAGAGAATACTACGATAAAAATTCTTTTCATACTTCACTTCTTTATATTATTCGTCTATTCGACTATTTATTTCTTTTCATGGTTACAAAGAAGTAGAAGGATTTTCTCTTATTTTTGAAAAAATCACTCATCAGTAGACACATCACCTTATTTTTACACTATCAGTCGATTGGCTCACAAGCATTAACCACTGATTTTTTCACCAGTATGATAAGGTAAGGTAAACCAGAACTCTGAACCGACACCGACTTCAGAAATAACGCCAATCCGTCCACCTAGCTTTTTCACCAATGTATCGCAAATGGAAAGTCCTAACCCTGTACCCTGAACAAAGTCATCCAGTTTTACGAATCTTTGGAAAATAAGCGCGCGATCTTTCTCAGGAATGCCACAACCGGTATCGCGTACATAATATGTCATGCCGCTTTCGTCTTCTGCCGGTTTGTACCCTAATGTAATCGCACCTTCTTGTGTAAATTTTAATGCATTGCTCAGGAAATTATTGATTATCTGCGATACGATACGACGATCGATCAGCTGCTGGCAATCCACCAAGCCATCTTCCAGTTTAATAGTGAGATTATGAGACAGGTCGATATGAGACATACAGGAAAACTCCCTGAATAAATCCTTGAGATTCACTTCCTCATAAACAGGAGTTATTTCACCGGATTCGATACGAGAGATATCCAGAATGTCATTGACCAGTTGAAGCAGAAGACGGTTATTATCACGAACGATTCGCATATATTCCTGTTTCTCTACCATAGAAAGGTCTTCTTCCATCAATATCTCGCTGAAACCGATAATCGCATTCAGAGGCGTACGAATCTCATGACTCATATTAGCCACGAATGCCGTTTTCATCCGGTTACTTTCTTCTGCCTGGTTCTTGGCTTCTAACATATCCATCAGTTTTTTCTCCGACTGTTTATGCCGCTCGATACAACTTGCAGTACCAATCACCTCTATTATTTCATTGCTTACAGGATCATGGACCGGTATAAACAAGAATTCAAACCATTCATATACACTCTGGCCAGAAATGGTTGTACGGACACGCACCTGCACACTCTCCTCTGTTCCTTTCCGAAAAGAGTTTGTGAAATATTTCCGGAAAATAATCGTATCATCCGGATAAATAAAATTATAAAACTCCTCGGCACTGAATAGTTGTTGTTCCCTCTGAGAATAGCCCAGACGACTTAATAACAATTCATTATTATAAAACCTGTGGGTTTTTATATCATAGATCCAAGAATATATCTCACTCTTCTCAAGAGCCAGCGAAGTCAACATCTGATGACGTTTCAACTCTGTCTGTATCGATATCCGTTCCAAGCTGATCGCAGTAGCTTTGGCAAACAATTTAGCCAGTGACAGTTCGGCATCTGTCCAACGATTTTCATTTCTTTGACGAATAATAATAAGCACGCCCCACAATTTACCATTCGATACAATTGGTTCAGACATCGAAGCGGTATATGGTATTTTATTGGTGACAAGATAATTGAACATATCACATAGTAACTCTTCTTCGCCGAAATAACCGATACGGGTAAATCCCTGTTTATAACGGTTTATAAACTCCGGGATCGTTGAAACCAAAAAACCTTTTGGCAATAGGATCGTAGATGATTCACTCGAAACGATCTCTTTCAGACACATTTTACTGATCTCCTCATTATAAGCCAGATAGCAACATGTATCCGAATCATAATGTTCATTGATCAGTCGAAGTATACTTTGTACATCGATCGTGTTATTCTCCTGCACCATCTCCAGCATACAACTCATTATACGTTGGCTGTTCAAATCGTCATTCCTTATTTTCTCACGAAGAGACAATAACTGATTGGCTATTGCATCTTGTTTTTCATCCGGATAACAATAACCTGTTATATACCCCAAATGACCATTTCTATCAAAAACACCTATGGCTGACCAGAGATAAGCTCGTAATACACCATCCTCAGCAAGATGATGTATATAAAATTTAAATGACGGATGCTCCGGTGTCAGCCCACATATAGAGTCACGCAACACATCCGCCCGGTCTTCCGGGAGAAAATCATAAAGACAAGCATTCTCTATTTCCTCTATCTTTTTATTAAAGATGTCACATACAGACTTATTTACATTTGTAACAATTCCGTCCGGAGTCATCTGAACACAAGCCAACGGAGCTTCCTCATACGAAAACGAAAGAAACTTATTCCGTTCTTTTAAGTGTTTTATTTCTTCTTTCGACTCCTCTAATTCTTTTTGCTGATTCTGAAATAACCGGATCAGTTCATTGTGTGACAAAGTATCGTAATCCATTTGTTATGCAATTTTTATCTGGAAATAAATATCATTATGCAAATAAACAACATTTCCCGGGAATAAGCACCCGAAAACACCATAATTTTCAACGCATTTCATTCATACGACACAAATAAACAAAGATTGCCTTTTACTACGAGACCTTAATAAGAATTAATAATTCTGATTATCGCAATATATTTCTTACTTTTGCAGGTTAGAAATCTTAGGTACACCATAAGAAGTAACATGGAAAAGGAAAACAACCCCATATACGAACGTAACACGCTGGAGTTTGTAACTGTAGCACTGGAGTTTTGTACATTTGTTGAAACAGCCGCAGACAAAGGCTTTTTCGACTTTGTGAACAAAGCAGTCAAACTATTGCCGTTACTTTATCTGAAAGCAACACTTTTACCGGCAGTAGAACCGGGTGAAGATGACGAACCGGAACTAACCGTTACGGAAGATATGTACGAATCTGTCCGTCTGCGGATTGCTGGACTGCTGGGAGAAAAAGATTCCTATCTGGAAACCTTTCATCCGGACATGCAATATAGCGATACGCCTATTGCAGCTTTTATCTCCGAAAATCTGGCTGATGTTTACCAGGATACCGGAAATTTCGTTTCACTTTTCCGTCAGGGAAACGAAGAAGTCATGCTTCAGTCTATTGCCTTATGCCGTACAAACTTCCAGGAGTTCTGGGGACAGCAACTCCTCAACGCGCTGAAAGCACTTCACGCAGCCCGTTACAGTGATGATGAAATTTTTGAAACGAACGAGGAATGATGACACAATATACTCACACAATAACAAAAGAAGAAATATCGCTTCTTGAAATAGAAGAATTCTCAGGACGGATTATCGTGATCGACACAGAAAAGGACACAGATAAAGCTGTCAGCTATTTATCCGGATTCGGAGCTGTAGGTTTCGATACGGAAACACGTCCCAGTTTTAAAAAAGGAACGCGCTATAAAATTTCCCTAATGCAAATCTCTACAGACGAGGCCTGTTTTCTTTTCAGGTTGAACCGGATAGGTATTCCGCAGTCGCTGGAAGATTTTCTTGTGAATGACAAAATACTGAAAATCGGGCTTTCCCTACGTGACGACTTTGGTGCCATGCGGAAACGGACTGACATCAAACCAGCCAACTTCCTCGATTTGCAGAATTATGTCGGCCAATTCGGAATTGAAGATGCCAGTTTGCAAAAGATATATGCCATCCTTTTTGATAAAAAAATATCGAAAGGGCAACGCCTGAGCAACTGGGAAGCCGACGTACTGACCGAACAACAAAAGAAATATGCAGCCCTCGACGCCTGGGCTTGCCTAAAAATATACAACCAATTGAATCAAGATAAATAAATGAGTTACTGTAAAGTTTTTCTCAAACCGAAAAAGGAAGAGTCATTGCTACGCTTTCATCCGTGGGTGTTCTCCGGAGCTATCCAAAGCATTGAAGGTAACCCGGAAGAGGGCGACCTAGTAGAAGTGTACGGAACAAATCAGCGTTTCCTGGCTATCGGACACTATCAGATCGGCAGCATTGCCGTACGCATTTTATCGTTCAAACCGATCGCCATCGACGCGAACTTCTGGGAAGAACGCATTCGTGTCGCCTACACGCTCCGTAAAGAACTGGAACTGGCAGAAGTGGAGAACAATGATACCTACCGTCTGATTCATGGTGAAGGAGATAACCTGCCCGGCCTGGTGATCGATATATATGCTCATACAGCTGTTATGCAGGCTCATTCGGTGGGCATGCACTATGCCCGTCACGACATTGCCGAAGCATTAAAGACCGTATTAGGAAAAAATTTACAGAACATTTATTATAAATCGGAAGCGACTCTTCCCTACAAAGCCAATCTCGGAAGCGAAGATGGTTATTTATATGGAGGAGAGGTAGAAGATATTGCCACAGAGAACGGGTTGAAATTCTGTGTAGACTGGCAGAAAGGACAAAAAACCGGATTCTTTGTCGATCAGCGTGAAAACCGTTCGTTGCTGGAAAAGTATGCGAAAGGTCATTCGGTATTGAATATGTTCTGCTACACAGGCGGCTTTTCTTTCTATGCCATGCGTGGTGGTGCTGAAGTGGTTCATTCGGTAGATAGTTCAGCCAAAGCGATCTCGCTGACAAATAAGAATGTGGAACTGAATTTCCCTGGCGATCCCCGGCATAAAGCATTTGCCGAAGATGCGTTCAAGTATCTGGAAAAGATGGGAAGTAATTACGATCTGATCATTCTCGATCCTCCTGCATTTGCCAAGCATAAGAATGTATTGCGCAACGCTCTGCAGGGATACCGCAAACTGAATGCGATTGCTTTTGAAAAGATCAAACCGGGAGGTATCCTGTTTACTTTCTCCTGTTCGCAAGTGGTAAGCAAAGAAAATTTTCGTCTGGCTGTGTTCAGTGCAGCCGCACAGTCAGGACGTAGTGTACGCATCCTGCACCAACTGACACAACCGGCCGATCATCCGGTTAATATTTATCATCCGGAAGGTGAATATCTGAAAGGGCTGGTTTTATATGTAGAATAAAAAATAGATTGATTTTCTTATTCTACTTAAAACAAAATCAAATATATCATTACCCAGGTTTACGGTACTCAACGTATTCCTGGGTAATTTTTATATATAAATATACGAAAAATACTACAAATATATCATTACATTTGTAGCATTTTGTAGTTAATAGTTAATCAAAATGTAATATCCGGGAAAAGGAGTAATAGCTATATTTGCGGCATTTTACAGCGAGTGTATATTGAAATAACCCAGGAGAATGTATCAAAAAACGGATGAAATAATATGGAACCTTTGTCTTAAAGGAGATCGTAAAGCTTTTGAAGTTTTATATAGGAGATATTATCCCATATTATATAATTACGGGAAGATATATTCGAAAGATACCGATCTCGTAAAGAATTGCCTTCAAAATTTTTTCGTTAAACTAATGTGCAACTACTCTAGCTTGTCAGAAACAGCTTCCGTACGTTGTTATTTGCTGAAAGCTTTCCGGTATGCCTTGTATAACGAATTGAAATCCGAACAAATCCGTAACGGTAAACTGGTTTGTTGTCCCGATGAGATCTTAACTGTCAGATCAGATCAATTTTTAGATGAAGAAGATCTGTCTCCCCGGAATGAACTTATAAGTGCTGCCTTCAGAAAGCTGTCTTCCAAACAACAGGAGATCCTGTACCTCTATTATATCAGGGAATTAACTCATGATGAAATTTCCAATTTACTAAATATCAATTATCAGTCCAGCAAAAATCTTCTTTTCAGATCAATTGCCAAATTAAGGGATTTACTTCTCTCCGATCCTTCCATAAATGAAAAATAATACACTTCATATTAACGACTACTCAACAAGAAATGTTAAACACAGTCGTTCGAGTGTTAAATCGCAGTTTGATTGAGTACCGTCGGAGCAGACAAATTGTAATTAATATAAAAAGCACTGCTCGTATGGCTAAAAACAAAATACCAAAGACAGAGTTCGACAACGAGATGAAGCAATTCATTTCATTAGTCAAGAAACACGAACAGGTTCCCGATATGGAAATAGAGGAAGCGTGGGCAAACGTGAAAGAATTGTCATCTGCCGGGTCCATAGGAAAGGATAAAAAGAAAACCCTTCGATATGTTCTTGCCGGATTATCTGTTGCTGCATCGATAGCCATTCTTTTCCTTATTTCTATTCTTTATAATAACCAACCACAGGAAGAATCCTCTTTTCTTACTGAGCTGGAAAAAGCTGCACCTATCGATAGTTTAAATCAGATATACCTCGTCCTTTCCAAGAATCAACAAGTTAAATTAGAGAACGAGGCTTATGTCAATTATGACAAGAAAGGTGGCGTAACCGTTAATAACCAAACCCCAGAAGTTGCAGAAGATCAGGCAACCGGAGTAAATAATCTGAACCATATAATTGTTCCCAAAGGAAAACGCACCCACATAACGTTATCAGACGGAACAAAAATGTATGTAAATGCAGCCAGTCATGTAATTTATCCATCGGTTTTCAGTGATGACAAACGGGAAATAGCTGTAGAGGGAGAAGTGTTTCTGGAAGTGGCGCATAATCCGAAAGTACCTTTTATCGTGAAAACAAAAGGGTTGGATGTAAAGGTGCTGGGTACTGTTTTTAATGTAACAGCCTATGAAGCAGATGATATTTCAGTCGTATTAGTAAACGGGCGTGTAGAGGTAAACTCATCTGCAAAAGAAAAAATGATTTTAAATCCTTCCCAGATGGTTAACTGGAAAGATGGTATAATGAAAAAAGAGAAAGTGGATGTAACAAAATATATCTGCTGGAAAGATAATGTCATGCTTTTAGAACTGGAAACCGTTTCAAAGGTTTTGGATAATCTATCCCGCTATTATGGAGTGCCTATTTGGTATAATAAGAATATAGCCAACCGGAAACTCTCCGGTAAACTCGACCTCTGTGAATCCATCGATGAAGTACTGGAAATCGTAAAGGTTTCAGCCTCATTAAACGTCGAAAAGATAAATGGCGGAGGATATCATTTTTACGAATAGGGACAAAAGGGAGAATAAAGACAGATAGTATTAACAAATAACAGATTTGCCTATGAAGAAGTAATAAAGTAGAAATAAAAAAGATCGGACACTGTTGGCGCAATTATCCGATCTATTTTGAGAAATAATCCTTAGTTGTTTAAAAGATTAATATACAAAGGTATGGAAAATATCACAGCAATTAATCGAAAAAAGACTAATTACATAAAATTAGCATGTTTATTGATATCTTTAATATCATTTCCTGCGTTACTTACCCATGCATCAACTTCCTCCGAAATCTCTGGGGAAATATTAACTGTTCAGATGCAGAACAAAACATTGAAAGAAGTTTTTTCATATTTAGAGAAAAATAGTAACTATGTGTTTATATATGAAGAAGCCGTAGATCTTGGAAAAAGAATCAATGTCAATATTTCAGACAAATCCATTGAAGATATTATAAAAGAAGTCTTCTCTTCAAATGGTTTTTCTTATATTATCAAAGGCAGGCAAGTAATTGTAAAAAATGAAAAGTCGACTGGTCTGATGCCGGCACCTGTTACTGCGCAAGACGGTATTGTTGTACGAGGCATTGTGACAGACCACACAGGCATGCCGCTTGTCGGAGTGAACGTAGTCGTAAAAGGAGCAACGATCGGAACCGTAACGGATATCGACGGTAACTTCGATCTGCCGAATGTTCCGAAAGGAGCTACTCTTCTATTTTCATACATAGGTTACAAAAGTCAGGAGGTGAAAGCACTGGAAAAACTGACAGTTACCTTAAATGAGGATAACGAATTGCTGGATGAAGTAGTCGTTGTCGGCTACGGCACACAAAAGAAAGTCAATATGACCGGTGCGGTTTCTTCTGTAAAAGTGGATGCCCTGGATAATCGTCCCGTAACAAATGCAACCAATGCATTAGCAGGTTTGGCGGCAGGTTTGTCCGTTACTAATACAGGAGGTGGTACACCGGGGCTGGAAAGTCCGACGATCCGCATTCGTGGGCAGGGTACTTTGAATAATTCAGATCCGCTTGTCGTGATCGACGGTATGGCAGGCGCCAGTATCAGCGATATCAACCCGCAGGACATCGAGTCTATTTCTATCCTGAAAGACGCTGCCTCATCAGCCATTTACGGCTCCCGAGCCGCCAACGGTGTCATCCTGATCACGACTAAAAAAGGATCGGAAGGATCCGCCAGAATCACTTACAGCGGAAACGTCTCGTTTGAAAAAGTAGCCAAACGTTTGAATCTTGTTACCGATTATGCCGATTTCATGGAAATTCAGAATGCCGGTTTACTAGCAAACGGCCAGGCTCCCCGCTTCTCACAAGGTAAAATCGACGAATGGCGGAACGATGCAGGTAGAAATCCTACGATCTATCCTAATACCGACTGGCAAGACCATATCTACCGTAGTCCCTCGGTAGTTCAAAATCACACTGTTACAGCCAATGGAGGTTCCAAGACAGCCCGCTATAACCTCTCTTTCGGTTATATTAACAATCCGGGCATGATTTACCACTCGAACTACAAACGTTACCAGATGCGTGCCAACGTGGATGTCGACATTAAACCCTGGCTGACAGTCGGAGCCAACGCATACGGTTATGTAGATTACAACAATCCTTCTGCCGATACTGCCGCCGACGGTGGTGATGTTATATGGGGCTACGGTGCATTCAATACGGTACCGGGTATGACACTCTATGATCCGGAAACCGGTTTTTATGGTGGTATTCAAAACCCGGAAGAAGAAAATGTCAGCAATGCTAACCCCTATCGTCGTATGTGGTTCTACAAAGAAGATTTCCCTACGATCTCCCGCCGTACCGTAGCTAAAATGTATGGACGCGTCACTCCGGTCAAAGGCCTGACTATCGACGCTTCATATACTTATAATGCATGGGATCGACGTATAGAACACCATTTAACAGACCGCGACCTGTACCGTTTTACAGCGGACGGACCGGTTTTACTTCGTGCCGGAGTTGTTCGCACGTATATCAGAAGATACAACTATCATAATGATTTCCGGGCATCGGATATAACCGCCCGTTATGAATTCAAAGTTGATAAACTCGATGCGTCTGTTATGGCCGGTGCCAGCCAGGAATATAATAAGTATGATACTGATTATTATCTGAAATATGACCTCGTGGATGAGTCGCTGACGGCTCTCGATGCTGCATCTACGCTTGGACGTATTACCGGTAATTACAACGAATGGGCTATGCGTTCCTATTTCGGCCGTATCAATTTGGTATGGGACGACAAATACATGCTGGAAGCCAATTTACGAGCCGACGGTTCTTCCAGATTCGCACCGAACAAACGTTGGGGGTACTTTCCATCGGTATCAGCCGGCTGGCGTATCACACAGGAAAAATTCATGGAAGATTATCAGGATTGGCTGAGTTCATTGAAACTTCGCGTATCCTACGGTTCGCTCGGAAACAATGCAGCATCAAACAATTATATGTATCAGTCGCTTTACGCGGCAACGAATTACGTGTTGGGAAATGCCGTCACCGGAGGTCTTTCACAGACCACATTATCGAATACTTACCTGACCTGGGAAAGTACTTATGTGACCAACGTCGGTATCGACTACGGCTTTTTCAAGAACCGTTTAAGCGGCTCTCTGGAATGGTTCAACAGAGATACGAAAGGTATTCTGATCTCACTCCCGGTTCCATTGGAACACGGTACATCCTCTGTGCCGAACCAAAATGCAGGCGAGGTTAACAACCGAGGTATCGACCTGGAAATCAACTGGACTGACCAAATAGACAAATTGACCTACTCTGTCGGCTTCAATATGGGCTTCGTGAGCAACAAGGTTACAAAATTCCAGGGCGATATCGCCTCTATCAGCGGGGTTAAGAAGCTTCAGGAAGGTAAACCGATCAATCAGTATTATGTGCTCGATGTTGATCGAATTGTCCGTGATCAATCCGATCTGGATTATGTACAATCGCTGGTCGATAAGAACCCGAATTATTTCGCGACTTATCAACGTCCTGAACTCGGAGATTTCCTGTTTGCTGATGCTAACGGCGACGGTAGCCTGAATGCCGACGACCGTATTGAAGTCGGTCACGGCGACAGTCCGAGACTGACCTTCGGTGCAAACCTCAGTTTAAACTGGAACAATTTCGATTTCAGCATGCTTCTCCAGGGTGTAGGCGACTATAAGGTGTACTATAACAATCAGGCTTTCCGTTTCACAACCGTTATGGGACAATCGCTTATCAAGGACATTACCGACAATGCCTGGACTCCGGAAAATCCATACAACTCCAAGTATCCGATACTGCGTAACAGCGCGAACAGCAAGAATAACACAGCCAGTACTGCTTTTATTCATAATGCGGCCTATCTTCGTTGTAAAAACATCCAGTTAGGTTATACGATTCCTAAGGATATCTCATCGAAGTTCTTTGTCGAAAATTTGAAGATCTACACCAGTATCGACAACTTGTTCACCATTACCAACTTCCCCGGGTTGGATCCTGAAATTGCAGCAACTGTCGGATATCCTGCAGTTCGCCAATATTCCTTAGGTCTCAATGTTTCATTCTAAAATCAGAAAACGATGAAAGCTAAAAATATAATTTCCGTTTTTTTGGGTTCAGCCCTCTTGTTCAGCAGTTGTGAAAGCCTGGACTATACTCGTCCGGATCAGTTGTCGAGCGTTACATTCTGGAAAACAGAAGCCCATGCCAAGCAAGCTGCTGTCGGTCTGTATGAGGCTATGATGCAAACCTGGTGTTTCGGTCTGGAGTTTGCATTCGATATGTGTACGGATCTGGCTGACGGGACCAGTCCTTTTGCCGATATTTCGCGTGGGACATCGTTTGCGTCGACCAGCGGCGCCGTACAAAACCACTGGCAATATCTATATGAGTTGGTTCACCGTTCGAATACTGTGATTCGAAATGTCTCCACAATGGACATCGATAAAACCATGATCGATCAGATAGTAGGTGAAGCCAAGTTTCTCCGTGCCATGGCTTACTTCCGCATGCTCAACTGTTGGGGAGGAGTACCGTACTACGATGAAAGCTGCATTATCGAAGAAGAATTTGCAACCGTGACCAATCCGCGTAGTTCTGCTGAAGAGATCCGTCAACATGTTATCGACGACTTGACCGATGCTATCGCCAAGCTGCCTGTCAGCTGGGCTAGCAGCGACTACGGGCGTGTTACTAAAGGGGCCGCCTATGCACTTCGTGGCAAGGTTTATCTCTTCAACAAGGAATGGACTAAAGCTATTGCAGACTTTGAAGAGATCGCATACAATAAAAGTAATAACTACGGTTATGCGTTGCATCCTGATTATGAAAATCTGTTCCGCCTCTACAACGGTGCACGTAGTAATGAAATGATTTTCGCCATACAATCTATCGATGGGAATGTAGCCGGTTATGCATTGAATATCGTCGGATATTTTGGAAACAAAGCTACCATGCGTCTGATTGCCAGTAATGCTATTGTGCCTTCGACTAATTTAGTCGACTTGTATGAAAAGCCTGATGGTCAAAAATTCAATTGGGAGGAAGTGTTCCCGGGTTTCAATAACGGCAATTCGGAATTTCGCCGCAAATGCCTGGCTGTTGCCATCAATGATGCCAGTACTGAAATTACCAGCACGCTGGACTGCGATACGGCAAAAGTTTCTGCTGCGTACAACGATCGCGATCCACGTCTGTGCTGGAATGTGATCACCCCGTTCTCTCATTATCTGGGTACGGATGCCGGTTCAGTCCCAAGGGATAAACAGTTCGTAATCGTTGATCCGACAAAGGGCGGTGCACCGATGGAAGCACAATCTTTCATCCGCAACTCTGAAGGTTGGAACTCTTACTTCTGGCGTAAATGGATTCCTACGGGCAATCTGGATGGTTATTGGGGGGAATACAGCCGTACGCCTTATGAATTTCCATTGCTCCGCCTTGGTGATGTTATCCTGATGCTTGCCGAAGCTTACAACGAAAATGGCGAAACAGATAAGGCTATCGCAGAAGTCAATAAGATACGTGCCCGTGTCAATATGCCGGGACTAAACTCCGGTCCTAGCTGGATGGCTGTCAACAGCAAAGACGAGATGACACAACGTATTCGCGATGAACGGGCCCGTGAACTGGCCGGCGAAGGCCAACGTTACTGGGATTTACGCCGTTGGGGCATCCTTCAGTCGACCGTTAAGGATGCCACCGATATCCTCGGCGATCTGATGTATGAACGAGCCTATCAATCACGTCACGAAATCTGGCCGATACCGTTTGTTGAAATGGAACGCAACCCGAACCTGACTCAAAACACGGATTGGTAATTGGATCATAGACACATGATGAAACAGGCCTGTGTAATAAAACCAGGCCTGTTTTTACTTTCTAATTAGAGAAATATGGATGGAATAATAAAAATAAGGTTACTTGTCGCTTTACTAACAAGTTTACTGTTAGGCGGATGTTCCGGAAAGAGCAGACAAGAAAAAATAAATATCTATCCGATTCCCCAGGAATTGGTATTGTCAGGCGATTGGATAAAGGTACCCACGACCGGTTATCGGCTGGAAGGGATCAACCATCCAGATACGGATGCCGTGAATTTATTAAAACAATCCTTCCCGATTACAGAGCAGGCAAAACAGACAATCACTATTCGGCAGTTGGAAAAGACAGATAATGAAATACTACGTTCGGGAGCTTATACTCTGAGTGTTACCGGAAAAGGTATCCAGATCGGAATCTTCGATAACCGTTCCCTCTTTTATGCGGTACAAACGTTATCCCAGCTAATCAAAAGCGGAAAAAAACTACCTGTTTGTTCGATACGGGATTATCCGGATATTCTTTTCAGAGGAGTTGTCGAAGGCTTTTATGGCACTCCGTGGTCTTTTGAGAACCGGGTGGAACAGTTACGTTTTTATGGACGGATGAAGATGAATACTTATATTTACGGTCCAAAAGACGATCCTTATCACCGTTCACCCTCCTGGCGTGTACCCTATCCGGAAGATCAGGCTAAAAATATCCGTGAGTTGTTGGCTGTAGCAAAAAGTAATAAAGTCGATTTTGTATGGGCTCTACATCCAGGAATGGATATCCGCTGGAATGATACGGATCGACATGCTGCTATAAAGAAACTGGAGAGTATGTACGACCTGGGAGTTCGGGCATTTGCCGTCTTTTTCGATGATATCGAAGGCGACGGAACGGATGCAGCCAAGCAGGCCGCCTTTATGAATTATCTGAAACAGGAATTTGTCGACAGGAAAGGCGATATCCAACAATTGATCCTCTGTCCTACTGAATATAATAAGGATTGGGCAAAAACAGATTACCTGGATATTCTGGGGAAACATCTGGACCCTTCTATCCATATCATGTGGACAGGAGATAAAGTGGTGAGCGACATCACGCATGAAGGACTAGAATGGGTCAATAAACGGATAAAACGCCCCTGTTACGTCTGGTGGAACTTTCCGGTAAATGATTACTGCCTGGCCCATTTATTAATGGGGCCGGTATATGGACTGGATAAAAATACGGCTTCCGACATGTACGCATTTGTATCGAACCCGATGGAGTTTGCCGAAGCAAGCAAAGTCGCTCTTTGGAGTGTTTCCCAATTTACTTGGAATATGAATCGATTCGATCCGGAACAATGCTGGAGTACGGCTTGTGAATCTCTTGTTCCTGAAGCACCTGAGGCATTCCGTCTTTTCTGTGAGCATAACGCGGATATCGGTCCTAATACATGGATGTTTTTCAGGGAAGAGTCTTTCAATTCGAGCGATCTGATCAACCGATTCGAACAATCATTATCTTCCGGAAAATATTTGAAAAAAGAAGCTTTTGAGATAGCGAACTTGTTTATGCAGATAAAAAAGGTACCAGGAACCATCAAAAATTGTGCGGCAAATAAGCAATTGATAAAGGAAATCGATCCCTGGCTGACACAAACCATAAATGTCGGAGTGGCAGGTATAGCAACAATGAAGATGTTGGATTTGGCTGACAAACACGATGCTGATGGATGCCGGAAAGCATATAAAGAGGTAAAAGAAGCCTTGAATACGATTGCTGTATTCAGCCGGCCTTATCGCCGGGGAGAGCAGGATGGTATAAGAAGCGGTTCGCAGGTTTTGTTACCTTTTATCCATCAGATGCTGCAATATGTAGAGAATTCATTGCTGACAGACGAAAAACCGAAAGAGATACCTGAAGTTCTGGCCGGTTCAAAAGAAATGGGAGAGTTATCCTGTTATTGCGAAGACGATGTAGTGGGTTTGACTCCTCATTTTCCATTGGTGACTATAGCTCCCGGGGAATACTTCGGTTTCCGGGTAGAGAAAAGCAAACAACCTGTTGCACTGGTCTATGATTTACGTAAAAGTAAATCCAAAGAACGTGCTTTCCAGGGCTCTATCGATGGAAAGGTGTGGTTCACATTCCTAAAAGCAGGGGCAGACCGGATGGATACTATTCCTATCCATGAGCCACGCATCCGTTATATTCGCTGCCTCAATCAATCGCAGTCGGATATGTCGGTAGGAATCGGTAGGTTTGCTGTATTGACAAAATCCGATACACTCAGTCACAAGCAAGAATAACGTTTTACTTAATAACTAATTACGATATGAAAAAGATATTCTGTACACTTTTAGGCATGGGAGGTTTCTGTGCCTCTTTATTAATACCCGGAGGTCTGAAAGCTCAGGAAAAGAACGCCATAGAAAAGAGTGCCTTCTGGGGTAATTCGGAAGTATACCTGAATAAACAGGCTTTCCAGATGTTCGGCCTGATCGATCAGGCATTAACGGAAAACCCTCCGGTTCCGGGTGCCCCGATGATCAGGAAACTGGCTCTTTACAACCTGGATGCCATGCTTCACGAGACCAGATATGACGATAGCGAACCACTCTATGGCTTCATCGCTTCACGGGTAAATAAGGTCATTGCAGATCTTTCCAATCCGGTCAAGCAAGGGATGAAAGTTTATAAAATCTACAATGACGGCTTTGTTGCCCGTACCGGTTCGGTCACCCTGGCGTTCGATGTTGTCAGGGGAGCCTGCAAAGGAAAAATTTTGATCCCTGACGCTTTGATTCAACAAATTGTCGACCATTGCGACATTTTGTTTCTTACCCATAATCATGGCGACCATGTCGACCCGGTTGTTGTCGAAATGTTCCTGAAGGCAGGAAAGCCGGTTGTTGCACCGACAAATATATTACCGGAAAAGAAAGATATACAGCACGAACGTTCCGACAAAATGATCGATAAAAAGATGAAACTGGATAAAAACAAAAATATCCGGGTGAAAATATTCCCCGGATACCAGGATGAGTTGATGAATAATATTTATGTGGTAACGACGGATGAAAAGAAGACGGTCACCCATATCGGGGATCAATATAATAAGGAGGATATGGAATGGATTGTCAACATCAAAAAAGACATCCCCCAGCCGGATATATTGATCGTGAACTGCTGGACGCATCGGATGAGCGATCTGGTCGACGGCTTCAATCCCAGGTTGGTCGTTACCGGACATGAAAATGAGATGGGACATACGATCGACCATCGGGAAGCTTTTTGGCTGACCTTTCAGAAAATGGAAAAGATCAGCAAAGATTATCTGGTCATGGGTTGGGGCGAATGGTTTCAATGCCATTGACAGGAGAGAATGATCAATCAGAGATAAAAATAATCATAACTATATTATATGACAAAAATAAAAATGAAACTAATAGGATTCGCGGCAGCAACTATGGTTGCTTCTGTTTCCGTTAGTGCCAAGGTTCCCAAATTGAAAGTAAACAATATCGATGCGGTTATCAAAGCAATGACCATCGAAGAGAAAGCGGACCTGATCGTCGGAGCCCGTATGTATCATCTGGATGAAAATGCGGCACCTCATATTAAAGAGTCCTGGAAAGTTGTTCCCGGTGCTGCCGGACGTATTAACCCGGTACCACGTGTCGGAATCCCTTGTGTAGTTCTTTCGGACGGACCTGCCGGTTGTGGCATTTTGCCGGTCGAAGGAGAGGAAAATTATTTCTGTACCCACTTCCCTATCGAGACTTTACTGTCTTCAACCTGGGATATCGACCTGGTCAGGAATGTAGGAGAAGTGATCGGCAACGAAGCGAAGGAATACGGGGTAGACGTGCTGTTGGCTCCTGCCATCAACATTCATCGCCATCCGTTGTGCGGTCGTAACTTCGAATATTTCAGTGAAGATCCACTACTGGCGGGAAAAATGGCTGTAGCCTATGTAAACGGGGTACAAAGCAACGACATAGGAACTTCTGTAAAACACTTTGCAGTCAATAACCAGGAGACCAACCGTATGAACAACAATGCTATCGTCTCGCCCCGGGCACTGCGTGAGATATATCTGAAAGCTTTCGAGATCGTAGTTAAGGAGAGTCAACCTTGGACCATCATGAGTTCGTATAACCGTATCAACGATGTATATGCTTCGGAAAGCCCGGAACTGATCACTACTATACTTCGCGACGAATGGGGATATAAAGGTACGGTGATGACCGACTGGTGGGGAGGAGCCGACGGAGCAGCCCAGATGATTGCCGGAAACGATATGATCGAACCGGGCACAAAAGAACAGGCAGCCCACATCATAGAAGGGATAAAAAACGGGACGCTCGATGAAGCCGTGGTCGACCGCAACGTCAGGCGCATTCTGGAATTGGTAGTCAGAACTCCCCGTTTCAAAGGATATAAATATTCCAACAATCCCGACATGAAAGCTCATGCCACCGTTACCCGGCAATCAGCTACTGAGGGTATGGTTCTTTTGAAGAATGAAAAACAGACTCTTCCCTTGTCTCCGAAAGATAAGAATATTGCTTTGTTCGGTGCTGTTTCTTATAATTTTTTCTCGGGCGGTACGGGTTCGGGCGATATCCACCGCCCTTATGTAGTGTCGCTGCTGGACGGATTGAAAAACCAACAGATCGTTGTCGACGATAATATCAAAGCGATCTACCAAGCTTACAACAGGCCTCAAGAGCAAGGGGAACAAATGCGCATCAGCGAGATGCCGATGGATACAGCCATCATCAAGTATGCCGCGAAGAACAATGACATGGCTATCATCACATTCGGCCGTATCTCCGGTGAATATATCGATCGTGTTTCTTCCGACTTCTTCTTGTCGGATACTGAGCGGGAATTAGTGAAAAACGTTACCCGTATCTTCCACGAGGCCAATAAGAAGGTCGTTGTCGTACTCAATGTTGGCGGTGTGATCGAAACTCAAAGCTGGAAAGAGATGCCCGACGCAATCCTGCTGTCATGGCAGGCCGGACAGGAAGGCGGAAACTCCGTAGCCGATATCCTTACCGGCCATGCCAATCCTTCCGGTAAGCTTCCCATGACCTTCCCAGTGACTTTGAGTGATCACTGGAGCTCGTTGAATTTCCCGATAGACCAGAAGATCGATCGCCGTTGGTCGGTTAAGACGGGATTAACCCATGAAACGAAAAATGTAGACTATACCATCTATGACGAAGGTATCTATGTCGGTTACCGCTGGTTCGACACCCGGAACCTGCAGGTGAGCTATCCTTTCGGCTACGGTTTAAGCTACACGACTTTTGAATATGGCAAACCTTCGGTGAAACAGGACAATGGAAAAGTAATCGTTGAAGTAACGGTAAAGAATACGGGAAAAGTTGCCGGAAAAGAAGCGGTTCAACTCTATGTAGAGGCTCCTGCCGGCAAATTAGACAAACCCATTCATGAGCTCAAAGCATTCGGTAAAACCGGGATATTACAACCCGGAGAAAGTCAGGTAATAACACTCGTTGTCCATACAGACGACCTGGCTTCGTTCGACGAAGATGCCTGCGCCTGGGTTACCGATGGCGGTAGATATAAGTTTGTCGTAGCTGCCTCGTCACGCGATCCACGTGGCGATGTGATGGTCGATGTCAGTCCTTCGACACGCAAGGTTAGCAATGTACTCAATTTACCTGCTGCATTTAAAAAGTAATCAGCAACCAGCAGGCAATACAAACAAAAAAGGGAACCGGAAGGTTCCCTTTTTTACATGACCAAATAACCACAGAATGTTTATTTGGCAAACAACTCCTTATTTATAATTTACAGGATACCCTGTGCCATCATTCCTTTTGCAACTTTCATGAAACCTGCAACGTTTGCACCTTTCACGTAGTTGATATAACCATCCTTAGAACCGTATTTTACACATTGTTCGTGGATAGATTTCATGATACCTTTCAGCTTTTCGTCTACTTCTTCTCTCGTCCAACTCAGCTTCATTGCATTCTGAGTCATTTCCAGACCTGATACAGAAACACCACCTGCATTAGCGGCTTTACCCGGAGCATACAGGATCTTTGCTTCCAGGAATGCATCGATAGCATCCGGAGTAGAAGGCATGTTTGCTCCTTCAGAAACAGCGAAACAACCGTTAGCCAACAATGTCTTGGCATCGTCTCCTGTCAATTCATTCTGGGTTGCACTCGGCATAGCGATATCGCATTTTTCACCCCAGGGACGAGCACCCTGTACATATTTGCAACCATATTTTTCTGCATATTCACGAATACGTCCGCGGTACAGGTTCTTCAGCTCCATGATATAATCCAGTTTTTCACGGTCGATACCTTCCGGATCATAGATGTAACCGTCAGAGTCTGACATTGTAACCGGCTTAGCTCCCAGTTCGATCAGTTTTTCAACTGTATACTGAGCAACGTTACCTGAACCGGACACGGCTACCACTTTACCTTTGATATCTATATTACGAGTCTTCAACATTTCCAGCAGGAAGTAAACGTTACCGTAACCGGTTGCTTCCGGACGGATAAGTGAACCACCGAACTCGATACCTTTACCTGTGAATGTACCTGTATTTTCACGAGCCAGTTTTTTGTACATACCATACATATAAGCCACTTCACGACCACCTACACCGATATCACCGGCTGGAACATCTGTGTCCGGGCCAATGTGACGCCATAACTCCAATACGAATGCCTGGCAGAAACGCATGATTTCAGCATTTGACTTACCGCGCGGGCTGAAGTCGGCACCACCTTTACCACCACCCATCGGAAGTGTTGTCAGTGAGTTCTTGAAAGTTTGTTCGAAAGCTAAGAACTTAAGGATAGATTGATTTACCGAAGCATGGAAACGGATACCGCCTTTGTACGGGCCGATCGTGTTGTTATGCTGGATACGGTAACCCATGTTTGTCTGTACCTGTCCTTTATCGTCTGTCCATGTTACACGGAAAGAGAAAATACGATCGGGGATACAAAGACGTTCGATCAGGTTGCTTTTTTCGAATTCGGGATGTTCGTTATAAGCTTCTTCGATTGTGCCTAAAACTTCGGCAACTGCCTGATGATACTCGGGTTCGTTAGGAAATCTTCTTTTTAAGTTGTCTAAAACTTCATTTGCCTTCATAGAACTGTTTATTTAGAATGTTATACCAATTTGCTATTTTGCGCTGTTCTTTTAACAACGTCGCAAAGGTAAGCCATTTTTTCACACTGGCAAATATTTGAAAGAAAAAATGATAAAAAAATATCATTTAGATATTTTAAAGAAGCAAACGTGACTAAATGCTATTCATTCCTGCGCTTTATATTCTTATAGACAGGAACGAACACAATGATAGCTGATGCCACCAAGGCAAAAATAACATCAAATGTTATCTTTTCACTGTATGTAAGCAGCATATAGGCCAGAACACCCCATAATAAAGTAAGACATACCGCCTGACTATTTGTTATCTTTCTACGCGCCATTAATTACATTTGTTTAGTTAGAAGAGAGTTTTGAACCAAAAAAGATTAATAATGCCAAAAACACAGCTATAATCAGAAATAAGATGACAATTTGCTTTTCAAACGCAAAGTTTCGCAGAAAAGGGATATGACGAGCCCAACCGGCAGCCATACGTATCTGCTCGGGTTCTTCATCTTCTGTCGGGATATCATAACCACCTTCTTTCATAATTTCCAAAGCTTGAGGAACATCGCTTTCAAGTATTTCCACACGGGCACCGCCGACGTCTACGTAGCCAGCCATTACCTGACTGCTATATTCGTTACGAAGATAACATTCGACCCCTTCCGATTTGAGTAATGCCATCAATGTTTGTGCCTCCGCCGGATATTGAAACCGGGCAATTTCTACCATCTTATCCTTATTATCCATGAGCTTATCTTTTCTGCAAAGGAAGTGATTTTGACTTACATAAGCAAGCTTTCTGCGATACCCGTTGCCTGGCGTATACGATCCGCCATTCCGATGCCGCCTTTCATATTACCGGCCAGGATCAATCCCGGGTATTGTGCTTCAAGCTTGTCTATCGTAGCAAACCGCTCGCCGCTACTCAACTCATACTGAGGGATGGCACGGGGATGGCGGAAAATACGGATCATATCCGGCTGCACATCGATCGGGAATTTCAGCATGTCATGAAACTCACGGATGATTAAAGTTTTCAATTCGTCATTCCCTAAACGGGTAAGCTCCTCGTGCTTCACACCTCCGATAAAAAATGAAAAGAGCGCGCCTTCCTTCGGGGCACGGTTATCAAAACAGGCGGCAGGGAAAAGAATTCCCAGAACATCTTTCTGCTCACAGGAAGGAACCAGCCCACCAAAAGCGTTAAAGTAAAGCTTTCCGGTGTTCCGAATGCACACACTTGCCTGCACGACCGGTGCATATTTCAGATTGCTGATCTTATTCATATCTTCTTCCGCGATAAAAGGAAGAAGTTCCGGCAAGGCGTATGCTCCGGTTGTCGTTACTACCTTACCGGCACGGATCGTTTGTTCGCCGTCGGGGGTGGTGTAGCTGGCTATCCATCCTTTTTCTGCCGGACGGATCGTTACGCCGGAAGCAGACAAGGTTATGTTATTTTTGCCGATAGCCTGCGCCATTGCCCGGGGCAGGTTATCGAGTCCTCCGGCTGCAGAAAATACTTTTTTGGAAGCCAGACGGTCGCGATCGGTCTTAGGCTGACGGGCTTTCGCTATAGTACCTTTGATAAAACCACCGTATTGCTGTTCCAGGTTATAAAGCTTGGGCAAGGCATAACGGGTGATCAGTGTCATCGGATTTCCGGCATATACGCCGGAGAGGAACGGATCGACCGCATAGTTCAGAAAGGATTTACCTAACCGACGGGCGGCCAATTCGCCAACCGACTCATCCGGATTGGTTCCTTTCGCCCGGAAAGGTTCACCCAGGATACGGAATTTATCTCCCAGGGTAAACAAAGGGGTAGTGACTGCACTGAAGAGACCGGAAGGAAGTTCACGAAAAGAGTTGCCTTTCCAGATCAGACGGCGCTTTGCTTCTTCATGGGCAGTTTCCAGTTGGCAGTCCGGAGACAAGGTCATGAACAGCTCCGCCACCTCAGGATAAGACACCACGCCGGTATTCGGTCCGCTTTCAAAGATAAAACCGTCTTCACGGAAAGTGTGGATCTGCCCTCCTACACGATCGCTGCATTCCAATACGTGCACCTGTTTTCCTCCACGTACCAAATGAAAAGCGGTAGTCAGACCGGTCAGGCCGGCGCCTATAATCAGGATATCTGTATTCAATTGTCCCATATCAGACAGGTTTAGAGAATGTTTTATCAGAGTGAAGCATCAGTTTATCCAGCGAAGCGGCTACATTGCGGACAAAAAGACTGCCTTCCGGAGTGATGCGTATATGATCGGTATCGTATTCGATCAGACCGTCGGAGGCAAATTCGCGGAGACGGTCCTCATCATAAGCAGTAGCCGCTTTTACCTCATCGACGGAAAGGGACAGACGGTCAGCCAATTCCTTCCAGTTCAAAGAATAGTTACACATTAGCGTCTCGATCGCTTCACGGGTAATCTGTTCGTCGTGATTTAACGTATAGCCTTTAGAGATAGCGAAAGATCCGCTTTCTATCCGTTCAATATATTGGTTGATATCTTTGCTGTTTTGCGTATAGGCGGAACTCAGCTGGCTGATACCGGTCACACCGAAGGCATACACCTGCCCGGTCGTACGGCGGGTACAGTATCCCTGGAAGTTACGATGCAACTGCCCGTTTTGCATAGCGGTATACAACTCGTCGTCTTCAAGGACAAAGTGATCCAGTCCGATTGTCTTGTATCCGGCTGCACCTAATATTTCTTTTGCAGAACCATACATATGGCTTTTCTCTTCACCGGCAGGAAGTCCGGCTTTTTCCAGGATAAGCTGTTGCTTGTTTACCCAGGGGACATGCGCATACGAGAAAGTGACCAGCCGGTCAGGACGCAGGGCTGCCGCTCTCGTTATCGTTTCCGAAAAGCTGTCGGCTGTCTGGAAAGGCAGTCCATAGATGAAATCCATATTGATACGCGCTCCTTTCGAGCGAAGTATCTGAAAGATCGTCTCCACAGGAAGCAAGGCGGGACGGCGGTTGACAGTTTTCAGCACCTTTTCATTGAAATCCTGCACACCAAGACTGAAACGATTGAAGCCCGCTTCGGTAAGCGATTGCCAGTAGGCCTCATCCAGATAACCGGGATGACATTCGACGGCAATCTCCGGCCGTTCGATCGTATCAAAGCCATCAAGCAAATGCTCATTCAGTTCTTTCAGATAGTGCGCCGGCAGAGCTGTCGGGCTTCCTCCCCCGTAATGGATCTGGGAGATCTTACGCCCCGGAGCCAGACGCTCCTTTACTTTATCTATCTCCTTATGCACAGCCAAAATATAACGTAACATTATATCCGGCTTCATCATCGGGAATGAGTTGCACCCGCAATAATGACAAAGATGGCGGCAGAACGGGATATGTACATAAAACGAAATATGTCCGGGCAACGCCGTATTAGAGGCCTCTATGGCCAACTCATATTCCTTACTGGTAAACGCATCCGTAAAATAGTTTGCCGGAGGATAGCTGGTGTATCTCGGCACCGGCACATTATATTTTTGTAATAGATCCTGTATCATAATTATACTATTTCTTTCTCCTTTCTGAATACGATCAATATATAGATCAACGATAAAGCAGCCAGACTGGCTTCAAAGAAAAACAATCCGTGATAGCCTGTATGATCGGCAATCTTTCCGCTCAGTATAGCCATCAGCATTCCGCTCAGATGGGTGATGACGGTCTGTATCGTAAAGTCCGTTCCTTCGCGTCCGGGACGTACACAATCCATCGCTGTGGTATAGACCACGATCGTAGCCATTCCGTAACTTCCCCAAAGCAGGGCTATTCCGGCATAGAGCAGTTCCGTGGTAGGCATCGTGTAAGACAGCCCCAGAAAATAAAGCGTCGCCAGCAAGACAAATACGGAAAACAACAGGCGTCCCCGATGGCGTCCAATGCGGCGAACAATCAATCCTCCTGCAAAGGAAGCCAGGAAGCCGCAGGAGGTTCCCACCACCCCACTCATCACCCCGATCTCTTTCATCGAATAACCCAGATCGACCAGGTAAGGCTTCAACATAGCCAGCGTCCCGATCAGTCCCGAATAATACAGGAAGAGGAAACCGATCTGTTTCCATATCTTCCTTTGCGTGAAAAAGTAGAGGACATCGGCTTTCTTTGCCCGCTCATGAGGCTCCTTGGGCTGGATCACGATACCCTTGTTAAAGAGCAGCGGAAGCAAAGCCACAATAACGAACAAAGCCACACACGGCAACAAGCTGTTCCATCCCAGTTGCTTGAACAACAGCAATAGCACCCCGCCCCCGATCATCGAGCCGCCGAAACTTCCCATCTACTGCATACTATTCGCCAGACTTTTGTCTTTCCGGCTAAAAGATAGAACAGCCAAAGCGTCCGTCGCAATATCCTGCGTGGCGGAAGCTACAAAGGAAATAATGATCAGAGCAATGATCGTATAAAAATCTGTTTTAAAATCGAGGAAGGCCACGGCAAAGATCAGGACGGCATAGATCAGCTCCGAAGAGAATATCCATCGTTTGTAATCGCCCGTCGTCGTCGCATGGCGGTCTACCATCGGCGACCATAGGAATTTCAGTATCCAGGGTAACTTGATCAGCTGAAGAAGTCCGATGGCGGATAAGGAGAAGTTCTCCTGCCGCATCATGACCGGGATGACGGTGGAGAAGAAACTCATCGGAATAGTCTGTGCAATGTAAAGACAGAAGAAGGTTCCGAGGTTGAATATTTTATTTTTTTGCATCATTCGTCTTTCATATTTATCAATTTCATCGGAGACCTCCGAAGATATCAAAACGATCGTCGAGACCGTTTCGGAAGCCTACGGAGGTATCAAACGACCGTCGAGACCACTTCGGAGACCTACGAAGGTATCAAAACGTCCATCGAGACCATTTCGGAGACCTACGAAGGTATCAAAACATCCATCGAGACCATTTCGGAGACCTACGGAGGTATCAAAACGTCCATCGAGACCATTTCGGAGACCTACGGAGGTATCAAAACGATCGTCGGGACCATTTCGGAGGCCTACGGAGGTTTTATCCATCATTTTTTCACTTAAAAAGTTATCGCTACACTTCCTCCGATCGTAAACGGCCTGCCCAATTGCGCCAATCCTTTTCCTCCCGATTCAAAATAGAAAGCGTTATATTGGGTATTCGTGATGTTTTTAGCCCAGATTGCAAAGGTAGCAAATCCTTTGGTTGCAGAAACTTTTCCGCTCAATTGTCCGTAATAAGATTGAGAAACTTTATTGTCTTCCTTCCAATAAATACGACCGGTACCGGTATAATTCAGGCTGACCATAAAACGGTCGATATGAGTACAAGGATTAGAAATCGTATAATCGGCTCCGACGGCAAAAGTATGCGAGGGAACCATCGGCAGGTAATTGCCGGAATAATCGATGTTTTTCTTTTCATCGACATACTCTTTAAAAGTGGCATGCGTAAAGCCGTAATTCACCTGTACCATCAGGCCATTCACCGGGTTTCCCTGCAAAGAGACTTCCACGCCTTTACTTACGCTGCGCCCGGCATTCGTCAGCATCGATCCGCGGCCGGAAGGAAGCGTCTGACTGATCTGCTGGTTCTTCCAGTCGATCCAGAAAAGGGCGATCTCGGCACGCAGGCGGTTGTCGAGGAAAGGATGCTTACCGCCCAACTCATAATTCCAACTGCTTTCAGGACGGAAAGAGCGGTCTTCCTCACGCTCGAAAGAGGTGTTGAAACCGCCGGTCTTGTAGCCCTTCGTCACTGTAGCATACAGCAGGCCGGTAGAGGGAAACAGATATTGCAGGGCGATCTTCGGAGTCACCTGACTAAAGTTCAGCTTGCTGTAAAAAGCGTCTGTCCGGTTGCTGCCGCCCTCTGCATCTTTATATGCCAGGTAGTCGGTCGAAGCCCGCTCATAATCATAACGTAACCCGAAAGTGAGAGACAGGCCGTCCGTCAATAAGCTATCCAAAGTAGACTGGTGATAGAGGGCAAAGCCATAAGTAGGGGTATCATATAATTTCCGGGTACTGTATTTCGCAGAAAGATAATCGAGCGTCACCGTATTATCGATACCCTGCCAGAAGCCGAAGGCGCCGAACAACCATTTATAACGATTCGCCGTGGTAGACTTGATGTTAAACTCTTCCGACAACATCTTCTGCTTCTGATCCTGCCGGGCAAAATAAATGCTTGCCGTAGAAAAGTCCTGGTCGATCCCCTGATGATCTGAAAGGTATTGGAAAGCCGTCTTGCTGCTCAGGCTGTAGCCATTCCCCCGATACTCGACTGTCAGGCCAGTAGTGGACATAGCTCGTTTATAAAAACTATAATCATTGTAATTGACATCGCCCGGTCGATGCGTCAGCGAGTCGCAGACGGCGTAAGGATAGCCGCCCTGTTTGGAATAATCGTACGAACTCATCAGGCCCAGCGACAACCGATCCGTCGGTTTCCATTCGAGACGGATGCGACCGGAACCGCTTTTCTGATCATCTGCTTTCTTATCGGTAAACAGGTTGGTGAAATATCCGTCGCTCCGGTTATAGTTGGCGGAGAAAGCATAACCGAAGGTATCGCCGATCTTCGCGTAACGTGAAAGGGCGTAGTCGCGGTTTCCATAGGTTCCGTTAGAGATAAAGGCGTTCGTCCCCTGATACTTCAAAGGCGATTTTGTATATACATTAATAATCCCTCCCATCGTGTTGCGTCCGTAAAGTGTTCCCTGCGGACCTCGAAGTACTTCCATCCGGTCGATCTCGGTGAAGTTAAAGTCGAAAGCCGACTTTTCGAAATAAGGGATACCGTCCACATAAAGCCCTACCGAAGGGGCATTGATCTTCGAACCGATCCCACGGATATAGACAGGGGAAGTCAGCTTCGAGCCGTAATCCGGCATAAACAGGTTAGGTATGAAGGAACTGAATTCCTTGATATCGGTGATATTCTTATTTTGTATCGCTGTCCCCGTAACAGCCGATGCCGACAGCGGCTCCAACCGCAAATCCCTGTTCTGCTTAAACGACTGAACAACCACTTCGTTCAGATCCACCTGACGGACTTTCACAGTATCCTGATCTTCTGCCCTGACAGACAGCACGACAAGAAAGAATGAAATGAGTAAGAATAATATCTTCATATATATTATTATTAGAAAATAATATGCCAATGTGCCAATATGCCAATAATTGAACCTATTGCTATCCCCATTGGCAGATTGGCACATTAGCAAATTGGCTCATTATTGTCAATATCCGAATTTAAAACGCCACCGCAACCTCCGCTCCTATCTGGAAGGGTTTGCCTTTTTGTATGAATGAGTTATTGAATGATTCGAAATAGAAGGCCTGATAATCCGTATTCGTTATATTACGACTCCATACATTCAGATTAACAGCTCCTTTACGTACACCGGCTTTGCCGTTCAGCACTCCGTAGAAATTCTGGCTGATGTCGTTTCCTTCTGTCCAGAATATCTTCCCGGCCCCGGTGTATTGGGCAGACACGGTAAACTGGTCGAACCAGCAGTTGCGGAACAATTTCGTATATTGTAATCCCAGACTTACGGTATGACGCGGAGTGTATGGGATAAAATTATCTTTATAGTTCGTCTCCACCTCGTTTTTATCCAGGGTTGCATAATCGCGGAAGGTCGCACGGGTAAAGCCATAATTCAAGTCGGCGGTCAAACCCGTTGTGATCAGGCTGCGAAGACTGACTTCCACGCCGTAGCTATCGGCTTTACCACCGTTTGTTATCATACGACCGCTACCATTCGGGGCAAATGTAGTCAGCTGGATATCCTGAATATCCATGTAGAACAAAGTTAATTCTGCATTCAAGCGATCTTTAACCAGTTCGCTACGCACACCGACCTCATAGTTCCAACTATGTTCAGGCTTAAAAGCAGCCACATCCGAAACCGGAGGTAATGCGGGATTCTTTATAATAGCTTCTCCCATTCCCGGAGGCATCAGTTCTTTCATCGCTTCCTTCAGGTCATATTGGGCTTGTGCCTGAACCAGATCACCGAACATTTGCACATTATATCCTCCGGTTTTATACCCTTTCGCCACTGAAACATAAGTAAATGTACCGGGTGTACACTGGTAACGTAAAGATACTTTCGGCAGAACCTGTAAGAAATCCTGCTTTTCCTCTCCCACCAGATGGGTAGTCACAAGAAAATCCTGATTGATATTCGGCATATTACCTCCCATGCCCGGCATAAATATATTCATCGTCATGCCTTCCACCGAAGAGTCATAATTTAACTTTGCATGTTCATAATCCAGACGAATACCGGCAGTAATAGAAAGGCCGGGGGTAAACAGATCATTGTAAGTAGACTGGTGGAATAAAGCCAATCCATAAGTAGGCGTTTCAAAATAGCCGGGAAAATAGATTTGATTATTCTCGCCTTTAACCGTAATCTTCGGCATGGGAATTTTATCGAATTCTGCCTGCAAAATATCTTTTATACCATCCTCCTTAAACATCACCGGCCCATCCGTCTTCAAGCTATTATAGAAGCCATAAGCACCGAAGCTCCACTGATAGTTCTTTTTATCATTCGACCGGATCGCCACTTCTTCGCTCCAGGCATATTGCTTCTGTTTCTGGTTGAGCGTAAAGACAGACTTTTCGGTATAGTCCTGATCCATCTTCATATCATCCTTCAGATATTGGTAAGCGGTGGTTGAGGAAAGCAGGAACTTATCGGTTTTCCATTCCAGATAAAGACTATTGTTCAACATATTACGTTCATAAGAACTCGGATCATTGATACGTATAGGCTCAACCACTCCTGTTTCTTTATTATACAGTCCATACGGGAAAGCCCGCTGATTGACATAATCATAATTGAAAGTATACTGTGCCTTCAGGTTCGAAGCGATCAGCCAATCCAGCTTGAAACGTCCGCCGGCCGACTCCTCCTTATCTGCCCGGGTATTATCGTATTCATTTACAAAGAACCCATCATTACGATCATAGTACCCGCTAAGGGAAAGTCCGACCTTCTCACTTAATTTCCGGTAGTGCGCAGCCTTTGCCTTGAAAGCGCCATAATTCCCTCCTGAAAGGGAAAGCTTCGTACCTTGATAGTTGAAAGGTGATAACGTATAAATATTAACGATACCTCCCATCGCATTACGTCCGTACAACGTCCCCTGCGGGCCACGCAGCACTTCGATACGCTGAATATCGTTCAATTCAAAATCGAACGTACTTTTATCGAGATACGGCACATTATCCACATAAAGTCCGATCGACTGCCCGCTGCTTCGTGCACCGATACCACGGATATAGATAGCCGAAGTCATCTTGGAGCCGTAATCCGGCATATACAAGTTAGGGACAAAGGAACTGATATCTTTCAATGCATCGATCTGACGTCCGGAAATGGATTGCGGAGAGAGGATAGACACGGAACCGGGCAGCAAACGCAGGTCGTTCGTTTCCTTCGTCGACGAAGTAATGATAACCTCATCGATGTTATACGTCTTAATAGTATCATTTTTATTTACATTCACCTCATCGGCGCTCACCGTTTGCAAACAGAAAAAAGCCCCTGCAATCAGGACAGACAGATAGCGTTGTTTCATTGTATTCGAACTATTAGTATTTCACGATTGCAAAGGAACGGGAAAGAATCAAGGCTGTCAATCACTAGATGTAGTGATTTTAAAGATTATGAACCTGTAAGAGGCGGCCTTACATCAAGATCTGTCCAATCACCAATACCGGTATTAATATGGTGCAGAGGATTATCTTTTTGCAAATCATCCAGAATCTTACCATAATCGAGTTCATTCCAGGGTATAGTTTCTGCTCCTACGTTCTCTATTTTTCCGAACACCACATCGATAGTCTTCATGGTATTCCAATCAATAACGGCCGCTTCGATATTGCCCAGCTTCGAAATCTCCCCGTTGATCCTGTATATAAAGTTCCGGTGAATATGGCTGTTGGTTCCGGACAGGTTATATTTACCGTAGTTCAGGTGATATGTCTTATGCTCCAAAACCGAACCGTCGCTCCTTCTCACTTCCCATTCGACCGCAAGGCTCAAATCCGAAACATCGGCAGAAGCATGATCGCCGATATAAGCTTCAAACAGACAGATGCCTTTATCTGCCGAGGTCGTAATCTCAATCTCTTGCGGAAACTCTTTGGGAATGGTTCCATACTGTGGAGTCCCGTTTTCACGTGTGGTAAGCGAGGTGTTGAGGACAGCCCCGTTCAGAACAAAGTTCGTACCTGCTTTGATAAACACTTTCAGACCGTCATCCTCATACTCCTTCGACTTCTTCAAAAAAAGCTCCACCTTAGCGACAGAGCGATTGATCAACACTCTGGGGTTATTCGTTGATGACGACGAAACAGTCGTTTCAAAAAAACAGCTCATAGGCAAACCGTATTGGAAAGCATAGGCATTCACATTGCCGACATCGATATGACTTAGCTCTTCATATGAATAAACATCGTCCAGCCCTGCCGATATATCCGGAGAAGTATTGGCTATGACCGCTACATGCTTTTTCCCCTGTGTAACGAGCATTCCGAGAGAATATTCGTTTCCATTGACCGAATATTCAGTGCTCATACTTTCTCTTTGTCCGTTTTTAAAACAATACGCCCTCAAATTATTGATTTGCGATTCGAGATCTGCCGAAGACAAAGAACGGCTATCCGGTTCGGGCGTAAGGCGGTTCACCGGAATAGTGATCTGTAGCATACGCTCCCGGAAATCGTCCGAATCGTCGCAAGACACCCATCCGAAACATAAAAAGACGAATGAAAAGAGGATTGATTTTTGGAACATTTTATAATTCTTCATTTGATTTGTAAACCACCCAGTCGTTAATCACTATTTGCGATGCCGACCAACCATTTTCCAACGAGCTATAGAAAAAAACAATCAGATACCGGTCCTGCCTGTCAAGATACTCCTGGGCACTCCAATCGTTCCCCTCCATATTGGTCAACAAGACGTAATCTCTCAACGAAATATCAAAAACCTTTTTTGAGTCTTTCCTGCGAGTAACTACAAACCTGAAGTCTTCATTGGCAAACAAGCGGTTCGTATTGATTTCAACCCATCCGCCACTATGTATGCCGGCACTGTCGTAAGGTGTGTAGTTTATAATATCGGCTCCTGCCCTTTCGTTTAAATGGTCGAGGGTTCCGTTGGCCGAGAGTAGCTCGAATGTATAATCACCGAGATGAAAACCGTCCGCCCGGGTTTCCGCATTGTATTGCTGGAGTACAAAGCGTATCTTGTTTGTATTCTTGGTCAGAAATAACACATGCTTCTTTTCGTCCGATTCCAGAAGAACGTTTTCAAGTATTCCATGATATAATTCATCCAGTTTAGCAGAGAATCCCTGGATTTTGTCACGGCTACCGGAAAGTTGCAGCTCTACCTCCTCATAGCGAGTTTCTCCCACTTTCAGATCGGAAACCCGATAGGTTGAGTTCGCTCCGCACCAGGCAAGAAATGTATATGTTTTATATTTCGGCAATCCCAGTTCGACCGTGGAGCCATCGATTAGGCTGTTTTTGTTTGCTGTTATGGTTTTCAGATACTTGCCGCCTTCATCAAATACGTAGAGGGTTACTTCCGATACCTTTTCAACAAACAAATCCCCCGATTGCATATGTTTATCATACACAAAAGTGATGAAAGTACGACAATCTTCATTCTCTTTCACACAGGAAGAAAGGATGAAAAGGCTTATAATAAACAGCATTTGCTGTAACATTTTGCTCATTCAGTAGTCACGTTTTAGCGGTAATCGAAAAGAGGGATGTGTCGAACGTAATGCTTTCGACATCCCCCTTTTCGGATCCGGACGGTTTATAATTCTTCTCCGTATTCATAGACCCCCCACGGGTTTATCTCGATTGTCGCATTGAGATATTTCTCTTCTACTTCCAGATTCTCATCATCAGGATCGGGAATGACCGGAGAGCCTATATTTAAAATTTTATTTAATGTTATTACGTATGAGCAGTTGCGTACTACACCAAATTTCCCCAATTCATTGACAGCACCCGGTGTGCCTGCATGGAAATCATGCTTGACAGGCAGCGAGTAGTAACTCATTGACTCATGGTAAAAATTGATTTCGATATTGTTGGGCACATCGATCCACTGCCCACCTTTTTTGTAATATTCGGCATTATCAAAAGCATCTCTTACAATACGAGCCTCGTTCTCCGCCGAACTCCCGGACGGGATAGATGTGGGAATCGTAACTGCGGTAACTTTCAAACAATTAACCAGGTAAGCATTCAAAGCATCCGTATATTTTGTTACATACGTCGATGGATCGCTATTGCTCAGTTTATTAGTTACTTCCGCTTCAATGGTATTGAGTAGGGTTGTCTTTGAAAACAAGATTCCGTTAATGGAGAAAAAGCTATCTCCTGGATTCAGCGCTACCGACGAGCCATCTACGTCTGTCACCGTCTTAGGGGTCCATTCAGCCATGATAAGCACCTGGGTGGCATAGGCTTTTACATTATCCTTTTTGTCTTGTGTATTCTCCAGGCAATAATCCGCCACACCGGCATCTTTGGCTGATGGCAGATCGTCAATCGTTCCGGTATGGATCGTATAATTATCTTTTTGGCTCGCCAGGGTTTGTCCGGTATAGTTCGGGTCTATTCTGTACGAGCCAAGGTGATACGGGTCATTGGTACTCCAAACCCAATTATTGGCCAAGCCTTCAAAATAGGTCTTTGTACGTTTAGACATGAGGTAATACTTCTTGTTCAATACATTCAAGTCCCATTTCTTCAAGGCCACATAGGCATTCCCCACATCGGTAGGAATACCAGCAGTGGCAGCTTTTACCACTACTTTCGATACCACACGGTCTATCCTTACCTTGAGCGTGTTTCGTACGGCTGTTGCCTCGTCGGCATACAGTGTCAATTCTTTATCCGAACCGTTGCTCAGGGAAGGTTCCAAGCCACCTTTCGAGTTGGTCATGATAAATGAGTTCTTACCGGTTCCACCGATTAAATCACTCACATTGTCGGCTGTAAGAACCCTGTTAATCGACGCCAACGTCATTCCGAGAGCAGGCGTTTCGATGGCATTTGCCACCACCATCATCGCCTTGGCTGTTACCGGGACAGAATGGGTTCCACTGTAAGGCGTATTTTTAGGATCGATATCTTTTATGGCAACCACTTTAGCGTTATCCGAAAACCCGTCAAAGTAGTAAATCTGCAAGGTATTTATATTATTCTCATCAGGTGTACCAGTATTCACCGCTTTAGTATCCGAAACGGAGCGTCCGGAACTTTGCTGAGGATAAGTGATATTCATTGAAACATACCCTTTACCTTGTGTTTCCTCTGCATTAAGAATCTCATCCGAGTTGTTACAGCCAGCCAGTACGGCTGCTGTCAGTGCAATGCTAAATAATGTTTTTATCTTCATGTTTATAAGTTATTCGTTTTTATTATTCACTCTTTGTTTATTTCCAAGGCTAAGGGTTGTAGATGGCTCGAAGAGCTCCATAGGATTCATTAGACACTTGCTTGGCGGGGTCTTTACCGTCATACCAGTCAATTGTATACGTACCGTCATCTGCCCATTTTACTTCATCGGGATGTACCTGATAATCACCCCAATGAAAGCGATACATTGTGATTACTCTTCCCTGGTTATCTACCTCTACGGTGCTACACCATTCTGCTTTAACCAAGTTTTGATAGCTAGAAGATGAATTCCCCTGTGCAGTAGCAGCTACAATTTTCCCAGAAATAGCTAATGGTTTTATCAGCTCCTCATATTCGGTTTTCGTCGGGATTCTGAATCCGGCAGGGGATGGATCAGCCTCTCCGGGTTCGGGCAACAGCTCGGTTCCTTTGTTCCATGCTGTCGGATTTGTAAGTTCGTGAACCCCGGTGTTTGAAACATTAGTTCCCCAATAAAATACGCCCGGGTAGTAGGGTGAAGTAAAATTTTGATGTACACCTTTAAATATATAAAAATACTTACCACTTGGCAAAATGTTCAAAGTGACTAATGTATTCCCGCTATTCATCTGAGAGCCTCCTATAATAAGCATTGGATTTTGAACATATAAATAACCTTTTGAAATAGTTTTCCCCGTAGCAAGTTCTTTTGCATGAATCACTGTTTCTCTGAACACTTCAAAAATCTGATAATATGAAAAATTATACTTTATCGAAGTATTTGTCTTTCCAATACCGCCTTCAAGCCCGCTTGAGGCATCCCGATCAATCCACTTCTCTACTTCTGCCTTACCTAAGTCCAAATACCATGGGACATTCGATAATATCTCAAAGTTATTGTACGCTACATTGGTTCCAGAGTGCCCACTTATCAATATCTCCGCAGGAAAACTAATAGACGGCGCAGTTTTTCTGGCTTGCGTTACCGGGACATGGAAAGTGGAGCGGCCTCTGTCCGGATCGTTGATAGAAATCACGACGATACCGGAGCGAAAAGACTCCGCTTCGGGAAGCGCATCCATTTCAAGCATTACCTTATTGGCGTTGGATGCCAAGGGAATATCCGTCGGCGATTGGCCATCGAGTGTCTTTACCCGCAACCAATCTTCATTATTTATAGATGGGTAAACGGTGTACGTACTCTTCGCTATATCCACACCGCTGAGGGGGGTAAACGCAAGGATCTGCTCCGGCAGCGGAGACGTTGAAGGGGAATAATCGGGCAACCCCTGCTTATCCACATCAAAACGCTTGGGATCTAAATCGATCGACACTTCCGAAGTGTATTTGCTTTGATTGACCTTTATGTATAACTTCAACTCGCCGGCAGCCACCGTAACAGTCGCTTCGCGTGAAATCAGGTTGGAGGGCAATGCGGAAGTCACCAGTATATCGAACTCTCCCTCGCCGGTGTCGCTACGCAGTATGCTGTTAGCAGGTATGCTAACCCAGTCATCGCTGGAACTCACCGTCCAGCCACTGGCCGGAATACTCGTCGTGTGGGTAAGTTTGACCTTATGCACCATGTTGACTTGTGTCGGACCTACCGCGATCACGGTTTTATCGACAGCAAGGCCTTTGGAGCCGTTGAATACGATATTCGACATATCGGAAGTGTTCCATACGGTGATATCGAAATCCACATTCTGGGCTTCGTTCCTGTAGGCATCATCCTTGGTAGGATATCCCTGTCCCTGGACGTCGGATATATTGATATTATATTTATGATTTCTTTTTACCTTGTATTGCCAATCGCCGGCTTCAAGATAACCTATATCAAGACGATAATAGGTGATAGAACGCCATTGTCCGCCCTCATAATACTGTCCTCCAATAATCAGACAGGTTGTTTTGTCGAGCTCCGGTTTCTTCTCCGTATTGTTTTCATAGGCATACAGTTTCTGAGTGATTTGATTGATGGGAATATTGTTTTCATCTTTGTCTCTGCGGTCGGTGCTTTCATTCAGATAGTTTTCGAGCGAAGAGGATGCCGGAAAAGTTACATCAGACAAATTGCTCTCTTTTTTGAATATATACGAAGAGCCGCGGGCATTACGCACTTCGGCGGTCAGCACTCGGAACTTCGCTTCAACGTTTTTTGCATAAATATCGAATCGGGCAACATTGCGTTCGAGCTTGAAGTCGAGTACATGCGATTCGGAAAGCAATGTCACCGTATTTCCTTCGTTCGTAAAGCCGCTCATCAGAAAATTAGAGGTCGGCATATTCGGGCCTGTCTCTTCACTTATCAACTCCGTATAAAGAGCATCGATGGTTTTCCCCGACAGTTGCTTATCGAACTCACTGTCTTCCTTTGCGCTGTTTGCAATAGCAGCAATCTTAAAGGTATTGTTGCCCCCTTGTGTAAAAGGCAAGGCGATTCTCGTTCTGGCCGTACCCGCGGAGGTGTTTATTATCGACCCCGAAGAGGCGGCACTATGATAGCTGAATACCCCGCCATTTTCCTGAAAAAAGAGCAAGGTTATTTTGGAAACGGATTTTTCCCTACTGTCGTCGTTGCTTCCCCTGGTTTGAATTAACATCGGTTCGGGGACATTGAAACTGATGTTATACTCTTGTGTGCCGGAGGGACCTTGGCCTCCGCTTAACACATCTTCATCCGTACACGAAAGCAACACACAAGTCGACAGTACGAAGAAAAAATAAATGACAAATTTCATCCTTTATCTATTGTTTAAATTTAGTATAAAAAAACAGTTTATGTGCTCAAAATAATCTTCTATGCCTCGATCCGAATCGCGACACGAGCTTGCGGATTAATCCCCATAAATCTACGGCACATAATCCACATTCGTATCTACCCCGACCTCATTAAACCCTCTCACCGTTACGGTAAAGTCATAATGATAACCACGCCTGATGTTATAATCGCTGTGATTGTCTTCTCCCAAATAGATATAAATCTTAACGCGCTTAGAGGTGCCCGAAGATGTATGTGTGGCATTAATCATAATGGCAGTGGCGCGTTCAGGACTATACCACGCCTTACCCCTGGAATCCTGATCACCAAAAGCCATACCCTCATAAGGAGTGTCAGGCAAATCTTTGTCCCGACGGTTGCCCCGACGATTTTCCAACAGATAAATAGTCTGGGTAAACGTTTTATTCTGCTGATCGAATTTTTCAAACGGATGACTTCCGGATGTAACCCAATACTCACTCTTATTATCCTTATCCGGATCGGGATTCGCATCCAAATTACTGCCGAAAAGAAAACTTCTGGCAGGAGCGTCAAGGATCGCCCAGTCGGATATGGTTACTTCTCCGTCAGGCATAGCATCCACAACCCGGAGTGTGAGCTTGGCTACCAAAAACCGGAGTTTAACAGCCTCCGTTATTGTGCTTGTGCCGGGATAGATATCCACACCTTCTCTAACAGCAGTCATAACCAAAGGCAGGGGCATATCAGACCCGTAGCCAAGTTCAGCGGATGTTACCATCACTTTTTCAAGTTCATCGTAGCTGACAATATCATCAAGGCGTCGGTCGATTTCATCATTGCTGATATTAGCAACGATACAAAACTTACGCTTACTCCCCGAATAGGTTTCAATCCGGAGAGATTTTCCGGGATCACTCGAATATTTTTTATTGGTCACTATATCACCTTGATCATCAAAGATCAACACCCGGAGGTTTGCGATTTCAGCCTCCTTATCTGAAGTCACCGACTGGCTCTTCAGACCATCACTCATAGCGGCCCCGTCTATTCTCAGGTTCACTTGTGCCAATTCACCATTCCGCATATTACCGGACTGGTCTATAAGTTCTTCATTCGTGCAACCCGGCAGAAGCAGGATAGCCAGGAGCAGAAGGATAGTTATCTTTTTCATCCGTATGTTTCTTTAATGTTTAAATTCTTTCCAAATTTCAATTTTATTCCAGCCGGTCACTTTCATTTCCACGCTAAGCATTTCCTGAAAGTTGATAAACACATTGAGTAATTTACCTTCAACAACACGCAACGGTTTCCCTTCGCTATCGGAAGAAACGGTAGCTTTCAACACATTCTGATGATAAATATCGATCTTAAGTTCCGAATCTGTAGGAAAAATATTGAAAACAGGAGAAACCAAATCTCCAATCTCATTGAACGTCGCCGGAGGTGTATAATTTACTTCATCTCCCCCAGGCCTGCCATAAAAGTCTATTTTATCATTTTTTTTGCGAACCACATAGCGAAAATCCCCCTCGGCATATCCCACATACCCTTTCAGGTTGCGTGCAGTGATAATCACACTGGATGTCTTGCGTTTGATAGGTAACACCTTTGCGGGAAATTCGTTCGCATGTATATCTATAGAGCCATAGAACAGGTCGTCGGGAGAACCTGCCACAGACAATTTATTTCCTTTTTTAATAAGTGAGACAAAAGCTGTCTCCAGATGTTCATTTTTTTTAAGCGCAGGCATTTTCTGATTTCCCTGCTTGCTGTTCCCCCATGCAACCACAGTTAAGCTATCATGGCCGGGATAATCCAACATCACTAACTCTTGCAAAAAAACCTCGCAAGTATCTAAAAACAATTTGTTCTTGTCGAAAATATAAAGTGTAATATCCTTTACATATTCACTGGCAAGCTCTTGATTGTCGGCATCAAAGGCCTTTACCTGTAAGGAAAATCCGGGCTTGCTACATTCGGATAAATCCTCTTTTATACAACTAACAGATACAAATGCCGTAAGCAACAATACGGACAGCATTTGTAAGCAGCTACGGAATTTGCTCTTCTGCATAATTTCAGACAATTAATTATTTAGCATGAAAAGGCGTCATCCGGATAATGCCACCTTTTTTAGTTTATTCAGAATCAGTATTAGTTTTGTCCGAACCTGTTTTGAGGTTTGTTTTCGAGAATATTGACCCGCAAATGAACCTCAAAACAAGTCGACAAAACTACTCTTAAAATTTATTCAAGGATAATTTAAACAAATTCAAATAGAAATGATCAATGTATCTCTTTATCGATTACTTTCGAAGTCCATTTAGCAGCCTCTATAGTAACAGTCACATCTTTAGGACTTGTTAGGGACTCCTCCGGATTCTGTATTCCCTTGTCATCGTCGTAGTAACCCGATAAGGTCATTGTTACAAGATAGTCATTCCCAGGTTGAATTCCGAAGCCACTACTGATATTTTCATCCACAAACCGAACCGGATAGTAGCGTGTTATCGTTTTATTGTTATACTCGCAAGATGTTGCAACCATAATAACAGTAGGTCTTTTGAATCCGTTATTTCCAAACGTATAGAAGTAATGGGATACATCTCCGTTAATATTTTCATCAAAATTTTGTGACGGTACATCACGCATAGCCTCCGTAAAAGTAACCTCTGCAGGCTTTGGATTACACCAATCGTATTCATGTCCTGCATAAAAGTTTGTCTGATGTACAGAATTAGAACTTTTTTCGAAAAACTGACCATCTTTTCCGGCATTCAATAATGCAACTGCATAGTCCTTAATGTTTTCAACGCCTATAGTAGACACAGAACGATTATTTTTTACGACAAGTCGGATTCTTGCAGCAAGAAAACTGAGTTTTACGGTTACAGAGCCATTCTCGATAATCCCTGTACCCGACATCCATAGATTGTCTTTAGTCTGAGTACACACATCAGAGACCACCAAGTCACCTTTCACATTATTTAGGTCGCTTCGGTTTTTAACATTTTCAAATAGTCCACCCTCGAATGCTCCTGTATTAGCCACCACATAGGCACTGACTCCGGCTGTAGTAGCCTTAATCGTAGCCTCTGCGCTAGAAGCACTATAGTAAGGATCGCAATCCAAATCACCACTACTGCGGAAAATAAACACAATGTAATCGTTTATCTTAGTATCTTCATTATTCACCACATCTCCTACCACTTTTGACATGGGTTGTCCATTTCCATCACCAGTCAACTTAACAGTTACAAGCGTGGGTTCTCCTGGCTCACCGTTACCTGGAGTTACTGCTTCGTCACGCGAACACGAGAACAAGGTTAAAGCCACAAGGGCTACAGATAAAAATTTAATTGCTTTCATAATTTCTCTGAGTTTAAATTATTAATAAATAGTTTATTACTTTATGATATAAATAAGGGAAACCGCAGCCTTTGTTGGCCCCCAATAATTATTCTTTTCACTCCCCAGCTTTTCGCCACAGGTTTTGCAATCATACCGGTCGTACCCAAAGCGAATAAACCCTAGCCCCAAGGAAGTCTCCAGCCCCCAGCGATCGTTCAGAAGCCAGCTATACCCATAACTGAATCCGGCTCCTGCCATCCATCCCTGATAACGGTTACCCCCTAATCCGGAAGCGGAAGGTTTGATCCCAAACGGCAACATTCCTCCGAAGTTATATCCGCCCCCGATCAGATGGGCTCCCCCAAAATGACCGGCAAAACTGCGGTGCATCCAATAGCGGGCTTCGGGTTGGATCATCCAATGCTTCATCTTCCTGTTGCCCGAAAAATTCCACGGGTTATAATTTGCTGACAGATCCACTGTCCACTGGGAAGACAATCCGACCTCGCCTCCCAAATTCAGTGTAGAAGTCAAATCGTACAGCAGATTACTCTTTACTGTAAACTGCTGAGCCGAAACCGGTGCAGATAAGACAACAAGTAAAGCAACTATAAACATCGCCATATTCCTTCTCATACTTCTTTTCTTTTTCATGCTGCAAAAATAAAGGCTGATTTGGAATGCTTAGTTATCCAAATCAGCCAATTAGTTACTCTTTTGCCAGACAATGTATTTTTTTCAGCCAGCTTCTTTTTTACTTTCTACCATTTGCTTTTTCAACTCGGAAGGAGTACATCCGAAATTGCTTTTGCAATACTTATTGAAACTGGCTGCGGAGGAAAAACCGAATTCATACATGACATCCTTGATCACTGCCGACTCGCGACTAAGCCAGGCAAGAATTCGTTTATTCTTTTCTTTACGCAGCCAGGCATAGACCGGCTCACCAAACTCCTGCTTAAACTTGCGTTGAAGGTCCGAATCGCTCATCCCCAGCAACTGGGCAAGTTCTTTTTTGCTATTGACGCGGTCTTTGTGTTGCAAAACCGAAGCTTTGAAGTCGACCTTCATCCCCATGATGGGATGAAACAGCCGGAGTATCTCAGCTTTCGTATAGGCAGTACGGAAAATAATGAACAGTTCGCGTTCTTTTATTTCGTGTAGGAATTTGCAGTTTACTCCCGCACGGAGATAAATTTCCATCTGTTTCAAAAACATATCCAACGGCTCGCGCACGGCAAGGGGTTCGAAGAAGAGGGAGGTCGTCGGCTCCTTTTTCCAATAATGACTCAACATATACTTATCGCATAAAGAGATACTGTCATGAAAGAAAGCCAGGTCAATATAGCTTCCCCCTTGGCTCACCACCCCGACATAGTGGGACGAAAGAGGGATAAAAACGAACTCTCCGGCCCGTACCGTTGCACTCTCCTGTTCATCTTTTGTGATATTTACCGCACCCGACAAAAGAAATATCAAGTGATTGGCTTTTATATCCTGCTTATGGTTATCGAAACGCTCCCCCTGAAGAGCGGATCCCAGCGAAAAACCGTCATACTTTCTCGCTTTATAATTTATGCATGAAGTATGCTCATGTATGCAATTCAGTTTCATTTCGTATATTCAATTAAAGTCAATCTTCTTCCATCCTGTCTACCTAGCTCTTTAGTAGTTCACTGGAGGTTGTTTTTCTATTTATTTTCGTTGAGTGCTTCCAGAAATCCTTTTCCGGGGCGGAACTTCACAGTGAAACGAGAACGAATCATCTTTGGTTCCCCCGTTTTCGGATTGCGCCCGGGACGTTCATTCTGCCATATCGGCCGATAGGCTCCGAAGTTCAGTAATGCCACAGAATGGCCTTCTGCCAGTGTTTCTATGGTTGTTTGACAGAAACAATCGATTACCAGACGTACTTTCTGTTCGCTAAGTCCGGTATCACCGGCCAGCTTCTGAATGAGTTGTTGCTTGTTCATTTTTGTTTTGTTTAATTAGTTTATAAATAAATTGGTTTCCGACGATGCAACCATCCTTTCGCGGCATCGGGAACGCTCCGGTTCCCACAGCAGGAACACTTCGGTTCCCGTTGCCGCGAAAACAACGGTTTGTTTATTCGATTACCGGACGATCGTCGTCGTCATCGCTTGCACTCTTGACAAACACGGAAGTCGATACGGAACGGGGAGATTTACGCAATGCGTTCTTGCCTTTCATGTATTGGGTAGTGATAGTCAGTTCGTATTCGCCCTCAGCCAGCTCAGCCGGGACGATGAAGATTACCTTGCCGGGATCGTTGGTGCTGAACATATCATTGCCGAGTTTCACCACACTATCGTCGGCGGTATTGCGGAAGGTGATTCCTACAGCTTCGTTATCACCCACCACACGCAGATAGGCGCCAAAAACAGCAAAATTGCGTCCTGGCGTCATGCTACCATCGATCATATTATTGCTACGATCTTCCACACCGGTAATATACATCACGTCGGCTTTTTCGCCTTCTATTACTATTTCGGTTTTTGCAATCTCTTCACGGAGCACTTTATCCTGGGTAAAAGAGACATAGATTCCGTTTTTTTCGGGGTTCCAGACGCCTTGTTCGATAATTCCAGTAAAACGGGGTACGGCATGGTAGAGTCCGGTATTGACATTGAAGCCGTTCATCAGAAAGCGTGCCACAATACGATCATAGAGCGTAACTACATGTACAATAGTCTCTTGCCTTAGACCGGTATCTTCTTCACGCATTTCTTTATAGATTTCATCAAGTCCTGCATTGCCTGCGGATTCGAGTACCAGAATCCGATCTTTCGGATTTGTCGTTAAGCTATTATCAGCCAGCCATCCTCTTAATTTGTTTTGCATACTAGTGTGTTTTTTGGAGTTTTGTTAAATACCCTATTAATATTCGATCATATTGTCAAAAAAATAATGACTAGAAAAAACGATCCTTTTTTCTAGTCATTTTGCACAATTGCTGTTTTTCTTGACTAATAGCATTGAAAACAACTGATTATTAAGTAATAATAAACAAATTAAAATTTGGTCGGTATTAAAAAAAAAACTAGTTTTGTAGACTAAAAAAAACGATCGTTTTCACTAGTCAGTTTGAGAAATAATGCTTCCATAAACCACAACGTACTAATCAAAATATTATTCTTTTAATCTGTCATCTTTTTTATTACTCCCCAATTATAATAACCATTTTAAACTTATTTTTTCGAAATCACAACTCTATATCATCCCCGGAAATAATCCCATTCATGATGGCGTAGAAGGTTAGGCCGGAGACGGTCTTGATGCCGAGTTTAGCTGTGATATTTTTGCGATGGGTAAGGACGGTATTCAGGCTGATATTTAGTTTGTCGGCTATTTCTTTATTGGTAATACCTTTTACTATCAGTTGGAGAACATCTGTCTCACGGGTGGATAGGTCTTTGTTGGTTTCGCCGGAAAGATTGCCGGAATTATCATTGGCCATCAACTGCTGCAATTGCTCGATGATGATCTCTTGCGGAGCCTTTATGGTGATATGACTCGTGGTAGAAATACCGCCTGCTCCTTCCACTCCATCGATCAGCACGATCGTTTTACTACGGCGAGGAAGAAAAAAATCAGCATTCAGTACCAGGCTCTCAGGAGAGGTAAAATAGTAGTCGAACGTATCGTTGCAACCAGCCGTATTAAAGGTGTCAAAGGTAGGGAACCAGCATACCTCCACCGGCGGAAAATAGTCGGTAAGTAAGCTTTGAAGACCAATGCTTTGCAAAGTATCAGATAAAATGATTGCTATTTGCCTGGTTCTGTGCATCGACAAGGATTATTTACATAGTTTCTCCATAGCCGAAACCATCGGAGTAAGAATACGGTAGCGGATACGGTTGTGCTGCTTGATATCCTTCTCCAGGCTGCTGATACCAAAGATCACGGCATAGCACAGGTTTTCATTGTACTCGCCCGACAGATGCTTGACCATGATACCTTTCAAGTCTGACAGCAGTGCTTCGATAGGATCTTCCAACCGTTGCTCGCCGCTAAGTTGAAGTACTCCGGTCTCGTCCGAAGCCTGGCAGCCGTTGATCTTTTCGCTTAAAGACAGGCAATAGGGGAACCACAACTCGTCATCTTTCCGAATGCGGCTGGTCAGTTCTTCCTTAAAAGAGGAGAAGAATTTACCGATCAGGTTCAACGTATTGTTTCCCGGTGTGCTCATAGAGATAAAAGAGGTAAGATGCCGCTCTATGTTCGGCAGTTGGTAACGCAAATAATACTGATTGGTCTTGGTCAGGTAATCGATGATCTGCGATGTATGGAATGTTTGCAATTTCCTTTCCGGGAAATACTCTTCATTCAGAAACGTGTTGATAACCGTCAGCAGAAAGTCGGCATCCAGCTGATATTCGTCACAGATCGTCTTCACCGATTTATCACCCAATCCCAGACGGATACCAAACCGGTTGATTACAGGAATGAGCGAGGGATGTTCTTCCACCACCTCGCTCATTTGCATATTAGGATATACTAAAGGCATAATTTATGCTTCTTCCCATTGTTTGCGTAATAATTCGACGGCGGCAGGAAGAACCGTGTTACGATCGCCCTGGCACCCACATTCGAAACTTACGTATTTATCATAACCCAACATTTTCAGGCCTTTAAAGCCGTCTACATAGTTATCCGCATCACCGTCTTCGCCCGGCATGCTGCGTCGTTTGCGGCTTGCCACGTGTACGTGTTGCAGATAGTCGCCCGCCGAGAGGAACGCTCCCATATCAGAAGTTTCTTCCCAGGTCATGTGCCAGAAATCACCCATGCAACGAACGCCCGGATTATTGATGTCCCGGCATACGGAAGCGGCATCGGCCACCTGACGCATATAGAAACATTCTTTCCGGTTCAATGGTTCAAAGATAACGGTCGTTCCGTTCTGAGCCGCATGGTTACCCATTTCGTTGAACTGCTCGCAAAGGAAGTCACGAGTTTCCTGGTTGTGAGGAAGCGCCGGTACCTGTCCGTTGAAGGCCGGAACGATGATAACGCCTGTCGAACCCAGTTCGCCGGCTGCCGTGATGATCTCTTTCATCGTATCCATACATTTCTGGCGGATAGCCGGATCGGTAGAAAGGATAAATCCTTCGAAACCTGCACAGATGGCACTGACTTTGATATTACGTCCGTTCAGGGCCTGCTTGATCTCGGCCACACGGTCTTTCAGTCCGCGTCCGCCCGGTTCAAAACCTACGATACCCATCTTTTCCATGTAGTCGAACTTCTCGTTAAGGTTTTCACCCGGAGGAGTTCCTTCCTGGAAAGAAAGGTTCAGCTTAGCCTTGCTGTTACAGCAGGATTTAGTCTCCGGACATTTTTCATCCGAAGAAGCCTTGCCGGCACAGGAAGCCAACGCCCCGGTACTGACAGCAGCGACTGCAGCACCGGAAAGGGTTGTTCTTAAAAAGTTTCTTCTATTCAGAGTCATATCTTATTTCTTTTGTTCAAGAGGTTTACCCGGAACAGGAACAGTAAACGAACTCATATCCATCTTACCCAGGTTCAGGTCTTTCGGAGTATAATCCAGCGGAGAAGCCGTCATGGCATCCCAGGTTGTTTCAGCACCTGTATAAGCCGATTCGCGTCCCATGATGGCAGCCATATTGGAAATGGCTGTTTCAGAAGCCTGTTGAAGCGGTTTGTTTCCACGAATACTGTTGATCCAGTTCACGTGTTCCAATGTATATGGATCATTCTGCTTGAAGTTTGCTTTTTCTGCTTCAAAGTCGTATTTCCAGACAACATTACCGGCAAGGTCTTTAATCTCCATTGTAGAGCTATCCCATGAGCCTTTTGTTCCCTGGATAAATTCGCTTACGTTATTCACGCAACCGTCTATCTGGCGGCACATACTGTGCATGTGGATACCGTTCTCCATCGTGAAGTCGATACTGAAGTTGTCGTACTGATCGCCTGTAACACGACGATGACGAGAACCGAAGCCCACGGCTTTCACCGGTTTCAGGCCACTGAACCAGGTAAATACGTCGATATTGTGTACATGCTGTTCAACGATATGGTCACCTGATAACCATTTCCAGTTTACCCAGTCTTTGATCATATATTCGCAATCGTTCCAGTCTTTCTGACGTTCACGGAACCACAGCATATTCTGATTCCAGTAAACCGTACCACCGGTGATTTCACCGATCATGCCTTCCATAATCTTCTTGTAAGATTCTACATAAGGACGCTGATGGTGGCGTTGTGTACCTGTAATCACACGCAGATTTTTAGCGTCAGCCTGTTTCGCAGTAGCCATGATCGTACGATAACCAACCGGGTCTACACAGATCGGTTTTTCAAGGAACGAATGTTTTCCTTTTTCGGTTGCATATTGAAAATGTACCGGACGGAATACGGGAGGAGTGGCAATAATCACTACATCCACACCGCTATCTATTACTTGCTTATAAGCATCCAGACCTACAAAGCGCTTGTCGGCTGGAATGTCGATATTCTTATCTTTTTTCAGCTTTCCAGCCAGATCATCCACTCTTTCCTGGAAAGTGTCTCCCAATGCAACGATTGTTACACCGTTAGCGGCATTCAGGAAGTTGAAAGCTGCACCGGAACCACGTCCGCCACAACCGATAACACCGGCTTTCAGTTCCTGTCCGTCTGCTGCCAGATCGGGCAATTCGGGAACATAATATGTTCCGGGTTCTTTCAACGGTTTCAAAGCATTCGCTTTGCTTCCACCGTCACAAGAAGTTAAAACACTAGCCGCGCTACCTGTACCGATTGCACCCAGTGCACCAGCCATAGCCGAGCTTTTTAAAAACGATCTTCTACTGATACTGTTTTCCTTTTTCATGATATAGCAAATTTAAAGAATTGATATTATTTTTACACTAGTCCACTATTTAATCGATGCATCCGGCTCGCATACCACACGGAAACCAATTCCTCGTATGTCTGAATACCACCAGATACTCTTAGGTTGCTGCGGGTCTGTTTTCAACCACGCATCATGTTTGGTATAGTCGCGGGCTGCCGAACGAACATCTGCTGCGTCTGAAGTATAATTACCTCCGCGCACTACCCATTCCGTACCTTCAGTCACCAACGGATTTGTAACAGCATTGCCACCCTTGCTATAAGCTTCGGGATCGTATTTATCTGCACAATATTCCATGACATTACCCAACATATTCTTTAATCCGAACGGATTGGCTTTCACCAGATCCGGTTCTTGTGTCTTGTTCTTACTGTTCTTGCTGTAAATGACGAACGAACTGATACTGTCGGTCTTTGCATCGAAGAACTTACGCCAGAAACCCTGATCCGAGAAATCTTTCGGACTACCAGAGAAGAAGTAAGGAGTTTCCGTACCGCCACGGGCTGCATATTCCCATTCGGCTTCAGTCGGCAGACGGTATTTCTTGCCGGTCTTTTTCGACAGCCACTGGCAGAATGTTTCAGCCGCATAATGCGTCATCGTAATAGCCGGACGGTCGCCGCCACCCCATCCCTGGTCGGGGAATCCGAACGGAGGAGTCGGACCGGAGATTGCATCTACATCCGGATTGCTGTTGTTTGCATATACAGTTTCGGGAGGTGTACGTCCTTCACTCATCGTGCTGCCGTAGAATGCCCAGTACTGATCCCAGGTCACTTCCAGTTCAGCCATAAAGAACGGACTGACAGTTACGTCACGTACGGGTTCTTCATCCGGTTTATGGAACGGTTCTTTCGAGGTACTACCCATCTTGAATGTTCCACCCGGGACTGCCACCATTTTAAACGACACCGGAGTGCCGGGGATTTGTTCCTTATAATCGGTAAAAGACGTTACCGCCGCCGGTTCTTTAAAATACAAGCTTGTATCCACCGCTCCCGAACCGGAAGCCATACCCGGTACACCCGTCATCTTCGAGTGATTGTAGTTCGGGTTATAGTGTCCTGCATCCAGGTGACAGCTAATACACTGCAAGTCCAGTTTCTTTTCATTCTCATCATAATAAAGGTGTGCCGTGATACCGTCGTTTGTAATTCCTTCCGGGAACAAATTCTGGTGACACTCTTTACATGATTCGTTGGGGATATACTTTACGGCATGCTCCAGTTCTGATTTTGCATTCCAGTCAAAATCGACGCTGTCCTTTGTCATAAAAGACCATACATCTTTCAGACCCAGCTTTGCTTTCGCCGTATAATGGTTCCAGGTGTCGTTTTTAGGCGGGAGGTGACAGTCTACACAATGCACTTTCACTCCACTACCGTTATTTACGTGTTTAGATAACTTCCAGCTATTTTCAACATGCGGATGCACATGGCACATCATACAAGACTCGTCGGATGAAAAATAAACAGAAGTATTATAAGCCAGAATCATGACTCCGGCACCAAAGATTACTCCCAAAAGAAGCATAAAGGTCTTTCCCTTAAAGAAGCTCTTCTTTTTTTGGTCTGATGAATATCGATTAGAATTTTTGTTAGTAGCCATCTGTTTTATGGTATTCAAATTTTACACTTAGTCTAAGATTAGATTTAAAAATCGGCAATAAAAGTAGTATTTTCCTTAATATAAAGAAAGCATAACCGACCTATTTAACGTTATATGTAAGTCGGTTATACTTTTTTTAATAATATTCAGAACCTTATAGGTTTGACTGGATAGGTGTCATAATAAAAGTAAATTCATAATCACCGTAAGGCAAGCGATATTTTTCCAGAGGAAGTGCTCCCCAACTGTTCACACAACCCAGCCCCATCTGTACTTTATCGATGCACAGATTTGTATAATCAACCTTTTGCACCAGTTCAGAGTGTCTCTGATCTTTCTCTGCACCGTCGTCGAGCGACTCGATCGAATAATTCAATGCAGAAGCAGAGAACGGAGCCTCGGCAACGAACATCAAACCATTGCCGCCTTTATTGGTTTGTTTCCACCAGCGGATATCGGTCTTCGTACCGGTTTCCTGCGGACGGATATAAGAGTAGAACTGTTCGTCGACCGTCTGGCAGAACTGACCGAGATCAGTTACATTATTACGGTCTGAATAGTTTTCCCATGGGCCACGTCCGTAGTATTTGATCTGTGCCATTTCTTCCGGCATCTGCATCTGCATACCAAAACGGAACATGTCAGATACTTTGGCTGACTTATCGGCAACCATCTTCTGTGATACTTTCACGGCACCTTCGTTATTGATCGTATAAGTGATATACAATTTGGCAGAAACAGCATCCATTGTATATTCAGCATTAACAACAGCCTGACCGTTTTCGATCTTATTGGTCAACGAAGTCAGTTTCAGACCCGGTTGTTTCCAGGCAGCATATTTATTCTGCAGTCCGGCACCCATATCGTTATCGGTCGGGGCACGCCAGAAGTTGGGTGTCAGTTTGCCGCCTTCATCCATCATAGCCTGTCCTTTCACATCATACTTGCAAAGGAAGCCGTCATGTTTGTTGAATTCGATACGGAAGTTCTCACCCTGTACGATCAGGTAATTGTAATCGTTTTCCTTTATAGTAGGAATAACCGTTGCAATGTTTACTTTTTCAACATTAGCCAGCTTCAGTTCCGGAGCTTCGTACGGACGAACCACCAGCTGATTCTTTGCAACTGTATAACCGGCCGGAAGCATTGTTTCCGCTTTCTTCAACTTGAATGCCACATTCAGCAGGAGTTCCTTGCATTTACAAATACCGTCCGTACTGTAATTCAGTTTAACTGATTTGGTTTGCTGCGGAGCAACTTCCAAATCCTTGATCATACCTGTCTGAACCACTTCTCCGTTAGCCAGCAATTCCCATTCAGCATAGTAGCTACTCAAATCACGGAAGAAATTTTCGTTATACACATTCACGACGCCATTAGCCAGGTCAGAAGGAGTTACCCAGATAGACTGGTAGATATGGCCAACTTCGTGCATATGCGGATTTGGTTTACGATCCGGGCTGATCAAACCGTTATCGAGGAAGTTATTATCGGAAGCATCATAGCGATTGAAGTCGCCACCATAACCGTAAACTTCCACACCATCCTTTTTCATACGTAATGACTGATCCACGAAGTCCCAGATGAAACCGCCCTGGTATTTCGGATATTTGCGGATAATATCCCAGTATTCTTTAAATCCTCCCTGCGAGTTACCCATTGCATGAGCATATTCACATTGAATAAGCGGTTTGTCGATATCACCTTTGCAATACTCTTCACTTCTTTCATACCCCAGATACATCGGGCAATAGATATCTGTGAACTCATTCGTACGAGCTTGTTCGTACTGAACGGCACGGCTCTTGTCTTCGTTCTTGATCCAGGTATAACATGCTTCAAAGTTCGGACCGAAACCGGCTTCGTTACCCAGCGACCAGAAAATAATAGACGGATGATTGAAACCACGTTGTACATTACGCTGGTTACGTTCCATGTGTGCTTTGGCATACAGCGGGTTCTTAGCCAATGTTTCTTCACCGTATCCCATACCGTGAGATTCTACGTTAGCTTCTGCCACTACATATATACCATATTCGTCGCACAGGTCATACCACAGATTGGCATCCGGATAGTGACAGGTACGAACCGCATTGAGGTTGAATTCTTTCATCACTTTGATATCCTGCAACATACGCTCACGTGACACCACGTAACCACCGTCCGGATCCATTTCATGACGGTCTGCGCCCTTAAACAATACAGGCTGGCCGTTCACCAGTATCTGACCGCCTTTCAGTTCGATCTTACGGAAACCGACTTTTACAGGAATCACTTCCAAATCTTTACCGCCATCCTTCAAAGTAGCAACCAAGGTATACAAATTCGGTGTTTCAGCCGTCCATTTCAACGGATTGGCAACAGCCATATCGGCAGATACTTTACCTGAGCCTTTCAATGTTGTTGTAGCTACCGAATTACCTTGTTTATCCAGCAATTTCACATCTACAACACCACTACCTTTCAGGTTCAGTGCTATATTTAATGTAGCATCCTTATACTGTGCATCCAGATCCGGAGTCACGCGGATATCCTGGATCTGTTTCGGATTGCGGGCATACAGGAAACAATCCCGTCCAACTCCCGACAGACGCAGGAAGTCCTGGTCTTCCAGATAAGTACCGTCGCACCAGCGGAATACCTGGAATGCGATCAGGTTCTTCCCGGGTTTCAGATATTTGGTCAGGTTGAATTCTGCTTCCAACTTACTGTCTTCACTGTATCCTACGTATTGACCGTTCACCCACAGATACATATTCGATGTTACAGAACCGAAATGAGCGAAAATCTCTTTGCCTTTCCAGTCTGCCGGAACAATAATTTCCTTACGGTAGGAACCGACATGATTGTTTTCTACAGGAACTTCGGGAGGATTATTCTTGAACTGGTTTCTCCACGCATATCCTACATTTACATAAATAGGATCACCGAAACCATTCAGTTCCCACACACCGGGGACAGGCATATTCGCCCAACCTTTGTCGTTAAAATTCACCTGATAAAAATCAGTTGGACGGGCATCCGCATCCTTCACCCAGTTAAATTTCCAGGTTCCGTTCAGGGTCATAAAATTTCCGGATGATTCTTTACATCCTTTTAACGCTGCATCCTCCGTTTCATACGCAAAATAATTGGTATGCATCGGAGCACGGTTTACCTCATTAACGTTGGGATCCTTCCACTCATTCTTTTGAGCGAATGCTGTCACTCCGATCAGGGAACAACAGCAAGCTAGCATTTTTAATTTCATTTGATATTAGGTTTTCAATATTTGTGCACGATCAATCTACCCACTTCTGCCATTTCACATTCTCATTGTAACCGGCTTCCACCATTGTTTCAATGAATTGCATACCTCTTACTCCATCGTATACGGTCGGGAAATCCAGACATTCTTCACAGGGCTGCTCTCCTTTCTTGATACTCATTACGGTATGGGCGAAGTTTCTGTATATATTGGCAAATGCTTCGATAAAACCTTCGGGGTGTCCGCCTGGTGTTCGGGTATTCATCTTGGCTGTATCGCTTATAAATCCATTGTTCCCCATCCGGATGACCTCTGTCGGCTTGTCGGTCCATTTAGCAAACAAAGTGTTCGGTTCCTGTTGCTGCCATTCCAGACCACCTTTGTCTCCATAGATACGGATACGGATATTATTTTCTTCTCCGGCAGCAACCTGTGAAGCTGTCAGCGTACCTACTACCCCGTTCTCATAGCGCATGAAAGCGGCACCATCGTCATCGATCGGACGTCCGGGTACAAAAGCATTCAGGTCGGCACAGACTTCCTGCACTTTAAGACCTGTTATATATTCACTCAGATGCCAGACATGTGTACCGATATCACCGATACAACCGGCTTTACCCGAGCGTTTAGGGTCTGTACGCCATCCGGCATTATTACCACCTTGCAACTCGATACGGTCGGATAGCCACCCTTGCAGATATTCCACATACACGCGGCGCAATTTACCCAGATCACCTCTGGCAATACGGGCTTTCGCTTCTTTCACAGCGGGATAAGCGGAATAAACATGGGTAAGAGCCAGCACGAGTCCGGTTTCTTCCACTTTCTTCTGTAATTGTTTGGCTTCTTCCAATGAGAAGGTCATCGGCTTGTCCACCACAACATGGAAACCTCTTTCCAAAGCCATCATAGCCGGCTCGAAATGCCAACGGTTGGGAGTCACTATAGTTACAAAATCCATCCGTTCTCCTTCCGGCAAAGTCATTTCATGCTCGAACATTTCCTGATAAGTACTGTAAATACGGTCTTCCGGCAAGAAATAAGAGAGTCCGGAACTTTTAGATATTTCAGGGTCTACGCTGAAACATCCGCAAACTAATTCAATCTGATTGTCCATAAAGGCCGCACGACGATGGATAGCTCCAATAAAAGCATCGCTACCACCGCCTACCATGCCCATTCTTAGCTTTCTGTTTTTCATGATAATACTATTTTACGAATTACGAATTGAGAGATTGCCCAAAGTTACAAAATGCTGTAATATGTACAATAAATTTCGTAATATTAATATTTGATATTGATCTATAAACAGCTATTGCTCCGCTTCCTTTACCTACTCAATTGTATACATGGCACGCTGATACCACAGAGTAACCTGCGTGATCAACGTGCCATAATAATACTTTAATAGACCTTTATGTTGCTATTTGAAACCCGGATTCTGCTCCAATGCCGGATTACGTAATGTCTCCTCCAGTTTGATAGGAGCAAAATACATTTTGTTATCCCATTTACGTTTCTCAATGTAGTTCAGATTGAGGACGGTCCAGGTATAGTTATAAACATCTTCATCATGTACATAAGGCAACGTTGCAGTCTTACCCGGTTTCAAACGACCTACAATAGTGATACCCGTCAACTTTTTACTGCTTGTTTCCGGAGCTATCATCCAACGACGTACATCGTAATAACGAGATTCTTCATAAGCCAGTTCGACACGACGTTCCCGACGTAAAAACTCACGTAAGTCGTTCTGATTGAAAGTCTGTCCACGAACGGCTAAAGTAGCCTTTGTATCAGGACGCCCGATACGCCCACGGAGTGCATCCAGATAAGTAGACGCTTCATCCAGCTTATTCAATTCAATGCAGGCTTCAGCTGCAACCAAGTACATTTCGGCCAAACGGATATACGGCATCGGATTAGTCTGGAAGTTATGTTCAGTCGCAGAAACAGTACCATCAATCAATTTCTTTTCCAAATAACCTGTGTATGTACCGTTCCAGTTTTCTATCTGCGACATACGGGTATCTACACCAGTCATTCCGTTAAATGACTGTGTTTTGATCGGGCTATTCTCGTCATCCACAGATTGTATAGCATCGACTTTTGAACCACCGCTACTTAATTCATAATAACCGAATTGCAGATTCCCCAACGGAGTGGCATCAAACACAGCTCCATCGGCAGCTCTGGGACGTCCCCATTCTGCTCCGTCATAACCGATTGTCGCATAGAAACGTGGTTCACGGTTTGTATACGGATTTATAGTCGTTTCATCTCCTGCTTTTAGCAGAGTATTTGGAAACGTTCCGTCTTCTGTTTCAAACGCCATGACCAGATCATGCGTAGGAGCAGTTCCAGCCCAGTTGTGGTAACCGTTCGGACCATGCAATAAGGCGACACGGTTACGAACCCAGTTGTCAGCATTCTGATCTTTATTTACATACTGTTTTGCCCAGATCGTTTCATCATTGTTTGTGATAATGATATTGTGGAAATTGTCTGCAATTTCCTTGATGGTACCAGCATTACAGTCAATCAACGAATAAGGGCCATTATTGATTACTTCTTTTGCCGCATCTAGAGCCTGTTGATACAAAGCTTGGCGATCGCCTTTATACTGGTTACATTCCAACGTATTGACAGAGCGATCCGCAAATAAAGGACTGGCAACGTGTAGCAATACACGAGCCTTTAAAGCTTTGGCAGCTCCCTTTGTTGCACGCCCCAAGTTTGCACCGGTTTGTTCTTCCGGAAGCAAACTAACGGCCAACTCTATATCCTTTAGGATAAAATCCATAACATCAGCGACATTCGCACGCGACAAGCTCAGGTCGGCAGCCTCTTCGATAGAGTACACCTTATCTACGATAGGTACCCCGCCGAAGCCACGGAGAAGCTCCGTATAAATATATGCCCGGAGAAAATAAGTTTCCCCTTTCAAAACATTTAGGTCTACACCTGTTTTTTCAGGCACATTGTCGATATTCTCCAACACCAGATTGGCTCGATAGATACCTTTATATTGTTTACTCCATTTGAATGGACAGTCATCACGATCATAAGCAGCCAGATTACTTGGGGAAACGGTAGCTTCGTTTATATCACGACATCCATATACATGCGTAAAGAAAGCATCATCCGACCAGGCAGAAGTATTCACTTCTTGTGCGATGTCACATACATACGAGTAGACATCATTCACAACGCTTTTAGTCAAATCCGCATCCGCCCAAACGGCAGTTTCGTCATATTGGTCTTCCGGTGTCAGTTCCATAAAGTCCGAACATGAAGTGAGTGAAAATGTCAGTCCGACTACTGCCGAAAGACAAATATATTTTAGTTTCGTCTTCATAATAATTACGTTTTAAAATGTTGCTTGAACTCCGAAGTTGATAATTTTTCTTAAGGGATAACCACCGATACTACCATCACGTTGTTCCGGGTCGGCATCCTTTACACCATCAATAGTAAACAAGTTACTACCGTTCGCATAGAGGCGTAAATTTGAAATACCCGCTTTCTTCAATCCTTCGAAACGGAAAGTATAACCGAGTTCAGCATTTTTCAGGCGCAAATAATCAGCGTTTCTCAGGAAATATGTATTATCATTGTTAATCCAGTATTGGTTTTCACGATCCCATGCACGCGGACCTTCCGAGTTCGGATTCTCCGGTGTCCAACGCTTTTCGTAATCACTCTTTAGGTAGTTTCCGACCAAACCAGACCAAGTTTCGATATAAACCTGAGCACCTGTCGCCCCTTGGAATAACAGCATCACATCCCAGCCTTTCCATTTAGCCGTCAGCGTCAGACCAGCAACGAATCGCGGCTCCTGATTCTTATCCGGACGAACACGATCCAAACCGTCGATCTTACCATCCCCGTTCATATCTTTGAAACGAATATCACCCGGAACTGTATTGTCTGAGTATAATAACCCTTTAGCCCTCGCCTCATCTATTTCAGCCTGGTTACGGAAAATACCATCCGCTACATAGTATAACAAATTACGGCTACCTACGGGTCTACCCGTCGAGAACTGATATTCAGGCACGTTCTGTACTTCATCCCAGAAAGTGATCTTGTTTCTTGCATAAGTCATATTCAAAGCCACCCCATATTCTACCTGACCTATCTTATCCTGCCAGCTAACTAAAGATTCGAAACCACGGTTCTTCATTTCACCTAAGTTTTCACGAGGCAGAGTAATACCGGTGATTTCCGACAGGGATGCATTACGTGATATCAACATATTTGTACGTTTATGATAAAAGATATCTGTTTCCCAACTTAAACGGTTCTGCAAGAATTTAAGATCCAGACCTACATTGTAAGTTGTTCCTACTTCCCATGTGATATTCGGATTCGGAGTACGACTTGGATATAGACGTTTATTCTCAATTCCTCCAAATGTTGTACCTGCATTGTTGAATGCATATGTCGTCAAATATTGAATAGAATGATCATAATTACCATCTGAATCCACAAGAGCATCATTACCTGTCTGCGAAACAGAACCACGCAGTTTGAAATAGTCTATGAAACGAATATTCTCCTTCCACCATCCCTCTTCAGATGCACGCCATGCCAACGATACACCAGGAAAGAAACCGTAACGTTCATCTTTCGGGAAACGGTAAGAACCATCGACACGCCAAACGAACTCAAATAAATAACGTTCTAAATAGTTGTAAGACACACGGCCAAAATAGTTCAAACGAGTTTCTTTCCAAGAATAACCGTTTGCCATTTGCCCTTCTTCACCACCAAGATTCAGCTCAGGTTTACTATCAGAGATGAAACCCTGGCGATAAGCTAAAGTCTCCTCATATTGTTTTTTTTGACCTTCCATACCGAACGTTACACCGAGAGTATGCTGTCCAAATGTGCGATTGTAGTCGATCAAACCGTTTAGCATCCAACCTAGTTGCTCGGTATGCTTACGCTCTAATGTCGGTGCATCGATCCACTGCTTGGAAGCATTCAATCCTTCACTGCTCTCGTTCACTCCATCCCAAGAATACAGGTAAACCGGTTTTTGCATTTTTCTACGATTCATAAAATGGATATCATAAGAAGCATTGCCACGTAACGTCAAGCCTTCAATCCAGGGAACTTTAACATTTACAGCCAAGTTGTTCTGGATATACTGGTTTTTATAGTGGTCGAAACCTGCCAGATCCGTACTTGTTACGGCTGGATTATCACCACGTTCAATAGCCGGACCCGGCTCTCCTGTCGGCCACCAGGCCGGTTGATCCGGACGGGTACGACGTGCACTACCGAAGATATCACCGGCACCTTTAGCCGGATATTTGGTATCCTCCAAGCGGGCAGTTGTTCCAATCTGGAAATCAACATACTGACTAGTTTTAACATCCAAGTTTGTACGTAAACTATACTGATCGTAACGGTTAGCGGAGTTTTTATACAGACCGTCTTCGCCATTAGCTCCGAAGTTGACATAATACTTTACTTTATCCGTACCTCCGGATACACCTATATCAGCCCGGTACAGAGGAGAAGCTGGTTTAACAATTTCACCAAACCAATCTGTATCCGGATATCTCCATGGATCAGCGTGTGTACGGAAGCCTTCGATTTGTTCATCAGAGAAAGAACCAGGAAGCACTTCGTTCAGCATTGTAGCATATTCATAGGAGTTCGTCATCTTTGGTAAACGAGTTGGTTTCGAGAAACCGGCACTTGCGTTGAATGAAACAACTGGCTTACCTTCTTTACCGCGCTTTGTCGTAATTAAAACCACACCATTGGCAGCACGAGCCCCATAAATAGCAGCGGCAGCATCTTTCAAAACAGAGATAGATTCAATTTCAGTCGGATTCAAACGGTTCATACCTCCATCACGATCAGGAACACCATCGATCACTACCAACGGGTCATTACTTCCCAGGGAATTAGTACCACGTATACGGATTGTTGTTCCGCCACCGCCCGGTTCGTCTGCTGTTTGAAAGCCGATAACCCCAGGCATACGACCAACCATACCGTTTGATAAGTTTGTTGTCGGAGACGCTTTTAGCTCCTCCCCCGAGACACTGGCAACAGCACCTGTCACCGTTACCTTTTTTTGTACTCCATAACCGACTACTACAACCTCGTCCAGTTTCTGAGTGTCTTCTTTTAATGTTACATTGATCGATGATTGAGTACCTGCCGCAATCTCCTGCGTCTGGTAACCGATATAAGAAAAGACAAGTGTAGCATTGGCCGGTACTTCCAGTTGATATTTACCATCCATATCAGTTATAATACCGATCGTAGTTCCTTTTACTGAAACATTTACACCGATAAGAGGATCACCTGAGGCGTCTATAACAGTTCCCCTGATATTTTTCTGTTGAGCAAATACAGTCGTTGTGCATAATGCAAAAAGCAATAAGGTTAACATTCTGAGTAAATTGCTTTTAGCACGACATTTTTCTAAATGTACATCTAAAATAGATTCTTTCATTTTTGTCTGTTGTTAAATGAATATAAGGTTAAAAAACACAATGGATACTATTAGATATCCGATTCTAAACATTGGATTTAAAAATTCATAATCATAGGCAATCTATATTAAAGTGAATACTACCGAATCATAAAAAACTTAGATTTTATCATCCTCATAACTTAACAAAGTGCAATCTTTATTACGAAGAGACAACAGGAACATTCTTTGCAAACCACATTATCGGAAATAACCTACCCGTTCATATTAATATCAGGTAATCAATCCTACAAGCCAATGCAACTCGCTATACATCAATATCATATTCAGACATCTTTGGTTAACAATTAGACTTAATAGCGAAATGTTTCAAAATGGGAACATACGGTCTATTAAGAGAATTCATTAGTGTCCCGTTAAAATCGGGACGAATTAATAATTAATCAAACCATCCCG
>NZ_CAJJWO010000005.1 GCF_905196875.1 uncultured Parabacteroides sp. | reverse complement strand
ACTGTATTTCAATTATTTCAAAGAACTATTTATTCACTTTAACGGGACAGTAATGTTCCAGTATTTCAGATAGTTTTTAAAATCAAGTTTTTGTTTTTCTATTTGAGCAAGAAAATACAAGCTTCCTGCTTGTGTATATGTTATAGGACTTTGCAAACTATAATTTAAATAATATTGTGCGGAGTCATATTGAGCTGTATTGAAATAGTATTCACCTAAGTTAAGATATAAGGGATGAACTAACTTAGGGTTACCGCATGATTGAATAGCTGCTTGAATATAATTGTATGCTTTTTGATATTCCCCTTTTTTGAGATATAAGCTACCCAAATCATTTTGAAGAGAGAAAATACTTTGAGGTGTGGCCATTTTTATTGCTTGTTCATAATAATAAATAGCACTGTCTGGTTGATGGGTTTCTGTGAATACACGTGCGATATTGCGTAGAACAAAAGACATATTTGTTGAATCATTTGTATTCTCGAAAAGAGGTAATGTCTTTTTGTAAAGAGGTAAGGCCATTTCATAAATATCCTGATAACTATAAAGAGTTCCGAGATTACTATTAATCTTTATCAACAGTTCGGGTAAATTGAGACTCTCTCCTAAAGCAAGTGCCTTTAAATAATATTGTTGTGCCTGTAAAGCATCCTGCATATCTGAATACACACGTCCTGCGTAGTAGTAGGATAAGGCCAATGGCAATAAATCATTATGCTTCTCATAATAATTCGTGGCTATCATAATCAATGAATCCGAATCATGTATATAGTAATTCTTATCCAGTGCCTGAGTTAGTAGCAGGCAATAGGCAGCATATTCTTTTTCAGAGAGTTTTTCGGGAGAGGTTATATTGTCGAGTATGGCTAATGAACTGTCGGAAGCTGTTTCCATTAACGATCTGGCCTTATCGAGCTCAGTTGAAACAGAAGTTCTGTTGGAACATGAAACTAAGCATAATAAGCTAATTACAAATGATATTTGTAAAATAATATTTCTCATATCTCCTTCTCTTATAGAGGTCGAATATACAGCTTTTTTTGAAACAGAAGCTTAGTGGAATTTGTAATAATTTGCTAAAAATGTGACAAGAGGAATGAAGCGATTGATTTTTATAGCTAGAGTATTGGCAGCATAACTTATATAGCCAGCCTGTTTCTGTTCAGTAGAAACAGGCTGGCTATATAAGTTATTCACTAATTCAGAGATTAATTTATTTGATCTGTTTGAAAGCTTTACCCAGCATATCCGTAATATCCCCAGCTATCATGCTTTCTTCTGAGCGGTAAACTGAGGCCAGGTCGCCGGCTGTGCCATGAAGGAATACACCGGCAACGGCAGCTGTTTCGGGTTCGGCTCCCTGAGCCAGTAAGCCGAGGATTATACCGGTCAGCACATCACCACTACCGGCTGTAGCCATACCCGGGTTGCCGCAGCTGTTGAAGTATACGTTTCCGGTGGCCGTACAAATAGCGGTGTAGGTACCTTTGAGGATAACACAGAGCTTATGCTCGGTGGCGAAAGCCTGTGCCTTCTTCAGCCGTTCGTACATCGTATTACTTTCTCCTGCGATACGGTCGAACTCTTTGGGATGCGGAGTCAGGATGCTTCTCGGCGGAATACGGTTCAACAGGTCTTTATTGGAAGCAAGCAGGTTAAGAGCATCTGCATCGAGGACGACAGGTTTCTCGGTTGTTTGGAGCAAACGTTCCAGTGCCGCTGCTGATTCCAGGTGTTGTCCCAGGCCGGGGCCGACACCAATTGCCGAATAAGGAGCTATTTCCGGTACTGTTGTGAAGTAGTCCTGATGAGGATCGAAGCTGAGCATTGCTTCCGGGAAAGCGGCCTGCATAATCACTTCCCCACGTTGCGGGATATGTACAGTCAGTAATCCGGTACCGCTTCTCAGGCAGGAGCGGGCGGCCAGTAAAGCAGCTCCCATCTTGCCTTTACTTCCGGCGATGAGTAATGCATGACCGTAGGTTCCTTTATGGGAGAACTTTTCACGAGGTTGCAATACTTCGGATATATCCTCTTCGGTAACCATCATATAAGGAGTTGGTGTGTTGTCGACAATATCAGGATGAATACCGATATCCAATACTTTCCATTCGCCGACATATTGCGCATTCTCAGGGAAGAAGAACGCCAGCTTCGGGAAACCGAACGTAAGTGTCAGGCTGGCTTTTATAATCGAGTCGGGATCATTCGTCTGGTTGTTTTCACCGAACAATCCGGAAGGAATGTCGATCGATACGACAGTAGCGTCCGATTGGTTGATGTATTTCACCATCGCAGCAAATCCCCCGGTGATCGGACGATTGAGACCGGAACCGAATAAACCGTCTATCACGACGTCGCGATCAGTCAATACTGGCGGAACAAAGTCGGCAATCACTTCCGTGAATTCTACCTTTTCCAGTCCGAGAATCCGCTGCTTATTCATTTCGCAATCGAAAGAAAGATGTTCGGTCGGGTTGAACAAGTAAGTCTCTACCTTATAACACTCGTCTTTCAGCAGGCGCGCGATGGCAAGTGCGTCTGCTCCGTTGTTGCCTTGTCCGGCAAAGACGATGATACGCGTTTGCTTGGAGTAACGGCGGCAAAATTCGTGTACAAATACGGTTGAGGCGCGTTCAACGAGATCGATGGAACTGATCGGTTCGTTTTGAATGGTGTATTGATCGAGTTCCTTTACTTTGTCTGTTGGAAATATCTTTATCATAATTGTCGGATATCTAATATTGATTCTGCTTACAAATGTATAACAAACTTTGCTATGTTGTAGCTACTTATTTCAAAAAGGGCGGAAGGCTTTTGCTGCGATCAGGGAAAAGTAAGTAAAAAACGGCTTCCCTGTCCGGCTTCGGAGATAACGGTAAGGCTGCCTTTGTGCATGTGCATGATCTGCCGGGAGATGCTGAGCCCGATACCGGAACCGGCTGGCTTGGTGGTGAAGAACGGGATGAATATACGCTCCTGCACATCTGCCGGAATGCCTGTTCCGTTGTCACTGACTTGTATATACGTTTTTCCTTCCGGGTTGATTCCGGCGGATAGTTCTATCCGCGGTACTTTGCAATCCCGGGTGGCGTCGAGGGCATTCCTGATCAGGTTGATCAGTATTTGCTCGATCATCGCTTTGTCGGCAATGATCTGTAAGTGAGCGGTTACTGGAAGGATATTTATTATATCCGACTGCTCCTTGAATAATATGCCGGCACTGTTCAGTAGACTGTTTACAGAGGTGATTTCCAGAGTAGGCGTAGGAATACCTGTCACTTTCCTGTAATTCTCCACGAAGCGAACCAGTCCGCTACTGCGCCGGAAGATCGTATCGACAGCCTGGTTTATCTCTTCCCGCTCTTCTTCGCTGTTATCTCCGGAAGCCTGTTTACTCTTCAACAGTTCGGCGAGGGAGACGATAGGCGTCATCGAATTCATGATCTCGTGCGTAAGAACGCGGATCAACTTCTGCCAGGCTTCCGTCTCCTTATTCTCCAATACCGAACGGATATTCTTCATGCTTACGACGGTCAACGTCTTACCCTGTACGACGAACGACATGGCTGACAGGATCAATTGCGAATATTCCTCTTTCCGGCGCACTTGCAGGATGGAGAGTTCACCCGGATGCAGAATACGCAGACGGGTGGGAAGTTCCGGGTGATAGACAGCCAGATCGTCTACCGTCTCGGCAAAGTTCAGCCCTGTTTGTATCCTGGCTGCCTGGTTCATCCATTCTATCCGACCTGTTTCGGCGGAGTAGACCAATACCGAAAGGTCTATATGATTGGCTAAAGCCTGGAAATATTGCAGTTGGCTTTCTTTCTGTTGAAGGTCTTTTTTGTAGTGTTGCAAGGCATCCGCCAGTGCATCGGACAATTCCTGCGGTAAGGCATCCGGCGTATTGGAAGCAGTGACGCCGGAAGACAGGAAGTCGGAATAACGGATCGACCAGACAAACTGCTGGAACAGCCGTTCGCTCTTCCCTGTCAGATGGAAAAGAGAATACGCTTCGATCAGTAATACCATTCCGACAACCAGCGCGGATATATAAAACTTTCCGGCCACCAGAAAGGCGAACACCAGACAGGTAATCAGCAACAGAAGGATCAGGGCAGCCGCCTTTTTCGAGGATTGTCTCATAGTCCGTATTTCTCCAGTCGTCTATATAAAGATGTACGCGTGATACCTAATAAGTCGGCTGCCTGTGTCAGGTTGCCCGAGCAATGGCGCAGTACTTCCTGTATCGTATTCTTTTCGAGTTCTTCGAGATTGAACTTCTCTTCTTTCCCGCGGGAGACGGAAACCGGAATGCGGAGCATGAAATCGTCGTATTGCAACCGTTTCCGGTCGGACAATATGACAGCCCGCTCAATGACATGTTGCAGTTCGCGTACGTTGCCCGGCCAGTGATACTGTTTCAGCAGTTGGCGTGCTTCCTGTGAGAAGCCTTCTATTTCCTTTTTATATTTATGGCTGTAACGTTTCAGGAAATGGTTGGCCAGCAGGGACACATCGTTTCCCCGGTCGCGTAACGGCGGGATGGCTATCTCGATCGTATTGATACGATAAAGCAGGTCTTGCCGGAAGCTACCGTCCTCTACGGCAGCGTGCAGATCGGTGTTTGTCGCAGAGATCAGCCGAACATCTATCGGAGTTTCCCGGGTCGAACCGAGGCGGTTTATCTTCTGTTGTTCGATTACGGTAAGCAGTTTCGATTGAAGCATCAGCGGCAGGTTACCTATCTCGTTGAGGAAAAGCGTGCCGCCGGAAGCGATTTCAAAACGTCCGGACTTGCTTTTTCCCGCGTCGGTAAAGGCCCCTTTCTCGTAACCGAACAATTCGCTTTCAAAGAGATTGTGCGGGATGCTTCCCAGGTCGATCGGGACGAAAGGTTCCTGGTTGCGGGGCGATTGCTTATGAAGCGTATAGGCAATCAGGTCTTTCCCCGTTCCGTTCTCACCCAGCAATAGGATGTTGGCGTCCGCATTCTTTAGTTTCTCCAGTGTTTTGAATACCGTTTGCATGGCTGGTGAGTCGCCGATCACCTCTATTTCCGGTTCCGTGGTGGTGAGCACCGACTTTTGTTCCTTCAGGGTCTGCACTTCCGTCCGCCGCCGGCTGAGTTCAAGCGCCGACGAGATAGTTGCCAGCATCTTTTCATTCTGCCAGGGTTTGGGAATAAAGTCGGTCGCCCCCGCTTTGATAGCCCTGACAGCCTTTTCCGTATCCGAATAAGCCGTGATCAGTATGACGACCGTTTCGGGCGATATCTCCCGGATGCGTTCCAGCCAGTAGAAACCTTCTTTCCCACTGACGGCATCTGCCGTGAAATTCATATCGAGCAGGATCACATCATACTTCGTCCTCGACACCAGCCGGTTGATCTCTTTCGGGTCGGCACAGGTCGTAATGCTTTCCACCTGCGGGCGGAGTAGCATCTTCAGTGTGAAGAGGATATCTTCGTTGTCGTCTATTACTAGTATTTTCCCTTGTCGTATGGCCATGCGTATCGTTTATATCATTTCTCGCTATCTACTGTCAGCGATTTGTTTGTTTTTTCCAAATTGACCGCCACGGCGGTCGATTTACTAATTACATCATGCCATTCTTCGTAAAAGTTTCGCATTTTCTTTATGCTTGTTGCTGAAAAACCACGAAGTCCGGGCAACTCTTTTTGTAGTTGTTCGCTGATAGTATCAATCGCTCCGGTTCCCCAAAAGCCCTTGCGGGAATTAGCCGATACATATTGACCTATACCATAGTAAAGTGATAACTGTTCTGCATTAACAGCTTTGACAGCCCGCAACTGGCTTTGAAGAATAGCTTTTTTAATGGTGCAGACTACATTATGAAGATTTTCCGATAACATCTCTTTGGGTTTCATTACAACACAAACTTACATAAAAACGCTGAGTAGACGAATAAAAATGGAAGAATAAAAGAGCAATAATATTATATGTATGAGGCTTTTCATCCGAATTTTATTATTTTTGCAATTGGATTGAGGAATCTCTTTCCGAAACATATTAGAAAAGAAAGAAGCGTTATGCTCGTCAAGTATTTGGAAACGTAGGAAATTTTCAAATTGCATACTAAGATGGCATAGTGGTTCTCACGCTATAGCGTGGGCTGCTATTACTACATCTGTATGCAAGGTTTCCTACGACCTCCAAATAAAGACGTGGAATGCAGTTCCACGCTTATTTCATTAATCTATGATTGTCAAATACCAATGGTCTAATAATAAAATACTAAGGAGATGATATTAACTATACAACAGGAACAAGCAATGGAAATGATTAAAAAGTTCATTGCAGATAAAGATAGCCAAGTATTTATTTTAAAAGGATATGCAGGTACAGGTAAAACCACATTGATTCATTGTATTGCAGAGTATCTATCTTCTCAATTTTTACATATACAATTAATGGCTCCCACTGGCCGTGCTGCAAAAGTATTACGTTCTAAATTACAAAATTATGATGTTTCTACTATTCATAAAGGCATCTATAAGTTTTCTCATCTTTTAATAGAAGAATCTGAAGGAACGCTTAAATATGTATTTCCACTTAAGGATAACCATGAGAGGTGTATTTGTATTATTGACGAAGCTTCTATGATTAGTTCGCACAAATCAAATAATGAACTTTTCCAATTCGGTACAGGAATATTAATAAATGATTTACTTAGTTATGCAAGACTAAATTTCGGTGGTAAGATGATCTTTGTTGGTGACCCTATGCAGTTACCTCCGGTGGGTGATAATTGTTCTATGGCATTAGATGAAACCTATTTCAATGAATTAAGAATGAAAGTTTATTCTTATGAATTAACAGACGTTGTCCGTCAAGATAAAGATAGCTGTATTTTGGCTAATGCTACAATGATTCGTGAATTGATCAGGAAAAAAGAACGAAATCATCTTGTGTTCGATAAAAAAGAAAGTGAAGTAATGGATATTGGAGCAATGGAAGTTGCTAAGAGATATTGTGAAGATTCAGAAGGATTGTCTGCTATAGTTTGTTACTCAAATCAGCAAGCGACTGATTATAATGCTGCTATTCGTGCTATTCTATTTCCGCGAGCAAATCATGTAACGGCAGGAGATAAATTGATGGTAGTGTGTAATAGTTATTATAGTGAATGTGAATTGTTGAATGGTGATATAATAACTGTTGTAGAAGCATCAGATAATATTATCTCTCAATCCGCACCTGTTTGGACTGAAAGAAATGGAAAGAAACTAAGAGAAATCATTACCCTTGATTTCAGAGAAATAAGTTTTCAAGCAGAAGATGGCAATATTTACAAACGCATTATTATTGATACATTACTCCAAAATAAGTTGCCTTCACTGACAATTGATGAAATGAAGGCTCTTTATATCAATATGGTGATGCGTATGCGAACAGAAAAGGGATTAACTAATCCTAAATCTGAAGAATTTGCTAAAGCAATGGGGAAAGATCCCTTCTACAATGCTCTTCAAGTAAAGTATGGTTATGCTTTTACATGTCATAAATCACAAGGTGGTGAATGGAATACAGTTTATGTGGACTTCACAAAACGTACAGGTCTTGATGCAGATAGCCTCCGTTGGAAATACACAGCGGTAACCCGTGCTTCAAAGAAGTTATGGTGTATCAATCTTCCTGATGTGACACCTATAGCGACCCTTAGGATAACCCCTATCAATAAAACAGCAAAAGTAGCTACTAATGCTTTGGCTTTTGACAATATAGAAGATACACCTTTTCATTCTTCATCTATATTATCTTCGGTAAAATGTAAATATTGGTCTGTTGTAAAGAATATGGATGGGACACTGTATTCGATAAAGAATGTTATATGTAAACCTTGGAGAGATATTTATGAAGTAAATACTCCAATCGGTGTAGTAAGAGTTGATGCGATATATAATGGCGCAGGTCTATTTACAAAATATGATACAGATGCTAATGATACAGAATTACTGTACTTCTTCCAAAATAATGAAAATACCAAGTATAAAATAGACTATCATCCATCTTTGGAATCATTGAAAATGTTACATAGTCGTATGGTTTCTTTATGTGATGAATGTGGTATCATATTAACAAATGTAGTGGAAGAACATTTCCAACTCGTATATTATATGAAAGCATCCGGTAATTATGCTGCCATAACTTTCTTTTTTAATGGAAAAGGGAGTATTAATTATGCTTCTCCACTTTCAGATATTGGAGAAGCTGATATGAAATTGTCACAACTCATAGAAAAACTAACAAAATAGAAGAAATAATAACAATGTCTGTAAAAGAAGTAACTTCATTGCGTAAAAATGGTAATCTAAAAGAAGCATACAAGATGGCCATTGATGATCTGAAAGAAGATAGAAACAACTCATGGGCACAAATGTCTCTCTTTTGGGTTCTTCGTGACATGTGTCAGCAACTATTTAGTAAAAATGTTATAGACGAAGCTAAGATTTGTTTGAAAGAGATGTCTTCATTACTTCCTACAATGGTGGATGATAGTGGCGCAGGAGAGAGAGCTTATACTAATTTGTATAAACAACTGCAACCTAACGCAGGTATTATATTAAAAGCATCCGAACTATCAAAGGATGATCCTTCAAATGCTTATGTTCAAGTAAGGAATTATATTGACTCTCCAAATGATGTAGATTCAGCTTTGCATGAAGATTTAGGTTGGATAATTTATCGTTATATCAAGGCCAAAATTTCAGATTTGTCATCATTGGAAGTAAGAACATTACTGAAAGATTATATGTTTCTTAATAACGAACGCCCTTCGACGCTTCATTCTCAAATGTTGAATTTTGCTTTAAGTTTCTCAAAGGAACATCCTGATTTTAGTTTCTACCGTTTCTTCATGCTTTGGGAACCGGGTAATTTGCGTTATGAGGATTTTGATAAAGGATATTACAATAGCAGCGAAATTCCATCACTTATCTCTCGTATATGTCGTCAGATTGTAAATAGTGGAGAGGATATTGATGTCGAGAATTTGTGTGAAAAAATAAATCTCTCAAGAACAAAAACACTTGATCTATTACGAGAACCACAGTTTTGGGGAATTATGAATCTTCATAAAGAAGGTAAAATACGTGAGATGTTTGACGCTTTTGCTGTTTACAATAAAAAAAACGCAGCTTATGGTGCTTCTCATTGGCATTCTGAGGTGTTAAAAATAGCAGAACGTTATATGGATGGCCAAGAAGCATGGAGATTTATTTACTTTTTTAGAGATTGGAGATATGAAAATCTCATGGATGCCGACTGGAAAGAAGAAACAGATAATAACGGTAACACCTATAAACCTTTGGCTGTGAAAGCCGCAAAGAAGTGTTATGAATGTCTCAAAGAATTACGCCCCAAAGATGCTGAACTAGTATCTTGGATAGATTCATTATATAATGTTCTCATTAAGTATGCAAAAAAAGATGAATGGATATCAAGACAGCGTGCAATAATATATACATGGCAGCAGCAATATGGTCTTGCTATCAATGTATACAAATCCTTATTACTTGAAATGAGTGAAAAATACTATATATGGAGTGAATTGGCAGATTGTATACAGGATAGTAATGAATTAAAGATAGCTTTGCTTTCTAAAGCTTTACTTATTGAACGAAATGAAGACTTCCTCGGTTCTATTCACTTGACTTTAGCCGACTTGCTTATTAAAGAGGGGTTAGAGTCTGAAGCTTTATGCGAACTAAGTACGTATAAGAAGTTTTGCAATAATGTTTCCAGAAAATACCAAGAATTAATTGAACGAATTGATATGTCAATTACTCCGTCTAACAATAATAAATTATTGTATGATAAATATGCTACTATTGCTGAAGAATATGCCTTTTCGGAAATTGAAGCAAAAGAAGTTACGTTAGTGGATAGATGGGAAAAAGACGGAAAAACTTATTGTACTTTTACAAATGGTGTAGACGTTACATTTCAAGTAAATGCAAAGCGATTTCCATCTTTGATGAAAGCAATGTTTGGTTCTGCATTCAATGTAAAATGCCATATAGAGAAAGAGGAAAAGCAATTTCAGTCGCCTCTTTATTCTTGGAATAAGGCAAGAATAACAGAAGCTAAATATATACCTCTTTGTTTGCATAGGATTGAAACAAAGCTATGGATTGGACTTCCCAAGAAGTTTGGATATGTAGAATATTTGAATGAGGAGAAGAAAATTTTACATGTTGTAACACAAGATTCCGAGCAAGTATTTCAAGCATTCAAAGAGAAATGGGATTCTGTTTCAAAAGGAGATTTTGTCAGTTTCAGAGAATATGCGATTATAAAAAAGGATAAAAAGAAAGTTGTTATTGTTAATATAGTGAAAGAAAATAAGGAAACAGTTTTACCCAATTTCAGTTCGGCCATTGTGGTTGTTGATGACATTAACAAGCAAAAGAACTTATTCCATTACACTTTCGGTCAAGGAAAAATGGGCAGTGTCGTATTCTTTAATGATACTGTTCTTCGTCCAAAAGTAGGACAATGCTTGAAAATATTCTATTGTGTAACAAAAGATAAGAAAGGAGAAAAGAAACCCATCATACTTCATATGGAAGAAACTACAGAAATGAATCCAAATGCAATAAAAACGATTCAAGGCCGCTTGGAATTGAAGTATAAAAATGGATCTTGGGATGGTTCTCCTGATTTCGCATTTATAGGTGATTATTATGTTCATCGTTCAGTCCTTTGTGAGTATAATATCACCACTGATTGCAATGTTACCGCTGATGTTATATATGCCGGACAAGGTAAATGGAAAGTGATAAAGATACATCAATAAGAACTCTATATTGGTAAAAAACAACAGATATAATATACTTTGTTTTTTGCCAATTCATTTTATACCTTTGTAACTATAAAGAGTTACATTGAAAGCAATTCAAAGCAGAACGCAGTAATAAGCACGGTTGCTAACTCGTTACCTCAAAATCGGGTACTCTCCCCAAAGCCTTTATAATAAGACGATAAGATATTTATTCCACAATTACATAAAATTTCCATATTGCCGACAAACTATCCCATAACAAGTGAACTTTTAATCTTTTTCTCCTTATCAATTAGTTCGCGGATGCCTTATTTTTTTGCTTTTGCCCATGCTAAAAATCAATTTTGAGCTAGCTCAAAATTAAATTCATGCATGCTCAAAATTAATTTCGGGCTTGCTCAAAAGCAAAAAAATAAGGCATCTAAACATTAATATCTAAGCAGAAAAAGATTAGTTTCTCCTTTGTTGGAGATTAGTTGGTAGGCGGAAGCGTGCGGTTAGACTGGCAAACTGTACGATTTCGTACAGTTGATTATGAAATTGTCCTGCTTATGTGTTTGATATTTATTTGGTTATAAAAATGGCATAGATATTGAATACCTATCCGTATCAGTAGGATATATCCATGCTAACAATAAAATAAAAATATTATGTTGAAACACTATTTTAAAGTAGCGATCCGGTTGATCAAACGGAGCTTCCTGTTTTCCTCTATTAATATGTTAGGGTTCGTGCTGGGAATGACAGCCGCTTTCCTTATCTATCTCTGGGTGGTAGATGAACTGACCTTTGAGGATTTCCATACGGACCGTCACTCTATTTACCGGGTGATCGCTGTCGAACGCGAAGCGGGAGGAGAGATAAAAGAGTCGGCCTATACGGTGGCTCCACTGAGTAAAACGCTCAGGGAAGAGTTTCCTCAGGTGGAGGATGCGACCTTTATACTCAACTTCGGTATGCTGAACCTTCATTCGGGGGAGAATCTGATTGAAGCGAAATATACGTATGTAGATACGACTTTCTTCGATATATTCAGCTTCCCTGTCGTTTCCGGCGATCCGTCCCTGCTGAAGAAAGACCCGCAACAGATCGTACTGGCCGAGTCTGCGGCACGGAAGTTGTTCGGGGAGGTTTCTGCCGTCGGCAAGGAAGTAACCTGCCAGTTCCTCGGACAGACGTTTCGTTATAAGGTGGCGGCCGTCCTGAAGGTGCCGCGTAAGAGTCATATTAAGTTTGAAGTCCTGTTGAGCGAGCAGGCCTATTTCGAACCGGCAAGCTGGGATTATGTGGAAGGGACAAATGTATATATCCGGTTGAGAAAGGGAGCGGACTTATCGGCTACCGACCGGCAAGCCATGAGCCGTGCCTGGACGAACCACCGGGAAGACGGAAGGACGCTCGAGTTTCAGCCGCTGGAGGATATTCATCTGCATACGGGCTTTAAAGATCCGTCGGTCGATAACTACGGGAATATGTCGCAAATCCGTTTGTTTATGGCATTAGCCCTGCTGATTATCTTTATGGGAGCTTTCAACTTTACCACCTTGTCTACGGCACGCGCTTCCCTGCGGTATAAAGAGATCGGCGTCCGGAAGGTGACGGGGGCGAAGCGTAAAATGCTGGTCGCACAATTCCTGTCGGAAAGTCTGGTGCAGGCTTTTCTTTCGCTGATACTGGCTTTGGCGCTGACGGAGTTGTTGTTGCCCGCCTTTAATCAGTTTGTAGAAAAAGATATTGCCTTGCAGTTCAACTGGCAAACCTTGTTGTTTATCCTGTTCGGTATTATAGGGGTCGGTAGCCTGGCCGGGGCGTTCCCTGCTTTTTATATGTCGTCGTTCAATCCGCTGCTGGCTTTCAAAGGCGGAAAGGCTACGGGGAAGAAAGGGACGCTGCTTAAAGGGCTTGTCTGCGTGCAGTTTGTCATTGCCATAACGATGCTTTTCTGTACTTCGGTGGTATTCCGTCAACTTCACTACCTGCAACAGGCGGATCTGGGACTGGACAAAGAAGATATGGTGGTGGTCGATTGCGGGGAGTTCGAACTGATGGCTTATTTCGGCAACCAGGGAATAGATGATTACAGGCGGGAAGTGATGAAGAACCCGCATGTGAAAAGTGTGGCCGGAGGAGTGGAAATAGCCAATTATCTCCAGGGACGCAAGACGGAAGAAAGCGTTTTCAGCTGGATGAATGAAAAGGGACAAGTCGACTCCCTGACCGTAGTAGGCGTGGTAGGTGACGGAAGTTTCATGAAGACATTAGGGCTGACACTGCTGAAAGGGGAATCGTTCGGAGCGGATAAGGATGCGTATATGGATGGAACATATAAGAAAGAACTGCCTGTCGTTATCAATGAAACTGCCTGGAAGATGATGCAGGTGAAAGACCCGGTAGGCATGGTTGTACAAAACAAAGGCTGGTTCGGTGAGACGTCGAAGATCGTCGGCGTAGTAAAAGATTTCCATTTCCAGCCGTTGCGCGAGGAGGTGAAACCGGCTTACCTGTATTATTCCCGTCAGTTGCTAAATACGATGTATATAAAGATATCCCCGGAAAATAAGGCGGAGACGCTGAAATTTCTGAAAGATAAATACGAAGAGATGCGCCCGGACAATGTGTTCTCCTACCGCTTCTTCTCTGACAGCTTGAACCGGAACTATGCCCGTGAGCAGCAGCTCAGCCGGATGTTCCTGATCTTTACGGTGCTGGCTATTCTTGTGGCGATGATGGGCGTGTTCGGCCTGGTTGCCCTTTCGACGGCACAGCGTACGAAGGAAATAGGAGTCAGGAAGGTGAACGGTGCTCATTCGGATCGGATCGTGCGGATGTTTTGCCGTGAATATATGATCTGGGTAGGGATCGCATTTGTGATAGCCTGCCCGGTGGGTTACCTTTTCGTGGCGCGCTGGTTGAGTAACTTCGCTTACCAGACCACGATCGGTTGGTGGCTCTTCCCGGTATCAGGCTTGATCATTCTGCTGATTACCTTCCTGACGGTGGTGGCGCAGACCTGGCGGGCCGCTTCCCGTAATCCGGTAAAGTCATTGCGGTATGAATAAAGTAACAAGCATAAAATAAAAATAGAAGATCATGATAAAAGCAGTAAATTTAACAAAGGTGTTTCGTACGGAAAGTGTGGAGACTACGGCTCTGAACGGTGTTAATCTGGAAATCAACAAAGGAGAGTTCCTGGCCATCATGGGGCCTTCGGGCTGTGGTAAGTCTACCTTGCTAAATCTATTGGGATTACTGGATAATCCGACTTCCGGCGAATTATGGTTTCTGGATGAAGAGGTTTCCCGCTATACGGAGAACAACCGCACGGACTTGCGGAATGGTAACCTGGGATTTGTCTTTCAGAGTTTCAACCTGATAGATGAACTGACGGTCTTTGAGAATGTGGAATTACCGCTTTTATATGCTGGAGTCCCGATGAAAGAGCGGGTGAGGCGAGTGAATGCCGCACTAGACCGGATGCAGATCGCCCATCGTACGGAACATTACCCGCAACAACTCTCCGGCGGACAGCAACAACGTGTAGCCATTGCCCGTGCCATCGTTACGAACCCCCAGATCATCCTCGCGGACGAACCGACCGGAAACCTGGACTCGGTGAACGGCAACGAGGTAATGAATCTCCTGCTCGAACTCAACAAAGAAGGATCGACCGTCGTTATGGTAACCCACTCGGAAGAGAACGCCCGGATGGCAAGCCGCCTGATCCGTATGATGGACGGCAATATCCTGACGGAAAGCCGTAAATAATGAATCCGCTCTGAAGCCCGAATGACCCCGGAACCTCAAGCCGGGTTCATTCGGTAAGAACCGATAATCAAGAAGAAAGACCGACTGCTGAATGCGTGAACCCTAAAACGTAAAACAATGTTTGTGCTTCGCTGAAAATATTGTACCTTTGTTCCCTCGAAAAATAAACGGTATATGGATAAGATCCGATTAAAAGACAAAGAATTTGAACTGTTTATCCCTGAGAAGGAGATCAAGGCGGCCATTGCGAAGATGGCCGGACAGATTAAAGCTGATGTAGGAGATACTAACCCGCTGTTTGTCGGTATACTGAACGGGGCGTTCATGTTTACCGCCGAGTTGATGCGTCAGATGGATACTCACTACGAAATCACTTTTGCCCGGTATTCCTCCTATCGTGGGCTCAATACGACCGGAGTTGTTCGTGAGATCATGCCGGTACAGGCCGATGTGAAGGGGCGCACCCTGATCCTGCTGGAAGATATTATCGATACCGGTTATACCATGCAGTTCGTTATGGATAAGCTGAAGAACGACGGGGCGGCCGATGTCAGACTGGCTACCATGCTGTTCAAGCCCGATTCGCTGAAGTGTGATTTGAAACCGGATTATGTCGGTTTGCAGATTCCCAGTGACTTTATCGTCGGCTACGGTCTCGACTATGACGAAATGGGACGTGCCTACCGGGATATATATAAGGTGATTGGTTAAAAGGATATACATTTATATAAATAAGAAACAATATTATGTTGAACGTTGTTATTTTTGGAGCTCCGGGTTCAGGAAAAGGAACACAGAGCGAGTTGATTATTAAAGAATATGGTTTGGATCACATTTCAACAGGTGATGTGCTGCGTGCTGAAATGAAAGGTGAAACCGAACTAGGTAAGATCGCAAAAGATTATATCGAAAAAGGTCAGCTTGTACCGGATGAACTGATTGTAGACATGCTTGCAAAGGTATTAGACAGCAAAGTCGGTTCTAAGGGTGTTATCTTCGATGGTTTCCCACGCACGATCCCGCAGGCAAAAGCATTGAAAGAAATGTTGAACAAACGTGGTACGGATGTATCTGTTATGTTGAACCTGCAGGTAGAAGAAGAAGAACTGATCAACCGTCTGTTGGAACGTGGCAAAGTGTCAGGCCGTTCAGACGACAACCTGGAAACAATCAAATCCAGACTGGATGTTTACCACAACCAGACAGCTCCTTTGGCAGACTATTATGTAGGCGAAGGCAAACATGTTGGTATTCACGGTATGGGTACAGTCGAAGAAATCTTCGGTCGTATTAAAGAAGCGATTAATAATTTGTAAATTAATCAATATGCCAATATGCCAATGGAGAGACCTGTGGATTCCCAATTGGCACATTGGCATATTATCATATTAAATAATTATTCTCTATGGCTGAATCAAACTTTGTAGATTACGTAAAGATCTATTGCCGCTCGGGAAAGGGCGGAAGAGGGTCTTCTCACTTTCGTCGTGAGAAATATATTCCGAAAGGAGGCCCCGACGGAGGCGACGGAGGGCGAGGAGGCCATGTGTATCTTCGCGGTAACCGGAATTACTGGACGCTCCTCCACTTGAAGTTCGAACGTCATATCATGGCAACGAGCGGCGAAGGCGGCAGTGCCAAACGCAGTTTCGGTAAAGACGGCGAAGACCGTGTCATCGAAGTGCCTTGTGGAACCGTTGTGTATGATGCCGAAACCGGCGAATACATCTGCGACGTGACCGAAGACGGACAGGAAGTCATGCTGCTGAAAGGCGGTCGTGGCGGACAAGGCAACTGGCACTTTAAGACATCTACCAATCAGGCTCCCCGTTATGCTCAACCGGGCGAACCGGCTCAGGAACGTAAAGTGATCCTGCAATTGAAGTTGCTTGCCGACGTTGGTCTGGTGGGTTTCCCGAATGCAGGAAAGTCTACTTTACTGTCTGTCGTATCGGCTGCCAAACCGAAGATTGCCAATTATCCGTTTACTACACTCGAACCGAACCTGGGTATCGTGAGCTATCGCGACCATCGTTCGTTTGTAATGGCTGATATCCCCGGTATCATCGAAGGGGCCAGTGAAGGAAAAGGTCTCGGACTTCGTTTCCTTCGTCATATCGAACGAAATTCATTGCTTCTCTTTATGGTGCCTGCCGATGCGGACGATATAAAGAAAGAATATGAAATTCTTCATAACGAACTGGTGAAGTACAACCCCGAACTGCTGACTAAAGGCCGTGTACTGGCTATTACTAAAAGTGATATGCTGGACGACGAACTGATCGAAGCTCTTTCGGAAGATTTACCCGAAGGCGTTCCTCATGTGTTTATCTCTTCTATTACCGGGCAGGGCATTACCGAGCTGAAAGACTTGCTCTGGAAGGAACTGAATAAGGAAACCTTCCACGAAGTCGAACGTATCGTTCATAAGGATATCGATGTCAGTTCGATCCAGTTCGATGACGACGATGACGATTATGTCTTCCCTGTCGAAGAGGATGATCCGGATGAAGAATACGAAGAGTATGAATGGGATGACGACGATGAAGAAACTGAAAAGTAATAAAGTTGAAATGTTGCAATTCTCCGGATTAAGCGGAGAATGCAACATTTCTCATTTTATAACGACCCGCCACGGTGGAGTAAGTCAGGGTAACTATGCCTCGATGAATCCGGGTGAGTATAGCGGTGACGATCCGGAGTCCGTTCGGATGAACCGGCAACTCCTCTCGGATGCAATCGGAATTTCTCCCGAAAAGATTTTTGCCCCCTTCCAGATACACGAAGCGGAAATAGCTTGTATCGATACCCGCTTTCTTTCTCTTACGCCTGACCGGCAGAAAGAGGAACTGAACGGGAAAGATGCCCTTGTAACGGCTGTTCCTGGGATATGTATTGCCGTATCGACGGCTGATTGTGTTCCTGTCCTGGTGTATGCTCCGGATAAGAACGTAGTCGCCGCTATTCATGCCGGATGGCGTGGTACGGTAAAGCAGATTGTCGCAAAGACTGTTGAATATATGACAGCCCGTTACGGTTGCGATCCTTCTCTGATGCTGGCAGGTATTGCTCCTTCTATCTGCAAAGAATCCTTTGAAGTAGGCGATGAGGTGGCAGAAGCTTTCCGGGCAACCGGAGTCGATATGGACTGCATTATGGAACGGAACACCCGGACAGGCAAGGCGCATATCGACCTGTGGGAAGCCAACCGTATGCAACTGCTTCAGTCTGGTCTGCAACCTGAACATATAGAAGTATCCGGCATCTGCACTTATCAGCATCATGACGACTTTTTCTCTGCTCGTCGCCTGGGAATAAAAAGCGGGCGTATCCTGTCCGGAATTATGATTAAAGACTAATAATATATATGATACACGTTTCCATCTCAGAAGAAATAGCAAAGGCATGTCCGGACTTGCATGTGGCAGTTGTGGCATGTGATGTAAAGAATACGGTATACGACGAACAACTGTGGAAGGAAATTACCGAAATGGAAAATACGATCCGTTCATCCGGTAAGTTGGAAGACATAAACAAATTCCCACCCATACTGGCAACCCGGCAGGCGTATAAACGTTTGGGGAAAGATCCGAACCGGTATCGTCCTTCTGCTGAGGCGCTTCGCAGACGTATCTTTCGTGACCTTCCATTATATAAGATAGATACCCTGGTCGATATTATCAATCTGCTATCTATTCAAAGCGGTTATTCTATAGGTGGCTTCGATGCAGCCAAGATAGATGGCAACCTGGTGCTGGGCGTTGGAAAGGAAGGAGAACTCTATCATGGAATAGGCCGTGGCGAGCTGAATATCGCCGGGCTTCCGGTTTATCGTGATAATCTGGGAGGCGTTGGCACACCGACCAGCGACGAGGAACGAACCAAGATCGACATAAACACGGAAAAGCTGTTAATGATTATAAATGGTTATTCCGGGAAGGATGGTTTACAAGAGGCTGTTGCTTATGGTGTGTCTCTTTTAACACGATATGTATCAATTACTAATTTGGAAATGGAACTGATTACGCCCGAAAGTAGAGTGAAAATTATGTTATAAACGCGTTAATTATGTTTAGAAACCTCAAAAGTGGGCGTTTTTATGCTAAAAAACATCTATTTCCTTTTGTGATAACCGATTAATCTATAAATTTGCCCCCGTTAAGAATTAACAAAACGAAAAGAAAATGATCGAATTGATTGGAACAAACGCCGGCCTCGTTTGGACAGTATTGAACGAAGGCGGAAAAATGAGTGTTAAGGCAGTAAAGAAAGCAACTAAGATCAAAGCAGAAAAAGACATGTATGCTGCATTTGGTTGGTTAGCTAAAGAAGGCAAGCTTGCTTTCGAAGAGATTGAAGGTGAATTATTTGTTGCGCTGATCTAATCACGTAACCGATACTAGGTAAAGGAGGGCTGTTCGGATGATATTTGGACGGCCTTTTGTGTGTTCGGACGTTTTCGATTCAAAAAAATGGACTGACTGTTGCTTTATTCAATTCTAAATTTTACTTTTGTATAGAATTTGGTGTGAAATGACCGAAGATCAAAAGAGATTGTTGGCAGTATTCGAGGTAAGAGTTCGCGATTTGATGGAGTTATGTAATAAGCAAAACCATAAGATTGACGAGCTCACGACTACTTTGTTTCAAAAAGAAGCAGAGTTGAAGCTGGCAAAGAATACGATTGAAGAGTTGAATACCAAATGCGATAAATTGCTGACGGCAAGAGTTGTTTCTGTAAATGAAGGAGAAATGAAAAGTGCTCGGATGCGATTATCGAAGTTAGTGCGGGAAGTAGACAAGTGCATTGCACTATTAAATGAATAGAAGCGATGGACGATAAATTTCTTATACATTTAGAAATAGCCGAAAAGAGTTACGGCCTTTGGATCGATCGAAAGGATGAGAAACTTGCGCGGGATGCCGCCAAGCAGATTCGTAATAAGATCAACCAGTATCGGCAAAATTTTGCTCAATCCGATGTGGATGTAAAAGATTTGTTAGCCATGGTAGCTTTTCAGTTGTCTATGAATAATTTGCAATTGGAAGATAAAAACGATACAAGTCCTATTACAGATAAGATACAGGAACTCACGGGTGAGTTGGAACAGTATTTGAAGGATAAGTAATTATATTATAATTGTAAGAAGAGTTTCCGCACTGCTCTGCACGGTTTATCGTGTATTGTAGTGCTTTTTTTGTTTTATATATAAATGAATTTAAACTATAAGTAAAATGACAGTGTATATAATCATATCATCAATTGTAGCTCTCCTGATAGGAGGGTTGTTGACATGGTTGAGCATGCGTTTTCTTCTGAAGTCGAGATACGATTCCGTATTGAGAGAAGCCGAGAAGGAAGCGGAAGTGATCAAGAAAAATAAGTTGCTGGAAGTAAAGGAAAAGTTTCTGCACCTGAAAGCGGATCTGGAAAAACAAGTATCGGCAAGGAATGCCAAGATACAGTCGGTTGAAGGAAAGCTGAAACAACGTGAATTGACACTTAACCAGCGTCAGGAAGATTTGCAGCGTAAAAACTGTGAGGTAGACGCAGTAAAAGAAAACCTGGCGGCTCAGTTAGAACTGGTAGATAAGAAGAAACTTGATCTGGAAAAACTTCACCAGCGGGAAATCGAACAACTGGAAGCTCTTTCCGGACTTTCTGCTGACGAAGCTAAAGAACGATTGATCGAGTCGTTGAAAGATGAAGCCAAATCGGAGGCAACTTCTTTTATCAATGAAATAATGGAAGAAGCCAAGATGACAGCCAATAAGGAAGCGAAAAAGATCGTTATCCAGTCTATCCAGCGTGTCGCTACTGAAACAGCTATTGAAAACTCAATTACTGTATTCCATATTGACTCAGACGAAATCAAAGGACGTATCATCGGTCGTGAAGGTCGTAATATCCGTGCTTTGGAAGCAGCAACAGGTATTGAGATCGTTGTGGACGATACGCCTGAAGCAATCGTTCTTTCCGGATTTGACCCTGTTCGTCGTGAGATAGCCCGTCTGGCATTGCACCAGTTGGTTCAGGACGGACGTATCCATCCGGCCCGTATCGAAGAAGTGGTTACAAAAGTAAAGAAACAGGTGGAAGACGAAGTGGTTGAAACCGGTAAACGTACCGTGATCGACCTGGGTGTACATGGTTTGCATCCTGAATTGATTCGTATGATCGGTAAAATGAAATACCGTTCTTCTTATGGTCAGAACTTGTTGCAGCATGCCCGTGAAACGGCTAATCTTTGTGCAGTGATGGCTTCTGAGCTTGGACTGAACCCGAAAAAGGCAAAACGCGCAGGTTTGTTACACGATATAGGTAAAGTGCCTGATGATGAACCGGAATTGCCACACGCTATTCTGGGTATGAAACTTTGTGAAAAATACAAAGAAAAACCGGATATCTGCAATGCAGTCGGTGCTCACCATGATGAGGTTGAAATGCAGACGCTGCTGGCTCCGATCGTTCAGGTTTGTGATGCTATCTCCGGTGCTCGTCCAGGTGCTCGTCGTGAGATTGTAGAAGCTTATATCAAGCGTTTGAATGATCTTGAACAGTTGGCTCTTTCTTATCCGGGTGTTGTTAAGACCTATGCTATCCAAGCTGGTCGCGAACTCCGCGTAATTGTAGGAGCAGACAAGATTGACGACAAGGATACAGAAAACCTGTCAAATGAAATTGCAAAGAAGATACAGGATGAAATGACTTATCCGGGACAGGTGAAGATCACGGTTATTCGTGAAACTCGTGCGGTAAGTTACGCGAAATAAAAGAACTCTGTAGTTTATTTCCGAACTGAAATAAAAAAAGGATGGTTGGTCTTTTGGGATCGATCATCCTTTTTTATTTTGAAAATATATTTAATGTTATTTTGTATAGCAATTGAATTATAAGTTATATTTGCCGACTAGTCAGGAATAGTTTTTATAAGTTCAGATATGGAAATGATATTTTTTATGCAGTCATATTTTATTATATGTATTTTGGGAGCAGGTTTGCTTTGTGCATTGTTTTATATCTATTATTTGCATAAATCGGTCGGTAAGCCAAAGGACGATTTTGTTGCAGAGCTTCGCAGAAGCCAGAAAGAAGCTGCTATAGCAATGCGCGCGGGTAATATAACGACCTGGAGTTATGATGTCGAGAAACGAACGTTTTCGTCCTTGTATGAAAATCCGGTTATATCCAAAGATACTGCGTATGATGATTTAATGAACCGGATTTTTGAAGAACATCGGTCTTTAGTGGAAGATTCTTTGAATCAATTGATATCCGGAGAAGTAGAAGATATTCATTTTCAGGTGCAGGTTGTGGATAAAGAAGGAGGGATTCGATGGAGTCTTGTGGATGCAATCAGCGAGCAAAAGGATGCGACTGGAAAGACACTGGTTATTATTGGCGCTCAGAAAGATGTAACCAAAGATGTCGTGGAAGAAGAAGAAAGGATAAAGAATCGGCTGGATATGGAAAATGCCATTTTGCAGCGGGAAAAAGCAGAGGAGGCTAATCGTATGAAATCAGCATTTCTTGCTAATATGAGTCATGAAATACGTACGCCATTGAATGCAATCGTTGGTTTTTCCAACTTGTTGATGGAGACGGAGGATAAAGAAGATATTGCAGAATATGCTAAGATTATTCGTACTAATAATGAACTATTACTGAATCTGATCAATGATGTGCTGGACCTGTCACGCATAGAAGTAGGACGTATTGATTTTGTGATGACAGCCGTTGATCTGAAAGATCTGTTGCATGATCTGGCTCAGTCCACGCAACTTAAGGCTCAGGAAGGAGTGACAGTAAGAGCAAAGTTGCCGAAAGAAGACTTTTTTGTTATGATTGACCGGTTAAGAATTTCACAGGTGATCACAAACTATCTGAATAATGCGGTAAAATTTACTATCCACGGAACAATTGAAGTCGGATGCGAAAGGAGAGGAAGAAAGTTATATGTATATGTGAAAGATACGGGTATCGGCCTCTCTTCGGAGAATGCCGCTTCTGTATTTGATAGATTTGTCAAACTGAATGATTTCGTTCAGGGTACAGGGTTAGGTTTAAGTATATCAAAAACAATCATAGAACTTTTAGGAGGCGAGGTCGGTGTAGAGTCCATACCGGGAGAAGGGTCTGTATTTTGGTTTATAATTCCATATAAACAAGCAAGTAAAGAGGCAATATCTGCGGCTATGTATATTCCGGTAGTGAACGGAGAGCATCGCTCTTCAAAAACATATCATATTTTGATTGCCGAAGATCATGATAGTAATATGATGTTGTATACCAGGATATTGACGGGATATTACCTGATACATGCAAAGAACGGAAAAGAAGCAGTCGAACTATTCAAGAAGGAAAAGCCGGACCTGATTCTGATGGATATCAAGATGCCGGAGATGGACGGCTTTGAAGCCACAGAAATGATACGGGAGATGTCGCAAGTTGTTCCGGTGATTGCAGTGAGTGCCTCTGTTTTGCCGGAAGAGTTGCAGATGGCTCTCTCCCGTGGCTTTACAGACTTTATAACCAAGCCCATTAATAAAGAACAGATGAAACAAACTTTGCGAAAATATCTTCCTCTGGAATAGTATCTGTTTATCTGTTCCCTAGGTCATCATACAGTGTTTGTAGAATAACTTTACCGTTATTCAAACGGGTTTCACTATCTTTTGCAGGCTCTTCCGTCAGTGGTTTGTTGCTTTCATTGTCGTAAACTGAAATGCCGGTACTGTCTATAAACCCGAAACCATTAGAGAACGTATAGAAGGAATATTTCGGATATCCCGGGTCAAGTATGTCACGGCTAAATGTAAACTGATCGTGTGGCAGATTTAACTGACTGAGTAATGTAGATACCAGATCTGTCTGATTGGCATAGGTGTCGATAATTGCCGGTTCTTTGACTGCTCCTCCCAACCATATCATCGGGATATGGAAACGGCGTGGCTCATAATCGAGCATAGGTGAAGGATAGCGAAAACCGTGGTCGGATATCAGTACGATCAACGTGTTCTTCCAGACAGGCAATTCCTTTAGTTTGTCGACAAAGCTACCGATACAACTGTCGGTGAAGGCTACCGAATTGAGATAAGGATCTTCCAGATGATGGAAAGGTACTTCAAATGGTTCGTGGCTGCTCAACGTCAGGAAAGTACTGAGCCACGGAGTCTCCCCTCCTCTCTCTTTAATTGATTCGTACAGGTGCGAGAAAGTAATATCGTCGTTAGCTCCCCATTTGCTTAGGCGGCTGCTTAGCGGAAAGTCGCGATCGGCCGTGATCTTGCTGTATCCGGAACCGAAGAAATAACTCTGCATATTGGTGAAGTTGATATCTCCGCCATAAAGCATATCGGCTGTGTATCCCTGTTCACCAAGGCTTTTGGCAATGGATGGGAGTGTCTGGCTTTTAGCCGGATATTTCATGATGGAAGTTGTAGGTTGTGCCAGGTATCCGTTTAGTACGGCAACCAGTCCGCGATCGGTACGGAAAGAGTTGGCATACATATTAGTGAATGTAACCCCTTCTTTACTTAGCCTGTTCAGATTGGGGGTGATACCTGCTTCTCCACCGACAGCTTCAATAGCATTGGCCGTGAAGCTTTCCAAAAGGATGATAAGGATATTGGGACGGTCGGTAGTCAGTAGTTCGATCTTTTCCGCATTGTTTGTCAGGCTATCATTGTGTTGGGTGAGTGTAGTGTAACGTGCCAGTCTTTCTTCTTCGGGAAAGAAATTGAACTGTGCGGCAAAGTCCTGTTGTTTACTCATCGATGCGATCAGGCTGAATGTCGGGTTGATGGCAGCATGGTTCAGGAACTGGTTCTTGCTGAAATAGACCATGCCGACATTTGCCGTAGAAGTAGTTACACCTCCCCGGATAGGGATGAACAGGATGCCGCCTACCAGCAGGATAACGATTGTTCCGCCTAATCGCCTGCGAACCGGGGTAGAGGGAAACAATGGAATGATCAACCGTTTGAATAGCCAGTAGATGACCCATGCGTAGGCTGCGAACATCACCAGTTGCAGGGTGAAAGTCTTTAGCGGCACACTGGCCATCGCATCTTTGGGTGATTGCAGGTAAAAGAATAAAGTAGCATCCAGTCGAAATCCCCAATAGCCGTATAAAGCGACATCGACGGCATAGATTGCTGCAACAAGGATTGCAATAATAAGGAAGTAACCTTTCAATATTTTTTTATAGACAGTGCCCGGCAGCCAGATAGACACCAGTACACAAAGAAGAGGAATGACAGTCAGATATCCGCTGATCGTACAGTCCAGTAATACTCCGTGTAAGATTACCTGTAGGTAATCAGTTAGAGAACAGCTGTTCTCTAAAGCATGGTATAACATGAACAACGGTTTCTGGATAGCAAAAACCGGAAGCCAGAGGGCAAACACTGCCAAAAGGAAGATCAATCGTTTACTCATAATGTCGGATGTGGTCTATTAAGAAACGAAGGGCGACTGAAACAGCCGCCCTTCATCTGATTATTTATATAACTTTTCGCGTAGTTCGGCTACTGTCGGATCGGTGATGTAATCATCGTAATCCATCATCTTGTCGATGATACCGTTAGGAGTCAGTTCAATAATACGGTTTGCCACAGTTTGAATAAATTCGTGGTCATGGCTGGAGAACAATACGTTTCCTCTGAATGACTGCAATGTATTATTGAAAGCCTGGATCGATTCCAGGTCCAGGTGATTGGTCGGTGTATCCAGGATCAGGCAGTTAGCGTCTGTTAACATCATACGGGAAATCATACAGCGCATCTTTTCACCTCCGGATAATACACTCACTTTTTTCAATAGTTCTTCACCCGAGAACAACATACGACCAAGGAACCCTTTCAGGAATACTTCGTTAGTATCACCTGCAAACTGGCTCAACCAGTCGATCAGGTTATAATCCGAGTCGAAATATTTGGCATTATCCAATGGCAGATAGGTTGTTGTGATCGTTTGTCCCCATTGAAAAGTACCGGCATCCGGCTTTTCTTCCCCGTTGATGATCTGGAAAAGAGCCGTCATAGCACGAGGATCGCGGCTGATAAAGACAATCTTATCATCTTTTTCTACATTGAAGTTTAAATCCTTGAACAAAGTTTTACTTTCAATGCTTTTAGTCAGTCCTTTCACTTCGAGAATCTGGTTACCCGGTTCGCGGTTCGGGGTAAAGATAATACCCGGATAACGGCGTGAAGAAGGCTTGATCTCTTCGATATTCAGCTTTTCGATCATCTTCTTACGGCTGGTAGTCTGTTTGGATTTCGCTACGTTGGCACTGAAACGGCGAATAAACTCTTCCAGTTCCTTTTTCTTTTCTTCCGCTTTCTTATTCTGGTTCTGCTGCTGACGAAGTGCCAACTGGCTTGATTCGTACCAGAAGCTATAATTACCAGCAAACATCTGCAACTTGTTGAAGTCGATATCTACGGTGTGTGTACAAACGGAGTCAAGGAAGTGACGGTCGTGGCTCACAACCAGGATCGTATGATCGGAATTGGACAGGTAATTCTCTAACCAACCTACTGTTTCCAAGTCGAGGTCATTGGTCGGCTCATCCAAAAGCAGGTTGTCCGGCTGTCCGAAAAGTGCACGTGCCAGTAATATACGTACCTTTTGCTTACCGCTCAGGTCTTTCATCATGCTGTAATGATACTCTTCGGCAATCCCCAAGCCGCTTAAAAGATTGGCTGCATCACTCTCGGCATTCCATCCTTCCATTTCTGCAAACTTCTCTTCCAGTTCCGAAACACGGATACCGTCGGCATCACTAAAGTCTGGTTTTTCGTAAAGCGCATTCTTTTCGCTCATAACCTCCCATAGCGTGGTGTGTCCCATCAGGACTGTATCCATAACTGTATGTTCGTCGAAAGCAAAGTGGTCCTGGCTTAATACCGAGAGACGTTCTCCCGGACCTAAAGTAACTGTACCACGTGTTGGATCGAGCTGTTTGCTGATCACACGGAGGAAAGTTGATTTTCCGGCACCATTGGCACCGATAATACCGTAGCAGTTGCCCGGCGTAAACTTCATATTTACATCCTGAAAGAGGATACGTTTACCGAACTGTACGTCCAGATTGTTTACCGTTATCATATATTGAATATCTATTAAATTTCAAATGAGTGTGCAAAGATACTAAAACGGGCGTTTTGTACCAACCGGAATCGCTTTAATCGTAGTTACCGTATCAAAATATCATATCTGAAGTTATGATATAGGCATACCGGATAATCCTTTTTTATAAATATTGCTTTTGTGGATGTGGTCTAATGGAAATAAAGTTTTACTTTAGCATTATTAATTATCCATAGTTGATATGCTCAAACTACCGTTAAGTCTTTTGCTTTTTCTTTTGTTGATAGCCTGTAATGGAGAAAATGAGGTAGCCTCCCTGTTAACTGGAGCCGAAAGCTATTTGCCTGCAAGGCCGGATAGTGCCTTATACCTTTTAGACAGTATAAAACATCCGGAAGAATTGTCTCGTAAGGGAGAGGCTCTCTGGTGTTTGTTGTATACGCAGGCACAGGATAAGAACCGGATAAAACATGTATCCGATTCTTTGATACGAATAGCTGTCAGATATTATGAAAAGACTGACTTGGAAGAGCGAAAAATGCAGGCATATTATTATTGTGGCAGGGTTTATCAGGATTTAAACGATGCACCTCAAGCCCAGGAGTATTATCTGAAGGCTTATGACGTAGGAAAGAATTTGAATACTCCCTCTTTGCAGGGACAATTGTGTGCTAATTTAGGCTCTTTATATACCCTTCAAAAGCTTTATCAACCTGCTTTGACTTATCAGAAGAAGGCTGTTGACTATTTTTTCCTGGATACAGATACAGTTAGTTTGTCTGTGACTCTCCGGAATATCGCTCGTATTTATGTGTGCGAAAATAAGTTGGATAGTGCAATTATCTATTATTCGATAGCCCTGGCGCATACTTCCGATTCGCATAAGCTTTATATGTCGAATGAATTAGCTGATGCGTATAGTCGGGTGGGAGAATATGAAAGAGGCTTGTCTTCCGCCTGGAAAGCTTATTCGAAAACAGAGACTATGGACGATTCCTGCCTGGTTAGTTTAACTTTAGGAGATTTGTATTTAAAAACCGGGGAAATGGATTCTGCTTATCATTATTTTTCTTTTGCCAGGAAGAGCTCTGATCTTTATACTATGTGTGGTTCATATCGTAATTTGTCACGCTTTGAGAAATCCAGGAAAAATTGGCAGGCTTATGCCGATTTCCAGAAACAATATGAGGTGTTGCGAGATTCGATTGATAAACAAACATATATGGAAACATTGGCCCGGTTACAAAGTTTGTATGATTATCGGTTGGTAGAAAAAGATAAAGAGTTTTACAGGCAGGAGTCAGACCGTAAAACGAATTATTTATACAGGCTTTTGGGAGGAGGTTCTTCATTATTATTGGTAGCGGTGTGTATTGCTTTCTATTTGTTTAAGAAAAAGAAGAAAAAAGAAGAACAGCTGGATCAGTCATTGCGTCTTCAGGAACAGAAATATAAAGAAAGCCAGGAATATCTGAAAGAGCGAAATATTACTATTGCTAAATTGGAACAACAAATAACTGCGGAGCAAAAAAAGGTGGAAGAAAACACTCTGTTGTCTGAGAGAGAGTTGGCGGAGGATACTTTTTTTACTTCAGACTTGTACCTGGGATTATGTACAAAGTGGAAAAAGTTAGATGAGGCACAATGGCCCGAAGTGGTTAAGGCTATAGACCATGTGTTGTACAGAGATTTTACCAGCAAGATAAGAATGTTATATCCCCGAATCTCTGATTTGGATTTGGTTGTATGTTGTTTGACCAGGCTGGATATTCCGGTAGGACGTATAGCGTCATTATTATCGGTAAATAGCCAGGCGATATCTAATAAGCGTAAACGTTTATATGAAAAACTGACTCACCAGAAGGGAGCGGCACAAGATTTTGATGAATTTATAAGAGCTTTTTAATAATTAGTCTTGTCTTCAATTTGTTGTTTATTAGTCTCTTGTGAAATGTGACATATTTGTGACATGAAAGCTTTGGAGGGTTTCAAGGTGGCTCTTACTTTTGTGTGAAATCAATTAAATTTATTACGATGAAAAACTATTTCTTGAATAAAACATTTGTTTATGTTATCCTATTAACATTAATGGGGTGTGGAGGCTGTAAGTCTACCAATGACAGTTTTATTACAGTGGATGTCACTGCAGACTATCCGAAGAAGGATTTGATACTTCAAGATTTCATGAATGTGGAGTATATTCCGTTGAAGACGACGGATGAGTTTATAATTAAAGGTAAGGTAGCAGATGTTGGGAAAAATGTCCTGATATTGACAAATGTGCGTCAGGGAGAAATTTTAATTTTTGACCGGTTTACCGGTAAGGGATTGAAGAAGATTAATCGCAGAGGACAGGGACCGGAGGAATATATACTGCCTTTTAATGTTCATTTGAATAAGTATGAGAACGAAATATTTGTGAATGATGGCCCTTCGAGTAAGATTCAGGTTTACGATTTGGAGGGCAATTATAAAAAAACGATCTTTTATAAAAAAGGAGCACTTGTTACGAATCTGTACGATTATGACGATCGTCATTTTCTTTCTCAAAATGTTTATGCTCCGGAGAACGAATCTTCCACGAGTACATTCTTCCTGTTGTCCAAAGAAGATGGAAGCTGGACGGATATCGAACTTCTATATGAAAAGAGAATATCACCGGTAATAGTGAAACGTGTAGCGGATAGGGTTTACGCAAGTGTTCCCGGTAATAGTTTTATCTCATCTTATCAGGGTGACTGGATTTTGAGTGAGCCTTCTTCCGATACTATTTACGCCGAACGCCCTGGTGGGGATCTTTGTCCTTTCATCGTCAGAACTCCTTCCGTGCAGGTGATGGTACCGGAAATCTTTCTTTTCCCGGGAACTCTGACCGAACGCTACTTCTTTATGCAGACGGTGAAAAAAGAATGTGACTTCGAAAAGGATACAGAAATGCCTAAAGTCGATTTGGTATATGACAAGCAGGAAAAAAAGATTTATAACAGTACTGTTTATAATGCTGATTTCGATAAGAGAAAAGAAGACATGTCAGCTTGTTTATTAAACGAGGAGGTTGCTTTTTCTGTACAATTCGAAGCCGCAGAATTGTTGGAAGCTAACGAAAAAGGAAAGCTGAAAGGTAAACTGAAAGAAGTCGCAACCGATTTGAACGAAGAGGATAATCCGGTTATCATGCTGGTAAAGATAAAAAAATAATGATTGGGGATATTTTTTAATTACTCCCACAGTTTTCAACAGATTCTAAGTTTTATTAAAGAATTCACCCGGGAATAAAATAGTTACATTAATGTACATATTGAAAATAATTGTCTACTTTTGTGCTCTAAAACATTAAAATAAACTCAACAAAGATGGCTGCAACAAAACGTATTAAGCGTGCATTAGTCTCTGTATTCCATAAAGAGGGACTGGATGAAATCTTAAAAAAGCTTCATAGCGAGGGCGTTAGCTTCGTTTCAACAGGGGGGACACAAACATTTATCGAATCATTGGGCATTCCTTGTGATGCAGTGGAAGACCTGACCGGATATCCTTCAATTTTAGGAGGACGTGTTAAGACTCTTCACCCGAAAGTTTTCGGTGGTATCCTTAACCGTAGAGACAACGATGGCGACAAAGCACAGATTGCAGAATATGAAATTCCTGAAATTGACCTGGTGATTGTAGACTTGTATCCGTTTGAAGAAACAGTATCTTCTGGTGCGGAAGAACAGGCAATCATCGAAAAGATAGATATAGGCGGTATCTCTTTGATACGTGCCGCTGCAAAGAACTTTAAGGATGTAGTGATCGTAGCTTCAAAAGCACAGTATCAACCATTGATGCAAGTGCTGAATGAAAAAGGGGCAGAAACTTCTCTGGAAGACCGTAAATGGTTCGCCAAAGAAGCTTTTGCTGTTTCATCAGGCTATGATTCTGCTATCTTCAATTATTTTGACGGACGCGAAGGCTCACACTTCCGTGCAGCCGTAGACCAGCCGATGAACCTGCGTTATGGTGAAAATCCTCATCAGGCCGCTAAGTTCTATGGAAAGTTCAGCGATATGTTCGACCAGATACACGGTAAAGAGATTTCTTACAATAACTTGTTGGATATCGATGCTGCTGTCAGCTTGATCGACGAGTTCAACGAATTGACATTCGCTATCCTCAAACATAATAACGCTTGTGGTATCGCATCCCGTCCAACCGTGCTAGAAGCATGGAAAGATGCATTGGCCGGTGACCCGGTTTCTGCATTCGGCGGTATTCTGATTGCCAACAGCGCAATTGATAAAGAAGTAGCTGAAGAGATTAACAAGATTTTCTTCGAAGTGATCATCGCCCCGGAATATACAAAAGACGCTTTGGAAGTATTGATGCAGAAGAAAAACCGCATCATTCTGATCCGTAAGGAGACAAAGACTTGTCCGATGCAGTTCCGTTCACTCTTGAATGGTGCATTAATGCAGGAAAAAGACCTCAGTATCCAGACTGTTGCAGATCTGGAACCGATGACAGACAAACATCCCTCTTCTCAGGAAGTGGAAGACCTGTTGTTCGCTAATAAACTGGTGAAACACAGTAAGTCAAACGCTATCACGCTGGTAAAGAATAAACAGCTTTGCGCTAGTGGTATCGGTCAGACATCGCGTGTAGACTCTTTAAAACAGGCTATTGAAAAGGCTAATTCTTTCGAGTTCGATCTGAATGGTGCCGTTATGGCTTCGGATGCATTCTTCCCATTCCCTGACTGTGTTGAAATTGCTGATAAGGCAGGTATTACTGCTGTTATTCAGCCGGGTGGTTCTGTAAATGACAAGTTGTCCGTTGAGTATTGCAACGCGCATGGCTTGGCTATGGTTAAGACGGGAGTCCGTCATTTCAAACATTAAAAAACACCTTATTAAAAAATGGGATTATTTTCTTTCACACAAGAAATAGCGATGGACCTGGGTACTGCGAATACCATTATTATCAGTGGTGGTAAAGTAGTGGTAGATCAGCCATCGGTAGTTGCCCTCGACAGACGTACCGACAAAGTATTAGCTGTTGGCGAAAAGGCACGCCAGATGCACGGAAAGACGCATGAGAACATTCGTACGATCCGTCCGCTTCGCGATGGTGTGATTGCCGACTTCTTTGCTGCAGAGCAGATGATACGCGGCCTGATCAAAATGATCAATCCGAAACATCGCTGGTTTTCTCCTTCACTCCGCGTAGTGGTATGTATCCCCTCCGGAAGTACAGAAGTAGAGATTCGTGCCGTACGCGACTCCGCCGAACATGCCGGAGGCCGTGATGTATATATGATTTATGAACCTATGGCCGCTGCAATTGGTATCGGTATCGATGTCGAAGCTCCCGAAGGCAACATGATCGTAGATATAGGCGGTGGAACAACCGAGATCGCTGTTATCTCGCTGGGAGGTATCGTATCCAATAAATCAATCCGTATTGCCGGTGACGACTTGACGGCTGATATTATGGAATATATGCGTCGCCAGCACAATGTGAAGGTCGGCGAACGTACGGCCGAATTGATCAAGATCAATGTCGGTTCAGCATTAACGTTCCTGGATAATCCTCCTGAAGATTATATCGTTCACGGTCCGAACCAGATGACAGCTCTTCCGATGGAAGTCCCTGTTTCTTATCAGGAAATCGCACACTGTCTGGAGAAATCTATCTCGAAGATGGAAGCTGCTATTCTGAGTGCACTGGAACAGACGCCCCCTGAACTGTATGCTGATATTGTACGTAACGGTATCTATCTGGCTGGTGGTGGTGCCTTGATGCGCGGACTCGACAAACGATTGACAGATAAGATCAACATCCCGTTCCATATAGCTGAAGACCCGTTGCATGCGGTAGCAAAAGGTACGGGTGTAGCGTTGAAGAATATAGATAAATTTAATTTCCTTATTCGATAAGGGAAATAATGTGCCAGTTAATCAATATGCCAATGTGCCAATAAAAGGTGCATTCGTGGTGTATTGATTAATTGGCATATTGGCACATTATCAAATTGGCACATTATTATTTATGCGTAAACTGCTGGACTTCCTGGTAAGAAAGAGGCATTGGTTTCTGTTTGTTTTGCTTGAGATTGTTTCGATGATGCTGATTTATCGCAATAGTGCATATCAGCGGAATATAATCTTTAGTTCGGCAAATGTATTGACAGGACATATTGCTTCTGTTTCCGGTTATGTTAGATCCTATCTCGACCTGCGCGAGATAAACAAGGAATTGTTGGAAAGGAACGGGCAACTGGAAATGGATCTGTTGGAGTTACAGGATCGGTTGGATATGATGATGGCCGATACGGTGAATTTTGTCGGCTTCGCTCCCGACTCGGTCGAGCAGTTTCAGTATAGTTTTATTTTAGCGGAAGTGGCAAATAACAGTGTGAGTCACCTTTCGAATTATATCACTGTAAACAAAGGACGTAAGGACGGGATCGCTCCGGATATGGGAGTAGTTTCTGAACGCGGAGTTGTTGGGATTGTTTCAACAGTGGCAGATCATTTTTCAGTAGTTATTCCGTTACTTAATCCTAAGTCGAGACTTAGTTGCAAGGTGTTAGGGAGTAGCTATTTCGGTTCATTGAGCTGGGACGGGCGTAATACACGTTATGCCAATCTGGAAGAACTACCGAGGCATGTGGAGTTTCAGAAAGGCGATACGATTGTGACCAGTGGTTTTTCAAGTGTATTCCCTGCAGGAATTATAGTTGGAACAGTTGCTAATTTTGAAAAACAGCATGACGATAACTTCTTTACACTGAAAGTAGAACTGGCAACGGATTTCCAATCGTTGAATAACGTCCGTATCATAAAGAATTTTAATCAGGAAGAACAGATAAGGGTAGAACAAGAAGCAAGAAGAAATGATTAATAATTTAATAAGGGGATTGCTTTATTTTGTTGTATTGGTGTTGGTCCAGGTACTGATTCTGAATAATATTCATTTTCTGCGGATCGCAACACCATTCCTGTATCTTTATTTTATTATAAAGATGCCGGTCGGTTCGTCACGCGATCTGGTCGTTCTTTTCTCGTTCCTTATCGGTCTGGTGATCGATTTGTTTTCAAATACTCCTGGAATGCATGCAGCAGCATGTACCCTGACCGGATTTATACGTGAACCGCTGATACGTTTTTATGTGGGAAAGGATCTTCCCGACGGAATATATCCTTCTTATAAGACATTCGGTTATGGAGGTTTTTTCCGGTATGTACTGTCGTTAGTGCTGATTCATCATGTAACGCTGTTTCTGATCGAATCGCTGACTTTATTCGATCCGTTATTCCTTGCTATCCGTATCGGAGCGAGTGTAATAACGACTACATTATTAATTTGTACAATAGAAGCATTCAATATAGAGACCCAAAAGAGTGGAGACTAATGCAAAGTATACACTTGAGAACAGGCGCTATGTTATTATAGGCGCTGTGGTTCTGTTGGTCATCGTTTTTATTATCCGTTTGTTCTATCTTCAGGTAGTGGAGAACGATTATAAAGCGTGGGCTGACAGCAATGCGTTCCTGAAAAAGACTTTATTACCTTCCCGCGGTATGATTTATGACCGTAACGGGAAATTACTTGTTTATAACCAGCCGGCGTATGAAGTAATGCTTATCATGCGTGAGGTCCAGCCGTTCGATACGCTTGACTTTTGTAATATCCTGAGCATAACCAAAGAGCAGTTTGAAAAGAGAATTGCCGATTTGAAGAACCGCCAGTTGAATCCGGGTTATTCGTCGTATGTCCCGCAGGTGTTTATGAACAATCTTTCTGCACAGGAATGTGGGGTATTGCAGGAAAAGTTATATAAATTTCCTGGATTTTATATTCAGAACCGTACGATCCGGCAATATGAGTATCCTTATGCCGCCCATATTCTGGGTAATATCGGTGAAGTGGACAGGAAAGATATCAAAAAGGATGATTATTATGTGCAAGGTGATTATTCCGGCCGTGCAGGTGTTGAACGTTCGTATGAGAAAGAGCTGCGTGGGGTAAAAGGAGTAGAGATTCTTTTAAGGGATGTGCATGGGCGTATAAAAGGAAAATACGATGAAGGTAATAGCGACGTAGCCCCGGTGTCCGGAAAGAACCTGAAACTTTCCATCGATATGGATTTGCAGGCTTACGGAGAAAAATTGATGAAAAATAAGGTCGGTAGTATCGTAATGATCGAACCGGAGACGGGAGAAGTACTTTGTATGGTCTCTTCTCCTAATTATGATCCGAGCTTGTTGGTCGGACGCCAGAGAGGAAAGAATCATAAAATTTTGGAAGAAGACCCTCGAACACCGCTTATCGACCGTTCCATAACCGGGTTTTATCCTCCCGGTTCAACATTTAAACCTACACAGGGATTGATTTTTCTGCAGGAAGGAGTCATTACCCCTGAAACAATGTATACCTGTGCTCATGGATATACTTATCGGGGAGGAAAGCCGGCCTGTCACGGGCATCCTTCTCCTTTGAGCTTGGTTCCGGCTTTGGCGACTTCTTGTAACTCTTATTTTTGCTGGGGCTTGCATGATATGTTGGATAGCCGTCGCCGGTATCCGACTGTTCAGGAAGCATTTGAGGTTTGGAAGAATCACTTGGTTTCGATGGGATACGGTTATCCGCTCGGTATCGACTTACCGGGGGAGAAAAGAGGATATATACCGAATAGCAAAGTATACGATAAGGTATATAAAGGCCGTTGGAATTCAAGCACTGTTATTTCTATAGCGATCGGTCAGGGGGAAGTTTCAGCGACTCCTTTACAGATATGTAATCTGGCTGCTACGATTGCTAACCGCGGATATTTTATTACGCCTCATGTCGTAAAGGAAGTACAGGATACTCCTTTGGATACGCTTTATACGAACAGGCGTTACCCGACAGTAGACTCAAAATATTATGATGTAATAGCAGAGGGTATGCGTAATGCCGTACTGGGGGGGACTTGTTGGAGAGCTGCTATACCTGGCATAGAAGTATGCGGTAAGACTGGAACTGCAGAGAATCCTCATGGAAAGGATCACTCGGCTTTTATCGGTTTTGCACCTTATAAAAATCCGAAAGTAGCGATTTGTGTTTATGTACAAAACGGAGGTTTTGGGGCCGCTTTCGGTGTGCCGATCGGGAAACTGATGATGGAACTTTATCTGAAAGGAGAAATATCTCAGGAAGACAAAGCGTTGGAAGAACAAATAAGTAATATGGTAGTAGCATCCGATAGGATATATTCTTTAATGGAACGTGGGTTATAGAAAAACAGAAATATGGAAAACAGTCGACTGGTTCACCATCTTGCTTTATATATTGATGGTTATTGCCGGTTGGTTCACTATTTGCGGTGCGAGCTTTGAGTTCGACAGTGTCGGATTGTTTGATATAAGTGGCCGTCCAGGCTCCCAGTTGATGTGGATCGGGATATGTATGGCTGTTGTTTTTATCATACTCATGCTGGAAAGCGACTTTTTTGATGTCTTTGCTTACCTGATCTATGCAGCCATTATTGTATTGTTGATAGCGACGATATTTTTGGCACCTGATATCAAGGGGTCTCATTCCTGGCTGAAATTCGGGAGCTTCCGTATACAGCCTGCTGAATTTGCAAAATTCGCTACAGCACTGGCTGTGGCCAAGTTTATGAATTCCTATGGTTTTAAATTGACGACTCCGAAGAATTTCGGAATAACTCTTTTAATCATCTTCTTACCGATGATCTGTATTATTTTGCAGAAGGAGACAGGTTCCGCCCTGGTGTATCTGGCCTTTTTCCTGATGCTGTATCGTGAAGGAATGTCCGGATATATATTATTATCGGGAGTCTGTGCAGTGATCTTCTTTGTTACAACCATGAAGTTCTCGGAAGTTGTCCTCGGAGCTACGCAGATGGGAGAGCTGATCGTGTCATCCATCATCCTGTTTATTACATATATTTTGGTGACGGTAGTTCGCCGGGACAGGACGGCCTTGCTCGTGATGTTGAGCGGTACGGCGATAGCCTATCTGGGAGGATATATCGTGTCGTTATTCGTTCCTGTCAATTTTGCCTGGATAGCTATGGGCCTGGTAGGGCTGGTAGTTATCTATCTTATCTATTTGTCTGTGAGGAACTGGGTATGGCATTATGCTTTGATAGCTAGCTTTGCCTTGGGATCATTGGCCTTTATGTACTCGGTAGATTATGTTTTCGATAATATACTGGAACCGCATCAACAGATACGTATAAAAGTCTCTTTGGGGCTGGAAGATGATCCGAGCGGTGCCGGATATAATGTCAATCAATCGAAGATCGCTATCGGTTCGGGGGGATTGACCGGCAAAGGATTCCTTAATGGGACGCAGACAAAATTAAAGTATGTGCCGGAACAGGATACTGACTTTATCTTTTGTACAGTCGGAGAGGAGCAGGGCTTTATTGGTTCTACAGCCGTATTGATCTTGTTCGGTATATTTATTATCCGGTTAATTATGCTTTCCGAAAGACAGAATAGTACATTTAACCGGGTCTATGGATACAGCGTAGCCTCCATCTTTATTTTTCACCTGGCTATTAATGTGGGCATGGTGACCGGGTTGACTCCGGTAATAGGTATTCCACTGCCATTCTTCAGCTATGGAGGTTCTTCTTTGCTTGGGTTTACGATTCTGTTATTTATCTTTCTCCGTCTGGATGCTTCCCGGAGAGAACGATGATTATTTAGCCTTCTCTACACGGAAACCTATTTCCTGGATTCCTGTCAATGTATTATCGCGCATTCCCTGGCGGAAGCTGAAGGTGTACATTCCCGGATGTTCGAATGTATAGTTCTCCCGTATGGGAAAACTGGACTGAAATAAAGAAATACCATGTCCGTACCACTTCCCGAACTCGTCAGCCAATACGCATTCTATAGTGTCTTGTTTAAGCGGGCCGATTGGTTGTTCTTCGTTACAGAATAACCAAAGGTTCTGATAAGGATACATATTATTATTACGAACCTCGAGCGTTAGATTGTAGGGGCTGGAAATGTCGTCTACCTGAAAAGAAAAATAGTATTCCTTATCCTTCTCCCACGCTGTATTGTCAATGGCCTGGTACTGGTCGTACAAGGCCTGTTGATCGCAGGAGAAGCATAAGAATGTAAATAGAACGACAATGAGTCCTTTAAGCTTCGGGCTTGTTTTCCGGTTTATTTGCCGGTTTAGCTGGTTGCTGAGGTCTGTCATTATTCGCAGGCTTGTCATTATTACCTTTAGGCTTTTGTTTGTTTCTGTTATTCCGGTTGTTATTATTGTTGTTGCGGTTGTTGTTTCCGTTATTGTTGTTGTTACCAGAATTCCTGTTGTTGTCGTTGCCGGGTTGCTTTTCTCCATTTCCAGGACGATTGTTTGCCGGCCGGGCATTTACTATCGGTTTGTTATTTCCGTTTTCATTATTGGCTGGGGCATTGTTATTGGCCGGAGCGTTGTTATTGCTGCCACCTCCGTTATTTCCCGACGGACGTTTTTTCTTCTTTTTCTTAACAGAATCGAAACGGGTAACACTATCCTGACCGAGAATATCCTGTGCATCGCGTTTAGGCGGTTGCGGTTTCGTGTCGGCTTCCAATGTAACGGGCTTACTTCCTTTCTTATTCATGTTGATCACATCGAATGCACGGTCGGCTGATATGGTAATCAGGTTTGCTGCAAACGACTTATCTGTAGAATATGTGATCTCACGTTTAAAAATATCTGTTTTGAAATGATAGTAGTTGTTGTCTTTCGTTTCCAGAACGATCTCTCTGGAGGGTAAACGTTTCTGTGCTTCCACGTAAGCATCCACTTCATAGTTGATGCAACATTTCAATTTGGCACATTGGCCGGCCAATTTTTGAGGGTTCATGGATATATCCTGATAGCGGGCAGCCCCGGTTGCAACGGATACGAAACTTGTCATCCAGCTGGAACAGCATAGTTCACGTCCGCACGGGCCGATACCTCCAATACGTCCGGCTTCCTGGCGGGCTCCGATCTGCTTCATTTCAATACGGACGCGGAAAGCTTCTGCCAGTACTTTGATCAGTTGGCGGAAGTCAACACGTTCGTCGGCAATATAATAGAAGATCGCTTTGTTACCGTCTCCCTGGTATTCTACGTCGCCGATCTTCATATTTAATCCCAAGTCGGCAGCGATCTGGCGCGAACGGATCATAGTGGCATGCTCCTTGCCTTTTGCCTCTTCGTATTTTTCTATATCGGTCGGTTTAGCTTTGCGATAGACTTTTTTAGGCTCATAACCTTCGCCGGTACGTACATTGTTCTTTTTCATTTGAAGAAGGACAAGTTTTCCGGTAAGGGTAACTGTTCCTATGTCATGTCCGGGACTGGCCTCGACAGCTACCATATCTCCTTTTTCCAAAGGTATTTTAGAACTGTTCAGGAAATATCCTTTACGGGTATTCTTGAATTGTACTTCTACGTAATCGGTCGCATTCTCCGCATCGGGTACATCGCAAAGCCAATCGTAGGTATTCAGTTTATTATTTTGTATTTTGCTGCATCCTTTTTTCCCCATGCAGCAACCACCTGTATTTAGTTTGAAATCCATTGTCTGGTAATATATATGTATTTATAGTGTCTACAATTACGCAAAAATAGTCAAATATTCTCAGAGAATGAATAAGGTATAGTGAAAAAACAAGAATAGCGGAAATGTAAAAAGCCCCCAAACTGTATTACTACCGTTTGAAGGCCTTTAATTATAGATATAGTAACAGTTTATTTTACTAAGCCGTGACTTTTAAATACTCTGTGGATCGCTTCGAGTGCCTTATCCAGTTGCTCTTTTGTATGAGTGGCCATCAAAGAGAAGCGGATTAGTGTATCTTCCGGGGCAACAGCCGGTGAAACAACCGGGTTTACGAAGATACCGGCTTCGAATAATTCCTTAACGATAAGGAATGTCAGGTCGTTGTTACGAATGAACAACGGGATGATCGGAGTTGACGTATGTCCGATTTCACAACCCATATTCCGGAAACCGTCTAACGCGTAATGCGTCAGGTCCCAAAGATGTTCGATACGTTCCGGTTCGCTCAACATAATATCAAGTGCGGCACCTGCTGCAGCTGTAGCGGCCGGCGTGTTACTGGCACTGAAAATGTATGAACGTGAATTGTGACGGAGGTAGTTGATTGTATCTTTATCTGAAGCGATAAATCCACCGATAGAAGCCAGTGATTTACTGAATGTGCCCATGATCAGGTCTACGTCGTCGGTAACACCGAAGTGGTTACATGTTCCGCGTCCGTGATCTCCCAGAACTCCTAAACCGTGTGCTTCGTCTACCATGATGCTGGCATTATACTTTTTAGCTAAAGCGACGATTTCAGGAAGCTTGGCTACATCACCTTCCATACTGAATACACCATCGATAACGATCAGTTTCACTTTATCCGGTTCGCACTTTTGAAGTTGCTTTTCCAGTGAATCCATATCGTTATGTTTATATTTCAACTTGGTTGAGAAGGAAAGACGATGGCCTTCGATAATAGAGGCATGGTCTAATTCATCCCATAGGATGTAATCTTCACGTCCTGTCAGACAGGATACTACTCCCAGGTTGACCTGGAAACCTGTAGAATACACAATTGCGTCTTCTTTTCCGACAAATTCAGCCAGACGTTTCTCTAATTGAATATGGATGTCGAGTGTACCATTCAGGAAACGCGAACCTGCGCAACCTGTGCCATATTTCTTGATCGCTTCAATTGCAGCTTCTTTTACTTTAGGATGGTTGGTTAATCCTAAATAAGCGTTAGAGCCAAACATCAAGACTTTTTTGCCGCTGATCATTACCTCAGTGTCCTGATCGCTTTCGATCATTCTGAAATAAGGGTAAATTCCTGCAGCCATTGCTTTTTGAGGAGCATCGTACTTTGCTAGTTTCTCTTGTAAAAGTTTCATATTATTATTGAAGAGAATGATTTTCTCGCTTATTAAAATTCTATTCAAAGAATTGCCGGTTTGTCGCATACATATTCACCTATGTTTCGGCAAATCCAGCCGCAAAAGTAGTAAAAAAATAACTTATAGTTGCCTTAATGCTTTAAAAGTTTTACAAAAGCATTATTTTTGTCCCTTCAATCTTTATAAACAGTTAGGATGGACGGGAAAAGAATAAAGTTGCAGGCTATAATAAATCCTATATCCGGAGTAGGTTCGAAGAGAAAGATACCCAGAATGATAGAGCAGATGTGCGAGAAAGGCAACTGTTTGCTGGATATCTCATTTACCGAATACCGGGGGCATGCAAGTGAGTTGACGAAAAAAGCGATCGATGAGGGGGCAAATTGCATTATAGCAGTAGGTGGCGATGGAACGGTGAATGAAATAGCCCGTTCTATGATCCATTCTGATGCAGTGTTAGGGATTGTTCCGAAAGGATCAGGTAACGGACTGGCTCGCGAGTTACATATACCGATGGATGCTAAACGGGCACTAGACCTGATTATCAAAGGACATGTTTCTACAATCGATTGTTGCAAAGCCAACAACCAGGTATTCTTCTGTACTTGCGGAGTCGGTTTTGATGCCGCTGTAAGCCAGAAGTTTGCAGAAGAAAAACGTCGTGGATCTCTGACCTATATAAAGAATACTGTAGAAGAATATCTAAGCTATAAACCGGAGCCTTATGAATTACTGGTGGATAACCAAACGATCAAAGAAAAGGCTTTTCTGGTGGCATGTGCCAATGCATCTCAGTACGGGAACAACGCATTTATTGCTCCTCATGCCAATATTCAGGACGGAAGAATGGATTTGACCATTCTGTCTCCCTTTACACCATTGGATATAGCGCCCTTGGCAATTCAGCTTTTCACAAAGCAGATCGACCGCAACAGTAAGATCAAGACGTTGAAAGCTCAGCAAGTTACAATTATCCGGCAGAATCCGGGGGTTATGCATTTGGATGGTGAACCGGTGATGGCCGATAGCCGCATCGATATTTCTGTCATTCCACAATCCTTGCATGTTATAACTCCCGAAGTGGTTTCTTTTACGAAGGAAGTACATAACTTGTTTGGTGAGGTGACCCGTTTCTTTGATAAAAGATTACCTTACATTTTCAGATAGAACTCTTTGGTGAGTGCAATATATTCCGGGGTATACTGATGGCGGGCTTCTTCAATAATCAGTGTATCCCGTTTTTTTATGTTTTCTTCTGTCGCTGACAATTCTATCAGCAATCGCTTGGGTTGTGCTCCGGGAACAGGGATTACATCTGTTTGCCTGTAAATATATAAATGGTTTATGGATGCGAGTTCCCTGACTTCATCCAGTTGTTCATGGGGTAATACCAATGAGATTCGTCCTGTAGGAGATAACAAGGTCCGAACTTCCCGGATCAGGTCCGGAAGTTGTAATGTATCGGTATGCCGGGCAACCGTACGTTTATTATCCGGACATTTTAGTGAATTTATAAAGTAAGGAGGGTTGGATACGATCAAATCATATCTCATCTCTGGATTTGACATTATAAAATCAGTACATGAAGAATGCATCACTTTTATTCTTTCGGCAAAAGGAGAGGCTATTATATTTTCCGTCGCTTGTATGTATGCATCTTTATCGATATCGATCGCATCGATTTGTGCCGAACTCCGTTGGGCCAGCATTAAAGCGATAATTCCGGTTCCGGTTCCTATATCCAGTATGCTTTTGCATTGGGTGGTTTCAGCCCAGGCTCCCAGCAATACGGCATCGGTTCCGACCTTCATTGCGCATTTATCATGATAAATTGTAAATTTTTTGAATCGGAAATAAGGATTTGCCATATAATATTTATAATGTGAAGTGCAAAAGTAGTTAGAATTGACTGAAAAAGCTGTAACTTTGGCACGTTTATTGTATTAATACATACAATTGATAGGGAAGTAAATATGATGAAAGAAAGAATGAAGAGGTTTACTGAAGAGTCGTACGACGATTTAGATGATAATATTGGTATTGTAATGCCTATCCTGACAGAATGTGATGTGGATGAGGATTTTACAGAGGGTATAGAAAAAGTCGGCAATGAAATACCTATTCTTCCGTTGAGGAATATGGTTCTTTTTCCCGGAGTGGCTATGCCGGTTATTGTTGGTCGTCCGAAATCTATGCGTCTGATAAAAGAGGCTGTTCATAAGAAAGCGCTGATCGGTGTGGTATGTCAGAAAGAGATGAATACGGAAGATCCTGGTTTTGAGGATCTGTATACTACTGGTGTGATTGCTGATATCGTGCGCGTTCTGGAAATGCCGGATGGTACGACAACCGTGATCCTGCAGGGGAAAAAACGTTTCGCCTTGGAATCTTTAAAAGAGACAGAACCTTATCTGAAAGGTAAAATATCTTTGTTGGAGGATAAAATGCCGAAAAAGTCAGATCGTGAGTTCGAAGCTCTGATCTCCACAATTAAAGATCTTACCATAAAAATGCTGGGGGCTTTGAATGAGCCGCCACGTGATCTGATATTTTCCATAAAGAATAATAAGAATGTTCTTTACCTGATTAATTTTTCATGTAGTAATATTCCCAGTGGATCGGCTGAGAAACAGGAACTCCTGTTGATCGGTGACTTGAAAGATCGTGCATATCGTTTGTTGTTTATCCTGAATCGTGAATATCAGCTGGTAGAACTTAAAGCATCTATCCAGATGAAGACGCATGAAGATATCAATCAGCAGCAGAAGGAATATTTCCTCCAGCAACAGATCAAGACGATCCAGGAAGAACTGGGTGGAAATATAAACGATCTCGAAATAAAAGAATTGCGTGAAAAGGCTGCCCGTAAAAAATGGCCGGCAGCTGTAGCTGAAATATTTGAAAAGGAAGTTCGTAAGCTGGAACGCCTGCATCCGCAGTCTCCTGATTTTTCTATACAGACACAATATGTACAGACAATAATCAACCTGCCGTGGAATGAATACAGCAAGGATAACTTTAATCTGGCTCATGCCCAGAAAGTTCTTGATCGCGATCATTACGGTTTGGAAAAGGTGAAAGAGCGTATTATAGAACATTTGGCTGTCTTGAAGTTGAAAGGGGATATGAAATCGCCTATTATCTGTTTATACGGACCTCCGGGAGTTGGTAAAACTTCTTTAGGTAAATCTGTTGCAGAAGCTTTACATCGTAAATATGTGCGTATTTCGTTGGGCGGCTTGCATGATGAAGCTGAAATACGTGGTCATCGCCGTACTTATATCGGTGCGATGGGCGGGCGTATTATCCAGAATATTCAGAAGGCGGGAAGTTCGAATCCTGTGTTTATCCTGGATGAAATAGATAAGGTGACGAATGACTTTAAAGGCGATCCAGCATCTGCATTGCTAGAGGTGCTCGACCCGGAACAGAATTCAGCTTTTCACGACAACTATCTGGATATTGACTATGATCTGAGTAAGGTTATGTTTATCGCTACTGCCAATAACCTGAATACGATTTCCCAGCCCTTGCTGGATCGTATGGAATTGATCGAAGTAAGCGGTTATATTCTGGAGGAGAAAGTGGAAATTGCTGCCCGTCACCTGGTGCCTAAGCAGCTGGAAGCTCATGGTCTGAGTAAAGGAAAGGTGAAGTTGCCTAAAAAGACTTTACAGGTCATTATCGAATCGTATACCCGCGAGAGTGGTGTGCGTGAACTGGATAAGAAAATAGCTAAGATCATGCGTAAGCTAGCTCGTAAAGTGGCTTCCGACGAGGCGATCCCGTCACAGATCAAACCGGAAGATCTCCATGAATATCTGGGACAAATCGAATATAGCCGGGATAAATATCAAGGTAACGAATATGCCGGTGTTGTTACAGGATTAGCCTGGACTGCAGTAGGAGGGGAGATTCTGTTTGTGGAATCGAGCCTGAGCCGTGGTAAAGGTTCTAAGTTAACTTTGACAGGTAATTTGGGAGAGGTAATGAAAGAATCTGCCATGTTGGCACTTGAATTTATTCATGCTCATGCCTCTTTATTTGATATTAACGAAGAATTATTTGAAAATTGGAATGTACATATTCATGTACCTGAAGGGGCTATACCGAAGGACGGACCTAGTGCAGGTGTGACGATGGTGACTTCTCTTGTGTCTGCATTTACCCAGCGTAAAGTGAAAAAGAACCTGGCAATGACAGGGGAAATAACGCTTCGTGGCAAAGTTCTTCCGGTAGGTGGTATCAAAGAAAAGATTCTGGCTGCTAAACGGGCTGGTATCAAAGAATTGATCTTATGTAAAGAGAATCAGAAAGATATCAATGAGATCAAAGCGGAATATGTGAAAGGTCTGACTTTTCACTATGTGGAGGATATTCGTCAGGTAATAGATCTTGCCTTGTTGAAAGAAAAGGTGGATAATCCGTTGTTTTGATAATACATTATGATATAAAAAAAGCGATGCATTTAATTAAGCATCGCTTTTTTTATGCTGATTTATTTTTATTCGGCTTTTTCTTCAGCGCTTGTTTCTTCTTCCACTTTCACGTCTTCTGCTGTAGGTTCTTCTTCTGGAGTGAAGTCGGTAATCTCGGCTCCGATCAGTATATTATACCATGTCAGCAATTTCTTAATATCGCTTGGATATACTCTTTCGCGGTCGAAATCAGGCAATACTTCAGCAAAATAGTTACGCAGTTCTTTGGTATCGGAAGGAACTGTTACTTTTGCTCCGTTTTCTTTATTTTTTACGCTGGTGAGTACTTCGTGTAAAGGAACTTCCGTCTCGGTTGTATAAATAGCAATATCACCTAACGAGATTACTTTATCTTTTGCATACGCAGGTACTCTTTTCTTATCTGTCAGCGATTCGACAATCAGCATGTTCTTTCCGTGGGAAACCAATTTAAATAATCCCGGTTTTCCCGAAATAGACAAAATAGTCTTCAACATAATACTTCGTTTTCTAATAGTGTTAAACTTTAAAGCTGCAAATGTAGCATAACTATACGATTTAACCGTTACAATCGGAAAGAAAAATATGAAAGAGAATGTGAATTAAATCACTTATTGGGTTGCAGAAGTTCGGAGAGAGCTCAGAAATTTCTCGATCTGAGGCAATAATGCTTGTCGGTTGTCATTATGGATGACATAATCAGACCATTCCTTTTTTGTTTCATCGGGTAATTGGCTATTGATACGGTTTACGATATCTTCTCGGGAGGTGTTGTCGCGTTGTAAAGCTCGTTCGATACGAAGTCCCTGTGGCGCATATACCATTATACTTTTATCTACCATTTTATTAAAGCCGGATTCAAAAAGAATTGCAGATTCTATTGCACAGAGTTCAGACGACTGGCTTTTTGCCCATTCCGTAAAATGACGGTTTACTTCCGGATGTATTATGGCATTAACTTGCTTGAGACGTTCAGGATTTCCGAATATATGTGAAGCTAATAGCTTTTTATTCAATCCTTGTTCTGTATAAAGATCCTCACCGAACAGGTCTATCAACTGTTTTTTGATGATAGGGGATGTGGCTGTAAGTTTCTTACTTTCAGTATCTGCCACGTAGACAGGTATTCCGTATAAGTTGAATAAGGATGCTACAACCGATTTGCCGCTTCCAATTCCTCCGGTTATTCCAATTTTAATCATGAAGATTGTTTTGCTCCAGAATGAATTCTATTTTATCAGGAACAAGTGTCGCGGAATTTACCCAATCCGGTTTTTTTGTCAGGTGAATGGGAAGTGTTCCCAATGCGTTTTGTTCCAGATCTTTAAATGAAAATTTGATCTCAAATGCATTCTCCGATAAATCCTTGAAACGGGATAGCGGGATACTGCATGTTACTTTTGCAATAGCTGGGAAAGTACGCAAGGTGTAATGTGGAGGTAAATCAGTACAGAGTACAGGTATCTCCAGTGTTTTTTCCGTGAATTCTTCGATTGGGATCGTTACAGTAACACTTGTCGGATCATAAGTCGCTTCATCTACTTTTTGTAACTGTATAGTCTTAGTGATCGTTTTATTTCCTTTTTTTATCTCTGTAAATACAGTTTTTGCCTGATTCAATGTGTCCAATACTACATCACTGGCATATACGCTGATATTTGCTGGGGTAATTGTAATATTCCCTGATATGTGAAACCCTGGATTAGTTTGTATTGCTCCATCGAAGATAACAGGTATCTCTTTTTTTATACGTTTACTATAAGATGCATCGATATGTTGCGGTTCGAACCCTGTTAAGGAAGTTGTCGCTAACAGTTGCTTTTGGATATCGCTTTGTATTGTCTTTTTAGCGATAGATAAAGAACCACTCTTCTCCGTTTGGTTTTTCATATTCGCTTCGATCGGGGCAAATGAACGACCGAAGGAATAGTTAAGCAAAACACTTCCTTTATCTTTTACTCTTGCAACAACCTCTTGTGGAGGTGTTTCAGTGAAGGAAACATCCGGAGGAATATTTTTGTATCTGACCGGAATACTGATTTCTATTTCATATTCCTGTTGCAGGCTTTGTAGTAACCAAAAGCCAAAAGCCAGTAGTACGAAAGAGAAAAAGATTAATGCTTCTTTCCATCTTTGACGACGCAGAAAAGCATTAATCTTCATCCGGGCAGACTTGAATGAGTTATTTATTCTATCAAGCTGCGACATATTTATTGTTTCTTATTTTTGCTGTGCGTCTTCTGAAGAAGCAAAGATAGAAGTTTTATCTACACGTATACGAACACCATCTGAAATTTCGATTAGCATATAGGTGTCACCGATTTCTTTGATCTTACCATAGATACCTCCCGCTGTGATTACTTTATCACCTGTTTTTAAAGCTTCACGTGATTTCTGGATCTCTTTTTGCTTTTTTTGTTGCGGACGGATCATGAAAAAATAGAAGATTGCAACAATAACAACCATCATAAGGATACCTGACCACTGTGACTGGCCTCCGGCAGCCTGTAGGAAAATACTAACTAAGTTCATATACTATATTCGTTTATAAGTTTATACCTATTTGACTAGGTACAAATGTAAGTATAATAATTAATCTTTGAGCAATACCTTTTCTTTTTTTAACTCCGATACGATAGAATCTAAAATTCCGTTGATGAAGTTACCACTTTTAGGTGTGCTATAGTATTTTGCAGTATCGATGTATTCGTTTAGTGTTACATTAATAGGAATTGATGGAAAAGTCATAATTTCAGCCAGAGCAACCTGCATGATGATCAGATCCATATTGGCAATACGCTCTGTTTCCCAGTTTTTCATATGTTTGTTGATGCGTTCGCGATATTCGTCACCTTTCAATAATGTCTGACGGAATAGTTTGATAGCAAAAGAATGATCTTCCAGGTCTTTGAACATTGGTAATAATTCCTGCTTGCTTCCGTTCTTTTCCTCAAATTTTTTGATTGTTTTTAAAGTGAACGTCTCAACGATTTCGATATCATCATTCCAGTAGATACTTTTATCTTCCAGGAAATCTTCGATAACTTCGTTTCCACAAATCAGTTTTTTGAATACGCAACGCCAGAATTCCTTATCTGTTTCATAAGAATCATTCTCGTTGTCAATATATTCACTGTATAAATCAGAAGTCAGAATGATGTCGAGTACATTTTTAATGAACTCTTCATCGTTTGCCCAAGATATACCTTGCTCTGCCACATACTTCTGAAGCGCTGTGTTTTCGGCAACCTGAGCCGCGAAGCGATTATCTATCAGACGAGTGTTGGGATTCAACTCCGCATGAGTCGGCATGTACTTGCTTTTTTTAGCGTCAAGTGTCCGCTTCTGTAAATTGGTGACTTCAATAATTAGGAGGAGGAAATAATGATACAAATCATACGATTTCCGTAAGCTGAAAAGCAATTCATTTTCCGCAACTTTGAGGTCACTGTTTCCATTTTGATAGAATGAGTATACTATCTGTAAAACTTTAATGCGGATTAAAATTCTGTTGATCATCGTTTGAAGGAACTACTTGTTATAAATTTAGGCTGCAAAGGTAGTCATTCTTTTGATAAATGAGTTCGGGTTTACTTAATTTTATGTGTGTTAGTTGTTATTTTACAATTTGAAACGTAAAATCATACATTTTGATGCGTTAAAATAGTTGTTGTTTAAAAAAAAATGCACATATTTGAAGCAAGTTATGATAAATGGGTCGGTATTTAACAAAAGTTGGCTATATGGATGAGTCGGTGAAGAAAACACAGGTTGAAGGTGGCGATAAAGAGATTCTGTACTCTAAAGCTATAAAGGCAGGTAAGCGGATTTATTACCTGGATGTGAAGAAGAACTTAAAAGACGATTTGTTTCTGGCTGTAACCGAAAGTAAGAAGGTACAGCCGAAGAATGGAACACAAGTGTCTTTTGAGAAGCATAAGATTTTCCTTTATAAGGAGGATTTTGAAAAGTTTATGGAGGGAATGAATGATGTGATCAATTACATCAAACAGCGTAACTCTGATGGGTTGGACGCTAAGACCCCGGATATGGAGACGAAGGCAGATGATGATTCGGATGATGAAATAAAACTGAATATTGATTTTTGAAGGGGGAAAAAATAATAACGGGCAGTTTCTTAAATAAGAAAAACTGCCCGTTATCTTTTATAGGTATCCTTATCGGTTGCCTATTTTACTTCGGTTTATGCAACCGGATGAATTGCTTCAGTTGGACAAGCGTCTGCACAAGTACCACAATCAGTACACATTTCAGGATCGATATGGTAGATATCGCCTTCTGAGATAGCTCCTACCGGACACTCGTCGATGCAAGTACCGCAAGCAATACAATCTTCACTAATTAAATAAGCCATTTTCTTAAACGTTTAAATTGATAACTATTAGTTGGTGCAAAAATAGAGTTTTATTTGTATTTCTGCAATAAGTTCCTATCTTTTTCGTTATAATTCAAAATTGATTGAGAGTTGAGACGTCTATTATTTCTATTATTGGTCTGTAGCCTTACCTTACCGAGTGTAATGGCGCAAAAAGAGAAGGTTAAGAATCAGCCGTATGCCGATTTGAAATGGCTCCATCTGGGGTTTCATGTCGGATTACATGCGCAGGATTTGTTGTTGACAAATACAGGTGTTACAACTGACGGTGAAACGTGGTTCGCTGAAATACCCAGTTATTCGCCGGGATTTAGTGTCGGAGTAATCGGGGATATGTATCTGAATCCCTATTTTAACCTGCGTTTTGTTCCTACTGTCCATTTTGGGGATAAGAAGTTTCTTTTCCGGGAACAGACGACAGGGGAGGAGTTTACGACTTCCGTTCGCTCTACCATACTAAGTTTTCCGTTGGATGTGAAGTATTCGGCTCTCCGGTTAAATAATTATCGCCCTTACCTGATTGGTGGAGTCTATGGGGCCATGGATCTCGGACGTAAGAAAGGAATGCCGATTTTACTTAAAGGTGCCGATTTCGGGCTGGAGTTCGGTGTCGGGTGCGATATCTATCTGCCATTCTTTAAACTTTGTCCAGAATTGAAGTTTTGCTTCGGATTAGTGGATCTGTTGGCTAAAAACCGTAACGACCTGACTGATCAGGAACTGATCAAATACCCCAATTCATTATCGAAAGCAACCTCCCGTATGGTTGTATTGACGTTTAATTTCGAATAAAGAGTTCTATATAAATGTAGGCTGCAGGAGCTGCCAGCATCAAGCTGTCGAACCGGTCAAGCATACCGCCGTGACCGGGGAGGAGATTACCGGAATCTTTTACTCCTAATGTTCTTTTTAACAGCGACTCGGTCAAATCGCCCCAAGTTCCGAATATAACCACTGTGGCCGATAGTCCTAACCAATTATACCAGCTAATTTCAGGTGCATACCAGGCCAACGCCTGCGATGCCCCCAGTACAACAGCTAATCCGCCAAAGAAGCCTTCCCATGATTTTTTAGGTGATATGCGTTCAAATAATCTCCTTTTACCAATTAGAGAGCCGACCAAGTAAGCTCCTGTGTCGTTCAGCCAAATAAAAATAAAGATAGCCATGACGAACAGTGGAGAGTAAACAATCGTTCTCGCAGTATCGGGCATGGCCGCAATGAAGTTCAACATAGAGAATGTTCCTGCACAATAGATCTGTGCAAAAAAAGTAAAAGCCCAGTTATTGATTGGATTCGGCGCTTTATAATACAGTTCGGCAACTAATGTGTATATAAGGAATAATAGGTAGGGGAGAAAAATGAGTCCATCTGTCAACTGGTTGGTATAAATGAAGGTGGCAGCAAATAAATAGACTCCCCCCAGCGAACCAATAAATCGTTTGATAGAAGCATCCTCATAATGTTTTACAAGACCATAAAACTCCCATAACGTTAATCCGGTGATCAAACTGAATATAACAAGGAAAGAGATTGAATGGTAGCATATAGCTCCGACAAGGATTGTGACGAAGATTATACCCGTAAGTGCTCGTATGATCAGATTTTTCAAAGCCGTATTATTTAGTTCGTTTGTTGATTTATTTTTCGTGCAAAGATAAAGAATAAATCCAAATATAAACAGAGAGGCCAGATAGTATCTTCAATAAAGAACTATCTGGCCTCATTTTATTCCTCAGAGACGAACGGGTCAGGCCATTTTTTCTGCCGTATTGTCACCTGCAGGTGAAACCTGGGTGTTATCTTTGTTGGCAGCAGTCTGTTCCTGTTTGCTGTTGTTCGCTTTTTCCTGTAATTCCAGAATTTCCTGCGAACGGGAAACCCAGGCACGTTTACCGAAGATATGTTCTACATCTTCTGTGTAGATCACTTCCCGTTCGAGTAAAACCTGTGCCAATGCGTGATGTCCTTCCTTGTTTTCAAACAGGATTTTCTTGGCACGTTCATACTGTTCGCTGATGATCTTTTGTACTTCCTGGTCGATCATCCGGGATGTCTCTTCACTGTACGGTTTGGTGAATCCCCAGTCCTGACCGGTTGAATCATAATAATTCAAGTTAGGCAGTTTTTCGCTCATACCGAAGTAAACGACCATTGCATAAGCTTGCTTGGTTACACGTTCCAGGTCGTTGGAAGCTCCGGTTGTTATTTTACCGAGGAAAAATTCATCTGCCGCACGACCGCCCAAAGTTGCGCACATTTCATCCAGCATCTGTTCGCGGGTGGTGATCTGACGTTCTTCCGGCATATACCAAGCTGCTCCCAGAGCTTTGCCTCTGGGGACGATGGTCACTTTTACCAATGGATTGGCATGTTCGAGGAACCAGCTTAATGTAGCATGACCGGCTTCGTGGAAAGCAATACTCTTTCGTTCATCCGCCGTCGTTATCATAGAGCGTTTTTCCAAACCGCCGACGATACGGTCGATAGCGTTCATGAAGTCCTCTTTTTGAACGAACTTCTTGTCGCTACGGGCTGCGATCAATGCAGCTTCATTACAAACATTAGCAATGTCAGCGCCGGAGAATCCCGGAGTCTGGCGGGCCATGAATTCCGCATCCACGCTTTCGTCTATCTTGATCGGGCGTAAATGTACGCCGAATATTTCCTTACGCTCGTTCAGGTCGGGCAATTCCACACTGATCTGACGGTCGAAACGTCCAGCACGAAGTAAGGCTTTATCCAGAATGTCGGCACGGTTGGTTGCTGCCAGGATGATCACCCCACTGTTGGAACCGAAGCCATCCATTTCTGTCAACAACTGGTTTAATGTGTTTTCGCGTTCGTCATTACTGTTCATATTGGCGTTTTTGCCACGGGCACGGCCAACAGCATCGATCTCGTCGATAAATACGATACACGGAGATTTCTCTTTTGCCTGGCGGAATAGGTCGCGAACACGTGATGCACCAACACCGACAAACATCTCAACGAAGTCGGAACCTGAAAGGGAAAAGAACGGAACATCCGCTTCTCCTGCTACAGCTTTGGCTAGTAATGTTTTACCTGTTCCTGGAGGGCCTACCAACAAGGCACCCTTAGGTATTTTACCTCCCAGTTCCGTATATCTTTCCGGGCTTTTAAGAAAGGATACGATTTCTTCTACCTCTTGTTTGGCCTCCGACAATCCTGCTACATCCTTAAATGTTACTTTCCGGTCATTATCTTTGTCGAATAATTGTGCTTTAGCTTTACCTACACTGAAAACTCCACCGGGACCTCCACCTGCACCTCCGGACATTCTCCGCATCAGGAAAATCCATACGGCAATAATGAGGATGATCGGTCCGAATGAAACAAGGAAGTTCCATATAGCATCATCTCCTTCTTCAAAGCGTACCTGGGTGTCAATGTGGTTATCGGTAACCGCTTTGTCGTAAAAATCGGAAAATTTGTCTGCCGATGGTATTTTTACGTATACCTTCGGGTTTGTTCCTAAAGCTGAACTGTCGCTTTTAAATACTAATCCTTTTTGTCCGCTTTTGACTGTCGCCTCAACCATGTTTTTCTTGTTGTAGACAACCATCTTGTCGAATACGTTTTCCTGAGCCAGCTTCTGGAATTCTGTCCATCCCAGTTCTTTTGACGCCGAAGAATCGTTAGTCAGATACAAAGCAATAAGCATCATGAATATTAACCCGTACATCCAGTACAGGTTAAACCGGAACATTTTAGGCTTATTGTTCTTCGGTGTTTTATTAAACATGTCGTTTTTATTTTCCATACTTTGAATTCGATAATATTAATCCGGCCTTAGTCGAGATTCGGAATCTGGGTGACTTTAGCGTCAGACCATAGGTTATCCAGATTATAGAACTCACGTTGTTCCGGTGTAAATATGTGTACAAGAACCGTGCCATAATCCATACCTATCCATAGGGAACTTTGATTGCCGTCGATAGATAGTGGTTTTTCACCTGCATTTCTACGCACAAAGTCCCATACTGAATCGGAAAGGGCTGATACCTGGGTAGGAGTATTTCCTTCGCAGATAACCATGTATTGGCATACTGCCCCAGATAGCTGGGTTAAATCTACGGTTACAATATTTTTGCCTTTTTTTTCTTGTAGACCTTCTACAATTGTTTGTACTAATTCTTTTGTTTGATCCATCTATTTTTTATTGAATAATATTTCGAAGACGCAAATATACTTCTTAAATTTATTATGTACATGCTTTATCTGTTTAATATATGTATAAACCCTGCAATTTCAAAACAGAGAAAAGAAGAAAATGTTTATTTTGATGAAATTTTTTTGCTGAATATTTGCAGATATGAAAAATGTCCGTATCTTTGCACCCGTAATCGAGAAATATATTACTCGGGACAATAAAAACTGTTCTATGGTGTAATGGTAACACGTCAGATTCTGGTCCTGAAATTCCAGGTTCGAGCCCTGGTAGAACAACAAAAGGTTTGAAATTATTTTCAAACCTTTTTTTATGTCTTATTCATTATTTCCTCTGCCCCATTTGAATCCTATACTATTCAGCAATAGGATACGATCATTGTTTAATTTTCCTTTTCTTCTTAGGTGTGCCATTCTCATCCACCAGGAATAGAGGGCTCTTTCTTCCTCTGACGTCGTGGAAGGATATCGTTTGTAGGTGGTGATGAAATCACAAAACTCGGTGTATCTGCCAAACCATATTCTATTTAGCTGTTCTTCTGTACGGCCGTTGCTGGTTACAGTGAGTTCCCATTCAAAACCTAAGTCGGTTAATTTTTTGATCTGTAAAGAAGTCAATTTTCCGGTTTTATCCGTTCCGTTTTTATAGGCTCTCATTTTACTGCACCATTTAGCCAATCTGGTTTCTTCTGAATCTGTGGCGTGGGATGGCCATCTTCCGTTGTGGAGGTAATACTTCTTGACCATGTTGAATGATTCGTTCCAGCTTCTTTTCTTTCTGTTTTTATTCCATTGGAATCCGATGGCATCCAACATTTGAATACGTTCATCACTCAAACGGCCTTGCAAAATGCCGTTTCTAACACTTTTTTGGGTAGTACACCAGTTGTAAAGTTTGTTCTCTTCCGGGTTTGGTGAACCGGGTAGAGGCCAACGTTTCTCATTTTTTACGAAATCCTTCAGTTTATAATAATTATTTTCCCACTGTTCGGTACTTTTTTGCAACTTATCGGCATCTATTCTGTCTACCAGCTCAATAATTTTCTCAGGTAATCTTTCGGGAAAATGATTTCTGAGGTATCTGATTCGAACGATCCATTGTCCCAAAGGCAGTTCTTTCGGGTCTTTGGCAGTGGGTGAAGGCCATTTGTTGTTTTTTTCAAAAAAAGCAATAGTAGAACGATATTTATTATTTCGTTTTTTACTGACTTTATTTGGTTTACGTGTTTTGCGAACTTTGCTTTTTTTATCAATCTTACCTATTGGTTCCATCTAACCTTTTTATTTTATCAATGTTTTTTATATGAATGATCTGAGATGTTTTTCTCAGTTTTCAAAGATATTCAAATATTTGATTTTTAGATATATGTAGTTCATGTTATTTTGTTATTTTGACAAAATGTCATTAAACCTATGCATTCCTTGTACTGTATTAAGACATTCTCCGGATTTTTTAGAATAATCTGTTCCTGACGAGTTGGGATATAGCAGATTGTTGTTGTCAGGTCGTTTGTTGATCACTCTGTCCCTATATTTGAAAATCTTTCGGATGTTTTTTTTGAGTGTTAGTAATATTTTGCTATGACTGAAATATTGTTACTACAAAACGATTCCACTTTTATCACCGATCGGAATAAAATAATCTTTTTTTCTCTTTTATACTCTTGGTATTTTCCTGTTTTATGCCTTTTTCCTGACTATTAAAAAAATCATCCGAATGAATTCCAAAATTCATCTGCATAGTTCATGCCAAACTACCGGATGTTTTCCCTGAAATATACGGAAGAATTAAAAAATCATTCGGATGATTTCTGGTAGCCCCTTTGAAAACCTCGTAAAATTCCCCTTATTTTGTCCGGAAGCAACCAAAACGTCTGTATCCCTGTTAGTAAAAAATCCAAAATCCTGACATTTGGAGAGTAAAAACACGAAAACGATAAATAAATGAAAAGTCGAGAAAAGAAAGGAATTCTGTTGTTGGATCATTATTTCCAGCAACAGATCAGGTATTTGAATGAGAGTGAAAAACGGTTTACGGCAGCCAGCTATCGGAGTACGATGCAGTCGGTTCGCCGTTTTATAGGTGAAAGTTCTGATTGTTTTTATCTGGAGAATGTTACAAGTGAGTGGGTATCCGATTATGTCAGTTATATGCAGGAAACGGACCATCTTTCGGCGGGCAGTGTCAACTGCTATTTTCGTACGCTGCGAGCAGTTTATAATAAAGCCCTGAAACAGTATCGGATCGGGGAGCCGGAGGAGTACCCGTTCAAATCCAACGCAATCGTAGTGCCGCCCACAATCAAGCGGGCATTATCAAAGGAGGATGTTTGTCTGCTGCGTGATGCGGAGCTGACAGGCGAGAAAGCTCGTGCCCGCGATATTTTTATGTTCCTGTTTTATGCCCGGGGAATGTGTTTCGTAGATCTTTTTAATTTGAAGAAAAGCGACTTCTACGGGGGATATATCAATTACAGCCGTAGTAAAACGGATATGCCGCTGCGTGTCAAGATTATTCCGGAGTTACAGGAGTTGGCCGAACGGTATGCAGAAGAAAGCAGTCCGTATCTTTTTCCTTTCCTCCACTACAACCGCTACAAGAGTGAAAAGGAAGTATCCGAACAGAGTGCCCTTCGCCAAGTCAACCGCAACCTGCGTGCAGTGGGTGAAGATCTGAAATTCTTTATCCCGTTAACCACTTACGTGGCACGCCATACTTGGGCAACACTGGTGGAAGCCTGCGGTACGGCAACATCGATCATTAGCCAGGCATTGGGGCATAGCTCGGAGCGGGTGACAAAAACGTATATGAAAGGGATGCCTTCACATCTGATTGATGAAACCAATGAAGATATGTTGAATTCGTTTATTCGCGGAAAATCAATGAAAGGTAAAAAGAAAGGAAAGAGTAAAAATAAAAAATGTCTGATTCCTTGTAAGAATCGGACATCTAATGGTTGTTTAATGATGACCCCATGAAAAACACAGGCTATCTGTCTGCAAATGTACATGTTATTCTACAATAAACAAGGAAAATGTGAAAAAATAAAAAAGACTTTATAATCTAATCCGAATAAAAACAGTTCTCCAATCGCTCAATTTTCTTAAATAGTTCCTCCTTAAATATCTGAAATTCAGCAAATATTCTCTTTCCATTTTTAGATGTCCGATTCTTACAAGGAATCAGACATCTTGTATAGGGAAATAGGAATGAAAAGATCGGAAGAAAGAAAAGAACTCCAGTTGCGAGCCACGTTTTTAGCCTTGTTGCTGCTATCGTTGTCCTTAACATCTAAAGGGCAGCAGGTAGGGATAGGGACGAATGTGTCATGGTGGCTGACTTCTACGCCGAATGCCGAGCTGGAAATAGCTTTATCTAAAAAGCTGACATTGAACCTTTCAGGAAGTTATAACGCGTGGACTTTCTTCCCGGATGAAATGACGTTGCGGCATTATCTGGTGCAGCCTGAAGTGCGTTACTGGCCTTGCAAAAGTTTCGAGGGGCACTTCTTCGGGATACATGGGCATTATGGTCATTATAATATCGGACAGATACCTTTTATCCCCGGACTGAAAGAGTACACCTATCGGGGAGAACTTTACGGGGGAGGCTTTTCGTATGGTTATCATTTTGCCATTGGCGGACGTTGGGGATTGGAATTGTCGCTGGGAGTGGGATATACTTATCTGGAATACAATACATATGTATGTACGGAGTGTGCGGAGCTTGTAGGAAGATACAAACGTCATTTTGTAGGGCCTACTCGACTGGGTGTTTCTTTCATATATATAATACACTGATATGGGGAAGAAAAAAGGTAAATACTGTTTTTGGACTGCTTTATTGTTCTTATTCATCCAGGCTGCCTCATCTCAGACGCGGAGTATCCTTTTTACCCCGCAGAGTATGATGATCCGCGACGACAGTGTCCGTATAGAAATGAAGATCACCATCCGCGGTATCCAACTCCCAACGGAGCGTAGCTTGAGTTTGACGCCTTATCTTTGTAAAAGCAACAAGAATGTTACACTTCCGTCAGTTATCCTCTATGGCCGTCAGCGTTATCGCTTCGACCGGCGCGAAGAATTGATCGATCCGCGCATGTGTCTCGTAAAACCTTATACGCGTCTAGTCGGTCTGAATGAAAAAAAGACTTATACCCTGCAATATAAAGTAAGTCTCCCTTACGCCGGTTGGATGCGTCATGCCTCCCTCTGCCTGCGACAAACAGGCAAGGATTGTTGCACAGAAACCAGACTTTCCGATAATGTTTTAACCGAAGACATACATCTTCCCGATCCTTGTATCGGAGAGATAGGGAAAGGAGGCGAGCCATGAAATTTATAAATCTCTTGTCCCTGTTCTTTCTGGTTCTTACCGGTTGTAACATTGACGGCGAACTGGCAGAGTGTCCGTATAATGTCAAATTGGAATACTGGTACACAACCAATAGTATGCAAAGCGAATTACCATTCTACATTTATACGTTTCGTGAATATCTCTTTGATGAGCATGGCCTTCTTTGTGATATAATCAATCGTTCGGCAAAAATGAGTACAACTAGTACATTTAGTCTGCCGCCGGGTAAGTATACATTGCTAACCTGGGCAAATATAGACTCATTAAGCCAAGCGAATAAAATAGAAATTGGGAAAACATATCTTTCGGAAATGTGCCTGTTGACAGATACGGAAGCAGATACAGAGCCTTTGTTTTATAGTTATCATCCATTTACGGTCGAAAGTATCGGCTTTACCCGAAGTCGTATCGACTTATTACATTGTCATTTAAAGCTAGGAGTAACAGTAAAATGGAAGGAAACACCACCTGTTAACAGTGGAAATTTTCGCATGACACTCTCTGGGCTTTCTCCCATTTACAGTTTCCAACCAGAATATATGGAAAAGAACCAGGCAGGGAAAAATGTTCATATACCTGGACGACCGGACAAGGTAACGAAAGTCAGACATGAAACAAGAGCGAAAATGGATATTTCCCATGAAATCAATGGCTGCTTTGTCACCTACCGTTTACACAATAACGATCATCCGATATTTTGCCTTTGGGCGGCAGATAAAGCGATTACGCGCGAGATCGATCTGTATAAATATTTCCATACAATGCATATCGATCTGGATTACAATCTTTGTCAAGAGTTTAATCTCCTGATGGAAATAGATAAAGATGGTAATGTGAATGTTTCGGCCGCAATAAGCGGTGACTGGATAGACGGAGGTACAATTGGTACGGAGAGCTGAAAAAATAGTTGGGGCAAAATAACGCAGCAAACAGACTGCAAAATATAAACATTTTAATTTAAAAGTTATGAGAAACAAGTATTTATTGCTGATGGCAGCAGGTTTTCTGCTCACATCCTGTAATGAAAACGGGGAATTGCCGGGGTCTGATGCTCCTGCAAACGCTGAAGGTCAACGAATATCTTTTGTTTTTCCCGGGACCTCGCAAGGGATAGTGCCCTACACGAAAGCGATAGCTAGTGAGGCGGAAAACAAACTGGAAACACTGGATATTTATGTGTTTGGAGAGGATACATTGAGTTCCAAAACACCAAAATCAATGGTGTTGGAAGAGATATTCCGTAGTGGTGGTGGCGGAACAGAAGAAAATAGTTTTGATCTTTCTGCTACAGGTGAGAATAAAACGGCAACAATCTCTATTACCCAAGGAGAACGAAAATCATTTTATTTTGTGGCAAACGGCCGTAGTCATCAGTCGCTGAGTGAAATCCGTCTGCATGAAACAGATACGGTGGCATTTCGAAAACTAATGACTAATAAACAGACTGACTTGTTAGGTTGTCCGGTTCTGATGAGTGCGATATGTGATACAACTATGTCTACGGTAAAAGGTCGTATCAAAGTATCGTTGATACGTCGGGTGGCACGTTTCGATATATCGAACGATGCAGTGGCAACCGGTTTTGTTATTCAGAAAGTCGGTTTGGAAAATGTCCCGGAAGAAGGTCCCGTTTTTCCGGAAACACCGTTCAGTACATCCCGTTATGCGAAGTTGCCTGTCATTGATTTTAGCAGCTTGGAAAATTCGAATGCAGGTGAAACAAATAGTGTGTTTTATCTCTATCCGTTGGATTCGACTGAAATGCATAAAAGTGAAGTAAAATTGACATTGATCGGGAAAAGTACGGATGGGGCTGTGCAGGTCGTTCAGGTTCCGATGTTGAATTATGAGAACAAACAACCGATCACGATAAATCCGAACAATCGTTATAAAGTAGTTGTGGAAGAGCGTGGTTTGGGAACGTTGGTAGCAACGTTGAGTGTACAGGAATGGCAGATAGCCGATACTTTAAATGTCGCCCCTGATTTGGGAACGATTGTTTTGAAGTATGAACCGAAAGAGGAAGATGCTCCAGTGGAGGGTGAAGAGGTAGCAGATCCTACTCCGAAAGCAGATATTGCTTTTGAAAATAATACTCTTACAGTAGGTGCGGCAACGATAGCAGAGGCTATTCGTATAGATGTGGAATCAGGAAGCGAATGGGAACTTGTAACAGATACTTCGGTAGACTGGCTTACGGTGGAGAAGAAAAAAACAGAAAGTACAACAGATAATCCAGATGTGGTAGATTATATCGCTATAACAACAACTAAAGATAACCTGAGTCAAAATATGCGTGAAACAATTGTTATGGTTCAAAATGTGGTTCGTCCTTCCATTCGCCAACCGTTGGTGGTTCGTCAGAAAGGCGCAACTGCTGCGGAAAACCATATCGACATTACTGCGGATTTTAAATGGATGGCAGGGATTTCTTTCAGCAATAATATTCTGAATGTTCCGGGGTTGAAATCGAATGCAGAAGATGATGAAACGTTTAGTATAGCCTTGAATATCTCAGCTTCGGGTACAGGATGGGAAATAGCCAACAGTTCTGTACTGAATGATTGGGTAAAAGCCCAAAAGAGCGATGATGTATTGACCTTGATGATTAATCAGAATACTACAAAAGATACACCAAGAGAACAAAAAATAGAATTGAAAATAACGAATACTGAAATCACTCGCTCTTTTACAGTTAATCAGGCTGCTCCCGATTATGGGACAATCCGTTTGAGTTGTGATGATATGGATGCAACTGGTAACGTTACAGTTCCGGTAGCTGGTTTTACAGATGCACCGGCAGGTGATGAATCACACAGAAATATGCGTAAAATTTCAGTAGCAGCAAATACTGCCTGGGAATGTATCATTACCTATAATGGAAATCCGGATGATCTTACAGATACAACGACTGCGACGGATTGGTTGAATGGCTCTTCCACTACTCCCGTTCTAACTCCGGGAACCTATAATGGTAATGTCTATATCAAAGCCGCAGCTAATGGAACTACAAGTAGACGTTCAGCAACGGTAACGATCGTGAATAAAAAAGATAATTATGTCTCTCAGTCGATCACCTTTATACAGGAGGCTGGGCAAATAGAATAAAAATAAACGGAAAGGAATAAAATATGAAATACAATATAATACTGTTATCATTGCTTTTAACTGGTTTTCTGGTATCATGCAATGAAGAGGAAGTAAACCGTAATACGGATTATGTGGAACCAGGGTATGGTAAACTTACTTTGACAATGGATTTACCGTTGAATACTGGGACGAAAGCGGAAGGAGATGTGCTGACTGACGTTTCTTTCCCTAGTGAAAAAGAAATCAGTAGTGTCGCCTTTTTTGTACATACGGAAGCAGACGAACAGGGTGCCGGAACATTTGGTAAATATTTCAGTACAGAAGAAGTGGGTGCCGCTGAAGGACTGAACGAGCCTTTGATTGCTATTCCTGATCAGGCAGGCAAGTACAAGGCTTCTATCCGCCATCGCAGTGATGGCTGGAAAAATCCCGAAGTGGTCGTGATAGCTAATTATGAAGCAAATGAGTTGACTGATGTTTTAAAGGCTGTTACAACCTGGGAAGAACTTCAACAGGTAACGACCTTGGCAGGACAAAATAAGAATGCAACAGCACCATTACTTATGTATGCTGGACAAGTCATAAAATCATGGGAGTCGACGGCAATGATGAGTGGTGGCGGTTCGGTAATAGAGACTTTTACAATGGAACGTTTGGTTTCACGCATTGATATTCGCAACTATGCTTATGATCCTGATAATGCAGAAAAGAATTTTGATTTGAAATCAGCCCGCTTAGTCCGTCCGCGAATTGGCGTATCTTTGGTTCCCGACCAGAAAGAAACTGTAATTATGTCTACAGATATTTTTCCGTTCGGAAGTAAAGTGGAATTAGTGGAAGAAGAGGGTTATGCTACCTACCAGAAAATAGACAGTATATATACTTATGAAAATGCGAATGACGATCCGGCAACAGCTACGGCTATTCAGATAGAGGGAACATTAGGAGGTGTTACAATTACTAAACTTGTCGATTTCAAAAAAATAGATGTAGCCGGTACGCCGATCCCGTTAGCTCGTAATCATCGATATCAGATCAATATCAACCCGGCTCCCGACAGGGTAGATGTTAATTTTGATGTTGTTGTGGCTGATTGGAACGAAGGAGAAGAGATACGTGTAAAGCCTTCTTTTCCGAAAGCTGAATTTAATATCACATCAGAGGAAACGGCTTTAACAAAGGCGGGTATGGTCTGGAACGGGACGAAAAACATAATAGATATAACCAATGCAACAGAAGAAGCGACCTTTACATTTACCACAACAGGAAATACGGAGACAGAACCAGAAGTGAAATTTTTGTATGATAAAAGTGGACTTTCGGTAGGTGGAATTGATAAACCTACAATTAATCGTGTTCCTGCAATTGCTGATGATAAACCAATTGTAACAACTTCGTATACGGTAACAATCCCTTATCAGGCAACGACTAAAGTTCCTGTCGATATTGTTTTGAATATTCATAATTCGAATAATAAAAGCGTTGGGGATACGATAATTATCCGAAGTTTACCAAATTATGAAGGAACGACTGCTAAACCTGTTTTGATGAAGGATGGAAGGTATTGGGCTCCGGTGAATGTGGGAGCGACTAGTATTCCAACTTCAGTTCCGACCACGGGTAACATAACTGGTACCTGTGGAAATTTATTCCAGTGGGGGCGTAAAGATGGTGTGCCTAATACGGCTAATGCTGACGAAATGACTAATAGTACATACTCCGGAAATTCCTATCCAACTAAGAATGACTTAGATAATTTTGATACGTGGAAAAATAAATGTATTATTTCAAAGTCTACAAGTCCTAATATGCAGAACAATTGGTTGTTAATAAAGGGTGCAAATACTGACAATCCTTCTGGTAATGAGATGGATAACTCTGAGTATAAATGGGCAAATCAATTGTGGAATACAGGAACTGAAAATGCTCCGGAAAAAACAAAATATGACCCTTGTCCTAAAGGTTGGCGTGTACCCACATTTACTGAATGGAAAGCTATTATGGGAAATGGTCAGTCGGGAAATAATTTCTTAAAAATGCAGGGGAAAAATACTAACGAATGGTTAATCTTACCATTGGCTGCCCGTCGTGGAATTACTAATGAGGGTAAACCAATTCAAGAATACCAGGGGAGAGAAGGTTTTTATTATTCATCTACTCCTAAAGGCAATTCTATACATGTATGGGGTGTTGATGTTAAATCTACAACTATGACAGATCGTTATGATAATCGGGTAAATAGTTTTACAGTTCGCTGTATCCAAAATGATGGTACTGAACCTGAATAAATTGATAAACAATGAATAAACAGGAATTGACTGTAAGGATATCCGAAAAGATGGATATTCCTCAGTTGGAAGCATTACGCTTTATTCATGCAATGTTGGAAACGGTCTCCGAAGAGTTAGGTAGGGATGGTACATTGCTTTTGCAAGGATTCGGAACTTTCACTCCTTGGAAGCAGGTGGCGCGTGTAGGGCGCAACCCTAAAACAGGAGTTTCCTGCCTGATCCCGCCACGCATCAGTGTAAAGTTCAAACCCGGCAAGCATCTGCTGGATAAGTTGAACGGAGGCGGGTAGCGGTATTATCCGGTTCCGGTTTCAATCCTCATATCACCGGCTGTCCTTTCTCTCTTTTAAGGAGAGACGGGCAGCCGGTTTTGTTTTTCAGCGCCGGCCGGGCGTGGTATCGGAGAGCCAAACCTTATCTCTCCGATAGCATGTATCATGAAAAAACTATTAACACAGATGCAGTTGCTATTCGGCAACGCACCAACGCCTGCGTCGTTTAACGCCAAGTTACAAACCCTCGAAGAAGCCGCCCGTCAGGAATATCGCCTCAACCTCTGCCACCTGGCATTCGGCTATTACGACTCGCTTCCCAAGCCCTTCTGCAAATTCATCGACGCCTACTTCAAACACGATCGCGAACTCTACGTCGATTACCTTATCCATCACACCCCTTTGGGGCACTTACGTTATTCGCTTCAAAATCCCGACCTTTTCCTTCCCATGCTATACGTCATCGAAAACGCCGACCGCAAAGGCCGTCCCAAATATCACCATCAGGCCTCTAGCCTCCTTCTCGCCTTCAACTTCCCCTACAAACTCGAAACCTTCGACAACTACCTCTGCCACTCCCAACCCGACTCCAGCGATCTGCGGGAGTTTCTTTTTTTGATGGGGAAGATAAAGGTAGGAGGGGAGTATTAAAACTTATGTCTATAAGCTTGTTGAATGTGAAATAATGATTATCTTTGTACCAGATAAATTGATCATTAAAAATAAATGAATTATGGCCAAACCTATTAAAGAAACTCCGGTGTTATTTGGAAAAGATGCAGAGCGTTTTATTCAATCGATTGAAGAAGTAAAACCTGCATCTGCGGAAGAAAAGAAGCGCGTAAAGGATGCTTATGAAAAACTGAAACGAATAGCAACCTTTATGATGTGAACAATATGAAACTCGCGAAGTTAGAAGAACTCACAGAAATAAAACCGTTTGACTGTGGTGACGCAGATTTAAACGGTTTTCTTTTTGAAGATGCATTGTATTACAAGGATCAAATGATAGCCAATACTTTTATTCTGGAAGATGAAAATGAGACAATTGCTTATTTTAGCCTTCTCAATGATAAAATTACTCAGACAACAATCTCTAAAAATTTATGGCGTAAACTTAGACAAGCTTTCCCTCACAGGAAGCATTTAGGTAGTTATCCGGCTGTAAAAGTAGGACGCTTGGCCGTTTCGCGGAATCATAAAAAAGAAGGTTGGGGTACAGAGTTGATATCGGCTATTAAGCAAATGCTGATTAATAATCAATCTATTTCAGCCAATCGATTTCTTACGGTAGATGCTTATCTGGATGCAGTTCCGTTTTATGAGAAGAATGGCTTTAAACGACTGATTAATGAAACGGAGGACGATACACTTCCGATGTATTATGATCTGAAAGAATTAGTTAGCTAAAAGACAAAACTCTTTTGATTATAGTTCCCGTCCCGCCTGCCCTTTATATTGGGTGCAGTCGGGACGTTTTGTATTTTAACGCTAAAAGGCTTTAAAATACTTCCCTTTTATTTTCCTGAATTTGATCGGACAAATATTGCTTTTCTTTTTAATGTGTTTGATTAATAGTGTTTTAACTCGTGTTTTTCAGGAATTTATCCGTTTCTGCTGCCCCTACCTTTGTACCATACTCGAATAAAGGGTATGTAATTATTCAACATCTAAAATTTATAAGGTATGGCATTAATATTTAAGAAAGTGCAGAGAACGATCAAGTTCGGGGACGATAAGGACAAAGTGAAAACGTATGCAGTGGCAAAGGCCTCGGGGTATTGTGATATGGCGAAGTTATGCGAACTGATATCCAACCGTTCTGCGATGTCGAGTGCAGATGTGAAAGCGGTTCTCGATTCGCTGAACTGGGCTATGGGATTGGAACTTCGCTCCGGTAGTATCGTGCAGGTAGGCGAATTTGGCAACTTCCGTTTGTCGGTAAGATCGAACGGAACGGAAAACAAGGATGATTTCAATGCTTCCTGTATCAAAAAGGCCCGTATTGTTTTCTCTCCGGGCTCGAGTTTGCGCTGGTCGAACCAGATCACGAAGTTTGAGGAAGAAACGGAACCTGTGAAAAAAGAAAATGGTGCAGGAGATGATGACGACGATCGTCCTGTGATCGAATGAAACGGTTAACCGTTCAGTTAGTTATGGCAATCCTGCTCGTTGTGGGCGGGATTGTCCTACTCTTTTCCGGTTTTTGGGTAGCCCCTGCCGGAGAGATCCATAACAGTATCCTTGTCGCTTTTGGCGAGATCAGCACATTTGCCGGAGCCTTGTTCGGCGTAGATTATTCATACAAGATAAAACAAGCAAAAGATGAAAAAGAACATTAGTAGAGATTTTTCCTGGGAAGAAATGACTTACAGCAGCATTGCAATAATAAACGGCCTGAGAAATGACCCGCCCGACGAAGTTCGTGAAGCGATTCGTGAATTAGTAAAATGTCTCCTTCAACCGCTCCGCATTGCTTACAACAAACCGATCGTTGTTACCAGCGGCTATCGCAGTCCGGAAGTGAACCGCTTGGCAGGTGGTGTCCGTTCGAGCCAGCATGTCAAGGGGGAGGCGGCTGACTGTTATGTACCGGATATTTATTTCCTACTGGATACGTTGAAAAATAGCGGCCTGCCTTTCGATCAGGCAATCCTTTACCGAAAAAAACATTTTCTTCATTTATCGTATCGGGTGAATGGCAAACAGAGACGTCAGATATTATACAGATAAAATCAATAAAAAATCCCCAGCAGCAAATAACCTGAACGAGGTATTTACCGTTGGGGATTGAGTATTGTTTTTAGATATCCTTAATTCTGCTCTTTCAGAATCACGTCATGCGCACCACCTTCGACGATACTTGTAGAAGAAACCAACGTAATCTTGGCATTCTTCTGTAACTCCGGTATGGTGACGGCACCGCAACTGCACATGGTTGCTTTGATCTTGCCTAATGTCAGATTCAGATTGTCTTTCATCTTGCCGGCATACGGAACATAGCTGTCTACTCCTTCTTCAAATTTAAGTGAGGCGCTTCCTCCCATGTCGTAACGCTGCCAGTTCTGGGCGCGGTTTGAACCTTCTCCCCAATATTCTTTTACAAAATTGTTGCCGATGCGCAGCTTCTTTGTCGGAGATTCATCGAAACGGGCAAAATAACGGCCCATCATCAGGAAGTCGGCACCCATTGCCAAGGCAAGTACCATGTGGTAATCGTGTACCAGACCGCCGTCGCTGCAAATAGGAATATAGATACCTGTCTGTTCTTTATATTCATCACGAGCCATCGCTACATCGATCAGAGCAGTGGCCTGTCCACGTCCGATACCTTTCTGTTCGCGGGTGATACAGATAGAACCGCCACCGATACCCACTTTGATGAAGTCGGCTCCGGCTTTGACCAGATAAAGGAAACCTTCTCGGTCTACCACATTTCCAGCTCCTACCTTTACTTTGTCTCCATATTCTTTCTTGATCCACTGCAATGTTTCGTATTGCCATTCGGAATATCCGTCGGAAGAGTCGATACATAATACATCGACACCGGCTTCAACCAATGCCGGGACACGTTCCATGTAGTCGCGGCTGTTGATACCGGCACCGACCAGCAACTTCTTGTCGGCTCCCGAAATTTCGTTCGGGTTCTCGCGATGGTTGTCATAATCTTTGCGAAATACAAAATAAGCCAGCTTCTGGTCTTTGTCTATAATAGGCAACGTATTTAATTTATGATCCCAGATGATCTGGTTGGCTTCTTTCAGCGAGATACCGAGTTCACCGACGATCAATTTGGAGAAAGGAGTCATGAACTCTTTTACTTTTGTAGCGGGATCGTCTTTTTCTGCGCGGTAGTCGCGGCTGGTGACAAGTCCCAGCAGTTTACCATTAGGCGTTCCGTCGTCGGTAACTCCGATTGTGGAATGTTCTGTTTTACTGACGAGGGCGATTACATCGGCCAGTGTATTTTCTGGTGTCAGGTTTGAATCACTGATTACAAATCCGGCCTTAAATTTTTTCACTCTGCGTACCATGTCTGCCTGGCTGGTGATAGGCTGTGATCCGAAAATAAATGAAAGTCCTCCGTTGCGTGCCAACTCGATAGCCAGTTCAGGTCCGGATACCGATTGCATGATAGCCGAAACAAACGGGATATTTAATTCGATAGAGGACTTTTCGTTGACATTATGTTTCACAAGTGCTGTTTTCAGTGAAACGTTTGAAGGTACGCACTGTTTAGTGGTCAAGCCGGGAATAAGCAGGTATTCTCCGAAGGTTCTAGATACATCGTTTAAGTAAACTGCCATATGATTAATATTTACTGGATGAATTTTGTACAAAAGTACTGAATTCTCTTCAGATATGTTTTTATTTAGGAGCATTTTTCATACTATTTAAAAGGATACTGTCCTGGGGGATATGCGAACCGGAACTTTTTCAATGAGTAATATGTTATATAAATGAATTAAAGAGGAGGAATTATTTATGAAAATGGTAGTAGACAAGGCGAACTCTCGCGGATATGCAAACCATGGATGGCTTAAAACTCATCATACATTTAGTTTTGCTAATTATTATAATCCCCAAAGGGTACATTTTGGCAAACTACGCGTCCTAAATGACGATACGGTAGCTCCAAGCGAAGGTTTTGATACTCACCCGCATAAAAATATGGAAGTAATCTCTATTCCGCTGAATGGCTATTTGCGGCATGGCGACAGTATAAAGAACAGTAAAACTATCACTCCGGGCTATCTTCAGGTGATGAGTGCCGGAACAGGTATTTTTCATAGTGAGTTCAACGACAGTGCTGAACAACAGCTTGAATTTCTGCAGATCTGGGTTTTTCCACGTGAAGAAAATACGGCTCCGAAGTATAATAACTATGATATACGTCCGCTATTGAAAAAGAATGAATTGTCGCTGGTACTTTCGCCGGATGGTGAAACGCCTGCTGCGATCAATCAGGATGCCTGGTTTTCGATAGGAGAACTGGATGCCGGACAGATTAAAGAATATAAGTTCCATCGTCAAGGTATGGGAGTATATCTTTTTGTCATTGAAGGAGAAGTAGAAGTAAGTAATACAGTTCTTTCCAGACGCGATGGTGCTGGTTTTTATGATACGGACAGCATTACCATAGAGGTGTTGAAAGATGCGAAGATTTTGCTAATGGAAGTTCCGATGCAGTAATTGCATCAGGTTAATAATTAAAAAGGTTCCGGTTATCTGACCGGAACCTTTTTTCATGAAAGCTGTTTTTAATAACTTCTGTCTGATAAGAAATCAATCATTCGCAGAATAGCACGGCTGCATGCCGGGCAAAAAGGAGCGTAATCGCGCATCATGCAATGATCCATCGGTCGATAGATTCCTTTCGAAATATAACCACCTCCTTCAAATACGCCGGCTTTATCTTTATGTGCATCATCCAGCGGTGTCGGGATCGGAGTGTTAGCGGGCAGTAAATCTTTCCATTTGCCTTCAAAATCAACTAGCGTCGTAATGTTAGGCTCCCAGGGCTCATATTTCAAATTGTAAAAATCCTGATAAGCCACTTCAGAAGAAAAATATTCGTCAGCCAGTCCTGCAAAGCTATGTCCAAACTCATGGACGAATACATGTTGTGTACGTTCATTATCAGCTGTGCCGATTGCATAGAAATTATACATACCGCCACCACCGTAAGTATTGGTATTAACCAGAATAAATATGGCATCACACGGGACATTCCACACTGCATCGCGGATTGATTTCATATCAGGGGTGGTCAGATAACGGTCTACACCGAAAGTGTAATAACCGGAGTTCAATGCCGTATTTTTATATATACCTTTTCCCGAAGTGTCGGTTCCTGCATCTTCAGAAACCAGATTAACCGCCCAGATATTGAAATCTTCCCGGCGTGTCGTATAAGGAGGTGTATTGAAGAGGGATTCTGTAAATTTTTTTGCATCGGCGACAAACTTTTCCTGATCGGCAGCCGTATATCCTTCTGCAATAAATACCAGGTCCACTTTTTCACTGGAATCCCCTTTGTATTGGACCTGAGTCACTTTGTTATCTTTCAGTCTACCGCGGTCAATAAAAATATTGGTCGGGTCGATATCCATTTTAAGCAGTGAATGAAACTGCATATCGGCTTTGTCTCGGGCGGCTATCTCAACAACAACTGTCGTTTTAGGATAGGGAACTGAAATGCTGTTTGTCCATGATTGAGTTTCCGTTTTAGCCTGCTCAGTGGTTCGCCATTCTTCAAATAACGTATTGAAACCCCTCGAATAGATCAGGTCGTTACTGTTTTTATCATATATATTTACATAATAACCGCCATAGTTGAACTTGTCGATCAGGTTTTTCACAGGGCCTCCCCATACAGGTTCTTCACGTAATTGCTGTATGGCAGCAGCCTGGAATTCGGAGTTTCCACTTAAAGCGAAGTCTATCCGGAGACTTTTTTTATTGAAGTATTTATTAAAATCGCTCTGTGCAAGGCAACTAAGGCTGCAAAGGGTGGCAATTAGAAATAAGGAAATCTTTGTTCTCATATTTTCGTGTTTTATTAGGTGTTCTTTGTACGCACAAATATAATGTATTTTGTAGATTTGTGGTTCTAAAATGTTGTAATATGTTTGCAGAAATAAGAAGAAAAGACAGAATACTGGATAATGAATCTGCTGTCCGGTTATTAGAGACGGGAGAATATGGTTTTCTGGCGATGGCTGGAGCGAATGGTTTTGGTTATGGAATACCGATTAGCTACGTAATGGACCCTGAAGGACATATCTATTTTCATTGCGCACCGGAGGGATATAAATTGGAATGTATCAGGCAGAATCCGAAAGTCAGTTTTTGTGTGGTAGGCAATACTCGGGTTATTCCAAGGCAATTCAGTACAACTTATGAGTCGGTAATTGCTTTTGGAACGATTTATACTGATCTGCCGGATGATGAAAGATTGTATGCTTTGCGTCTGCTTGCGAAAAAGTATTCGCCGGAATACAACACAATAGGTGAAAAATATATAGCCGGTTCTTTCGGGCGGACTAATGTTTTACGATTGGATGTTGAACATATTTCCGGTAAATGTAAGCGAATCAAAGAATAAGGATGGATATAATTTATAATGAAATAGATATTATCTATAACATTGATGGTTTTTAGGAAGAAAAGTAAAAGTTTCCTGTATAAGTAGTCTTTGAATTATAAAGTTTGATTTACTTTGCAATTATATATAAAAAGGCTACGATGGAAAATATAATAGTTAAACAGCAATTGTTGACAAATTTCTTCACTTACCATCCTCAGGGAGGGGCTTTGTACGATAGTAACGGGCAACTGGTCGCTTTGAACAAAGCTATAAGTGAAAAATTAGCTGTTACTGAAATGTCAGATTTTCTTTTCACCAATTTGTTTGAAACAAATTACTTGTCGGAAGTGCAGAAAAGATATTTACGAAACGGAAGTGTTGTTAGCCATACTTTGCCTATTGGATTTTCAATAATCCCGGGAATCAATGCGAATAACGAAATTATTGGATATACATTGCTCCTGACTGATCTGGACCCAACTGAACAGGAAAAAGAGAATCAGATTCTGGCAGGTAAACTGATAGAAAGCCGCACGATGATGGAGCTAGCATTGAAGAATAGCCACATTGCTACTTATTCATTTAATTTTCATCTGTTCCAAACCTGTGATAAAGAGCATTGTAATCATTGTTTTCAGTTTTATGGAGCCAATAATTCTCTGCTCGATAGGAATAAATATATTTGTCGCGCTTTATCGAACCTGCGCCATCCGGATGACAGGGGCGACTTCTTCCTTCTGTTTAATGAGATCAGAAGTAAAAAACTACCGGAGTTTGCTGTAAATTTTCGTTTAAAGAACGACGAAGGGAAATACCGACATTATGAGGTTATAGCCAAACCACTGGAATATGATTCCAATGGGAATGCTAATCTGATTGTTGGTTGTATGATCGATAATCAGAAATATGTCGACTATGAACAATCGTTGATTGATGCAAAGGAAAAAGCGGAGAATGCAGATCAACTGAAATCAACTTTCCTGGCCAATATGACTCATGAGATCCGTACTCCGCTAAATGCAATAGTAGGTTTTTCCGATTTGCTGTCGATCGAGACAGACCCAGAGTTGAGGGATACCTACATCAGCCTGATAAAATCAAATAATGAGTTATTACTCCGGTTGATAAACGATGTATTGGATATTTCCAAAATAGAGTCGGGTATGGTGGCTTTTGCTTATACGGATGTTTATCTCCCTTCTGCAATGAAAGATATGTATTGTGTAATGCAATTGCGGATGCCTGAAAATGTAGAATTGATCTTGGATCCTTGTCCGGAGATTACATTCAGGACGGATAAAAGTCGTCTGATACAGGTGTTGGGAAATCTACTTACCAATGCAATAAAACATACTATGCATGGCTCCATACGGTTTGGTTACAAACGGGTGGATGATTGTCTGTACTTTTATGTATCTGATACCGGACGGGGAATACCAGAGAACGAACTGGAACATATTTTTGGCCGTTTTGTCCAGCTGAAAGGAAGCCAGAACGGTATCGGGTTAGGGTTGGCTATCTGTAAAGGCTTGGTAAATAAGATGGGAGGAGATATCTCCGTATCTTCCAGGTTGGGTGAAGGTTCCACCTTTCAATTTACGCTACCTTTGCCTAATGTTCTTTCATAAAGTCAGTAGGAGATTTCCCGTATTGCTTTTGGAAACAGGTAGAGAAATAGGCCGGGGAAGAGAAACCTGTCTGGAATGCAATCTCATTTATACGGCTTTCTCCCGTTAGCATCAGTTCTGCGGCTTTTTTCAGTCGGGTTATCCGGATAAACTCAACAGGCGTTAAACCGGACAAACCTTTTACTTTCCGGTACAGGCTGGAAGTACTCATGCCCATCTCCGATGCCAGCATTTCAACACTTAAAGCCTCGTTGGCTATATTTTCTTCCAAATAACTGTTGAATTTCCGGAGGAATATATCGTCAACCGTCGATACTGCCAGCGTGGCAGCCGGAACGGAAGGTGTTTCACGATATGTTTGAGTGAGCATCTCCCGGCTTTTAAGCAAGTTCTGGACCTGAGCTGTCAGCAATTCTATGGAAAACGGTTTCTCCATATAGGCATCTGCACCGTTGTTCAAACCTTTCAACCGTGACTGGAGGTTGTGTTGGGCTGTTAATAGGATGAACGGGATATGGCTGAAGTTTACGTCGTTTTTCACAACATTGCAAAGTTCGAAACCGTCCATTACAGGCATCATCACATCGCTGATGATCAGGTTTACCGTATTTTCTTTTAAAATGTTGACTGCTTCTTTGCCATTGGCTGCTTCGAGTACCCGGTAAGTTGCAGACAATTCTTTTGCAATGAACTGGCGCATATCTGTTTGGTCTTCCACTATCAATACGACAGACTTTTCGGTATTCTCCTTCTCTATATTCTGATCGGACGATTCTTCCGTATTTCTTTCATGTACCAGTTGATAACAATCTTCCTGTTCTTCGGGTAAGGTGAGGCAGAATTGATTTTTTCCATCCGTTGTTTGCTGATAGGCGAGGGTTCCTTTATGAAATTCGGTCAGCGAGCGAGCCAGGGATAATCCGATACCACTGCCTTGCTGGTTTTCTGTTTCTTTTAGTCGGTAGAACGGGTTGAATATGTTTTCCTTTTCGCTGTCGGGAATCAGGTGTCCGTCGTTGATGACAGTAATAGAGAATTCTTTTTTCTCTTCCTGTATCTGCATTTGCAGGGAGATCTGCCGGTCCGAATATTTTATGGCATTCGTCAGCAGGTTATTTACGATCTTAGAAAAGGCTTCCCGGTCTATGTAAGCGAAAAACGGACCTTCCGGAATATCACAAATAAATAATTTTCTTTCTTTTTCAATCACCGGGAAGAAGGGTTGCAGAAGTGTATTCAGCCATAATGTCACATCGGTCTTTACATAATTCAGCTTAAACCCGCGGCTTTCAGTCTTTCGGAAATCGAGTAACTGGTTACTCAGATTAAGCAATTGTTGGGTATTTTTCTCAATGATACGTAAGTTCTCCTGGGTAGACGGAGTGCCGTCACCGGAGCGGAGTATTTTTTCCAGAGGAGCTTTTATCAGCGTAAGCGGTGTGCGTATTTCATGTGTAATGAAGGTAAAGAACTGTATTTTTGCATCATATAGCTCTTTTTCCTTTTTACTCTCGAACAAATCCTGGTTGATGCGATGCTTTTCTTCCAGCTTGGCTTTTTTATAATTATAAAACAGGACAATAAGAATGCAGATAATCACAGCATAAAAGAAGAACGCCCATCCGGTAGCCCAGAACGGTGGGGTAACAATGATATGCAGTACCTGTTCGTTATCCTGCCAGATCCCGCTGCTGTTGGTGGATCTTACTTTGAATGTATATTCACCTGGAGAAAGATTAGCAAAAGTAACATCTTTATTTTGATTCATATAGATCCAATCCTTGTCTACTCCTTCCAGTTTATACGAATAGCGGATGGCATCCGGCGATGTATAGCTGAGTGCTATATACGACAGGGTAAAGGTAGATCCGTCATACGGTAATTTGAGTGTTTCCACATTCTCGATGGAAGGGGAAGTGAAATCATGCCGCCTCTCTTCATTGTCGGGAACGTTAATTGCTGTGATGTATACCGGCGGTGTGAAAGTGTCTTCCCTGAACTGCGACGGGTTGAACGACAGCATACCGTTTATCGTTCCCATATAAATGGTGCCGTCCGGAGCCTGATAAGAGGAACTATAGTTGAATTGTGTTTCGTGCAGTCCGTCCGTATAGGTGAAGGTACGCATTACATATGTGTCGGGATTGAAACGGACCAGGCCATTGGCTGTCGATAACCAGAAGAAATGTTCCTTATCTTCCACTATCCGGTAAATAATATTACTGGGTAAGCCGTTTTCAGTAGTGATACGATTGAACGACTGGGTTTCCGGGCTGAAGAGGGAGAGGCCGTTTACTGTGGTTACCCAGATCCGTCCTTTTGAGTCCTCGAATACGGAAGTGGCATTATTGCTCCCGATACTTTGCGATTTGTTCGGAGCGGCGGTATAATGTTCGACTGTATTTGTTTCACGTATATAATGATAGATACCGTTGGCCGTTGCCGCCCATATATCGCCGTTGCTGTCTTCGTAGATTTGCCGGATCAGGGCATAAATATTATTCCAGCGGCTGAAGGTTTCCGTCCGGCTGTTGTAGGTCATGATGCCGCTACCCGTACCGATCAGGAACTCGTCGTTGCGGGTTTTATAGAAACAGAGGATAAAGTTGTCGTTGAGAGGATGATCGGTACTTTCACGTGAATAATGTTTGATGATTTTCCCAGAAGGAATGTCCAGAACATCGATCCCTTTATTATAAGTGCGACCCATAAGCGGTTGCCATCGGCCAGTAATCCGTGAATATTGGTGGCCGATAAAGGATGCTGCGGATTGTTATAGGAATAGTTGGTGATCTGTCCGGTGGACGGATTATAGCAGTTGATCCCGTTGTCTTCGGTTCCCAGCCACAGGTTGCCGTATTGATCCGGTACGATTTCGCGGATGGCGTTGCCCGGTAGCTGGGGATGCGTCTTTCCTCCGATGAAATGATTGAAACGGGTATATTCCTTCGGTAGATAGCTGATGCCACCGAAAAAAGAGCCGGCCCACATACCCCCCTCACGATCCTTGGTGATCGAATAGATGGCATTGTCGGCAATGGTATATTCGTTGGTCAGCGATTTACGCAGGTTTATCACTTCGCGACTCAATACGTTATATATATAGATACCCGATTCGGAGGCAATCCAATATGTACTGTTGTTGTAAGGAGTAATGGCGCGAACCTGTATGTCCGGGATGATAGTAGTGACGGATTGATCCTGGTAATTGTAAAGCAGGAGACCTGCCAGGTTTGTTCCGACAAGTATGCCCAGCTCCGGTACTTGACGGATAGCCTGTATACTGATCTGCTTACCGATCTGTTGCTCGGTAAGCAGTTCGGTTTTTAAGAAAGCATCGCTTTCCGTCTTGTAGGTATATAAAGCTTGTCCGTTAGAGAAGAGAGGTTCTCCTTCATTGGTCAGTGTGATGAGGTTTGGATAAAAATTCTTTTCTGCCGGATAAACGCGGGTACTACTGTCTGTAGGATTATACCGTACGATACGGTTATGCCGGATGAACCATAATTGTTGGTTTTTGTCTTCGGTAACGGCAGAGAATGATTCCGGTTCGTTTTGGGCGGAAGAGAGGTGAAAAGGATGAAAAGTATCTGTTTTGTGATCATAGTAACAGGTGCCGGCAGAAGTACAGATCCATATTCTTTCATCTGAACTCTCGAAGAGGAAATTCAGATGGTCGCCCGGTAGGCTGTTCGGGTTATACGAATTATGGCGGTATACCTTAAAGGTATGTCCGTCGAAACGGTTTAACCCGTCTTCGGTGCCGAACCACATGAAGCCTCTTTTATCCTGCAAGGAGCAGTAGACCGTATTATGTGATAATCCCTGCTTATTATTATAGTGCCTGAAATGCAGTTCCTCTGCCAGACCACCTAAAGGACGTAGCAGCGATAGCAGGGTTATGATAAGAAGAGGTATTTGTTTCATATAATTTGAATTTGCAGGAAATTCATATTCCAATAATTGTCAATATGGAGACAAATATAAGGACAAAACAATTAAATTTTTGCCAGTATAGGGGATATTTGAGCGTTGTTCGTCTGCAATTTCCCTATTTTCAGAAAAAAGTAGGATTGTATAGAGATTTTTTGATTTTTTGTTCGAAAAAGTGGAAGTGCACCGGAATAATCTTATTTTTTCACTCAAAAAATAAGATTGTACGGCTGCAATTTCATTTTTAGGACGAAAAAATAAGATTGCACGGAAACTCTGCTATTTTTTTGATGAAAAATACGATTGCACCGAAACATTGAGAGTTTTAAGTATCTCAAAATGTACCTTTCAAACCCTTTGCACGATTATTGAAAGATTCTGAATGATTATTGAAAGCCTCTCTCTCAGGAATATAATTACTTTGCCGACAGAATAACAAACGAAATTTCAAAGTAGTAACTTTAAATACAAGTAGCATGAAGAAGACCTTTTTAGTATGTTGCGCTTTGGCCCTGACACTGGGTGCACAAGCACAGTGGAAGCCTGTCGGAGATAAGATCAAGACAAAATGGGCTGAACAAATCAATCCGAAAAACGTATTACCCGAATACCCGCGTCCGCAATTGGAACGTACCGACTGGGTAAACCTGAACGGTGAATGGGAGTATGCCATCAAACCTCGTGGCGGAGCAGAACCGGCAGCTTTCGATGGAAATATCCTTGTTCCTTTCGCTGTGGAGTCCTCTTTGTCGGGAGTTCAGAAGGAAGTAGGAGAAAATAATGAATTATGGTACAAACGGACATTCACTGTTCCGGCTAACTGGAAGAATAAGGATGTTGTCCTTAACTTCGGTGCGGTAGACTGGAAGACAGATGTGTTTGTTAATGATATCCTGATCGGTTCTCATCAGGGAGGTTTCACTCCGTTCTCATTCAATATCACTCCTTATCTGACAGGTAAGAACAATCAGAAACTGGTGGTTCGCGTTTGGGACCCGAGTGATAAAGGATACCAGCCGCGCGGCAAGCAGACTTCGAATCCTGAAGGAATCTGGTATACTCCGGTGACAGGAATCTGGCAAACAGTATGGCTCGAACCGGTAGCAACTAATCATATTACTTCTGTTAAATCGATTCCGAACATCGATAACGGAACAGTGAACGTAACAGTCGGAACTTCAGTTCCATGTTGCAACACGTCTATTGTAGAAGTTAAGTTGATGGATAAAGGCCAGGTGGTAGCTTCTGCCAAAGGTTTGCAGGGTAAAGAACTTCGTTTAGCTGTTCAGAACCCGACGCTTTGGGATACTTCCAATCCTTATTTGTATGATATGAAAGTATCGTTGATCAACGACGGCAAAGTATTGGACGATGTAAAATCATATACTGCTTTCCGTAAAATCTCAAGCAAAAGAGACGCAAACGGCGTTATGCGTATGCAGTTGAACAATAAGAATCTGTTCCAGTATGGTCCTCTGGATCAAGGTTGGTGGCCTGACGGATTATATACAGCTCCTACCGATGAAGCTCTGTTGTATGATATCGTTAAAACAAAAGACTGGGGATTCAATATGATCCGCAAACACGTGAAAGTCGAACCTGCACGCTGGTATTATCATTGCGATAAAGAAGGTATCCTCGTTTGGCAGGATATGCCGAGCGGTGACATGGGTAACCAATGGGCTCCTCATACTTATAACGGAGGAACGGATAAAAATCGTTCTGCAGAATCTGTGGCAAACTATTACCAGGAATGGAAAGAGATCATGGATATGTGTATTTCCTATCCTTCTATCGTTGTCTGGGTTCCTTTCAACGAAGCATGGGGACAGTTCGATACTGAAAAAGTGGCTGAATGGACAAAGAACTACGATCCTTCACGTCTGGTGAACCCGGCCAGTGGTGGTAACCACCGTGCTTGCGGCGATATCCTCGACTTGCATAACTATCCGGGACCGAACATGTTCCTGTATGATCCGCAGCGTGTAACTGTATTAGGTGAATACGGAGGTATCGGTCTGCCGTTGGAAAACCATTTGTGGTGGAACAAACGTAACTGGGGATATGTACAGTTCAAGAACAGCGATGAGGTAACTGCCGAATATGTAAAATATGCCAACGATTTGAAGGGCATGGTCGACCGTGGTTTCTCCGCCGCCGTCTACACCCAGACCACCGATGTGGAAGGTGAAGTAAACGGCCTCATGACTTACGACCGTAAAGAAATAAAGATCAATGAAGCAGCTGTAAAGAAAGCAAATCAGGCTGTAATAGACCAATTATCTAAGTAGAAAGAAGTCCCTATACCTGGCAAAATCAGGTATAGGGATAATCTTTTGTAGAATAAAAATAATTAAATGACGACCTGCTTTCTTACGTATTTAGAGTTCATCAGTCTGAAAGCGCCCATATAATCCATGCTAAAAGAAATAATGTCGCCAACTTTATATTTAGCCGGATTATTCCCCAGATCGACAATCAGCATGTCTGAACTGGCTCCGGTGCAGGAAATTGATGTATCTTCAGGAAATATATGTGCATATTCAACGTCAAGTAAACCGAGATCCAGAATAGCCCGAATGGTTGTTTTACCTTTGTCCTCTTCGCTGTATTCTGGAGTATTCCCTTCGAGATTATTGCCCAACAGTCCTTCGGGAACAATGGGTTTTTCTTCAAGTTCGATAATCTCCGTGTGAAGAGAAAATACATCCTGCTTCATCTCCAGTAGAGGGCTACTGTGATAAACATCAGTGCCAAAGAATAAAGTTTCGCCTATCCTGAAATGATTGATTCCATCAGGAAGTGTGTTTTCAAGCAACAGTGGAATTGTAACTGAAGACCCTCCTGATACATAAGGTATCTTTTTCTGATATTTAGCGGCTATAAGTTCGCGGTACAATGCTAATTGATTGAGCTTGTCATGATCAGGCAGTACTCCCGAAAGACAAGCAAAATTAGTACCCAGACCAACGACTTCAATGTATGGCAATGTGATTGCCTTTTCATAGAGCTTTAATAATTCATTCCTTAATACCCCTTCCCTTAGCTCACCTAGTTCAACCATAATGATGACTTTGTGCACTTTTCCATTAAGAGAAGCTTCTTTCGATAATTTTTTTAAAGTGGCAAATTCTGTATTAAAACTTATATCGGCATATTGTACTACTTCTTTGACGGCCAATGAAGCAGGAGGTTTGATATAAACAGTTTCAACGGAAGGATCTATTTTCTTTATAGCCTTGATATTTGTCATTCTGGAATCACAGAATTGTTTTATGCCAAGGCGCATCGTCTCTTTCAGGAAAACCATATCACCGCATAAAAGCTTTGATACGACTGACCATTGGATATTATGATTTTTGAACAATGTGTCCAGATAATCGTAATTATGCTTTAAGCTTTGTCTGTTTAGTGTGATGTATGCCATTCCTACTCCTTTCTTGATAAACGCATCTCAATGTATTTATTCTTAAATCCTATGCTGTTATACATATGAATGGCAGGGTTGACAGGATCTACATGGAGTGCAACGTCACCTTCTACCTGCTTCAATACCGCTGACAAAAGCTGTTTTCCAAAACCGTGTCCTCGATATTTATGATGAATGGCAATATAAACTAAAATATTTTCAGGAATGTAGTCTTCCATTCCCGTGCTATTAACAACTGCTGCACCTATTATCTGATTTGAATCGGACATCACGGCTACAACTCCTTTCTGATTGCCATTAGTACACTTCATCGCATGACAAATGGCTTTTGTTATGTCATTACACGAATCGCCATATTGTTCAAGTTCATTGTGAAGAAATTCAGCTATCATTGGGATTTCATCAGGCTTGAGGACTCTGTTTGGGTTAAAATACTCGACTTTCATTACTTTTTGAATTTAAATAGATTAATACACGTTGTTAAAAAGTATCGATATTACATTTTAACAAACTTAAATTTGAGTGATTAGAGAAACAGGAAAAGATAAAACAAACAGTACATGCAGTACAAATCAATAATAAAGAAGGAGAAAAATCAGATAGTGAAGTCAAATGAAGACAAATAGATTTCTCATAGAGATCCTGAATCTCTGTTGATTTTGTAAAAATACCGTCCTTTATTAATGAAAGCAAATAAATAAAAATCATTTTAGATACGTTAACAATGGTTTGGAAACTGAACAAACGAACATATCCCATATTAAATCATATTTTTTTTAGAATACGTTATTAATGGGCAGTTGGATTCTATCTTGTGTAAATCAATTATAATCTGTACATTTGCCGGATAAAAGAATATGATAATGAAATATAATACAGAAGAAAAGAAATTGGTGATGCCCGAATACGGACGCAATATCCAGAACATGGTAGACTATTGTGTTGCAATCGAGGACAGAGAGGAACGGAAACGTTGTGCCAATACGATAATCAACATTATGGGAAACATGTTTCCCCACCTGCGTGATGTGAACGATTTCAAACACATTTTGTGGGATCACCTGGCTATCATGGCCGACTTTAAGCTGGATATCGATTATCCTTACGAGATCGTAAAGAAGGAAAACCTATATGCCCGTCCGCCGCGCATCCCTTACAACAATAACCGTATCCGTTACCGTCACTACGGAAAGACATTGGAGCTGATGATCCGTAAGGCAACCGAACTGGAAGCAGGTGTTGAAAAGGATCAGCTAATCAAGCTGTTGGCTACCCAGATGAAGAAATCGTTCCTTACCTGGAACAAAGAATCAGTCGATGACCGCAAGATATTCAAAGACCTTGACGAAATGTCGGAAGGTTCGATCGTATTGAATGAAGAAGAACATAAACTGACCGAAAGCCGCGATATCCTCGCCCGGAATAATAATAATAACACCAAAAAGAATTATCCCCGTAAAAGCCGATGAGTTCATTTGTTATAGAAGGTGGATATAAACTGTCAGGGGAGATTACTCCGCAAGGTGCCAAGAACGAAGCGCTCGAGGTAATCTGCGCTGTTTTGTTGACTCCGGAGAAAGTAACCATCCATAATGTACCGGATATCCTTGACGTGAATAACCTGATACAGCTTCTTCGCGATATGCAAGTGAAAGTAGACCATCCGGCTACCGGAACGTATACTTTCCAGGCAGATGCAGTTGACCTGGATTATCTGAATACGGATGAATTCATCCGTAAGAGCGGTTCGTTGCGTGGTTCGGTTATGATCGTCGGTCCGTTGGTTGCCCGTTTTGGCAAGGCATTGATCCCGAAACCCGGAGGCGATAAGATCGGCCGCCGCCGCCTGGATACCCATTTTGTCGGTATTCAAAAGTTGGGTGCCTGCTTTCGCTACGATGCCGAACGTCAGCTCTACGAGATAGAAGCCAAACGTCTGAAAGGTGCCTATATGCTTTTGGATGAAGCCTCAGTAACGGGTACCGCCAATATCCTGATGGCCGCCGTACTGGCCGAAGGAACAACCACCATCTATAATGCCGCCTGCGAACCCTACCTGCAACAGTTATCTTCCATGCTTAACCGTATGGGAGCCGATATTTCAGGCGTAGGCTCAAATTTATTGACTATTAAAGGTGTCGACTCGCTCGGCGGAACCGTTCATACCATTCTTCCCGACATGATCGAAGTCGGCAGTTTCATCGGTATGGCCGCTATGACCGGATCCGACATCACCATAAAGAATACCGGATATGATAAGTTGGGAATTATCCCCGAGTCATTCCGCCGGCTGGGTATCACCGTCGAGCAGATCGGCGACGATATCCATATCCCCACTCACGACTCGTACGAAATAGATACTTTTATCGATGGCTCTATCATGACCATTGCCGATGCACCCTGGCCGGGACTGACTCCTGACTTATTGAGTGTATTCCTCGTAGTGGCTACGCAGGCTGTAGGGAGTGTGCTGATCCATCAGAAGATGTTCGAAAGCCGCCTGTTCTTTGTCGACAAGTTGATCGACATGGGGGCACAGATCATCCTTTGCGATCCTCACCGGGCTACGGTTATCGGATTGGGTAACCGCTTCAGGTTGCGCGGTTCCAATATGGTGTCTCCGGATATACGTGCCGGAATCGCCTTGTTGATCGCCGCCATGAGTGCGGAAGGTACCAGCCATATCCACAATATCGACCAGATAGACCGTGGATATCAGAATATCGATATACGTTTGAATAACATAGGAGCCCGTATCACGCGGCTTTGATATTCCCTGTTATGATAAAAAAAGAAGAAGTTTTTAAGATCGGAGTGTTTGCCAAACCCCACGGCATTAAAGGAGAAATCTCGCTGGTGACGAACAGTGACGTGTTCGATGAAGCGGAAGACCCTTGCGTGATCTGTGAAATAGATGGTATCCTGGTGCCGTTCTTTGTAGAAGAATACCGGTATAAGACCGATACGGTCATCCTGTTGAAACTGGAAAATGTGAACGACGAGAAAGCCGCCCGCGAGTTTACCAACCGGGAAGTATTCTTCCTGCTGGATGCCGTCGATGAAGATGATCTGGTTGGTGATATGACATGGGACAGCTTTATCGGTTACACCGTCATCGACGAACATCACGGTGAGCTCGGTAAAATAACCGATGTAGACGAAACGACGATCAACGTTCTTTTGCAGATCGACCATAACGGAGAAGAACTGCTCCTTCCGGCCGCAGAAGAACTGATTACCTCTGCAGATCATGATAACAAAACGCTTCAGGTTTCTGTGCCCGAAGGTTTGCTTGATTTATAAAAACGTTAATTAGAGTAAACAATGCCCGTGTCGATACGGTTTTTGTTACTTTTGCGTTTTAACATAAAAACATGGCACGAAAACAACGAAAGAACAATAAGAAATCATTCTGGCACCGGATTCGGTTTAAATACAAGCTGTCTTTTTTCAACGAAACGACGCTCGAAGAAGTATGGTCTTTCCGTTTGTCGCAATTATCCGCTTTTCTGACACTTGCCTTGTTTGCTTTCTTCCTGATTGCTGTAACCGCCCTGATCATTATCAAGACACCGATACGTAACTATCTGCCGGGGTATCTGGATGTGGAAATACGTAAGGAGATCATGCAGAATGCTCTGCGGGCCGATTCGCTGGAACGGATGATCTCTATCCAGTCTCTTTATCTGGAAAACGTGGCCGGTATCCTGTCGGGAACCATCGAGCTCGATTCCATTCGTCAGATAGATTCACTGGCACATGTGGATGCCAACTATGAAATTCCCCGTACCAAATCGGAAGAGAAATTTGTAAAGAACTTTGAAGAAGAAGAAAAGTATAATCTGACGGTATTGAACCCCAATCCGGTTCCTACCGACGGGGTCTTTTTCTATAAGCCGGTGAACGGTGTCGTGTCTTCGCATTATGAAGCGGATACCCGCCATTTCGGGGTAGACCTGGTGGCAGCGCCAAAAGAAAGCGTTCTGGCAACGTTGGACGGAACGGTGGTTTTCACCGGCTTCGATCCGAATTTCGGAAATGTGATTCAGTTGCAGCACAAAAACGGTTTCCTGTCCGTTTATAAACATAATGAATTATTACTGAAGGAGATTGGTGACCATGTGGTTGCCGGTGAAGCAATCGCTTTAGTCGGTAATACAGGGAAATTGTCTACCGGCCCGCATCTTCATTTCGAGTTGTGGTATAAAGGTAATCCGGTCAATCCTGAAGAATACATAGCATTTTAAGTATCCATGAAAAGAAGTTTAGCCATATTAGGTTCTACCGGTTCTATCGGGACACAAGCGTTGGAGGTGATCAGCGAACATGCTGACTTGTTCGACGTTTATGCCCTGACAGCCAATAACCAGGTAGATTTACTGATCAACCAGGCACGTAAATATATGCCCGAGGTGGTAGTCATCGCCAACGAACAGAAATACCCCGAATTGAAGGAGGCGCTCGAGGACTTACCTATAAAGGTTTGGGCCGGTTCGGATGCGATTGCCCAGGTAGTGCAGTCGGAACCGATCGACATGGTACTGACTGCCATGGTAGGATATTCCGGCCTGAAGCCGACGATTGCAGCCATTAAGGCTGGTAAAGCGATTGCGTTGGCCAATAAAGAAACATTGGTGGTGGCAGGTGAGTTGGTCACTTCGCTGGCCACAGAATATAAAGTGCCGGTTTTACCCGTCGACTCTGAACATTCGGCTATTTTCCAGTGTTTAGCAGGAGAGTGGGAGAATCCGGTCGAAAAGATATTGCTTACCGCATCCGGCGGCCCGTTCCGTACAAAGACGATGGAAGAGTTGGCTGTGGTGACCAAGGCGCAGGCCCTGAAACATCCGAACTGGACGATGGGAGCAAAGGTAACGATCGATTCAGCCTCTATGATGAATAAAGGGTTTGAAATGATCGAAGCGAAATGGCTGTTCGGTGTGACCCCCGAACAGATACAGGTTGTGGTGCATCCGCAGTCTGTTATCCATTCGATGGTGCAATTCGAGGATGGTGCCGTCATGGCACAGCTGGGTATCCCGGATATGAAGCTGCCTATCAGTTACGCCTTTTCTTATCCGAAGCGGTTGACGAGCAAAGCGCCGCGCCTGGATTTCAATCAATATTCCACTCTGACGTTCGAGGAGCCCGACATGACACGTTTCCGCAATCTTGCCTTTGCATTCGATGCGATCCGCAAGGGAGGAAATATGCCTTGCATACTGAATGCGGCGAACGAGATAGTGGTAGCCGCCTTTCTGCGTGATGCAATCGGTTTCCTGCAAATGAGCGATGTGATTGAAAAGACAATGGAAAAGGTTTCCTTCATCACTGCTCCCACGTATGAAGACTATGTGGCGACCGATGCGGAAGCGCGCCGGATCGCGACGGCTGTTATGGAGACAATCGGCAGATAGGATACAGAACAAATATATGAGTAAAAAGAAATAAATTAATACAGACAAACAATAGATGGAGACATTTTTAATTAAGGCGTTACAGCTCATCTTGAGCTTATCGATATTAGTCCTTGTCCACGAGTTCGGGCACTTTATCTTTGCCCGTATCTTTAAGGTCCGGGTTGAGAAGTTCTACCTTTTCTTCGACGCGTGGTTTGCACTCTTCAGGTTTAAACCGAAGAATAGCGAAACGGAATATGGCATCGGCTGGTTGCCGTTGGGTGGTTATTGCAAGATTTCCGGGATGATCGATGAGAGCATGGATAAAGAGCAGATGGCTCAGCCTGCCAAACCGTATGAATTCCGTTCTAAGCCTGCCGGTCAGCGTTTAATGATCATGACTGCGGGTGTTTTATTCAACTTCCTGTTGGCTTTGTTTATCTATTCGATGGTGCTTTACACCTGGGGTGAGACGTATCTGCCGCTGAAGAATATAACACACGGTATGTATTACAGCGAAACGATGAAAGATGTCGGTTTCCAGGATGGAGACGTTCTTCTGTATGCTGACGCTGAACCATTGGATCGTCTGGATGAGTTTTCTTTACGTCAGGTTGTAGAGGCACAAAATGTAACGGTTTTGCGTAATGGCGTTGAGACTGTGATCCCGATGCCGGACGATATGATGCAACGTATGATGCGTAACAAAGACGGTTTTGTAGATGCAAACAATTTCCCGATACCGATGGTGGTAAGGGAACTCCCTGACGCTGATTCGCCGGCCCGGGATGCCGGTTTGCAGCCCAACGACAGTATCGTTTCGATCAACGGTGTGATTACACCGACTTATTATGACGCATCGAAGTTGTTGGCTGATAATAAAGGGAAGGAAATAGAAGTCGGTTTCTACCGTAACGGTCAGGAAATGTCTTTACCGGTTCATACGAATGCAGAAGGTAAACTGGGTATCTATGCCAAGACTCCGTTGGATTTCTACCAGACGCAGACTATTAGATATGGCTTCTTCGAGTCGTTTCCTGCAGGTATCCGTTTAGGAGTGAATACTCTAAAAGGATATGTAAATGATATGAAGTATGTCTTTACAAAAGAAGGAGCCTCCAGTTTAGGTGGTTTCGGTACGATCGGCGGTATGTTCCCTGCAACCTGGGATTGGAAAGTGTTCTGGCAACGTACAGCATTCCTTTCAATCATCCTTGCCTTTATGAATATATTACCTATTCCGGCATTGGACGGCGGACATGTGATGTTTCTGCTCTATGAAGTGATCGCCCGCCGCAAGCCGAGCGACAAGTTTCTGGAATATGCACAGATCACAGGTATGTTCCTCTTGTTCGCTTTGCTTATCTATGCAAATGGTAACGATATATTCCGTCTTATTTTCAAGTAAGTAATATTTAAAATATAAAAACTCCCGGTATCCTACTGATACCGGGAGTTTTTTATTTATGGAAACTGATAGTAACTTATTTTGCTAACGTTTCGTTGATAGAATCAAGGATTTTCTTTGAATTAGCATCGGCAGCATTGATTGCTAGCGCTTGTTCCAGATATTCTTTAGCCTTTTTCATCTGTACGTCTGCTTTGTCCTTTTCTGCTTCGTATTTTGCAGGATCGGTAGCTGCTGCCAGGATCTTTGCACCTTCGTTGTAATACATAGCTCCTAAGCTGTAAAGGGCATTTCCCTTATACTTTGCATTGCTGACGATCAAAACATCTTTAAACAGCTCTTCTGCATCGGCAACCTTACCGGCTTTCTGTGCAGCTTGTGCCTGCTTCATACAATATCCGTAAAGCAATTTTTCCAGATTTGCGTCGCCCGGTTTAACCTTCAGGCCTGCTTCGACAGTTGCGGTAAATTCGACCGGTTTATTGAGGTTACGTAATGACATTGCTTTACCTGTATAGGCATCGTCAACGTTTTTATTCTTCTGAATGGCCAGGTCGTAATATTTTACGGCATCTTCATATTTCTTGGCCTGGAAAGCTGCATAACCGCAATTGAAAACGCGGTCGGCGTCTTCGTTGTTCGTCTGTTTAAGGAACGCGTCGTACTTTGTAAAAGCTTCTGCATAGTTTTTCGCTTTTAAAGCTGCATCCCCTTCATCACGCAGTTTATCAGCGTCTTGAGCAAATAAATTTCCAATACTTAGGCAAAAAGCCAATAGCAAAACAATTTTCTTCATGGTTGTTAAACGATTTAATTTTAATTATATGATGCGCTAAGTTAGTAACCATGATATAAGTATCAAAGCAATTTTACATCTTTTTAGAATTATAAGGGAAAGAGAAATCTTTCGTTCGGTAAGAAAAAACAGATTATACGAGCCTTGTAACTGAAGGATTTCGTATAATCTGCCTATTTGCTTTACTATAATACAGTCGGATAACAAGGTAATCCGAAAGCTTCGGCAACAGCCGGATAGACGATTTGGCCTTCAACAATATTCAATCCGAGGAACAGGCTTTTATCTTCTTTACAGGCCGTTTTCCATCCTTTGTCCGCCAGTTTCAGGACATAGGGTAGCGTGGCATTCGTTAATGCCAGTGTGGAAGTCTGCGGAACGGCTCCCGGAATGTTGGCTACACAATAATGAACGATGTTGTCGACAGTGTAAATCGGATCGGCATGCGTGGTCGGGTGCGAAGTCTCGAAGCAACCGCCCTGGTCGATAGCTACGTCTACCAATACGCTGCCGGGGTTCATCAGCGACAGCATATCTCTGGTCACCAGATGAGGAGCCTTTGCTCCGGGGATCAGCACGGCGCCGATCACGAGGTCGGTGGCGGGAAGTTCCGTTTCTATGTTATGGGTAGACGAATAAAGCGTTTTCACGTTTGCCGGCATGATCTCGTCAAGATAGCGCAGACGGGGCAGGGAGATGTCGGCAATGGTGACGTCGGCACCCATTCCGGCAGCCATCAATGCGGCATTATGTCCGACGATACCGCCACCCAGCACCAATACGCGGGCAGGTTTCACTCCCGGCACGCCACCCAGCAGGATGCCTTTGCCACCTTGAGGTTTTTCGAGGAAGCGGGCGCCTTCCTGTATCGACATGCGGCCTGCCACTTCGCTCATGGGGATGAGCAGGGGAAGGGTGTGGTCTCTGTTTTCTACCGTTTCGTAGGCCAGGCAGACGGAACCACTGTCCATCATGGCGAGGGTCAGCTTCTCGTCCGAGGCAAAGTGGAAGTAAGTGAATACCAGTTGCCCTTTCTGCACGAGAGGATATTCGGCTGCAATAGGTTCTTTTACCTTTACGATCATTTCTGCAATCTGATAGACGTCGTTAATCGACGGGAGAATCTGTGCTCCTGCTTTCTCGTAGGCTGCATCAGGAAAACCACTGTTTTCACCCGCAGTATGCTGCACATATACGGTGTGTCCTCTTTTTACCAACTCTTTGGCTCCGGCAGGCGTAAGCGCTACCCGGTTCTCATTGTTTTTGATTTCTTTGGGAATTCCGATGATCATAATGTTATTGTTTAATAGTTATTATGCTGCAATGTACGGAAAAATCTGACTTTATGCTGCTAAAGAATGCTTTTTATTACTTTTTGACAAAAGAAGTAAGTGCGTAACAGATCTGTTCGATGGTTCGGCGGATATTTCGGTAGGCGTAGTCGGGCTGCATCGCCTTTTCAAGGGAAATGGGAGTCGGATGTATGGGAAAGATGGCGGACAGACCGGCTTCCCGTAATTCCTTGTCTGCCGTAATATCCAATTGTCCGGCGATAGCGATCACGGGGATATGTTGAGAGGCGGCTGTACGGGCAATGCCGATGGGGACTTTACCGAATAAGGTCTGCCGGTCTATCTTTCCTTCTCCGGTGATCACCAGATCCGCTCCACGGATAATCTCATCGAAATGGAGATAGTCCATAATAAGTTCGATACCGGAAGATATATTGGCTTGCAGAAAAGCCACGCATCCGCCTCCCATGCCACCGCCGGCTCCTGCTCCGGGCAGGAGGCCGATATCTTTCCCGGTCGTTTCGAGAATAAGACCGGCCAAGTGTTTCATACCTTTATCCAGTATCTCTATTTGTTCTTCATCGCCTCCTTTTTGCGGACCGAATATATGGGCCGCCCCCTGCGAGCCGTAAAAGGGATTGGTTACATCGGTCGCTATGTGGAAAGTGCAATCCTGCAATTCTGCCAGTTGATATCGTGTATCTATCGACCGGATGGCAGAAAGACTTTTTCCTCCTTTTTCCACTTCATTTCCGGTTTCGTCGGTAAATCGAACTCCCAATGCCTGCATCATACCTATTCCGGCATCGTTCGTGGCACTGCCGCCTACACCGATAATGAAGTTACGGCAGCCTCTCTTGATCGCATCGGCTATCATTTCGCCTGTTCCATAGGTTGTTGTATGCATGATATTGCCCGGTTTCTGAGGGATCAGGGAGAGTCCGCCGGCAGCCGACATTTCGATGATTGCCGTCTGGCCGTCTCCTGTCATACCGTAACTGGCCCGGATCGGTTGCATCAAAGGGTTGTGTACCGGTAGGGTTATTATTGTACCATGAGTGGCATCTACCAGTGCTTCTACGGTTCCTTCGCCGCCATCGGCTACAGGAACTTTAATCACTTCGCATCCGGGCAGGGCACTCAGTATCCCTTCTTCTACAGCCTCCGCGATGGAGGAGGAGGAAAGGCATCCCTTAAAAGAGTCCACGGCAATAACTATTTTCATTTCCTGTTCGTTTGAGGGGGTAAAGATACAAAAAAGGGCAGCTTTTTTACGGCTGCCCTTTCCTTTTCTGTTATCCTGTCAGGTATTATAAACCTTGTCCATGACAGTTTTTGTACTTCTTACCGCTTCCGCAAGGACAAAGATCGTTACGGCCTACTCGTTTTTCGGCACGAACCGGTTCTTGTCTGGGTTGTTGCGGGGCGCGTTCTTCCGGATCATTGTTTCCGCTGATATCCGTTTTCTCCGTACGGTAACGGCTCATGTCCTGACGCTGTTCAGGAGCGGCCTGTCTTACTTCGATACGCTGACGTTCGGCAGCTGCTGCGGCAGCCTGTTGTTGAGCCATCGCCTGTTTCTGTTCTTCAGTCGGTTCTTCGCGAACAGGGATCTGACCGCGCATCAGGATAGAGGCGGTCTTACGGTTCATCGTGTCGACCATCATCTTGAACAGGTTGTATGATTCCAACTTGTAGATCAACAACGGGTCTTTGTTTTCGTAGCTTGCATTCTGAACGGAATGACGCAGTTCGTCCATTTCACGCAGGTGTTCTTTCCATGCTTCATCGATAGTATGCAGAACGATCGATTTCTGGAATGCTTTCGTGATCGCTTTACTTTCTGTTTCGTATGCCTCTTTCAGGTTACATGAAACGTTGTACATGCGTTTTCCGTCTGTTACCGGGATCATGATATTTTCGTACATTGCTCCCTGGTGTTCGTAGACCTGCTTGATAACCGGGTTGGCTACCTGGGTCATACGTTCCATGCGGCGTTTGAATGTCTGCAAAGCCGTGTCGAACAGTTTGTCTGCCAACTGGGAAGCTTTCATACTCTTGAATTCTTCTTCGGTGAACGGACTTTCGATGGCGAATGTCTTGAACAATTCCAGTTTGAATCCTTCATAGTCCAGACCGTCCGAATGCTGCTCGGCGATTGCGTTGGAAGTATCGTAGATCGTGTTCAATACGTCCAGACCGATACGTTCTCCCATCAGGGCGTGACGGCGGCGGGTGTAGATCACGTTACGTTGTGAGTTCATTACGTCGTCGTATTCCAGCAAACGTTTACGGATACCGAAGTTGTTTTCTTCCACCTTCTTCTGTGCACGTTCGACAGATTTGCTCAGCATATTGTGTTCCAGTACTTCACCTTCCTTGAAGCCCAGTTTGTCCATCAGTCCGGCAATCTTATCGGAAGCGAATAGACGCATCAGGTTATCTTCCAATGATACGTAGAATACGGAAGAACCCGGGTCACCCTGACGTCCTGCACGACCACGCAGCTGGCGGTCTACACGACGGCTTTCGTGACGTTCCGTACCGAGGATAGCCAAACCGCCTGCGGCTTTCACTTCGGCCGATAGCTTGATGTCGGTACCACGACCGGCCATGTTGGTTGCGATGGTAACTGTTCCGCTCTGACCTGCCAATGATACGATCTCGGCCTCACGCTGGTGTAACTTCGCATTCAATACGTTATGTTTGATCTTACGCAAGGTAAGCATACGGCTTAACAATTCGGAGATTTCGACAGAGGTCGTACCTACCAGTACCGGGCGTCCGGCTTCGACCAATGCACTGATCTCTTCGATAACAGCGGCGTACTTTTCGCGTTTGGTCTTGTAGATACGGTCGTTCATATCGTTACGGGCGATCGGACGGTTGGTCGGGATTACCACTACATCCAGTTTATAGATATCCCAGAACTCGCCTGCTTCCGTTTCGGCTGTACCGGTCATACCCGACAGCTTGTGATACATACGGAAATAGTTCTGGAGAGTGATAGTTGCGAATGTCTGCGTGGCAGCTTCAACCTTAACACCTTCCTTGGCCTCGATAGCCTGGTGTAAACCGTCTGAGTAACGACGACCATCCATGATACGTCCGGTCTGTTCGTCGACGATCATAACCTTGTTATCCATCACTACGTATTCATCGTCTTTTTCAAACAATGTATAGGCTTTCAACAACTGGTTGATCGTATGTACGCGTTCGCTCTTTACGGAATAGTTGGCAAGGATTTCGTCTTTCTTAGCCTGCTTTTCTTCTTCTGTGCCCTGGAAGTTTTCCAACTGTGACAGTTCGGAAGTGATATCCGGCAATACGAAGAAGGTAGTGTCATCCGAGTTACCAGTCAGCAAGTCGATACCTTTATCAGACAGTTCGATGCTGTTGTTTTTTTCGTCGATCACGAAATACAGTTCGTCGGTTGCTTCGTGCATGTGACGCATGTTTTCAGACATGAAGTATTCTTCAGTCTTCAACATCTGGGCTTTTACACCCTGTTCGCTCAGGAATTTGATCAGCGCTTTGTTACGCGGATATCCCTTGAATGAACGATATAATTGGATAGATCCTTCTTCTACTTCTTTCGGGTCGCTGCTGGCCATCTTTTTCTTGGCTTCGATCAGCAATTTTGAACACAGGTCTTTCTGTGCGTTTACAACCACTTCCACGTTCGGACGGAACTGCTCGAATAATTGTTCTTCGCCACGGGGGATCGGACCGGAAATGATTAACGGAGTACGGGCATCATCGATCAATACGGAGTCGACCTCATCGACGATGGCGTAGTTATGTTTGCGTTGTACCAGGTCGTTCGGGCTGATCGCCATATTATCACGCAGGTAGTCGAAACCGAATTCGTTGTTTGTACCGAAGGTGATGTCTGCATTGTAAGCCGCGCGGCGTGCATCCGAGTTAGGCTGGTGTTTGTCGATACAATCTACGGAAAGTCCGTGGAACATATAAAGCGGCCCCATCCATTCCGAGTCACGTTTTGACAGGTAGTCGTTCACGGTTACTACATGTACACCGTTACGGGTCAAAGCGTTCAGGAATACCGGGAGGGTTGCCACCAATGTTTTACCTTCACCGGTTGCCATTTCTGCGATCTTACCTTTGTGAAGAACGACACCACCGAACAACTGAACGTCGTAGTGAACCATGTCCCAGGTAATTTCGTTACCACCGGCTTTCCAGTGATTCAGAAAGATTGCTTTATCGTCTTCGATACGTACGAAATCATATTTGGTTGCCAGGTCGCGGTCGAAGTCTGTTGCCGTAACGACAACTTCTTCATTTTCTGTAAAACGACGGGCTGTTTCTTTCATGATAGAGAATACTTCCGGCAGCGATTCTTCCAGAACTTCTTCCATCTTATCGGTAATAGCCTTTTCAATTTTATCTACTTCGGCCCAGATAGCTTCACGTTCTTCCAGCTCTTTATCGTCGATACCTTTACGAAGCTCTTCAACCTGAGCACGTTCGGCAGCTACATAATCCTGAATACGTTGTTTGATTTCATCTGTTTTCGCTCTCAGTTCGTCGTTCGAGAGAGCTTTGATTGACGGATATACGGCCTTGATCTTATCCACGTATGGAGTAATTTCTTTAAGGTCTCGCTGCGACTTGTTGCCGAACAGCTTCGTCATAATTTCATTAAATCCCATGATATATATTAATTTATTTTATTTCGTAAAGTGTTTATTTGTTGACAATCGGGTTTAGTTGATCACCGGAATGATATTGTCTTATCAAATTCCATGCCAAACTAAAAAACTGTCATTTCTTGGTTGTCAACTCCCAAAGAGGCAGACTCTGGGACGCATTCGGTGGCCGTATCCTCAGCACATGGGTTACCGTAGGGGCTACCTCTGTGGCTTTCACTTCACGGTAGATATGTTCCGGTTTGAGACCGTTACCCATAAATACCAATGGGGTAATTACTGCGTTATTACGAATTATTTTAACTTTTTCTTTCGGATTGTCGTTGTTGATGATCCAGCCGGGCTGCAATTCGATGATCAGGTCGCCGCGTTTCAGGTGGTGGGTTCCCTGGCGGAACTTGGCAGTTCCTTCATTCCATTCGCCGGTACGCAGGGCATTGTCGGTGGTAACATGCTGTACACCGCTGAATTCCATCAGGAATTCGGCCGCCTTGTCCTGTATGGTCGACAGATCGAGTTTAGCATCTTCAATAGCTTTGCGGTTCAGATATATTTGGTTGTTGTAGAACCCTTTCACCCAACTGCTTTGCTGCCCGTACATGGCCATCAGGTACATATTCAACAGGGCTACGCAACGTTTCGGGTGGAATTCACCGCCATTGATAAGCAAACCGTCGGCATATTCCTCTTCGCTTGTATAATAACCGGAACCTGTAAATACGACCAGTGTATTGGCCAGGCCTATCTTTTTATCGATGGCATCGAGCAATTGCTCCAGATCTTTATCCAGTTGATAGTAAGTATCCTGTATTTCACGGGTGTAGTCTTTGCTCATCGTTCCCTTATAATTACCGGCATAGTAAGTAACCGATAGCATGTCCGGACAACTTCGCGTACCGAATGCACCATATTCAAGGAACTGCAGGGCCAACCTGTTTATTTCCTTATTAATGAAAGGCGTTGTTTTCAGCTTCGGAAAACAATCTTGCGTCTTTTCATTAAAGGTATATTTGAAAGGAATTTCGTCGAGTACATAAGGGAAAGCATTATACTTTTCCATTGGGAGGGCCGGAGTCCAAATCATCTTATCCAGCCGTGCGGATAACGATTCCGGTCCGTTGTTATAGCGGTCTACATACCACGGGATTCCTTTATAATAGGTCGTCGTAGCCCATTTACCGTTCAGATCGTCCATCCAGAAAGCGCCGTTTGCTGCATGACCCGCCGAAAGGATTGCACTTTCTGCGTCCGGGGCAATGGAGTAGACATCGCTTCTGCCTTTGGAGGCTATTTTCAGTTCGTCCCCGATTGTGGAACTGAACATTTTTTTAGGAGAGTAATTCTCGCGGGTATAGTTTCCCAAATAATCGGCATCGTAAAGGACGGAGACTTCTTTGTCCTTTTCAAAATCGTAGTATTTACCGCCGCTGACACCGCTGAAGCAGGGGTTGCTTCCGGTGAATAGGGTGGCAAAAGCACTCGCCTGGTCGATATTGGAGAATTCGAATTTGATATTGTTATATACCAAACCTTCGTTCATCAACCGTTTGAAGCCGCGTTCGCCGAATGTGTTGTAAAAATATTCTACATAATCGCCCCTCAGTTGATCGACGGTAATGCAAACCACTAACTTTGGGGTACGTTGTTGTGCCTCCAGGTTAGTGACTACCAGGATCGCGATAAGCGACGTTATTATTTTTCTCATTCGATTGTCCATATCTTCAATTGTGCATCCGCCCTCTGTAAACACCGAATCCTGAACGTAGCCAAAGGGTGGCGACAAGCGGAATAAAGGCTATATTTAAATGCTGTGGGATGAAATACCAACCCGCCAACAATAGCGTAAGCGCCGCAAAGTTAATAAAATGATAATAATATGCAGCCTTTCCGAACTTTTTTACTGCAAACAAAATAACAGCAACCAGATCGAATGGTTGCAACCATACGATCGACCAATTAGGCCAGATACAGGGATGAGTCGATATAAAACAAAGGAAAAACAACACCGTACCTGCCACACCTGCAAGCAGAAAGAGGATGAAATCCACCAGGCGGAAATATGTTTTTTTCTTCCATTCGATATAGGTTGTAAACAGTACCAACAGGAAAATAAGTATGCTGCAAAACATAGGAGTGAACCACTCTTTTCCTTCCTGATCGTCGCCTGTCAGTTCTTCAGCCAGGCGAATGGTCGACTTAACCAGCTTTCTTTCGGTTCCATCCGGATTGACGATCGTTGCCTTTTCGAATTCGTCTTTCAGATATACAGGCAGGAACATCATTTCGTGTGGAGTGGCTACCCGGTCTGTCGGGCTTCCGAGTGCCAGGTCGCATCCGAAAGTAAGCCATGGATTGCTACGCGTACAGTAATTAATAAGGTCGCGGAATGTCTGCGGCTTGGGAGGATTGTTATATTTTACTTTCCCATTCACCTGTTCTTCTACGATTGCAACCGGACGAGTGGCGCAGTTGTCGAAAAAGAAATTGTACCGGTAAACGGCATTCTCAGGCTGTGCGTTGGTGATCAGCGCATTCCATATTTTATTGATCTCTTCTGGGGTGAGGTTCAGAACCTGTTCGGTTACTTCGCTTCCCCGCATCTGATATTCTATTATATAATGTGAGAAATTGTACGCAGCCAGCTTGTAATCTGTTTCCCCTTTCGTGAAACGATAGATGAAATTGGGTTTTGAGAAGTCGAAAATACCATAGTTGAATACAACATCGAGCTTATGCAAAGTATCTATAACTCGTATGGCTGTATGTCCATATAAAGTATATACTTCATCATTGGATGGAGCTGCCGTCAATATGCTGATCTGCGCTTCATCACTTAATCTGTTTTGTGCTTTTGCCGGGATCAGCAAAAGGAACAGGAAAAGCAGAAGCAAACTTTTTTTCATACGATATTTGTTTTACCGCACAAAGGTAGAGCTATTTTTTTAATTGACAATTGGTAACGGTCAATTGACGGTTATTTCATTACAGGTTATATTAATGCTGTACGAAATCCCCGCCAATTGTCTTTTTCTGCCTATCTAAGATCTTTTGAATAGCGAAACGATCCATAATAAAACGATTGCACCGATTGTGGACATGACCAGACTGCCGATCACTCCGTTTACACTGAGTCCGAGCAGGCCGAATATCCATCCGCCTAATACACCGCCTATAATACCTACTATCAGGTTTACTATCAACCCGAATCCACTCCCTTTCAATATCTTCCCGGCCAGAAAACCTGCCAGGATACCGATAATAATCGAACCTATAATTCCCATACTTTTTATTTTATTAGTTTTGTAGATAGAACAAGCGAGCGGCAGGCTTTGTTTTCCTATCTCCTGTAGATATAAAACAACCATCATGAGCCTGAAGCGGACTGTTTAGGATGAAAATTTGCCCGGATGCCTATGTTTTCTTTGTTTGACCTGTGTCGAACAACTGTCTGACCCGGCTCGAACAGCTGTCCCACAGGTGTCAGACAGCTGTCCGACCTTTGTCGAACGAATATTTCTCCACGAGGTAGGGAATATTTCTTCACAGGTTGGTCGGAATAGAATGCGGGAAGTTCGGTTTTTGATCGGGTAGAGTATTTTCGGGATTGTACTCTTTTTTTTAGTTTATCTTTATTGAAAGAGGCGGACTCTCAAAGAAATTTAGCAGGTTATTCTCTGGTTATGCATGTTATTTCATCAATTTTGTTTTTCTTTGCGGAAAATTTCAGTCACGTGAATTTAATTATAGAACAAGGAAACACCTCTTCAAAAGTTGCGGTATACAACGGATGGCATATGGAAACCTCCTTTGTGTACAAGAAATTCGATGTTGATGAATTGGAGTCTCTCTTTGGGAAATACGATTTTAAACATGGAATATTGTCGACTGTCATAGGCAAAAACGAAGAGCTGAACGATTACCTCCGGGGAAAACTTCGGCGCTTTATCTTTCTGGATGAAACAGTAAAGTTACCTATTACGGTTCAATATGAAACGCCCGAAACATTGGGGAAAGACCGGTTGGCTGCGGCTGTCGGGGCTAATTACCTGAAGCCGGGAAAAGACCTGCTGGTCATCGATGCTGGCACAGCAATTACTTATGAATTGATCGAAGCTTCAGGCACTTTTCTGGGGGGGAATATCTCTCCGGGAATGACTACCCGTTTCAAGGCTTTGAACTTTTATACAAAAAAACTACCTTTGGTGGCGGAAAAGGAGGAGATCCCTCTTATGGGCACCAGTACTGAGAGTGCTATTCAAGCAGGAGTAGTAAATGGTATTGTTTACGAGATGGATGGATACATCGAGATGTTACGGATAAAATATCCTAACCTTTTGGTTTTTTTAACAGGCGGTCATTCGTTTTATTTTGAAAGACGGCTAAAAAACTCCATCTTTGCAGACATTAATTTAGTGTTGACAGGATTAAACAGAATCTTAGAGTATAATGTTGAAGATTAATAAGCTACTAATAGCAAGCATTCTTATATTTACGCAGTTGTCGCTAGCGGCACAAAATAACACTAACTCGCCCTATACCCGTTTTGGGTATGGTGAATTAGCGGATCGTTCATTCGGAGCCGGACGGGCTATGGGGGGCGTTGGTGTCGGACTGAGATCGCCGAAACAGATAAACCCGATGAACCCGGCGTCTTACAGCTGTATGGATTCGTTGACATTTCTTTTTGATTTTGGTGCATCCGGCCAGCTTTCATGGTTCGATGACGGAATCAATAAGCAAAATAATGTGAATGGAAATGTAGAGTATATCGCTTTGCAGTTCCCAATACATAAACGTTTAGCCATGAGTGTCGGGCTTTTACCTTATTCGTATGTAGGGTATAGTTTCGGTGCACAAAGGACCAATGAGGCCAATTTGAATTATGTGGAAACATATAATGGTAGCGGCGGATTAAACGATTTGTATGTAGGATTGTCTATAGATATATGGAAGAAGCGTCTTTCTGTAGGAGCAAATTTCGGATACTTTTTTGGCAATATCAAGCATGAACAGTATTCTATTGTAGGTACCGGAAATACCTACAATGCAAACCGAAGTCAGAATCTGGAAGTGCGGGATTTTAAAATGGATTTCGGAGTGCAGTATACACACCCGATCAGTAAAACTGAAGAGGTGACTCTGGGTTTGACATTTTCACCGAAAAAACGGTTGCATTCAACGTACACTAATACATCTATAAAGTATACCGATAACGGAGCTTCAGAGGTTATCAGTTCCGATACACTGAAAAATCAGGCTTATGATATTCCGAATTCATTCGGTTTCGGTGCATCTTACGTGAAAAAAGATAAATTGACATTGGCTGCGGATGTATTGTATGAAACATGGGGTAAGGCTCATTTCTACAGTTCGGATAATAACTTTAAGAATCGTGTACGTGTTGCTGCCGGGGGTGAGTATATACCGAATGCTCAGAATCGTAATTTTTTCAACCGGGTAAGATATCGTGCAGGTGCTCATTACAGCAACTCTTATTTGATGATAAATAATAAAGATGAAGATCCAGCCTATAAAGGTAACGGGTATAACGAATATGGAGTAAGTGTTGGTATGGGATTGCCGTTGATTGATAACCGTTCTCTGATAAATGTGTCTTTTGAATACACAAAGATTAAGCCCGGAGGTGTGAACATGATTGATGAACAGTATTTCCGTTTTACTGTTAACTACACATTCAACGAAATGTGGTTCTGGAAGAAAAAAGTAGATTAATTTAAATTGCTAACTTAAATTAAAAACAGATATGAAAATAAAGGTATTATTGATTACCGCTGCATGTTCCTTAGGAGCATTTGGCGCTCATGCACAGAAAGGAGTAGATAATGGTACACAGTTCGGTTCTGGTGAAGACAGTATCCGTTGTATTACCAATATCAGCTTGTTCGTTCCTTATGCGAAAGCAGGAAATTTTAAGGACGCTTACGATTTTTGGAAAATTGTATACGATGAATGTCCTGCTGCAACAAAGGATATTTATTTGCATGGTGTAAAGATTATGGCGTGGAAGATCGCCAATGAAAAGGACCCTGCTAAGAAAGCAGCTCTGGTTGATGACCTGATGGCCGTATATGATAAACGTGTGAAATATTTTGGTGACGATAACCGTTACGGAAAAGACTGGATCGTTTCTCGTAAAGCACAGGATTATATCCAGCAGATGGGTGACAAAGCCGATTATAAGAAACTGTACAACTGGTTGGGCGAAATCATTAACGAATATGGTGATAAAACTGAAGCATTAGGCGTTTCTTTATATATGTTCGCATCTTATCAGATGATGGCAGACGATCCTAATCACAAAGGTCAGTATGTAGAAGATTATCTGAAAGCTTCAAAAATACTTGATACTCAATTGCAGGCTGCACAGGCTGCCAACAATGAAAAGGAAGTAAACAACCTGACTACATTCAAAACCAGTGTAAACGGGGCGTTTGCCAACAGTGGTGCTGCCGATTGCGAAACGCTGCAGAATCTGTATGCTCCGAAGGTTGAAGAAAACAAATCGGATCTTGCAGCTTTGAAGGAGATCGTTTCTTTGTTGAGACGTGTTCGTTGCCAGGAAATCGATGCTTTCTTTGCTGCTGCTGCTTATGCTTATGAACTGGAACCAAGTGCTGATGCTGCTATCGGTATTGCGAAACGTGCTGTAAAGAATAAAGAATATGACACAGCTATCAAGTATTTCGAAGAAGCTGCCAATATGGAAACAGACCCTTCTTCAAAAGCTGAAGACTATTATATGATCGCTTTGCTTAATTACGACCAGAAAAGCTATTCAAAAGCAAGAGAATATGCTTTGAAGGCAGCTTCTACCAATTCAAGTTACGGACAGCCTTATATCCTGATCGGACAAATGTATGCTGCAACAGTAAAGACAGTATTCCCGAATGACGGTGTACTGGCAAGAGCTGCCTACAATGCTGCTATCGACAAGTTTGAAAAAGCCAAACAAGTTGATGAAAGTTGTATAGATGAAGCAAACAAATTAATTGGTACCTATCGTGCTCATCTACCTTCAACAGAAGAAATATTTATGCACCCGGATTTGGAAAAGGGTAAACAATTCACTGTTGGTGGTTGGATCGGAGAACGTACAACAATCAGATAATTATGACTGAAACGCGTTTTCTTTGTAAAACGGGAAAATATAGCATAACAACTACCTTTGCGGTGGTTGTTATGCTTCTTTTATTTATGGCATCTTGTGGGAAAGAGAATAAAGAAGTGGTTGAAGTTACATTCGATCCGGAAAATACTTATACTATGAGAACCACTGATGCCACCAGCTTGATCTCCGACTCGGGAATTACTCGTTATCGACTGAATGCGAAGGAGTGGTTGGTCTTTGGTAAGGCTCAGGAGCCTCATTCTTATTTTCCTCAAGGTGTTTATGTGGAAAAATTTGATTCTTTATTTAATGTAGAAGCTAGTGTAAAGGCTGATACTGCTTACTATTGGGACAAGAAGGGATTATATAAACTGATCGGTCACGTGAGTGTATTAAGCCTGGAAGGAAAGAGATTAGATACTTCAATACTGTTTATCGATCAGAAGGAAGATAAAATTCATACGGATGAATATTTTGAGTTGCAGGAAGGAGAGAAGGTTATCACAGGCATCGGTTTTGAGTCTAATCAAAATATGACGAAGTATAAGATATTTAATTCGCAGGGGACTTTTCCTGTAAACGAAACTCCTCGTGATTCGTCGAGAGTGAATGTAGCTTCTGATTCGACGGTTGTGGATGTGGCAAAGGCCGATTCAATAAAAAAAGATTAGTGTGAATGCATTGACGTACATATTAATATCATTAGCTTTCTCAGCTTTTTTTTCAGGAATGGAGATCGCATTTATCTCCTCTAACAAGCTGCGGCACGAACTGGATAAAAAGAATAAAACTATAGCCGGGAAGATACTGGATATCTTTTACCGGAATCCGAACCAGTTTATTTCTACGATGCTGGTCGGCAATAATATTGCATTGGTTGTGTATGGTTTGCAAATGGCAATTATATTGGAGCCATTTATCGCAAGGTTTGTAGACAATGAAGCGCTGATCGTATTCGTACAATCGATTATTTCAACTCTTTTGATTTTATTTACTGGTGAGTTCATTCCCAAAACGATCTTCAAGTTGAATCCCAACTTTTCGCTGAATCTGTTTTCAATACCTCTATACATTATATATATTATCTTATATCCTATATCCAAGTTCTCAGCCCTTGTTTCATATCTGATTTTAAAACTGATAGGAGTAAAGGATGTGTCTGGTTCTACGGCTCGTACGCTGGGTAAGGTGGATCTGGATTTTTTTATACAACAAAGTATCGATGATGCTCCGTCCAATTCGGATATGGATACGGAAGTGAAGATATTTCAGAATGCCCTGGACTTCTCAAATGTGCGGTTGCGCGATTGTATTGTTCCTAGAACAGAGATCGTTGCTTGCGACACAACGGTCAATATAGAGGAACTCCGTTCTAAATTTATTGAGACGGGGTTGTCGAAGATATTGATATATAACGAAAATATAGACGATATCATAGGTTATATCCATTCGTCGGAATTGTTTAAGAATCCGGAAGATTGGACTCAAAATATAAAAGATATTTCCATTGTGCCGGAAACGATGGCTGCGAATAAACTGATGAAGATATTAATGCAGGAAAAGAAAAGCCTGGCTGTCGTGGTAGATGAGTTTGGCGGAACATCCGGTATTGTGACTTTGGAAGACCTTGTGGAAGAGATATTCGGAGAGATTGAAGATGAACACGACATGAAGTCGTACGTTGCCCGAAAGGTGGCGGATGACGAGTATCTTATATCCGGTCGTATGGAGATCGACTCGTTAAATGAGAAGTTTAACCTGGAACTTCCGGAGTCGGACGACTATGTGACGATTGCCGGGTATATTTTACATTTCTATCAAAAATTTCCTAAATTGAATGAATCAATCGTAATTGATAAGTATACGTTCAAAATAATAAAAGTTACAGCTACAAAAATAGAACTTGTGCGAATGAAAGTAGGTGGTTAATGAAAAAAAACAGAATAAAAGATGTAACAAATCCTTTTTTTCGTATCTTCGTGCCCTTAAACTGTAAAATATAAACTTTAAAAATAAATAACGATAAATGGCTACGCTGGAAAAAATCAGAAGCAAAGCAGGACTGCTCGTACTCGTTGTGGGTTTGGCGCTGTTCGCTTTTATCATTGGAGACTTTTTGAACTCCGGTTCTACTTATTTCAGACAAACTCAGGAGAGAGTTGCTAAGGTTGACGGAGAAGTAATTAAAATTCAGGATTATCAGGGACGTATTGATGAAATGACTGAGATGTATAAAATGCAATCAGGTCAGAATAATCTCCCCGAAGAATACATGAATCAGATCCGTCAGTCAGTATTCGATGCGATGGTACAGGAAGTTGTATTGGATGAAGCAACTGATAAATTAGGTATGCAGGTTAGCCCGGAAGAACTGTTCGATATGGTTCAGGGCGAAAACATTTCACCGATGATCCAACAGATGCAGATGTTCGTTAATCCGCAGACCGGACAATTCGACAAAACTGCTTTGTTGAACTTCCTGAAGCAAATAGACGACGATAACATCGCAAACTATCCTGCAGATCAGCAGGCACAGCTGATCCAGGCTCGTAATTTCTGGTTGTTCTGGGAAAAGAACATCAAACGTCAGCGTCTGGAACAAAAATATACAACTTTGTTAAGCAAGGCTGTTTCTGCAAACGTACTGGATGCAAAAGAAGCTTTCAATGATGTTTCAGAAAACTCAGACATCGTATATGCTATGCAGTCGTATGCAAGTATTCCTGATTCAACAGTTGATGTTAGCAAGAGCGAAATTGAAAAGCTGTACAATCAGCGCAAAGAACTTTACAAACAGAAAGAAGGTAAAGTTATTAAATACATCGCTGTTGATATTCGTCCGAGCCAGGAAGACTATGACAAGGCTAGTGCAGATATCGAATCTTTGAAAGAAGAATTCAAGACTTCAGAAAAGGTTGCTGATATTGTAAATGAAAATTCAGAAGTTCCTTATATGGATGCTTTTTTCACTGAAAATGCATTTGATCCGGAAATGAAGCAGTTCGCAACTACTGCTGAAGTAGGTGCTGTTTATGGACCGGTATTCGATAATGACAAATACAGAATGTTTAAGCTGGTTGACAAGACAGTGGCTCCTGACTCAGTAAAAGTAAGTCATATTATGTTGGCTAACACGGGTGACGAAGCTCGTACAACAGTTTTGGCAGATAGCTTGATGAACGTACTGAAAAATGGCGGTGACTTTGCTGAACTGGCCAAACAATTCTCAGCCGACCAGGCTGCCGAAAATGGCGGTGAACTGGGATGGTTTACAGAAATCACTGCACTGAGAGGTGTAAACGAAGATTTCAAGAACGCAGTATTCTCGACTCCGGTGAACAATATTGCAAAAGTTAAATCTCTATACGGAACTCACCTGGTTAAGGTTACAGAAAAAACAAATAATGTGAATAAGTATAAGGTGGCTGATATCGATATGACTGTATCTCCGAGCTCTAAAACTTATAGCAACATTTATAATGAGTTGAATCAGTTCATTTCAAAGAACAGTGACCTGGCTAAGTTGGATGATGCAGCTAAAGAAGCAGGTTATAACCTGATCTCGGGCGTAACTGTAACTGCTGACAACCAGACTTTGGGAAGCATTAAGAATTCTCGTCCGGTAATCCGTTGGGCTTTCCAGAACGATAAAGGTAAAATCTCTGAGATCTTCGAATGTGACGATAAGTTTGTTATTGCAGGTGTTGAAGGTACTTTGAAAGAAGGTTATCGTTCAGTTGCTTCTGTTACTCCGGCTTTGAGAGCTGAAATAGCTGCTCAGAAGAAGGGTGAAAAGATCGCAGCCGATCTGAAAGCTAAAAATCTAACATCTGTTGATGCTTATGCAGATGCAATGGGTTCAAGAGTAGACTCTGTTAAGTTTATTAACTTTGGAACACGTCGTATTGCCGGTATCGGTGTAGAACCGAAAATGAATGCAATGGTTTCTATTGCAGAAGTAGGTCAGTTGAGCGAACCTGTAGTTGGAAACAATGGTGTATATGTATTCAAAGTATATGACAGAAACAAAGATGCTAAAGAATTCAATGAAGCTGAAGAAATCCGCACATTGGATGCTTCTAACGCTTATCGTTTCGGATTCCAGGCTATCCAGTCACTGGTGAACAAAGCAGAAATAGAAGATAACCGCGTACGTTTCTTCTAATTTGAAATAAAGATAATAAAAGGAAATAACTATACCTTTAATAGAAAGCTGCCGGACTTATTCAGAAAAGTCCGGCAGCTTTTTTTTATCTTTGTGCCGGATTAATCGTTATATAAATAAAACAATGCAAGAGAAAAGACGATTGTTGGGCATGACGCTGAACGAACTGAAAGAGGTGGCTGCGGAGGTCGGATTACCTGGTTACGCTGCTAAACAGATGGCTGACTGGCTGTATAAGAAAAAAGTAAGCTCTATCGCTGAAATGACTAATATTGCAGCTGCCAAACGAACACAACTGGAAGAGTCTTTTGAAGTGGGTGCCGTTCCTCCTGTAGATTGTATGAAGTCGGTAGACGGAACGATAAAATATTTGTTTGCTGCCGGTACTGGTAACTTTGTCGAGGCTGTTTATATCCCGACAGATGATCGTGCAACTTTGTGTGTCTCTTCCCAGGTCGGATGTAAAATGAACTGTCTGTTCTGCATGACGGGAAAACAGGGGTTTACAATGAACCTTACAGCCAATCAGATACTGAATCAGATACAATCTCTACCGGAATCTGACAGTCTGACGAATCTGGTCTTTATGGGAATGGGAGAGCCGTTGGATAATGTGGACGAACTTTTTAAAGTTCTTGAGATCCTGACATCCTCATATGGATATGCCTGGAGCCCTAAAAGGATAACCGTTTCAACTATCGGGGTTGCCAAGGGATTGAAGCGTTTTCTAGAGGAAAGCGACTGTCATCTGGCCGTTAGTCTGCATTCTCCTTATCATGAAGAGCGATTGTCGTTAATGCCTGTGGAAAAAGCTTATCCGGCACAAAGCATCATCGAATTACTTAAGGAATATGATTTCTCACACCAGCGGCGGGTGTCATTTGAATATATTGTTTTTAAAAATTTAAACGATAGTCCGCAACATGCTAAAGCATTGATTTGTTTATTAGATACCTTGGACTGCCGGGTAAATCTGATCCGTTTTCATGCTATACCCGATGTCCCGTTGGAAAGTTCGGATCTGGCAAAGATGGAAGCATTTCGCGATATATTAAATAATGCCGGAATAATCTGTACGATTCGGGCTTCCAGGGGAGAAGATATATTTGCTGCTTGCGGAATGTTATCCACCGCTAAAAAGCAACAAAAGGGATAGAAGACAAGTCATTTAAGAGAAAAGAATTATATTTGTGTAATAAAACGAATGGGTATGAAAAAGATTTCTTTACTGATTAGCTTATTCATGTTTCTGGTATTGCTGGGTGCATGTAGCTCTGGGCCGGTTGGAAAACGTGCAACAGGACTTGCTTATGAAGTCGTTGTTGTAATGAAAAAAGCAAACTGGGATGGCCCTTCGGGAATGGCTGTTAAAAAAGAACTGACATCCGATGTCCCGGGACTTCCTCAATCTGAACCCGCATTGAAAATAACCTATGTAGATCCTTCACAATTCGATGGATTATTGACTTATGTTCGTAATATTCTGATCGTAAATATCGATCCTGCTATTTATACGAAAGCTTCAGTGAGTTATGAGAATGACCGTTGGGCAAATGGACAGGTGGTCGTAACATTAAATGCCCCTTCTCCGGAAGCTATCATCGAATATACGGAAGCACATCCAAAGGCATTGGTTGATTTCTTCGTGAAGGTGGAAATGAACCGTGCTATGAATCAGTTGCAGAAAGATTATAGTGCAGTTGTTATGGATAATCTCAAAAATAATCATGACCTGATGCTCAATGCTCCGGCGAATATGACTTATTATCGTGATACTACTGATTTCTTCTGGGCATCTAACAATGCGAATACCGGACGTACTGATTTAATCGTATATACATTCCCTTATACGGATCCGAACACCTTTACTGCAGAGTATTTGATAGCAAAGCGTGATTCTGTACTGAAAAAGAATTTGCCGGGATCTTTTCCTGAATCTTATATGGCAACAGAAACGCGTGCCGATGTAAGTTATACGCCTATAACAGTGAATGGAAAGTATTGTGGCGTATTACGTGGTTTATGGAAAATGGTCGGTGATATGATGGGTGGGCCGTTTGTCAGCCATGTCCGTCTGGATGAAAAGAACAACCGGGTCGTTGTGGCTGAAGGTTTTGTTTTTGCCCCGGAGACAGATAAACGTAATTTCATTCGTCGTATAGAGGCTGCATTATATACCCTTCGTCTGCCGGATGAATTTAACAAGTCCGTAGATGAAACGCTGGATATTCCTGAAAATAAGAAATAAACAAACATAATACATGGAAGAACGATTGATAAAAGTGGGCATTACTCACGGAGATATAAATGGCATCGGATATGAGGTGATATTGAAAACATTCTCAGATGCCAGGGTAGCAGAACTTTGTACTCCGATCATATACGGTTCGTCAAAGATTGCCGCCTATCACCGGAAAGCATTGGAATTGCCCCCTGTGAATATGAATATTATCTCTCAGGCAGAGGATGCCGGTGTTAACCGCGTTAATATTATAAACTGTGTGGATGACGAGACGAAGGTCGAGCTGTCCCAGTCGACAACTATTGCCGGTGAAGCTGCTTTTCTGTCGCTGGAAGCCGCAGTTGCAGATCTGAAACGTGGTGCTGTTGATGTTTTACTGACAGCCCCGATCAACAAGCATAATATACAAAATGACCAGTTCCATTTTCCGGGTCATACGGAATATTTGGAAGAACGTTTTGGGGGAGTAGGCCGGAAGGCCTTGATGATCCTGATGAAGGATAGTTTGCGGGTTGCTTTGGTGACCGGACATATTCCTCTGTCGGAAGTTCCATCCAGAATAACTGTGGAGGATATTATGTCGAAATTGCGTATATTCAATCAATCGCTCAAGCAGGATTTCGGAATCGTAAAGCCACGTATTGCCGTGTTGTCTTTAAATCCTCATGCTGGAGACGACGGCCTGCTGGGAAAAGAAGAGGAAACGATCATTATTCCGGCAATGCAAGAGGCTGAGAAAAGAGGTGTTATGTCTTTCGGCCCTTATGCCGCCGACGGATTCTTCGGTTCGCAGATGTATGATAAATTTGATGGTGTACTGGCTATGTATCATGATCAGGGACTGGCTCCATTCAAGACTCTGGCGATGGACGACGGAGTTAATTATACGGCCGGTTTGTCTGTGGTACGTACTTCTCCGGCACATGGTACTGCTTATGATATCGCAGGACAGAATTTAGCTTCGGAAGAGTCTTTCCGTCAGGCTTTGTATGCAGCTCTGGATATTTATCAGAATCGGTTGATCTATCGTGAAGCAACAGCCAATCCACTTCGTAAACAATATTTTGATAAAGGAGGCGATAATGAAAAGCTGGATCTTACCAAGGAAGACGATGATACGGATGTTTGTCCTCAATAAATTACGCTTTTTGACTTCAAACTTTTTTTGATAAGAAAAGTTTACGTAAGTTTGTAGTTTCAAATTGCAACATGAATTATGTTTAAAGATAAAACGATCGTATATACTTCCGGAACGTTTGATATGTTCCACTATAATCACCTACGGATGATCAATTATGCCCGTAGTTTGGCTGATATTCTTATTGTAGGTGTAAGTACGGATGAACTGGTCTCTTCTTATAAGGCGAATCCTATTATTCCTTTTAATGAACGTCTTCAGATCATTGAAGCATTGAAAACGCCTGATATTGTGATACCGCAACATACTTTGGATCATACGGAGATAGTAAAAAAACTGAATATCGATGCATTTGTTGTGGGTGACGACTGGTTCGGTAAATATGATTATCTGAAAGATCTGGGTGTGCAGGTCTTTTATTTCCCTTACGGAACAGGAGTGTCTTCTTCTAACCTGAAGAAAACGATCCATGATTCTTATGAGGAAAATCTGAAATATCAACGACATGCTAAACCTGCAACTGTAAAAGGTAAAGGGGAGGAATAAAAACGACTCATGGAAAAATATGCTTTAATTACCGGTGGTACGAAAGGTATAGGTAAAGCGGTGGCTTTCTGTTTAGGTAAAGCCGGGTATAACCTTGTCCTTACCTATGCTTCCGATCCGAATACTGCAGAACATACCAGAGAACAATTGCAGCTGCAATTACAAGTAAAGGTCTTTGTATTGCAGGCTGATGTAACAGATAAAGAATCCATAGAAAAAATATATACTTATCTGCTGGAGAAAGATTTGCAGCTCGATGCCGTAGTTTTTAATGCCGGCCTTACCTGTCGTGACTCTTTTGAAGAGTTGTCGTTGGCGGATTGGGAACGGGTGTTTTTTGCCAATGTGCATTTTCCGGTGTTCTTTCTTCAACGCACTGTCGGACGTATAAATAAAGGAGGCAGTGTAGTTTTTACCGGCTCTCTTATGGGAATTCAACCTCATTCGGTGTCTTTGGCTTACGGTGTAACAAAAAGTGCTGTACATGCCCTTGTTAAAAATCTGGTTAAGTTTCTTACGCCTTATGAATTGCGTGTGAATGCAGTGGCCCCCGGATTTGTAGATACGGAATGGCAGAAAACAAAACCGGCAGAGATACGCCGGAATATAGAAAATAAGGTTTCTCTCGGTCGCTTTTGTGATCCGGAAGAGCTAGCCGAAGTATATAAGATGTTAATTGAAAATAGTTATTTTAATGGCGAAGTGGTCGTTGTAGACGGCGGTTATTCGTATAAATAATAGATAGATGAGTAATTTGGATAAGGAATACGAAGCATCGCTGAAATCGATAGAAACAGAAAATGTTGTCGATCGGGCATTTTACCGTCCGATAGGTTTCCGTATAGCTCGTATGTTACGTGGCACAGGAATTACCCCGAATATGGTAACGGTAATTTCTATATTTGTAGGGGCGGCCGTTGGTTTTATGTTTTATCATGATAATCTGGTCTATAATATTTGTGGTATATTATTATTGATTTTTGCCAATATACTGGATTGTGTAGACGGCCAGCTGGCTCGTCTGACAGGTATAAAGTCGGCTATCGGACGAATACTGGACGGTTTTGCCGGTGATATCTGGTTTGCATCTATCTATGTTGGGTTCGCTTTACGTTTATCACACGACTACGGAACACACTGGTTCTTTGCCTTAGCTGTCTTATCCGGACTTTCTCATCTGGTACAAGCAAATATTACCGACTACTATAAAACGCTCCATCTTTATTTTATCAGCAAAGATAAAGGAGCCGAGTTCCAATCGTTGGAACAGGTTATAGCTCGCCATAAAGAGATGAAGATGGGAATCAACAAAACATTTTATTTTCTTTACAGGGGGTATACATTGCTTCAGGTAAAGGCTACTCCTGCTTTGCAGCGTATGCTGCGGAGCCTGCATGCTAAATACGGTGATGACATCCCCGAAAATGTACGGGTAGCTTTTCGTAAACAAAGTCGTGAATTGATGCGTTATATAGATCTACTGACATTTAACGGACGTACGATTGTTATGTTCATCGTGGTGTTGATAGGTGAAGTCTGGATTTATTTCCTGTATGAAATAATTGTGTTGAACATAGTCTTGCTATTGGCTATGCGTAAGCATGAAAAGATGTGTGCATCGTTTATAGAATAAATAATATATGAAAAAGAGCGTAGTAGACATAAATGATTTGCAGGAAGCTGCCCCGTTCTTCAAAAGCCGTATAGGCACCTTCCTTGGCAAATTATTGATTAAATGCTTAAATGTTGATAAAGTAAACAGGGTACATGCTAATAATTGTCATCTGCGCGGTTCTGCATTTACATCTGCGCTTCTGAGTGATCCGTTGATCGATATTAAGTATAACCTGCATAATGCGGAAATACTGGATCATTTACCGGAAGGTGCATTTATCACAATCTCCAACCATCCGATCGGATCGGTAGACGGCATTATGTTGATCGATATAATGGCTTCCCGTCGTCCTGATTTTAAAGTGATGGTAAACGGTGTCCTGACTAAGATCGGAGCCATGCAAGATAATTTTGTATCGGTCATGCCGGACTCGACAGGTACCGGACCGAATCCAGCTAATATCAATGGTGTCCGTTATTCCTTACAGCGACTGAAAGAAGGTCATCCTATGGGCTTTTTTCCTGCAGGAGCTATCTCTTTTTATAATAAGCAGGATAAAGCGATCCACGATTTACCTTGGACACATAGTGTGATCCGGTTGATAAAAAAAGCGAACGTGCCTGTTTATCCTGTCTATTTCGATTTTCTTAATTCCCGTTTCTTTTACTGGCTGGGAAGCATAAGTTGGAAGATCCGTACCCTGCGTATTCCGACAGAAGCTTTTAATAAAAGAGGAAAAACTGTCGATGTATATGTCGGTGAACCTATCTCTCCGGAAGAAATAAAGAAATTTACCGATGATACGGCACTTGCTGAGTTCTTGTTCAACAAGACTTACGGTGCTAAAAAATGAGAAACCGCTGATAGAATCTACTTCGGATAGCTGGAATTTGAATTAAGATTTGTAATTTTGGCAGACAAACTGAAATAATTACAGATATTCAATAGATATGATGATTAAGCTAGACGTCCAGCAAATAAAGCAACGTTTTGGAATTATAGGAAATAGCCCGGGCCTGAACAGGGCTATCGATGTGGCTCTTCAGGTGGCCCCGACAGATTTATCTGTCCTGATTACCGGTGAGAGTGGTGTCGGTAAGGAGACATTTCCACAGATTATACATCAGAACAGTCCGCGTAAACACGGACAATATATAGCCGTAAACTGCGGTGCTATTCCTGAAGGAACAATTGACTCGGAATTGTTCGGACATGAGAAAGGTTCTTTTACAGGAGCATTGGCAGACCGGAAAGGATATTTTGAAGTGGCCGACGGTGGTACAATCTTTCTGGATGAAGTTGGGGAATTACCTATCCCTACACAAGCCCGTTTGTTGCGTGTGCTTGAAACAGGGGAGTTTATTAAGGTCGGCTCTTCCAAGGTGTTGAAGACAAATGTGCGGATTGTAGCTGCTACGAATGTAAATCTGATACAGGCTGTTGCCGATGGGAAATTCCGTGAGGACCTGTATTATCGTTTGAATACTGTTCCTATTCAGATTCCCCCTTTACGAGAACGTCCGGAAGATATAATTCTTTTGTTCCGTAAATTCGCGGGTGATTGTGCAGAGAAATATCGTATGCCGCCCATCCGTTTGGATGATGAAGCACGTCAGTTGCTTACTTCGTACCGCTGGCCGGGTAACGTCCGGGAACTGAAGAATATAACAGAGCGTATTTCCGTGATTGAAGAGAACCGTGATATAACAGCAGATGTTTTACGTTTGTATCTTCCTGATCTGAATGTGGAGAAATATCCGGTACTGGTTAAGCAGCAGGATAATGATCAGAAGTTCTTCAACAGTGAACGTGAGATCCTTTATCAGGTTCTTTTCGATATGAAGAAAGACGTAAACGACCTGAAAAAGCTGGTCCATGATATTATGGGAGGGAAGATGCAGATGCCTGTTGCAGAAGAGACAACCTATGCACATCCTATTCATCCGGTTCATTCTACTTCCATCCAGGAAGTGGAAGACGTAGAAGAGGAAGAAACCTTATCACTGGAAGAAGTGGAAAAAGAAATGATCCGTAAGGCACTGGAAAAGCATAACGGCCGCCGTAAGAATGCTGCTGCCGATCTGAAAATTTCGGAACGTACGCTTTACAGAAAGATTAAAGAATATAATTTGGAATAATATGTTTAAGAAAAATGTGATCTGGCTTTGCCTGTTGATAGGATTGGTGCTGACAGCCTGCTCCATCTCGTATAAGTTCAATGGAGCTTCTATCGACTATACGAAGGTGAAAACCATCACGATAAAAGATTTTCCCAACCAAGCTCCCTTGGTTTATCCGCAGCTTTCGCAGGAGTTTACCGAGGCACTGAAGGATATATACATTCGTCAAACACGCCTTCAGCTGGTAAATGATAATGGCGACCTGGAGCTGGAAGGTGAGATCACCGGTTATCAACTGACACCGATGGCTGTCAAGGAAGATGCCTGGTCTTCACAAACCAAGTTGACCATTACGGTACGTGTGCGTTATTCAAACCGGACAAATCCTGATGAAGATTTCGAGCAGACTTTCTCTGCTTATCAGGAATTTGATGCGACACGAATGCTGCAGGATGTAGAACCTGAATATGTACCGCTCATTATAGAAGAAATTGTAGATCAGATTTATAATGCGACAGTAGCAAACTGGTAAGATTATGAAAGCGGCAGATTTATATCAACTGATAGAAAATCCCTCTCTGCTGACGAAGGAAACACTTCCTCAACTGAAGCAGATAGTGGACGAATATCCTTATTTTCATATAGCACGGATGCTTTATCTGAAGAATCTGGCTGTATTGAATGATATCCGTTTTGCTGCCGAACTGAGGAAAATGGCTGTCTATATACCGGACAGGAAAAAATTGTTTACATTAATTGAAGGAGAACGTTACGGCATGCATCTTAAAACTGCGTCGGGCGAAGAAGCAGAGACGGCCGACGCTTTTTCTCTGATCGAGGCCTTTCTTGCCGACCGTGAGAGTGAAGGAGAGCAACAGGCTTCAGATCCGACATTACTATTCCAACCATCCGTATCATCGGATTATATTTATTGGTCTTTGACAAAAGATTCTGAAACACAAGAGGAGGAAGAGTCGTCTGTTAAATTGCAGCATCACGATCTGATCGATTCATTTATTAAAAATGATGAACAGCGTGCACCGGGAAGTGGTTTAGGGATCAACCTGGAAACGGATGAAGAAGGACAACCCTCTTCGTTGAAACCGGAAGATGAGGAACCGGCTCGTTCTCTGGATGATGATTCTTATTTTACCGAGACTTTAGCGCATATTTATGTTAAACAGAAACGGTATGAGAAAGCGTTGCAAATTATTAAAAACTTATATTTGAATTATCCAGAAAAAAATGCTTACTTTGCAGACCAAATAAGATTTTTGGAAAAATTGATTATTAACACTAAAAAATAAAACTAAAATGTACGTATTTATTTCTATTTTGATCCTGATTGCGTCATTACTATTGATCCTGATAGTACTGATTCAGAACTCAAAGGGTGGAGGTCTGGCTTCAGGGTTCTCTTCTTCTAACCAAATTATGGGTGTACGTAAGACCACAGATTTCCTTGAAAAAGCAACTTGGGGCCTGGCAGGTTTCGTTATCGTTTGTAGTATCGTTATTACTGCATTCATTCCCAGAGCAACTACAACAACTCAATCTGAAATCAAACAACAGGTAAACGAAGCAGTAACAATCGATCCGAACACGGTAGCTCCTAACTTCGGTACTGCCCAGCAACCGGCTACTGCACCGGAAGAAGCTCCGGCTGAAACTCCTGCAGAATAAGATTTAAAGAATAAGCAGTTATATATAAAAAGGCGTTCCTCATAAGGGAGCGCCTTTTTGTTTGAATTTATGACAATTGTCAATGAGGCTATAGGTATAATTTATAAGCAGGGTTATTTAATTTTTGTATCTTTGTCAAAGTAGATAAATAAAGGCTTCTGTTTTATAATAAACGATATGATTATGGATATGATTAATTTTGACGGACTTTTGATAGGTATTGCTACTTTTTTGATTATCGGATTGTTTCATCCGGTTGTAGTAAAAGCTGAATATTATTGGGGAACTAAGTGTTGGTGGATTTTTCTTATATTAGGTATTATCGGGACAGTTGCTTCCTTGTTTATAGAAAGTGTTTTTTTATCCGCTATCTGTGGAGTTTTCGCTTTCTCTTCGTTCTGGACGATCAAAGAAGTGTTCGAGCAGGAAGAGCGCGTACTGAAAGGTTGGTTTCCGAAGAATCCTAACAGACAATATCCGGAAAAATAATTGTATCTTTGTAGCCGTAATAAATAGTACAGCTATGAAGAAGAAAAAGAAAGTCTCTCCGCTGGACGAGTACATCAAGGCAAACCGTAAAGGTAGCCGCGAAGCGGAAATAGAGAATCACGGACGTCCGGTAAGTCATAACCGGGTGCATGTATCGAAAAAGGTTTACAACCGTAAAAGAGATAAGGCAGATGCCCTGGGGCGTCTGCCTTACTTGTGTAATGCCGGTTACCTGTGCGGACCGTTTTTATTCTTCTTTCAGATAAAGCCCTTCACGAGATAGCTGATGATCCAGATTAGCTACGCCCAGGCCGACAATAGCCATTACAGTAGCGGCATGTTTCTGGTATTCAGGGATGCTCTTAGTGTAAAGGTCACGTTCGGTATGCCATATCTCATCATAGCTGAAGTTATATCCTTTGAAATCTTTTTCCATAAATCCGATGGTCGGTACCCCTTCGATAGCAAAGACAGAGGCATCCGTGCCGCCCGGTGTTTTGGGCTGTTTGCGAGGTTCGGCTTCCTTCACTTCGAACGTATATTCCGGGTTGATCTTTTGGATAGGAGTGCATATCTTTACGAAATCATCATACATCGCTTTCGGTACGCTGATACCTACCGGAGGCGTTGGGCCACCATCGCGGTTAAAGAGGTTGGCTATTTTGTCCAGTTTCTTCAGATTACCTTTCACCCATGCCGTTGCACCGAGCAAACCAAATTCTTCACCGGCAAAAGCACAGAATAACATCGTACGTTTGGGTTTAGCACCGGAAATGGCGATCAGGCGGGCCGCCTCCATGACAGGAGTAACGCCTGAACCGTCATCGACACCTCCTGTGCCTACGTCGAACGAGTCGAGGTGACCGCTAAGCATTACATATTCCCCCGGATATTTACTACCTTTGATGGAGCCTATTACATTATAATATTTCACCGGTCCCAGGCGGAAATGATTGCGTATGTCGAATTCAAGCATGAAAGAGCGGCGTTCTTTCACCATCTGTTTGATCACTTCGTATTGATGTTCGTCCAGCTTGATGTCGGCAACGGTCGGTAATTTATCGATAGTCATTTCTTTGTCGAATACGACGTCTTTATCATAGAGGGCGCGTAGAGGAACCGGTGCCGACTGGATAAAACCTAATACTCCGGCCTCGCACATTTCTTTATAAAACAGTGCCGGAACATCCTCTTTAAGAGGCAGCATCGGATTGTTGGTTCTGTTCTCCCAGTTGCCGATCATTATTTCCCGGTTCTTTACAGCGATCTCGTTATTCTCGGCAATGATAGCGGCACGGGTTGAGTCGGCCGAAGCAGAGTGGGCGATCGGCCAGCCTACATTTTTGCCGTTCACTAAGACCCAGGCACCTTTCAGCTGGCCTTTCATACGATCGAACTCTTCCTGTGTACGGGGCTCCATCAAAACATGACCGCGTTGTAATCCTTTCGTACCGGAGGTGTAGGAAGGAGTAACGAAGTGCAGTTCCATACCTTGTTCTCCCAATAACTTGCCGAACCACGGACCACGGTTGAATCCGACCGGTAAAGTGCCGGCTTCCTGCAATTCCACTTCCAGTCCCCATTCTTTGAACTTGGAGGCAACCCATTGGGTGGCATTATCGTAGGCATCGGAACCGATAGGGCGGCCGCCAAAACGATTGGTAAGGATATCCAGATGGTTCATAACACGGTTGTCGGTACGTCCGGTCTCGATAATTTTGTTTACAGCGGCATCCTGTGCCGGTAAAGAGGAAACGGTCATGCAGGCCATTGTTGCAAAAAGAAGTATAGTCCTTTTCATATAAGTGTTGTTTAAGTCTTGCAAATTAATGGATATTCCCGACGTTCACCAAATGAAAAGTAAAAAATAATCATAGAATCGTTACATAAATGTAAAAGTATAACCAAAATAAATAAATACCTTTGCTACAAAATCGGAAGCGTGTGAAATCTATCTGCAATGCTATAGTAAAATATCTGCTGGTAGTTCTGTTTGTGAGCTACTATGTAGGGGGCACTGCGTTCACTCATACCCATTATTTCCCGACTTATTCAGTTACCCATTCTCACCCGTTTTTGCCGGGAGCCGACGGACTGCCGCATCACACGCATAGTTCTGCCGCGTTCAATACCATTCAGGAACTGGATGATCTCCTGATGGAGGCGGCTACCTTATGTTTAGCTCTGGTGACGGCCTGGGTACTTCTTTCCGTGTTTATTCAGAAACACCAGTATACAACCCCCGTACGTCTTGTACGTAATGTCAGCCTGCGTGCCCCGCCTTTGTATTAAATAATTTATTCGTAACGGAAAAACAGAATTATTTAATACAACATAACAACAATATGAAACAATTACTTATGCTATTGCTTCCGGCAATGGTATTGTGTTCCTGCAACTCAAACAAGCAGGACGATGAAGTTGCTGTTGCCATCACTTTGCGGGGCGACACGATACAAATAGGGGATAAATCGCCGATCTTATCCCGATTGAAGACCGATGTAGTGAAGAAAGAACCCTACCGTATGGAGTTCAGTACTTCCGGGGTGGTGAAAGCCATTCCTTCTAATTATGCGGAGGTTGCTTCTCCTTTTGGCGGACGCATTTCCAAATCGTTCGTACGGCTGGGGCAGAAAGTGGCTGCCGGAAGTCCTATCTTCGAGATCAGTTCACCCTCTTTCTTTGAAACAGGGAAGGCTTACTATCAGGCCAAGCAGGAGATGGAGTTGGCTTTGAAGAGTCTGAAGCGCGAAAAAGATCTGTTACAAAACAAAGTGGGCGTCCAGAAAGAACTCGAAGAGGCCGAAGTGAATTATGAACTCAAAAAGAAAGACTACGAAAATGCCGTCGCCGCATTGAAGGTGTTTCAGATAGAACCCGCAGATATGGTATTGGGGCAACCCCTGATTGTTCGCTCGCCGATAGCGGGAGAAGTGGTGACCGACCGTATCGTGATCGGCCAGTATATAAAGGAAGATGCAGAACCTGTCGCTGTCATAGCCAACCTGAATAAAGTATGGGTATCGGCCCATGTAAAGGAAAAGGATATGTCGCTGATACAATCGCTTGACAGTGTGGAGATCCGCCTGGTGGCTATGCCCGACCGACCTTTCCCCGGAAAGATATACCATGTCAGCGAAATGCTGGATGAGGAGACCCGCTCGGTGGAAGTGTTGATCGAATGCGATAACGACGCCCGCCTGATGAAACCGGCCATGTACGGGACTGTCAAGCTGTGCGATCGTAGTGCGGAAGTGATCCGTATCCCTGACTCGGCCATTCTCCAGGAGGAAGAAAGTGCATACGTACTTGTCTCTTTGGGAAGCAACAGCTATCGTAAGCAACAGGTATCGACTTCCGTCAGCGAAGGAGGGAAGACGGTGATCCTTTCCGGCCTTACTTCCGGCGATACGATCGTGACTACCGGAGCCTTTTACTTACTTGATGCCCGTTAAACACTATGAAAAGGATTATTTATATGGCGATATACCGGCGGGGGCTGATGTTCGTACTCTTCCTGTTTTTGGGTATAGTAGGTTACTATTCATGGACGAAACTGGCAATCGATGCCTATCCTGATATTGCAGATACTACGGTACAGGTTGTAACGCAAGTACCCGGTCTGGCTGCCGAAGAGATAGAGCAGCAAATCAGTATCCCTATCGAAAGGGCGATGAACGGTATGCCGGGACTGAATGTGATGCGAAGCAAAAACACGTTCGGCCTCTCGACTGTCGTACTGGTTTTCGATGACGGTATCGACGATTACTGGGCCCGTCAGCGGGTGCAGGAGCGTCTGGTAGATGTGGAGTTGCCTTACGATGCGGTACCGGGACTTAACCCGTTGACTTCGCCAACCGGTGAGATCTTCCGTTATGTACTGGAAAGCGACCAGCTGGATATACGCGAACTGACCGACCTGCATAAATGGGTAGTCATTCCCCGTCTGAAACAGGTGACAGGTGTGGCCGATGTCAGTAACTTCGGCGGTATCACCACCCAATACCAGATAGAGGTGAACCCACATAAGATGGAACAATATAATGTGACATTGGGAGATATCACCGAGAAGATCGAAAAGAATAACGTAAACGCCGGCGGCAGTATGCTGAGCCGTGGCGATCTGAGCTATGTGATCCGTGGTATCGGTCTGGTGAAAGACCTGAAAGACCTGGGCCGTATCGTTGTCAAGACCGAGAACGGTATACCCGTCTACCTCGACGATCTGGGAACGCTGAAATACGGAAACCTGGAGCGTAAAGGCGTGTTAGGTTTCTTCGACGGCGTGCGCGACTATTCCGATGGCGTGGAAGGTATCGTGCAGATGCTTCGCGGCGAGAACCCTTCGCAGGTGCTGGAAGGAGTGCATCAGGCCGTAGACGAACTGAATAACGAGACCCTGCCTAAAGGGACTCATCTGCATGTCTTTATGGATCGTACCAACCTGGTGGATACGACTTTGCATACCGTATCCCATACCCTGTTCGAAGGAATGGTGCTGGTCGTGCTGGTGTTGATCCTGTTTCTGGGAAACTGGCGCGGTGCTTTGTTGGTGGCGCTCACCATCCCGCTGTCTTTGCTGATCGCTTTTATCCTGATGCAGTTGACCGATATTCCGGCCAACCTGTTGTCGTTGGGAGCGATCGACTTCGGTATCCTCGTGGACGGGGCGATCGTGATGATGGAGACGGTATTGAAGAAGCGCGAACGGCATCCCGACGAAATGCTGACCGAAGATTCCATCCTGCGCCGTACCACCGAAGTGGCCCGCCCGATCTTCTTCTCTACATTAATTATTATCACCGCTTATCTTCCCTTGTTCGCTTTCGAGCATATTGAAAAGAAACTCTTCACTCCGATGGCTTACACCGTGGGTTATGCCTTACTGGGTGCGCTGGCTGTTGCCCTCTTCCTGATACCGGGGCTGGCTTTCTATGCCTATCGCAAACCGCGTAAGATATATCACAACGGCTGGTTGGAGAAGTTGGGGGATATCTATCATAAGCAGATCATCGCCCTGCTGGATAAACCTAAGCGGGTGTTGATGCCTTTGCTGGTTATTCTGGTAGCAGCCGGCGTGTTGAGTTACACCGTAGGAAAAGACTTCCTGCCACCGTTGGACGAAGGAGCTGTCTGGATACAGGTGCAACTGCCTCCGGGTATTTCTATCGAGAAGGCGAAGGAAATGGGAGCCGAATTGCGCAAAGCGGTGAAAGAGTTTGAAGAGGTCTCTTACGTAATGACCCAGGTAGGCCGCGATGACGAGGGAGCCGAAGCTTTCTCTCTTTCCCATATCGAATGCGGTGTCGGCCTGAAACCCTACGATACCTGGAAGTTCGGCAAAACAAAAGCAGACCTGATCGAAGAAATGTCGGAGAAGCTTTCGACCATGCCGGGTTATACCGTCAGCTTCTCCCAGCCGATCATCGACATGGTAATGGATCAGATTGCCGGTGCACACAGCGACCTGGCCATCAAAGTCTATGGCGACGACATCACCGATACCCGCCACATCGCCGATAAGGTAGTCAATGTTTTGCGTACGATCCCGGGAGCCGCCGATGTTGCTATCGACCAGGAGCCACCGCTTCCCCAGTTGCAAATCATCGCCGACCGCGACCGTATCGCGCAGTATGGCCTTAACTTCTCCGACGTAGCCGATATGATCGAACTGGCGATCGGAGGAAAAGCGATCTCGCAAATCTTCGTCGGCAGTAAAAGCTACGATGTGATCTGTCGTTTCGAAGGAGCCAGCCGCAACTCGCCCGAAAGCATCGGCAACCTCTTGCTTACCAACGGAGCCGGGGCAAAGATTCCCCTTTCGCAGGTAGCGGAAGTGAAAATGACGACCGGCGCCAGTACCATCTCCCGCGAAATGAACAAGCGTCACCTGACCATCCATGTCAACCTGCGCGGCGTAGACCTGACCGAGTTTCTGAATAAGGCCAACCGCTTGATCGATAAAGAGGTAAAATACAACCACGACACCGTTCACCTGCAATGGGCCGGACAGTTCGAGAACCAGCACCGTGCCTATAACCGTTTGGCGGCAGTCGTGCCCCTGGCTTTGGGTATTATGTTGCTGTTGCTCTTCGCTGCTTGTGGAAAATTCCGTCAGGCCGCCCTGATGATGTGTGTCGTTCCCTTGGCGCTGTTCGGCGGTATGCTGGCCCTGAACGTCCGGGGAATGACGCTGAATGTATCTTCCGCCGTCGGTTTCATAGCATTGATTGGCGTGGCGATCCAGAACGGGGTAATCATGATCTCGCATATCAATAACCTGCGCAGTCGTGACCGTGGTTTCAAGCAGTCTATCATTACGGGAGCGAAGCATCGTTTCCGTCCCATATTGATGACGGCGACGGTGGCTGTGCTCGGTTTGCTGCCTGCTTCGTTGAGTACCGGTATCGGTTCCGATGTACAACGTCCGTTGGCAACTGTCATCGTATACGGATTGCTGTTTGCCACCGTAATTACTTTGTATGTGCTTCCCGCTTTATATTATCTGGTGGAAAAGCACTATTTAGATGAAGACAAGGCACCAACTAAGCCGCAGGAGCCTATCGTTTAGAGGAAAGCTCCCTACTCTCTGATTTTTCGACAACTGTCGAAAGATTATTTGCCATCTGTTAAAAAATAGTTTGCCAATTGTCAAAAGATTATATAACGGTTGTCGAAAGATCAGAAAGTGGGGACATAAGGATTAGTAAGTAACGAGTAAAACAATAATAGATATGCGACAATATATTACTATGTGCCTGCTTGCCGGAAGCCTGACAGGTAGTGCGCAGCAAATGATATCCCTTTCGTACCGGAGTTATATGGAGAAGGTGACGGAAGGAAACCTGGAGTATGCCGCCGAACGTCTGAATGTGGATGTTTCGGAGGCAGAAGTGATCGCTTCGAAAGTATTCAACGATCCGAACCTGTCTGTCTCTTATTTCAACAACGAGAATGGCAGCCTGCAGATGGGAGAAGGGGTGGAAGTGGAGCTGAGTAAGACTTTCTCTTTTGGAAAGCGTGGGGCGAACATAGCCCTGGCCCGTAGCGAAAGCGAACTGTCGAAGGCTTTGCTTGCCGATTATTTCCGCAACCTGCGTGCCGATGCAACGGTTTCTTACCTGGAAGCTCTGAAGCAATATGAGTTGTACAAGGTGAAGCAGAATGCTTACGATAATATCCGTCAGCTGGCGGAGAGTGACAGTGTGCGTTTTGCGTTGGGTAAGATTATGGAGATCGATGCGATACAAAGTCGTCTGGAAGCGGGTATCCTGAAGAATGAATTGTTGCAGGCTGAAACCGATCTGCATAATGCGTTCTCCAACCTGAACTTGCTGACGGGGTCGGTAGCTCCTGATACATTATATATCCCTGATGCTTCTTTGCATCTGCCGTACCGCGATTTTGTGCTTGCCGACCTGATCTCTACGGCTTCGATGAACCGTGCCGATCTGGTGGCCGCCCTGAAGAATAAGGAGGTTGCTTCCCGTGCGTTGAAGGTGACGCGCCGTGAGCGGAATACGGATGTCGATCTTTCCATCGCCGTCAGTAAGAATGCCCGGGTGTATAATGAAGAGGCGCCGGCTCCTCCCTTTACCGGGGTGACGGCGGGGATTGCTATTCCCCTGAAGTTTTCGAACTTTAATAAGGGTGCCGTTCGTGCCGCCCGCTTTCGGGAGCAACAGGCGGAGACGCAATATCAGCAGGCGTTGTTGCAGGTACAAACCGAAGTGATGCAGGCTTATCGTAGTTATCAATCGTTGACCGAGCAGGTCGGCCATTACGAAAAAGGTATGCTCCATGCTGCCCGCGAAGTGATAGACGGAAAGGTGTATAGCTACAACCGCGGTGAAGTTTCCCTGCTGGAAGTGCTGGATGCCCAACGGACGTATGATGATGTGCAGGCGCAATACATTGAGACATTGTTTAATTATAGTACGGCGCTCGTGGAGCTGGAGAAGAGTGCCGGGGTTTGGGATGTGGAGATGTAATACTAAAAGCACAGTAAAGTCGGTTTATACTCGATATTTACTGTGCTTTTATTTATAAGTCCCGGGATAGTTTCTCAGGGTTTTGTCTGCAATCGAATATGGTAGCTATCCTGATGTAATTATCCTTTTCCAGGCAATATACTATTTTGTAATTACCTTCAACAAGCGAACGGTATCTATGAGGATTGGTAAGTAACAAAGGCTCTATAAACCCTAATAGCGGTTGTTCTTTAAGTCTTTTACTGCTAGTCCTGATTGCATCGGTAATTTTCCTGGCAGTACGCAGTCCGTATCGCGTTTTATAAAAGTTGAATATTTCAGTGATTTGTTCTTGTGCGATAGGATCCCATCTAAGCCTTTTCATTTAAGCGAGTCCAGGTAGTTATCCATATCTTCTTCCTCAATAAATTTACCGGAGCGGTAATTTACTTCAGACTCAGCAACAACTGATCTGATCTCGTCTGCGGTCGGTGCCCAGGGATAGGGCTTGCTTTTGGATGTAGCTCTTTTTAATGATAAAGCTTTAGCACATTTCTCCATCTCTGTGAACTCTTCTTCGCTCATCGAAAAGATGAGCTCGGTAAGGCTTTGTTTCCGTAAATTCAATTCCATTGTTGTCATAATTATTCTTATTAGGTTTTCTTGTATGGCAAAGATAAGATATTAGTTCTGAATTATATTTACATTTGTGGCCAAATAAGAGATACGCGTATGATATTTTACTTTTCAGGAACCGGCAACTCCCGTTGGGTGGCGAATGCGTTGGGTATTGCTTTGGGAGAACCCGTTGTTTCGATAGCCGAGGAGTTAAAAACAGGTAAAAAGGAATTTGTCTGCCCGCTTAGGGAAGACGAGAAAGTACTGTTCGTTTACCCGGTACACTCCTGGGGGCCGGCTGTTCCCGTTGCCCGCTTTATCTCGCATCTGAAGCTGACCGGATACGATAAGCAACCGGTTTACTCTGTCTCTACCTGTGGCGACGAATGTGGCTACACGGCTGATCTGATGCGGAAAGCACTGGCGAAAAGGAATATAACACTGACCGATAGCTACTCTGTCGTTATGCCAAATAACTACATCCTCCTGCCGGGCTTCGACGTGGATAGTAAAGAGGTGGAAGAACAGAAACTGAAGGAAGCCCCTTCGGCTGTCACCGCCATTGCCAAGGCTATCTGCGAACGTAAAAACGTTAATTTATACAAGAAAGGAAGCCTACCCGGACTGAAGAGCTACTGGATATATCCTCTTTTTACTAACTTTGCGATAGGGAAGAACTACTTTCGGGTGACAGACGACTGTATCTCTTGTGGCCTGTGCGAACGGGTTTGTCCGACAGGGACTATCTCTTTGAAGGACGGAAAGCCCGTATGGTCGGATACCTGTGTGCAATGTGTCGCCTGTATCCACCGCTGTCCGGTACGTGCTATTGAATATGGTAAGATAAGCCTGAAAAAAGGAAGGTATCGTCATCCCGATGTCAACAATAAAAATAAATAACGTCAAATGAAGCAACTATTAATGATGGTTATGGCTGTGTTCCTGTTGGCAGGTTGCCAGGAAACGCCTAAAGGTTATGTGATAAACGGAGTCGTGGAGAATATGCCGGATGGCAAGATCTACCTGAAATCGTTCCGTAATAAAATGTTCTTCGATGTGGATACTGCCGAGATCAGGAACGGTAAGTTTACATTCAAAGGCGAAGTGGATCAGCCACTTCTGTATGGCCTGGCAACGGAAAATATGGATTACCCGGTACAGTTCTTTGTAGAGAATACCACTATGGATGTAACGATCGGGAATGACGGTGAGACGATTATCGTACAGAACTCTCCGGTGAATGCCATCTTCCAGGAAAACCAGAGTAAAGTATTTGAAGAAGGTTTCGATGTCGACAGCCTGATCAGCAAATACCCGGACTCTCCGGCAGCTGCTTTCTATCTGTATCGTTATTTCACTTATCAGTTACCGCTGGACGAGTTGAAAGCTACTCGTGCAAAGATATCTCCGGCATTGGCAAACTGTCCTTATGTAATAGACCTGGACGGTATCATCAAGCAACTGGAAAACGTACAGATCGGTAAGACAGCTCCTGAGTTCTCTCTGCCGGATACTGCCGGTGTGGCTGTTCCCCTGGCCGATTTCCGTGGTAAATATGTTTTACTGGATTTCTGGGCTTCCTGGTGTCCTCCCTGCCGCCGCGAAAATCCGAATGTCGTGAAAGCATTCCAGGACTATAAAGATAAGAACTTTACTATTCTGGGGATTTCCCTGGATAACAATAAGAACAAATGGCTGAAAGCAATCGCCGACGACAACCTGACCTGGACACATGTTTCCGATCTGAAGTACTGGGACTCTGAAATACCCGCTTTATATGGTGTCCGTGGTATCCCGGCCAATGTGTTGCTCGATCCTGACGGTGTGATTATAGCAAAGAATATCACCGGCGAAGAGTTACATAACAAATTGAAAGAAGTAATCAAATAGGCATGAAGCGAAGTTTGCTTATATCCTTTTTCTGTCTTCTCTGTCTGTGGGGTTCGGCGGCGGAGAAGACTGACTTTAAGAAAGCAGTTCGTCAGGCAGTCGAACGGCAGATGCAGACGTATCCCAAGTCGACACTGAAAGACCTGTATAAAAACTTTTTCCAGGATAAGTTCGGACCGGGACATATTATCAGCGATACGACTGCAGCTGCTAATTATCTGCGCCGTGAGATGGCTTCTTATACGGAAACAGAAGGCGATATCGCAGAACCGACCGGTTGGGAGGGGAACTTTTATCGGGTCAACCTATCCGTTATAAAAAAAGGACAGATCCCTTATCCGGTTTATTTCGATGCATTTATCCGCAGTGTGAATGGTATCCGTCCGGTAACTGTTGCCGAGTGGCAAAAGGAGTGGAACCGGATTGAAGCTATTATCCGCACCATGAACTTTTCCCTTACTAACTATAAAGAAGACAAAAAAGAGATCGAGGACCGTCTGAACCGCGGTGAATATGTCGGTCATCACAGTAAGATATTTGAAGACAATTACTCTCCGCATTACCGTATCATCAGTAAAGCTATTTTTGAAGAAGAATTACAACCTTTAATACAATCATCCTTAATCGATTAAAACAAACGACTACCTCTGGTTGTTCTACTAGAAAAACATAAAATCAATTAAAGAGGATATGAAGATCGCAATTAGTGGTAATTCAGGTTTCATAGGACAGCACCTGACGGATTTTTTTTCTGGCAGGGGGGATGTTATTGTTCCTTTGAAGCACTCGATGTTTCTTCTCGGAAATGACGATAAGCTGAAAGAAGCCCTGACCGGATGCGATGTTGTAATCAATCTGGCCGGTACGACAATCAATCAACGTTGGACTAGCAAAGCTAAACGCGAGATAAGGAACAGTCGTGTTTGTACGACGCGGCGGTTGGTGTCGATCATAAATGAGATGCCTGTCAAGCCGGATTTATTTATTTCGGCTTCTGCAGTAGGTATTTATCCGGATAAAGGTATTTATTCGGAAACCAGTACGTCTGAAGGTTCTGGTTTTCTGGCAGAAGTCTGTATCCGTTGGGAAGAAGAGGCTCAGAAACTATCGAGGGATGTACGATTGGTTATTACCCGCTTTGGAGTCGTACTGTCGAATGATGGTGGCGCCTTGCCGAAGATGTTGCTCCCGTTTCGTTTCTTTGTCGGCGGAAAGATTGCTTCCGGTAAGCAGGGATTTTCGTGGATACATATTGAAGATGTATTAAATGCCATCAGATTTGTTATTGAACATAAGGATCTTTCAGGTGTCGTGAATCTGGTCGCTCCCCAGCCGTTGACGAACCGTGCCTTTACCCGTGCCGCAGCCGAGGTATTACATCGTCCGGCCTGGCTGACCATTCCTGGGAAAGTATTTCGTTTTTTATACGGGGAAGGAGAGGAGCTTCTGACCAAAGGGCAACAGGCTTATCCTGCCCGCCTGCTTTCTGCCGGCTATGTGTTCCGTTATTCGGATATACGGTTGGCACTGTATAGTTTTCTGATGTGAAATAGATAGTTTGCACATTGATAATAAATAAAAAGCGATCCCTGATTAACAGAGATCGCTTTTTTATGACAGTGTCTATTTATTTATAGCTATATCCAGCTTTCTTTTGTGCACTGTTGGCATTTTCTGCCGGGATCAAAGTGAAGCCCCACTTATATTCCTGGTTTGCAGGTAATGTGTATTGAGGTTCGGGACGGGAATACCAGCTATCATAACCGGCCAATCCCTGTTGTTTCAGGTCGACACATACTTCTACGAAATTACGCGGAGTGACATCGTTGATGTGTGTCTGGCGAGGTTTGTCGTACGGGCCGATATTCGGTCGGTTGTTGATCTCTTCCTGCGTGAAGTTGTTCCACTGGTACGGACGGTTGGTTGTCTTACCGGCATCAAAGTCTTCAACAGAGTTGCGCATGGCATTGAATTCCATTTCGTCGTCGGCAACGATCAGCAGGTTTTTACCCTTACCACCCAGCGTGATCCAACGTGTATCGCAATGGTGACCGTTTTCCTGCGGACGAACATAAGGGAAGTATTGATCTTCTGCTGTGCTCTTATATTGTCCAATCATATAACCGGCTTTACGATCCCAATAGTTTTCTAACGGACCGCGTCCGAAGTATTCCAGTTGGTTCATAGTTACCGGCAGGCGGAAACGTACGCCGATACGGGGTACAACCATTTTATCACGTTCGCTAACCTTATCACGTCCCGGAGAGAAGGTAGCGGTTGCGGTTGCTTCGGAGATACCGATCTTCACGCCATCTAATTGAGCAGGAGTGAAGTGGGTAGCCACATTCATAACACCGTCAGGGTAGATCTTATAAGTGATCAGGAACTGGTTGCCGGCCGGTAATTTATAATCGACATTTACAATTGCATTGCCATCGATTATTTCAGCGGAGGCATTCGTTACGTTGAAGTTACGGCTTGACAGTTCCCATATTTCCAAACGTTTCGGGTCACCGCTACCATAATCGTTATCGTTGGGAGCACGCCAGAAGTTCGGTTGGATGCCGAAACCTTCATTGAAGTATTCTGTTCCACCCACTTTATAAGAAGTAACAACTCCCGCTTTCTTATCAAATACGAAGTTAACCTTAGAAGATGTAACTTTCACATTGTCTCCTTCTTCTGATACCGTTAGTTTAGGGCCACCGGCCTTATAAGCAACTTTATCTGCTTCAATCGGCAAACGGAACTGATCCTGTGCGATATCGTAACCGGCGGGAACCAGACCTTCCTGCTTGGTTGATGTAACGACGAAGTTAATCAAATAGTCCGTGCCTGCCTGTGGTTTCAGATCGGCTACCGGAACAGTTATTTCTTGCGAAGTCTGAGGAGCAAGGTCAAGTGAAACTTTGTTGCTTTTGATTACTTTATTGTTTGCTTTCACCGTATAGGTAATTACGTAATCCTTGAGATTAGTGAAGTAGAAGCGGTTCGTGATCTTGAATACACCATTGGCTGCATTTACAGCTTCGAAACCTACATTCTGATGTGAGAACTTCACCTCTGCCATAGCCGGATGCGGAGTACGATCCGGGTTTACGATACCGTTACAAAGGAAGTTTCCGTCGCTGGGCATATCCTTGCCGAAGTCGCCACCATAAGCATAATAGTCTTTTCCGTTCTCATCTTTAACAAGCAAACCCTGGTCTACCCAGTCCCAGATCCATCCGCCCTGCAGATTCGGATATTTATAGATTGCTTGCCATTGTCCCCAAAGGTTACCGGTTGAGTTACCCATGGCATGTGCATATTCGGAGGGAGCTACCGGACGGTCGCTACCTTCTTTTCCTATTTCTTCCAGCCATCCTGCGCTAGGATACTGTGGTACATACATGTCTGTGTTCCATTCCCACAAAGCACGTTCATAGTTAACGGGGCGATCCATCAGTTCTTTATCTTTATTCTTGAGATACAGATACGTCTGGTAGAAGTTGTAACCGTTTCCGGCTTCGTTACCTAATGACCAGATGGTTACCGACGGGTAGTTCTTGTTGCGCTCATACATGTTCATCGTACGATCCATGTGCGGCAACAGCCATTCAGGGTTGTTACCCAGTGAACCGCCTTTACTCAGGCTATAATACATTCCGTGCGACTCGATGTTCGCTTCATCGTACACATACAGTCCGTATTCGTCGCAAAGCTCGTAGAACTTACGGTCTTGCGGGTAGTGGCATAAGCGAACGGAATTGAGGTTGTTCTTCTTCATGATCTCGAAGTCCTTACGCATCAGTTCCTCCGTTACATAATGTCCGGTCTGCGGATTATGTTCGTGGATGTTTACGCCTTTGAACTTGATCGGCTGTCCGTTGAACAGCAGCACTGTATATGGTTTACCATTACCGGCGATCTGATCGATAGGCTTGATTTCGATACGGCGGAAACCGACGTTATAAGGAATAACTTCCGTTACTTTGCCGTCTTCTTTTACTGTCATCAACAGTTTGTAGAGGTTCGGATGTTCGGCATTCCAGGTGGCAACATCATTCAGGTCTTTTGTGAAAGAGACTGTTTTAATATCGTTGGCACCTACCCATAGCTTATTATCGGCGGTTGCAACAGGTTGGCCTTTTGTATCCAGCAATTCATAAGATACGGTAATATCTTTAGCTTCTTTGGTGTGGTTCTTGATATCCACGGCCAGTTTGAAGATACCGTTTTTATATGTATCGTCCAGTGTGGAGATTACGCGGAAGTCATTCACTGCGATCTTCGGTTGCGACCACAGGAACACATCACGTTCGATACCGCTGAGACGCCAGAAGTCCTGACATTCCAGGTAAGAACCAGTGCTCCATCTGAATATCTTCAGGGTAAGTACGTTTTTACCCGGTTGCAGATATTTGTTGATAAGGAACTCGGCCGGATTCTTGGAGTCTTCGCTGTAACCGACTTCCTGACCGTTCACATAAACGTAAAGACCTGATTTGGCTCCGGCGATATGCAGATAGACATCGCGTCCGTCCCAGTTGGCCGGCACTTCGAAGTCACGGCGGTAAACACCCACCGGTGTAGCTTCCGGCAATTGTGGCGGTTGCGGATTACGCGGTTTGAACTCATACCCGTGATTGGTATAAATAGCTGTGCCATGTCCCTGTACTTCCCAGTTACCCGGAACAGTAATATCATCCCAGGAAGAAGTACTGGCAGACGGATCTGTGATATTATCGGGAAGATCTTTATAAGAGTCTACGTAGAAGAACTTCCATGTACCGTTCAATAATGAATAATACGGACTTTTTTCAAAACGGGATGTGAGAGCTGTCGAACGGTCACCATACGTCATAAACGAGGTACGCGGACGCTCTTTATTTACGGCAACGACCTGAATGTCCTGCCAGTAAGGCTTCGTGGTCTGGGTGGTAGGCGTACCGTCAGCCAGTACGGACCCCAGCAGGAAGCAACTGAATGCTCCTGAGAGCACGGCTTTTTTGATAGAGTGTTTCATCTGTATTTATTTAGATTGGTATAGCTTGATAAAAGGGTATACCGAAAGTCCGTATGATAGCACGTATACTTCGGGTACACCCTTATGTGTTTGAACGCGGTTTATTTTGCTGCGTAGAAAGAATATCCTTCGGCTACCTGGCGGAATGCCAGAACACCGGCCTGGTTCAGCTCGACATTCATTTCCTTACCGTCGGGCAGATACATGACAACTTCGTCATTGTCTTTGAACTTCAGTAATTTGGTTGCTTCTCCATTCGCTTCGACGCTCCAGCTCTTGTCTGTTTCGTCGAATACCAGATCGATTGCTTTTTCTTCGCCTTCCTTCTGAATATGGTATCCGTCGGTTTTTGTTTCAACGGTATAAACGCCATCTTTGCCTTCGATCGTTTTAACTGTACCGGCATCTGCAACAGGATTGTTTCCACTCCAGAATTCGATAGAGTTGAGTACCAATACGTCGGCAAGTGCTGATATTTCGTAAACAGGAACAATCCAGAAAGCAATAAATACTAATTCGTTTACGAACTTACTGTCGATGTTTCTATTCCAGTCCAGAAGCTTATTCGTTAAACCAAATGATCCGATACAAGAGGAAAATAATACACTGCTGGCTAATGTGGTCGCCACTAATAATGTTAATCCTTTTTTCTTCATGAATTATTGAAATTGATGTTAGTAGTTAATTGTGGGCGAAGATAGTAATTATTTCGGTATCCGCCAACCAGTTCATCTCTGTTTTCTACGGGTTTGGTAATCAGTTCCGGAAGGTTGAATGTCCTGGTGAAATCGAGGTAGAAATCAGGGTCTTCCTGCGGAAGGACAAAGGGCTTTCCAGCCATGCCTGTCCGGCTGTCGAAGCTTGCTATATAAGGGTGCGCCCATAATCCGTCCAACCGTTTACTGCTGAAAACAAACCATTCTCCGGTAGACGACCAGGAATGAAAGCTTTCTACATCGTTGCTGTTTACTTCCTCCATATTACGTATGTTATTTGTTGCCAGATCGAGCAGATATAATTCGCTTTCCGGATGCCAGATCGAGAAGTTGCCATAGTCGGAGCAGGTAAACATCAGGAATTTCCCGTCGGGTGAGATACGTGGGAAAGAGACGCTTTTACCTGCTTCGGATGCATTGAATATGCATTCGGGGGTACCGAAACTTTCCTCTTTTTCGTGAAAAGGAATCCGGTACAGATCGTAATGAATGCTGTCGAGCGGCGTTTTTTTGTTTATTGCTTTACTGCGGCAATAATATAACATATCCCCGTCAGGGTTCCAGGTCGGGAACGTCTCCATCCATTTTTCACCGTAGACGGCAGTATCTGTGATAAGTGAATTGGTTTCCGTATCGAGTATGACCAGGTCCGACTCCGAGTCGGACACTTCCACTGCTTTAGGGCCGGTGGAATGGAAGTACTGTTGGATTTCGTTGACGGAAAAGGCCAGGTATCTGCCTCCCGGATGCCATGATGCGTAGGTTCCGGAGTTGTTCATTCCCGGAGCTTTGACTTCTGTCTTGTTTATCGTTTCCTGCCGGCGGACTAAGGTGCCACCTGCTTTTCCACGTATGTGTATCATCATCGTCTCCGGAGAGTTTTTGCAGAAGGTATGGCAGTTTAGGCAACCATTTTCTACGGATTGATTTTCGATGACCGGTGTTTCGTCGTAGGAGGTCAGGTCGCGCTGATAAATCCCCATCTGGTTCCACAGTTCGTAGCCCGGGTAGAGTAGGCGGTATACAAGATACGGGTCGATGGGAGAGCGGGAGATCACATTGGTGATATCCGGGTGTTGGATCCATTTGCCGTTTCGATGGATGGATATCCGGATATAGAATGTATTGCCGGCTGTATGCTTTAGCAGCTCTCTCCATTTTTCGACGGGGATAATTACGGATGACTGTTTACTCCGTATTGTGATATAGCCTCTTTCCTTATTGCCTATTTCTGTATAATATTCATCCCCTTCCTCTATGATCCTGAAATTGGGAGGGGCTATATTGGAGGGGAAAGTCACTCCGGTATAGTCGGGAAAGAGGGTGACCGGTATGTCGGTCTGCACTTCAGGTTCTATATCAGGCAGGGTGCAACTGCCTGATATGATTAGCAGCAGTAGGTAGATAACATATTTGTATGTCATTTTATCGGGATATTATTTGTTGATTACTTTGTTTCCGTAGGGACTGAGAAAGTTGAGGTAATACCAGTAGGTGTTTCCGAATTGCTTTCTCAGTTCCTGCATGTCTTTTTTCTGGTAAAGGGAATAATAGGCTTTAAATCTTTCTTCCGTAGTCGGACTGATCCTGAAACCCGTCTTGTTGAAGGTCTCTTCGTTTACTCCCAGGCGATAGATATAAAGTGCTTCCTCGTATATCCGCGGCAATTCGGGGTAGGAGAAAGCTCGTATCCTTTTCAGGTTCTCCGCAAAACGGACTAGCTGATTGCTTAATAACAGATCGCTCATCAGGTATTCGAATGCCATCCGGTTTGTCGGGTCTTTGTCGCACAGATAGCTGAGTTCCGGGCCTATGTTCAGAATATTGGCAAAACGGACTTTCTCTGTGTTATCGTAAGGGATCGCCTGTAATCCGGGGAGTTCTCCGGAGAAAAGATGTTTTTCCAGTTCTTCTGCCTGCTCCCGGTAAAAAAGAGAATGCTTTAGTTTTCGGATAAAACGCATGGCTACTTTCGGGCGGCGGTTGACGATGTTGTAACGGATCAGGTTGATCAGGTTCGGAGCTGTTTCCCCGAAGACGGTCATTGCTTCGAAGGCCCATCGGTGTGCTTCGTTTATATAACCCAGTTGTTCATAAATATAATGTCCGTATTCGGTTTGCCGGCTATCGCTTTTCCAGGGTAGATAGAGCGATTGTACTCCCATCGTCTGCGGATAGTCGAACAGATGGTATGGCATTTTACCTGTATGGAAAAGAGCCATGTTGTTGAAATATAAGATTAACTGGTTTTGTCCGCGGTATCGCTGGCAGCAGTCCATTACCTGTTCCCATTGGCCGGCTTTGAGGTGTATTTCAGCTTCGATAATCAACCGTTCGCGCATATTGTATGAAAAAATGAAAAAATAGAACGTACCTCCGGCGTACACAAGCAAACTAAGCAGGTTGATGGCCAGGCGGTATTTATTATTTATTATATGCCGGGTCACCCATAGGGTGGAGAGCACCGGGATAAGAATGACGCCGAGTGAAACAGCCGGATATATCCACCCGCATACTCCATATAATATAATAGTGGCCGGAATGAACAGTATCAACTTTAAGCGGTTGGATGTTACGAAGCTGATCCCCATATAAACCAACAGGCAAAAATCTAATCCGATCATATGGGTGATTGAAAAATCGACAGACAGGTATCGGAGCAGGAGCCAGAGAGAAGGAACTAAAGCTAATAAAAAGAGATCGTGTTTTCTAGTTAGTTTATGGCAGATAGTGACATTTAGTATGTAAGGTAGAGATAGTAAAAATGCAAACCATCCTTTTCCTGTGTGCGGCAGATAAAAGAACTGTATACAGAAATCGGTCAGGTAATCGAGCAACTGTCCCGGTGCCGAAAGGTGGCTGTTCAGGTAGGTTTGGGTGAAAAGGAACAGGTGATGCTGTTCGTGATAATGAGGTATGTAAAACATCGGCCCTTCCAAAAGCAGAAAGAACAGTGCCATGAGTAGGAGAAACAGGATGTAGGGAGTACGTCTCATAATATGTCGTATAATTATGTACGATCTTAGTACCCGGTAAGGTACCGATGCGGAACGTTATAAGGTTCCAGTGTGGAACGTGGTAAGGGCGGGCAAAAGAACACAAACAGAACTTTTGCCACGCCCTTTGGTTGAGTAATTTAGTCTTTGGTTGAATAACCCGGATTTTGTATCAGAGCCGGATTCAAGTCTATTTCAGATTGGGGAATCGGGAACAGATAATTATGGTCTTCATATTTACTGCCTGTCAGTTTGATGTTCTCACCCTGATACAGGATACATTCATCATCACCCACCAGTTTATATTTCATTCCCAGGAACGGTGCATTCAGTACATCTTTGGCAATACCCCAACGGCGGATATCCCATTTACGTTTGCTGCCTTCAAGTGCAAACTCTACACGCCATTCGTTGCGGATACGCTGGCGCAAGGCATCCTGGCTGCCGCAGTAAGTCGGTTTTGACGGATCTGTATTTTGTAGTTCAGGCATACCTACACGGCGGCGGATCTGATTTACGGCATCGAAGGCAGTAGCATCGAGGCCGGAAATCTCATTCTTCGCTTCGGCGTAGGTTAGCAATACTTCTGCATAACGGATAACATGCCAGTCTTTACCCATATCCCAACCCGCTGATTGCGGATCGATGTTAGGATCGAGCCATTTCTGCTGGTAATAACCTGTAGCAGTGGCATCGTTATGCTGGGCAACCCCGGTGCTTCCGCTCGACTTGATCGGTGCCGTTTTTACTGTAACGCCATACATCACTTCACCATCGTGCAATACGCAAACTTCCAGGCGCGGGTCGCGGTCTTTGAACGGATTTGTTTCGTCGTATGTTTTAGACTCGCTGATCGGTGAACCGTCTGCGCATTCGAATGCATCTACCAGGCTTTGTGTCGGGTTGATACCTCCCCAGCCTAATGTCGGGAAACATTCCCAGCCGATCAGATAGTGGGTAAGTTCCGGTGCATTGAACTGTCTGACCAGAATAGCTTCTTTACAAGCTTCCTGGCTTTCCCAGAATAATTCGGCATACCGGCCGGTGTTGTTGGCATCGAATAGTTCGTATTCTCCTGAATCCATGACTGTTTTAGCAGCATCGGCAGCTGTTTCGTAATGTTTGAAGTAAAGAGCCGCACGGGCTTTCATTGCATTGGCTGCACCTTTGGTGGCTCGTCCGTAGTCGCTTGAAGGCCACTGGGCCGGCAGGTGCGCGGCGGCATAATCCAGGTCTTCCATCACTTTGGCATACACCTGGTCGACCGGAGTGCGGGTGATACCGTCCATATCGTGTAGGTCGAGTGTACTTTCAACATAAGGTACATCACCGAAACTCTGTATCAGTCCGAAATAAGTAAAGGCACGCAGGAAACGAGCTTCTCCCATGGTTGCTTCTTTATCGGCCTGGTCGAAGTCTTCGATCATGTCGATCTTTTCCAATAAGACGTTACAGGCACGGATGGCCTTATACTCATCACTCCAACCCATGTCTGCCGGATCATAGATGCCTTTTGAAACGTTTCCGGCCGCCCATTTGATGCCGTGTACGGCATTATCCGAGTCAATGTCACTATCTACATCTCCATTGTATTTTCCTGGCATGACCTGACGGTATACATCTCCAATGAACATTTTTGCATCATTGGGCGTTTTCCAGAAACTTCCGTCGGACAATTCATCCTGTGGTATCCGGTCCAGAAAATCGCTACAGGAGCTGAAGCCTAATATACTCGCAGCAGAGATAGCTATATATATAAAATTCTTTTTCATATTTCTAATTGATAAACTGTTATTTAAAATCCAACTTTAAGACCTACAGAGATCTTCCTTACGTTTGAATAAAGTCCTCCGCGTGAATTACTCGGTGCCGATTCCGGGTCGAGAGTATCCATCCCTGTAATGGTGAAAAGGTTTTCACCGGTTACATATACTTTTACCCGTTCCAAATTGATCTTTGTCAGAAGTGCTTTCGGAAGGTTATAACCGACTGTCAGGTTTTTCAGACGAACATAAGATGCGTCTTCCAGCCAGTAAGAAGAGAACTGGTAGTTAATCTGGTCTGCCATTGTGATACGCGGATAAGATGCGTCATGATTGGTCGGAGTCCAACGGTCCAGATGGCGTTCCAATACTTTACCACCGTTGAAGAAGGCATAAGCAGCTTCACCGTTGACATAGGCATCTACGTCGAAAGCTCCCTGGAAGAAGAAGGACAGATCGAAATTTTTGTAGTATAAATTAGCTCCCAATCCGGCTGTCCAGCTGGGGAATTCTTTACCGATTACTTCTCGGTCGTTGGCTGCATCGATCTTGCCGTCACCATTCAGGTCTACATATTTAATATCTCCCAGTTGTTCTGTTCCGGTGCGTTTGGCATGATTTTTCAAATCATCTTCTGTATTGAAATAACCGTCAGCCCGGTAACCGTAATAAGATCCGATAGGATATCCTTCGAGGAACCAGAAGTTACCACGACCGTCGCCCGGTTCTTTGCCTTCCGTTCCTTTCAGGTCGATCAGTTCGTTGTGAACATATGCCAGGTTGAAATTGATGTCATATCTAAAGTCTTTGTTTATAACATTATTGTGAAAGACGCTCAGATCGAAACCGGTATTCTGTACTTTACCGGCATTCTGCCTGGGAGCATCCAGACCGAAGATGCCTTGAACGGGAAGCAACAGAAGCATATCGGATGTCGTTTTCTTATACCCTGCCAGTTCAAAGCCCAGTTTGTTGTTTAGGAAAGATGCCTCGATAGCCCCTTCCAAACTGCTTACTGTGGCCCATTTCAGATCTTTGTTGGCATAACGGCTTTCATAGGCGGTAGAATATAAGGAGTTGCCGAACATGTATTTTTCGTAAGCGTAGGAAGGAATTGTCAGATAAACTTCTTCGTCTTTCAACTCTTCGTTACCGGTCTGTCCCCAGCCTACACGTAGTTTTAGGTTGCTCAGCCAACTGATATCAGCATTCTTCATAAACTCTTCTTCTGTGATTCTCCATCCGGCCGAGAAAGCAGGGAAGGTACCCCAACGATTACCGGAAGCAAAGCGGGAAGAACCATCCAAACGGACATTGGCTTCAAACAGATATCTGTCGGCAAAACTGTATTGCATACGACCGAAATAAGAACGGTGGGCTACTTCGTAACCTGTCTCCTTATTTGTTTGTGACGAAGCGTCCAGTGTACTCAATGATTCCTGTAACTCATTGTTACCTCCTCCCTTACGGGTCGCTTCCAGATGTTTGTAGCGGTGGTCGATCTGTTCGAAACCGGCCAGTAAGCCCAGGTCGTGTTTTCCCCAGGTTTCGTTATAATTAACCAGTACCTGTGTGGTATACCAGTTCCACCACGTCTGTTTCTCATTGGCTTCGCGCAATCCTGTATTTGCTTCATCCTTTTCACCGTAAACGATGTTTGCCTTGAAACCGTTCTCGTCGCGGAAGTCGTTGCGAATGGAGAATAATGCTTTGGCGGACAGGTTGGGCAGGATGTTGACTTGTCCGTACAATGTTCCGTTTACCTGTTGATCCATTGTCCTTTTGAAGCCGTCACGCCCTAATAAAGCTACCGGGTTATCTTTTCCGTGGTAAAGGTAGTCACCGTTTTCATTGCGAACGCCTTCAATCGGAGTGGCGCGGTTTGTGAATTGGGTCATACCGGCTACGCTGTTCCAACCGTCCATCAGGGTACCGCGGTATCCTGAAACATTCATTCCGGCAGAGAACCATTTGTTGATCTGTGAATCGATGTTTGTGCGGGCATTGAAACGTTTATAATTGTTGGCGTCTATTAAACCATCCTGTTGGGTGTAACCGACGGATGCGCTGTAGCTGGTTTTTTCCGAACCTCCGCTGATGGATAAATGATGCATCGTTTCAATGGAGTTTTTCTTCATTGTCTCTTTATACCAATCCGTGTTGGGATGACCGTAAGGATCAGTACCATTCCGGTATAACTCAATATCCGTATCAGAGAATCGTAATGGGTTATTCGGGTTATCATTTAATGTCGCTTCGTTGTACAATATTGCATAATCAGCCGATCCCAGGAATTTCGGACGCATAGTCGGAGTAGCCCAAGCTACATTACCGGAATAGCTAACACGGGCTCTTTCTCCTTTTTTCCCTTTTTTGGTTGTGATAAGGATTACACCGTTCGCTGCTTGTACACCATAGATGGCAGCGGACGAAGCGTCTTTCAGTACTGTCAGGCTCTCGATATCAGACGGATCGATCGTATTCATGCTTCCGGGTACACCGTCGACAATAACAAGCGGACTTACGGCATTAACCGAATTCTTACCGCGAATAGTAATAGTTCCTGTCTGGCTACCCGGACGACCTGAGCTTTGAATGGCAGTAACACCCGGCATCTGTCCGGCTAATGCGGCAGATACACTGGATACGGGTCTTGACTCTAATGTTTCTGCTTTTACAGTGGCAACCGAACCGGTCAGGTTGGCTTTCTTCTGCACACCGTAACCCACTACAACAACTTCATCCAGTGCTTGTGAATCTTCATTTAATGTGATTTTTCCTTTGGAGGCTTCAGAAGCTTTAATCTCCAGAGTTTTAAACCCGATACTACTGATCACTAAGATGTCATTAGAATTGGCTTCCAGTGTGAATTTCCCATCCAGATCAGTGACAGTTCCGTTTGTTGTCCCTTTAACAACGACGTTGGCTCCAATCAATGGTTCTTTCATTCCACCATCGAAAACTACTCCACTTATGGCTTTTTTCTGTTGGGTAATAGATACTTCTGCTGTAGTGGCATACAGGGAAGATGTGGTTACTGAAACAGGAAAAGCAAGTGCGATTAAAAGCAATGATAGTTGATTTTGCTTTAAAATAGACCTGTAATTCATGTGTTTTTTATTGATAATTAATACTAGTGTTGCTATTGACATAGTTCTAGCAGAACTATTTAAAAACAACGCTGCAAATATAATATATTTTTTATTATCAATGCATAAATATATTAAAATCATTTACGATATACAATACTAACAGCTTTGTTTGTTAATTATCGATTACTCAATTAAGTTAATACATTTCTCTATTATCCTGATCAACAAAAGCTAATATAGTGAAATATTGTCGGTTATATACCACTCGTATACTTTAGTTCTGCTAGAACGATGTCGTTATTTCTCTCATGCAACTTTAATAAATCCTCTCATTTGTTTCTACCCAATAGATAACTTTATCTGAATTAGAAAGTCCGGATAATGAATTTTCATGATTATCAAAATGATATTAGTATAGCTACTAATCGGGATTAATATAGCGACTAAAAAGAATTAGTCGCAAGGGTAATATATTTTAACATATTAATCCGTTTTAAAAGTATTCAAAAGAAGAACATTTTGTCACTTTGTTTTCTTAGCTTTGCGTATTCTATCAATGTATGTATGCATAATATGTCTAACCGAATATTAATCTCGTTTTGTTTCTTGTTTGTTGGTCTGATAGTTTCGGCTCAGGTACCTGTCCGGTTGAATGAACGTCCTATTAGCCTGAATACTTCATCCGGGAAGATCAATGGAAAGATGATAGTCCCGGGAACGGCAACTTTCCCATTAGTGTTGATTATTGCAGGTTCAGGGCCAACCGACATGGATGGTAATTCGGTTGTGGCCGGTATGAAGAATAATTCGCTGAAATACCTGGCTGAAGAGTTGGGTAGGAGAGGCGTTGGCTCCCTGCGTTTTGATAAACGGGGTGTTGCTTCCAGTGCAGGCGCCGGGAAAGATGAGTTTTCCATGCGTTTTGAAGACGGTATAAAAGACGTACGGGAATGGATCGATCTTTTGTCCCGCGATCGTCGTTTGAGTGGTATTTATATAGCAGGTCATAGTGAGGGCGCCCTGGTCGGGATGCTTGCCAGCCAGGATAATCCGAAGGTGAAAGGATATATTTCTCTGGCAGGAGCGGGTCGGCCTATGTCGGATCTGCTGGAAGAGCAGATGGGCGGACAACCTGAAGTGATACGGAAAATGGTGGTATCTATCAACGACTCCCTGAAAGCTGGTAAACTGGTTCCGAGTGTGCCGCTGGGATTGCAGGCTTTGTTTCGTTCTTCCGTTCAGCCATATCTGATCTCTTGCTATAAATACGATCCGCAGAAAGAGATAAAGAAACTGACTGTTCCTGTCCTGTTGTTACAGGGGAAAACAGATATACAGGTCTCTGTAAAAGATGCAGAATTATTAAAACAATCATTACCTTCTGCTGAAATCCATTTGATAGACGGTATGAACCATGTATTAAAGGATTGTGCTACGACAGACCGTCAGGCTCAGATGGCTGTTTATACCGATCCTGACCTTCCTGTCGATGAGAACTTGCTCTTATTCATTGAAAAGTTTGTGAAGAAGCCCTGAACAATTGTATCTTTGTGCCTGTAAATAGAAATAAATATGATTTCAGTTGAAGGACTAACAGTTGAATTTGGTGGTTTTACGCTTTTTGATGATGTTTCATTTGTAGTAAATAAGAAAGATCGCATCGCACTGGTCGGAAAGAACGGGGCGGGAAAATCTACGATGTTGAAGATATTTGCAGGTTTACAATCTCCGACATCCGGTACTGTCAGTGTACCTAAAGAAACGACGATAGGTTATTTGCCACAGCAGATGCAATTGACGGACACACGTACCGTCAGGGAAGAAGCCGAGCAGGCATTCGGTCATATCCGGGAAATGGAGAAAGAGATCGAACGGTTGAATCTGCAACTGGCTGAACGTACCGATTATGAAACGGAATCTTACCAGAAACTGATAGATAAGGTGACGCATCTTTCCGAACATTTTCAGATGATGGGAGGAAGCAATTATCATGCTGAACTGGAACGTACATTGATCGGACTGGGTTTCAAACGTACCGACTTCGATCGTTCGACATCAGAATTCAGCGGAGGTTGGCGTATGCGTATCGAGTTGGCTAAGTTGTTGCTTCGCCGACCGGATGTGTTATTGCTCGATGAACCGACCAACCACCTGGATATTGAATCTATCCAATGGTTGGAAAACTTTATTGCTACCCGTGCTAATGCCGTCATACTGGTATCTCACGACCGTGCTTTTATAGATAATACGACTTTCCGGACGATTGAGATCGAACTGGGGAGTATATACGATTATAAAGTAAAATATTCCGAATATGTAGAACTCCGTAAAGAGCGCCGGGAACAACAACTCCGGGCTTTTGAAAACCAGCAGAAGAAACTGGCCGATACAGAAGCTTTCATCGAACGTTTCCGCTATAAGGCTACCAAGTCTGTTCAGGTACAATCGCGTATCAAGCAGTTGGAAAAGGTAGAACGTATCGAAGTGGACGATGTGGATACTGCTATGTTGAGTCTGAAGTTTCCTCCGGCTCCCCGTTCCGGTTCCTATCCGGTTATTATGGAAGATGTGGCGAAAAGGTATGGTGACCATCTGATCTTCCAGAATGTAACTCTGACGATCAATCGTGGCGATAAAGTCGCTTTTGTCGGGAAGAACGGAGAAGGTAAGTCAACCCTTGTCAAATGTATTATGGATCAGATCGACTATGAAGGTAAACTTCAACTGGGCCATAATGTGAAGATCGGCTATTTTGCACAAAATCAGGCGCAGCTGCTCGATGATAACCTCACTGTATTCGATACTATCGATTATGTGGCAGAGGGTGATATACGAACAAAAATACGTGATATACTAGGCGCTTTCATGTTTGGCGGTGAGGCTTCCGATAAGAAAGTGAAAGTCTTGTCGGGGGGCGAACGGAGTCGTTTGGCAATGATCCGTTTGCTGCTGGAACCAGTCAACCTGTTGATTCTCGATGAGCCTACGAACCATTTGGATATGCGTTCGAAAGATGTATTGAAAGATGCTTTGCGTGAGTTTGACGGAACGGTGATCGTAGTTTCTCACGACCGTGAATTTTTGGATGGACTCGTAGATAAAGTGTATGAGTTCGGTAACCAGCGTGTAATCGAACATCTGGGTGGCATTTATGAATTTCTGGAAAGGAAAAAGATGGATAATCTGCGTGAACTGGAACGTACCACCCAAACAGCATCTTCTTCCGGTGAAACGGAAGATCAGCCTACACAGAATAAACTTTCGTACGAAGCTCGTAAAGAGCAGAGTAAAGCGATCAAGAAAGTAGAAAAGTCGGTAGCTGAAGCCGAGAAGAAAATATCAGAACTGGAAACATCGATCGCTGCCGTCGAAGCTAAGCTAGCTACGCCCGAAGGAGCCTCCGATACCTCTTTATACAGCGATTACTCTTGTTTGAAAAAAGAGTTGTCCGATACCATGGATACATGGGCGGAGCTGACCATAGAGTTAGAAGAATTAAATGAAAAAGCGTCCCGGTGATCCGGAGACGCTTTTTTTGAAAGATATTGATTGGAGAAGGATCTCAATTAAATAAAAGTATTTACTTTTGCTCTCTGACTGGCTTTGATCTGTTACATTATGGAATAGAGCTGATCGATAAATAACAAACGCCTAATTTATATAGACAAAATATTATGTTAACTCAAATTATTAACGGTCGTATCCTGACACCGCAGGGCTGGATGAAAGATGGCTCTGTTTTGATCAGTGATAACAAGATCCTGGAAGTCACGAACTGTGACCTGGCCATAGTCGGTGCAAATTTAATTGACGCCAAGGGAATGTATATCGTTCCCGGCGGTGTGGAAATTCATGTTCATGGCGGTGGCGGACGTGATTTTATGGAAGGTACGGAAGAGGCATTCCGTGCTGCTGTTGCCACTCATATGCAACACGGTACCACAAGCATTTTCCCAACCTTATCCTCTTCTACAATTCCGATGATTCGTGAAGCGGCGGCTACTACAGAGAAATTGATGGCAGAAAAGGATAGTCCTGTTCTGGGATTACATTTGGAAGGTCATTATTTCAATATGAAAATGGCCGGAGGTCAGCTCCCTGAAAATATCAAGAACCCTGATCCCGAGGAATATATTCCGTTGCTGGAAGAAACTAACTGTATCAAACGCTGGGATGCAGCGCCTGAATTGCCCGGTGCTATGCAGTTTGGTAAATATATTACATCTAAAGGTGTATTGGCATCTGTCGGTCATACACAGGCCGAATACGAAGATATCCAGACAGCTTATGAGGCTGGTTATACTCATGCGACACATTTCTACAATGCAATGCCCGGTTTTCACAAACGCCGTGAATACAAATACGAAGGTACGGTTGAAAGTATCTATCTGATAGATGATATGACGGTCGAGGTTGTAGCCGACGGTATCCATGTTCCTCCTACTATTCTTCGTCTGGTATATAAGGTGAAGGGGGTAGAACGTACATGTTTGATCACAGACGCATTGGCTTGTGCTGCCAGTGACAGTCAGGTAGCTTTCGATCCTCGTGTGATCATTGAAGACGGAGTGTGTAAGTTGGCCGACCGTTCCGCTTTAGCAGGTAGTGTCGCTACCATGGACCGCCTGATCCGTACTGTTGTGCAGAAGGCTGAAATACCTCTGGAAGATGCTGTTCGTATGGCTTCTGAAACGCCGGCACGTATAATGGGGGTTTACGACCGTAAGGGGTCTTTGCAACGTGGCAAGGATGCAGATATTATGGTCTTGGACAAAGATCTCAATGTAAGAGCTGTCTGGGCTATGGGGAAATTGGTGGAAGGCACTAATAAGTTGTTTTAACGGGTAGAACAGGAATAGAAATATAGTAGAAGTTATGTTAACGCAAATAATAAACGGACAGATACTCACGCCACAGGGTTGGATGAAGGATGGCTCTGTCTTGATCAGCGATGGTAGAATACTGGAAGTGACGAACAGCGACCTGGCTGTGATCGGTGCGACTATAATCGATGCCAAAGGAATGTATATCATTCCTGGCTTCGTAGCAATGAATGTACACGGAGGGGGAGGATACGATTTCAAGGAATGTACGGAAGAAGCATTTCACGGAGCGGTAAATGCTCATATGAAGCATGGTGCAACTTGTATTTTTCCAACTTTGGCGCCGCTTCCGGTTACTGAAATTCAGAAAGGAGTTACTTTATGCGAAAGCGTGATGGCTGAGAAAAATAGTCCTGTCCTCGGCTTGCAACTGGAAGGCCCGTATCTGAATCCTAAAATGGCAGGTAGTCTGTTGACGGATGCCTTGAAAAATCCTGATCCTGCCGAATATAAATCTTTACTCGATAGTACCACTTGTATTAAACGTTGGGATGCCAGTCCGGAGTTACCGGGTGCATTGGATTTTGCCCGTTATGTCCGTTCGAAAGGCCTTTTAGCTGCGGTTTCGCATACAGAAGCAGAATTTGATGATATTAAGGCGGCTTATGAGGCTGGTTTTACGCATGCCGCTCATTTCTATAATGCGATGCCGGGTTTCCACAAGCGTCGTGAATATAAATATGAAGGGACGGTGGAAAGTGTATTCCTGGTTGATAATATGACAGTTGAGGTTATTGCCGACGGACGTCATTTACCGTCGACGATCCTTCGTTTGGTTTATAAACTGAAAGGAGTGGAACATACCTGCCTGACTACCGATGCATTGGCTTATGCTGCTAATGAAGGAAAACCTGTTGACGATCCCCGTATTATCATAGAAGACGGCGTTTGTAAGTTGGCTGACCATTCTTCATTGGTAGGAAGTATTGCTACAATGGATGTTTTGGTTCGTACGATGGCGCAGAAAGCCGGAGTACCTTTGGCAGACGCAGTCCGTATGGCTTCCGAAACCCCAGCCCGCCTGATGGGTGTAGACGATCGTAAGGGTTCTTTGCAGCGTGGTAAAGATGCCGATATCGTTATTCTGGACCGTAAGTTGAATGTCCGCTCTGTTTGGTCAATGGGACATTTGGTGGAAGGTACCAATACATTGGCCTGACGACAGACAAATGTATTTAACATATTAATATATCCTAAAGACGCACAACTGTGCGTCTTTATTCTTTGTTAATACCGACTTATAGGTAAATAGATATTTTTGATCGCTTCTGTTAATCTTTATTTGCCGGAGAATTGTTATATTTGTAGTTCAAGTAAAAAAGTTGTACTAAATCGTAATTAAACATGAAGACGAACCTTAGTTCTCAAATTACCCTGACGCGTATACCGCTCAGGTATTACCGTCCGGAAAACGCTTACGAGCAATCAGTTTTAACTCGTTTTGAAAAGATTCCGACAAACATCTACGAATCGGCAAATGAAGGTTCTTTCGCGATCGCAAAAGAATTGGCTTCACAAATACGTAAGAAACAGGATGCGGGCGAGCCTTTTGTGCTGGCTTTGTCAGGAGGACGCTCTCCTCAGAGTGTCTTTAAAGAATTGATCCGTTTGCATAAGGAAGAACAATTAAGCTTCCGTAATGTGATTGTATTTAATGTATATGAGTTCTATCCTCTGAGCGCATCGACCAATAGCAATCTGAACTACTTGAAGGAATCCTTCCTCGACCATGTGGATATCGATCCGAAGAATATTTATTCACCGGATGGTTCTATGCCGAAGGATGCTATTTTTGAGTTTTGCAGAAACTATGAACAACAAATTCAGAATGTAGGAGGTATCGATTACATCCTGCTGGGGGTTGGTCATGCAAGTAATATCGGCTTTAACGGTCCCGGTTCTTCGGTTAGCGTGGGTACTCGTTTGGTGTTGTTGGATAATGATGCCCGTAAAGAAGCTGCCAGAACATTTAAGTCTATCGAGAATGTCCCTGCCAGTGTGATCACAATGGGTATCTCTACTATTCTGCGTGCAAAGAATGTTATATTGATGGCTTGGGGTGAAGATAAAGCCCGTATCATAGCCAATACGGTTGAAGGTAAGGTTAGCGAAGCGGTTCCTTCCACTTATTTACAAAATCATATGAATGTAAAGGCGGTTATCGATCTTTCTGCTGCTTACGAACTGACAAGAATCAGCCATCCCTGGTTGGTTACCAACTGCGATTGGGATAACAAGTTGATCCGTCGTGCTATCGTTTGGCTGTGCCAGTTGACCGGTAAACCGATCCTGAAACTGACTAATAAAGATTATAGCGAACATGGTCTGGGTGAACTGTTGGCATTGTACGGCTCTGCTTATAATGTGAACATCAAGATCTTTAACGATATCCAGCACACAATTACCGGTTGGCCGGGTGGTAAGCCGAATGCCGACGATACCAATCGTCCGGAACGCGCTACTCCGTATCCAAAGAAGGTGATCGTATTCAGTCCGCACCCTGATGATGACGTGATCTCTATGGGTGGAACGTTGCGTCGTTTGTGCGATCAGCACCATGATGTACATGTGGCTTATGAAACATCCGGAAATATTGCCGTAGGCGATGACGAAGTGATCCGTTACTGCGAATACCTGCGTGACGTTTGCGATAAGTATTCTCCGAACGATACATCCGTTAAGGATAAGGCGGAAGAGATCATAAAATACCTGCGTTTCGAAAAGGTGGAAAACGGGGAACCGGAAAAAAAGGACGTTCTGTTCATGAAGGGAACTATTCGTCGTGAAGAAGCTCGTCACGGTTGCCGTTATTCAGGGGTGAAGGACGAAAACGTTCACTTCCTGGATCTGCCGTTCTATGAAACAGGTCTGGTTAAGAAGAACGATCTGGGTGAAGCCGATGTAGCTATCGTAAAGAAACTGTTGCAGGATATCCAACCGGATCAGATGTTTGTTGCCGGTGACCTGGCTGACCCGCACGGAACACATAAGGTTTGTCTGGATGCCGTACTGGCTGCTATCGACGAACTGAAAGACGAAGAATGGCTCAAACATTGCCGCGTTTGGATGTATCGCGGAGCATGGGCAGAATGGGAAATGGACCACATCGAAATGGCAGTTCCTATCAGTCCGGAAGAATTACGTTTCAAACGTAATGCGATCCTGAAACACCAGTCACAGGCTGAAAGCGCACCGTTCCTGGGCGACGACGAACGTCTGTTCTGGCAACGTGCCGAAGATCGTAACCGTGCTACAGCTGAATTGTACAAAGAATTGGGACTAGCCTCTTACGAAGCGATCGAAGCTTTTGTTCAGTATATGATCCCGTTCGAGAAATAAGAATAGCATTCTGAAAACATAGAAGGTATCCTGAAAAGGATACCTTCTTTTTTATGTCCGGAACAGATCACAAAAAAAGAAGATGTCCTTTTGAGACATCTTCTTCATTAATTCTGAGTTGATACTAAATTAATAGGTAGTTCCCTGGAATACATTCGATTGAGAATATGGTAGTAAAGTACCGACCATAGTCAAGTCTCTTCCTGAGAAGTTCGGGTCTACTGTAACAGTGGCCCGGTTACTACCGTTCATAAGAACCAGATTGACAGTGGCGGAGATGAAGATTCCCTGTACACTCATTGACAGGTAAACGTTACCGTCTTTATCCTGTTTGCTCTGTATATTAGATGCGCTACCCTGTACGGTTACACCACCTAAGCCGTTAGGACCTGGATACGGAGAGTTGGAAGCGATCTGAACCATTGCCTGTCCGTTGTTCAAAGAGACGAAGTTTGTGTTAGAGTTCACATAGTAAACCATTCCGTTCATCGGTTGCACGGAGTTAGCTTCCAAAACAAAAGACTGGTCAGTGATAGCTTGCAGGGCTGTGTTGAATTCCTGTTCGTCCATGACGGCATCTCTTGCTTCTCTAGCTTCTTTCTTTTCTTTTCTTTCTAACTTTTTCTCTGCTTTTTCTGCGGCTTTACTCTGAGCCTGTACATGTGTCATTCCCCCCATAACTAGAGTGAAAACGACGATAAAAGATACAATTCTTTTCATACGATTTAGTTTAAAACGTTTTCAAAATGTAATAAAAAAACAAGCAAAGGGTAAAAAGGTTTCTGGTAAATAAGCGAATACATATACTATAACATTCTATCAGAGTTATTTGGTTAATCCTCATATTTATTAAAGAAACTTTTATATTATAGCCAGTTAGGCGGCTTGTCGGCTAGGTATTCAGCAAATTATCCAGTACTTTTGTAGGAATGTTGAAGATAAAAACGAGAAGATATGAAGATAGATGTTTGTTTCTCGCCGGTCTTGTACCCTGTATATCATAATCCGGAGGCGATTGTCGTAGTAGTGGATGTGTTTCGTGCAACGACGACGATGGCGGCAGCTTTTAAGAATGGAGTACGCAGTATCCGCCCGGTGGCAACTGTGGAAGAGGCGAAGGAATATAAGGAAAAAGGCTGGCTGGTGGGAGCTGAGCGGAATGTGAAACGTTGTGATTTTGCGGATTTCGGCAATTCACCGTTCGATTATACGCCGGAGATGGTTTCCGGCAAAGATATCATCTTTACAACAACGAATGGAACGCGGGCTATCACGATCGCCAAATCGGCGTACCGTGTCATAACGGGTGCCTTTGTCAATTTGCAGGCGGTTGTGGATTATTGTCTGTTTCATGGGCGTGATGTTGTGGTTTTGTGTTCCGGCTGGCAGGATAAAGTGAATATAGAAGACACTCTGTTCGGTGGTGCTTTGGTGGATGCCCTTGCTTTTACAGGCAAATACGAACCGGCCTCTGATGCTGCGATCATTGCCCGCGATATGTGGATAAATAATAAAGAGGATCTGATCGCTTACCTCGATCCGACTGACCATATGGCTCGCCTGAAAGCAAATCACCTGGAAGATTCGGTGGCTTATTGCCTGACGCCGGATAGTGCTGTTGTTGTGCCGGAATTGGTGATAGAAAGGGATGCCTTGGTTTTGAAGAAGGTTATTACGATTTAAACAGATAGATTTATTATATTTGTAGATCACTAAATAAATAGATTATGCCGGTAAAACCTTATTCTCATCTGGATGATGAGCAACAACATCAGCAACGTTTAAATGAACCATCTCTGGCGTATGGCTATGATTTGAACGCATTGAAAGTGGAAGCAATCGGATTATTAATGAACATTGATACTCCGGCATTATTGCATAAAGCGATAGACAGCCTTTCTCATATATTAAAGGAAGGAGCAGGTTCTCCAATTCAGTTTACCGTAGAAGAATTAAAGAAAGAACTGAAGGTGTCGATGGAGCAATCCGGTATGGGATTAGGTATATCACAGGAAGAAATGCTTAAAAGGAAACCATCATGGATGAAATCCGAATAAAATGGTTACCCAAAGCAATAGGGCATATTGACGATCATTGTGCCTTTCTGGCTGAAAAGAACGAAAGAGTGGCTTATGAGCTATATATAACATTAGTCAAATCTGCGGATATATTCTATACATTTCCTCAGGCTGGCCCGGTAGAACCTTTGCTGACAGATATGCCGAATTGTTTTCGCTCTTTAGTAGTAAACGGACATTACAAGTTAATTTACACGGTGAAAGAACATCTGGTCGAGATCCATGCGGTATGGGATTGCAGGCAAGATATTTCACGATTAAAACAAGTCTTGGAAAGATAAATAGATATGGCTACGATAAATAAAATACGTTTCGGAGTAGTCGGAACGAACTTTATAACAGACTGGGTGATTGCCGGTGCACGGGAGGATGAACGTTTTGAATTGGTGGCAGTCTATTCGCGTACTCAGGAAACTGCAGATGCTTTTGCCGCCAAACATCAGATACCTTATACATTTACATCTTTGGAGGAAATGGCACAGAGTCCATTGATCGATGCGGTATATATTGCATCACCCAATTTCCTGCATGCTTCACAGAGTATCCTGTGCATGAAACATGGCAAACATGTATTGTGTGAGAAGCCTTTCGCCTCCAATGCGAGGGAGGTAAAGGAGATGATGGCTGCTTCCCATGAGTATAACGTGACGCTGATGGAGGCAATGAAGCCCACGCTAACCCCAAACTTCCGGGCTGTGCGTGAAAATTTGCATAAGCTGGGGACGATACGCCGTTATTTCTCCTGCTATTGCCAGTATTCATCACGTTATGATAAGTTCAGGGAAGGTATAGTATTAAATGCTTTTAAGCCGGAGTTGTCGAATGGTGCGATGATGGATATTGGTATTTATACATTGTACCCGATGGTCGTACTGTTCGGTCGCCCGCAAAAGGTGGAGGCGACAGGTGTGGTCCTTTCTTCGGGGGCAGACGGGCAAGGGGCAGTTAATTTCGTGTATGAAGGGATGAATGCAACTATCCTTTATTCAAAGATCGCTAACTCTTATCTACCTACGGAGGTACAGGGTGAGGAGGGAAATATCAATCTGGATCGTATAAATATAATAGGAAAGGTTACTTATACCCCCCGCATTCCGGCGGGTGCAGGGAAGACAGCTGTTTCTGAGCCGATAGATATAAGTGCGGTGACAGATAAGAATGAATATTTTTATGAGGTGGCTGAGTTTATCGATCTGATCCAGGCGGGAAAGCGCGAGTCGGAGATCAATAGCCATGAGAATTCGCTTATCACTCTTGAGATAATAGATGAAGTACGCCGTCAGCTGGGGATCGTTTATCCGGCGGATAGGTAGTTCACCTTTTCCTGGATATGAATGTTGTGTTGTTGGTATGGGCGTTTCGCGAAGAGTATATAAGGAAACCCGACAAATGGTC
>NZ_CAJJWO010000004.1 GCF_905196875.1 uncultured Parabacteroides sp. | reverse complement strand
AAAATGAGACAGCTAACGGTGCGGTCATACGATTCGGAGGGAAAATAACAAACATCGTATCCAAAGCGATTACTGAGGGAAACGACTTCTCAGATAACGCAACTATTGGCATCTTCGGCTGGGGGCATACCATCGGCAACACAACAAACCAAACCCTTCGTAAAGATTTAAATAACAGTCAATACACCAAAACTGCAGGAAATAGTGAATTCTCCAGTGAAACACACGCCCACTATTCGATCAATCCGGATACACTATTGGATTTTTACGCCTATTATCCATACACAATAACAGCCAGCCCTCTTAACATCCCATTCGATCTAAAGAAGCAGGATGACATCATGTGGGCTACTCCTGTAAAGAACCGCGACAAAACATCCGCAGACGAACCGGTAAACTTTTCCTTCAACCATATCCTCTCTGCTATCACCCTTAAATTCAAGAAAGCCGACGATATCAAAGAAGAAATGATCCTGCAAAGTATTTCGATGGAGAATTATCCGTCAACTATACAGCTAAACCTACAAACCGGAGAGTTAAGTGCAGCCACTTCAACACAGCCATACACACTCATCAACGACCAAAATAAAGAAATAACCTTAAATGAGGAAACAATCGTGACTAACTATCTTCTTTATCCCGTAGAGAAGCCCGTCTTTATAGTCAGGATGAGCAACAAAGATTATCGTATCGAATCGACAAAAGCATTCGAAGGAGGAAAAAAACAAACTTATTCATTTACTATACAAGCGAAAAACATCACCATTTCCGGGAGTATCAATCCCTGGCTGGATGGCAGTAATAGCGAAGAAACAGTCTATTTCTAAGATATCATTCTATTGTTCACAGAAACATTCTATCCTGAATGATTAGCCAGTCAGCGATTAAGACTTACGTTTTTACCCCGAAAACCGCACAGGTTTTGCCCTATAACTTAGCGAGTATGGGCTATAGAGTAGCGAGTGCAACCCTTAAGGGTACAAGCCGGCACTATATAGGGAAGAAACCGACACTAAAGTGCCCGCCTACCGGCATGAGTGTCCCGGATGACCAACACAATAGTGCTGTGTCCACCCAATCGGCTAAGACAGTACCCTACAGAGCAATTCGAACTTTAGGTGTCACCTGTCACCGCTTACAATCGATTGAAAGATAGCATAATATGATGACAGGAGAATTGTTTTAACTTTTTTGCAAAAAACATAGCAGAATGTCCTAAACGACCACCGATAAAGAAACGGACAGGTATCGAAGACTGAACAGACAGGCATCGAATGACAAACGGGTAGGCATTCATTTTTTTAGTATGGTGTTTTGAAATGTTAAGACCTTAGTTTCAACTTCAAAATAAGGAACTTTTGAGTTTAAAAGACCGGTCTTTTTTCAGCAGATCTGCACTAACCGAATGAAAGCAGCAGGGTTCACCATATCTTCCTATACCTTAACCTGTTACAAAGAAGGTGAAACGTGAAAGCACTTACCTACAAATATTATTTACCCTTAGCCGGACGAATATTCAAATCGTCTGTCAATACATCCGTATAGGTTTGAACCGGAATATCGTCATAGTTATTCAATTCGCCTACGAGGATTAGTTCGGCATGTTCCATCCACGGCTTGAAAGGAACCTCTTTCTTATAGGCTATTTCCTGCAACAGAGCCGGATCACTTTCCAGAATCACATAAGCATTACCATCGGCAGTCACTTTTCCCTGAAATGCGACGGCACGCTTATACATTTTCTGCTTGTTTGCCCCATTGACCCGGATAGGTTGCAAACGCAAAGAATTACTGCCGTTGCGTAACACCGGGGTCAGCAGCAGACTTTGATGACGTGCCACCGACAATCCACACAAACTGACATTCATATCCAATAATAAAACGCCTTTTTCAAGTTCAATCTTATTTTGTTTGATATTGACCATTCCCTGATAAACAGATGTCTGTGCCTGTGATGGGAGCACCTGCATGATTAAGAAGAAAAAGAATATGTAGACCGAAGTTTTCATCGTTTACTTATTTTATTATGTATACAATACTAACACCGAGCTTTGTCGGTCCGAAATAGTTATTACGATATTTGTAGGCAGACTCACCATCTGTCGGAAAAGCCGATTTGTCGTATTCAAAATGAAGAAAGCCGACTCCGGCCGAGAACTCGAGGTTCCAATGCGGACTAAGATACAGCTGATACCCGTAAGAGATACCGCCTCCATAAGCATTGCCATCGTAAGCAAAATCCTTTTTCATGACCGACATGAAGTTTACATGTGACATATCATAATCCATATAGACACCATGAACACCGAAATAATGCCCGTTAAACTTTTCATGCAGCCAATAACGGGCTTCGGGTTGCACCAGCCAATGTTTCCATGATTTGTCGCTGGCAACGTCCCAGCCATTATAGTTACCGGAGACATCCAACGTCCAGTGTCGATTGAAAGCGACCTCGGCACCAAGGTTAACAGTTGCAGCCGCATCATAAAGCAAGTTGGTCTTTACAGCCACAACCTGTGCTTTTACCCCCATTCCCATACATAAAGATGTGAGGAATATCAACAAAAGTTTATTCATACGAGTTATTTAATCTTTGATTCTCAATTAAATTCAGTTCACAAATATAAACAAAAAGAATATCTCGATAGATAGAAATGATATTAAATTCATCATGTGGATAAGAATTATCCGTATCTTTGTAGATAATTGGATGAGATAAACAAGATGAAGACTAAGTATTTTATATATATCCTACTTGTTATTCTTACTTTTGGCAGTTGTACGAAAGAGGAATTCACGGTAGAAGGGCCGAAGCGGACAGTTCTGGTATACGTGGTAGCCAGCAATCTCACTTCTTCAATCAATAATAACATTGATGATATGATTTCTGTTGCCACTTCAAAGAACCTGAATGGGGGAAATCTCATTGTATACTTCTCCAAAGATGATAAGAGTGCTGAACTTTACGAAATAAAAGAAGGAGCAAAAGGCATAGTAACCAAGCATCATATTGAAGATTACACCGATCGGAGCGCAATTGATCCTGAGGTGATGAGGAGTGTTATCAGAGAAGTGGTAGCCGATTATCCGGCGGACAGCTATGGCATGATCTTTTCGAGTCATGGTACATCGTGGCTTCCCTCGAACTATAATAACATGCTCAAGTCATTTGGCGCAGAAGCCGGAAAAAATATGGAAATATATGAACTGGCCGAAGGTATTCCCGACGAATGTCATTTCGACTTCCTGCTTTTCGATGTTTGCAGCATGGGAGGTGTGGAATGTGTTTATGAGTTGAAAGACAAAGCTGATCATATCATTGCTTCTCCGGCAGAAGTTATTACCGATGGTTTTCCTTATAAGGTAATGCTGCCTTATCTTTTCGAAACAAAAACAAATCTGGACGGGGTAGCCAAAGCTTTCTACAACTATTACGCGAGAGAGGCAGGCAGTCCTTACGGTTGCATTTCCGTAACAAATACCAGCGAACTGGACAACCTCGCAGCCATTACCCGTGAAATCATTTCTACCAACGGGGGTGAAGAAGGTGTATATGCACTGCCTTTAGGAGAGCTACAGACACTGTCGTATTTGCCGAGTGCCCCTGCAAGACTTTACGACTTCAGTGATTTTATCAAACACCTGGCAACAGATGAACAATACACTCGTTTTAAAGCCTGTATGGATAAAGCGGTAACAAGCTGCTACAGCACTGATTATATTTACTGCACGAAAGGCGGAAAAACAAAAGTGAATACTTATTCAGGATTATCCGTTTATTCCCCACAGGAGAGATTGACCCAGCTAAACAATTGGTACAGAAACAATACACAATGGTATAAGGCGGTTTATAAATAAAAAAGTTGCTATAGCAAGGACAAAAGATATTTGTATCCTGCTATAGCATCTTTGTATTACAGGCTTGCTATATTATTTAGCTTTTTGCGAATATCTTCCCACGTTACTTTATTCTGTCTTTTTGAAGCTTCCAACATCTTCTTCTCATAAGCTAATTTAGGAATTTCCTCTTTGGCAAATTCTATGAATAAATTGACGCCTTTAATCACATTTTGCCAATCTCTTTCACGCTCATCGGGCGACATGGCGTCTACTCTCTTTTTATCTTCTTCTGCGAGAAGACGGCGTTCTTCTTCATCCATTTCCATAAAACGCACGAAGTCATCATACATTTTCTGCGTAGGAAACAAACTCCTATATTCCGGATGCGATTCTAAATACTTTGCATGATCCATAAATTATTCCTCCTTTTGTTTAAGTAAATCATTATACCAATCAAGAATAACATCGATATTTTTCATAACCAACTCTTTTTCCGGACCGGAACGATTGTTTATCAGACTGGAATATCTCATAAAGAGCCCTTCCAGTATCATTTTCTTCTCTTTAAAATCTTTTTCTTTCATAGGCATTACAATTATTTTGATTAATGCTCTATGCTAAATGAGACATTACAAAGATAAAGTTTCCGAACGTCTTCAACAAGCACAAAGCTTTTTATTAATGAACTACTTATCTACACTTTCTCATCGAACCAAGAAAACCTGTTTATATCTTTTTACCGTACCGCTGGTATGATATAATTCGGCATAGAAAATATAAACGCCGGTTCGTAAGCGGTTCCCACCCAATGACGAGCCATTCCAGGTTAATTCACCGGAAAGCCCTAACAGTTCATGGTTGGCAATCTCGGCAACACGCTGCCCAATGGTGTTGAAAACAAATGCACGGCAACTATATCCCGGTTGATCCAGATAATAGCTGATTTTGTAATGCTCCGAACCGGGAACCCATTCAGGAGCTTCGATACCGGTCGGCGTATCCGGTTCATTCGGAGAGGAAATATCAGACTGGGAGTTACGGTATCCCGGCGTTCCATAGCCTGCTGTGGCTGATGCGGAAGTCCAGTTGGAAGGGGATTGCGTTTCAGCTTCGGGATCGATCCGCTCGAGGGCAACTCCTTTCTGATCTTTTATCGAAGTGGCATGCCATTTGGATGAATAGGAGACTTCATCTATTACTGCCCCGTCTTCGGAACGGAACAAAACAAGGGTAGAAGAGGTATTGGCCAGTATAGGTAACTTTGCAATCTCAAAGAGGGCTGCAGGAGACGTCACCATATAAAAATCAGTTATTCCCTCTACATTCTTTGTCAGTAGGGCATAACCGTTCGGCTCGATAATCGTATTTATTGAAGATAGCGGGTAACGCGTACTTAATGTTCCATCCGTTTTACGCACAGCGATAGATAAACCGGACAAAGGCAAAGAACGGTCGGAACGGTTATACAATTCGAAATATTCGCTACCTCCGGCAAAGGGGTTGGGAAGTAATTCGTTAAAGATAAATTCTTTCGGTTCGACTTTGATAGTTGGCGAGACGGAAGGATCATCGGGGACTTCAGGCTCTGTCGGCTTATCAGGTTCAACAGGTTTTTCCGGCTCTTCTTGTCCAGAAGAATTGGCAGAACCGGGTGTTCCTCCCCTAGGATCGGAAGAGAGGTGCCAGCCATCGGATGAGCGCTCCCATGATTTGCCGGGTTTGGCTTTTTCATAGATTACTTCATCAATCAGTTTATTATCTCCATCAAGTAGTTGTAACAACTTTCCGGTATTAGCCAGTGAGGACGGGAAATTATCCAACGACACCTTCACCGCAGAAGGATCAGCTACGATATCCCTACCGGAACGATAAAGTACCACATACCCTTTTGCGGGAATTTCAAAGGTCGTCATAGGCTTCGCTTTTCCTCCATATGAGAATTGCCAGTCAGTAAGTACTAATACACTATCTGCAGTGTTGTAAAGTTCTACATATTCTGTTTCCGGCAAATCTTCCAGCCCCTTAGGATCAGCCATTATTTCATTGATAAGAATAGAGCCTGGCTCAGTTTCCTCTTCATCTTCCCCCTCCAATACAAATTCTTCCGAAAAAGGTGCCAGTTTATTTCCTTCCATATCAGTAAGACCGTCATAAGTAATCGTATAATTAACACCAGCAACCATCTCTCCCGGATATTTGGTATTGACAACAGTCTTTATCTGTTCATCAGCATATCCTATACGGTCAGCTTTCCCTATATCGGATATCATAAACCAAGCTTCGCTTATATCGATAGGTTGATCGAAAGCAAATTGCAGTTCACATAAACTTAATGGCTGTATGGAAAGAAGTTTTGGTAATACAACCGGAGATATCGGATCTTCCGGATCAGGATTTTCCGGTTCTTCCTCCGGAGGGGTTATATTTGAAGAGATTTCAATATTGTCAATGAAGTGACCTCTTATTTTCTTTGAATAATGACATGCCAATCCTGATTCTATATATTTTATCCCGGAAGATATCTTTTGTTCTTTTGTATCCAATAAAGTATATGTACTTTCCCCCTCTTCACGAACATATAAGGACCAAAGGCTACTGTTTTCCAGCGTTACTTTCACACTAAGCGAAACAATATTTTGTTTCAACACATCCAATTCTTTTTCTATAATACGCACAGGAGCCTTTTCCGTTTCACGAAAACGGCGAAGAGTAATAGTTTTCTTAGTACTTCCAATTTGTATATAATACTCACTAGATATTCCTAACAATGACAGGTTCTCTGTCAATAAATAAAAACGTATATGATTCGGATCACTTGGTGTGAAATTCATTTTCACATCAAACTTCCACTCCATATTATTAGAATAAGGTAGAGAGATTTTAAGTCTTGAATATTTCTTATCAGGATCTCCGACTAAAGAAAGCCATCCATCATCCATTATTTGAAAATCAGACAAATCACCTTTCCACGGATTATTCGAATTAATCTCAGGACCATCAAACGTTTCTGTAAACTGTGCAAATGCACAAACAGGAAGTAATACAAGGATAAAAAGAATAATTTGTTTCATAGTTATATAGTTTTGTTTCAAAATTATCTATCTTTGCACGCTAATAGCTTACAACTATACGCGTACCCGATTTTGGATGCGGTAAAGTTATAACATTATTTTTACAAAACAATTTAATTAGTGCTCAAAATGAAAGTAGCAATTGTTGGTGTGAGTGGAGCTGTAGGGCAAGAATTCCTGCGCGTACTCGACGAAAGAAACTTCCCGATGGATGAGCTTGTGCTTTTTGGCTCATCGCGTAGTGCCGGACGTGTTTATGACTTCCGTGGTAAACAGTACACCGTTAAGGAGCTTAAGCATAACGACGACTTCAAGGGAATCGATGTTGCTTTTGTTTCGGCCGGTGGCGGTACATCTGTTGAATTCGCAGAAACCATTACAAAACATGGTACTGTAATGATCGACAACTCCAGCGCATTCCGCATGGACAACGATGTACCTTTGGTAGTTCCTGAAGTGAACCCGGAAGATGCACTGAATCGTCCGCGCGGTATCATTGCCAATCCGAACTGTACTACCATCCAGATGGTCGTTGCATTGAAGGCAATCGAAAAGGTATCGCACATCAAGCGCGTACATGTATCAACGTATCAGGCAGCCAGCGGTGCAGGTGCAACAGCTATGGCCGAACTGATCAAACAGTACGAACAGCTTCTGAAGGGCGAAGAACCTACAGTAGAAAAATTCGCTTATCAGCTGGCATACAACGTGATCCCTCACGTAGACGTATTCACTGAAAACGGTTATACAAAAGAAGAAATGAAGATGTATAACGAAACACGCAAGATCATGCACTCCGATATCGAAGTGAGCGCAACCTGTGTTCGTGTTCCCGTTATGCGTGCTCATAGCGAAGCAACCTGGATCGAGACAGAACGTCCGATCAGCGTGGAAGAAGCCCGCAAAGCATTTGCTGAAGGCGAAGGTATTATTCTGCAAGACGAACCGGCAAAGAAAGACTATCCGATGCCTCTGTTCGTTGCCGATAAAGAACCGGTTTATGTAGGCCGTATCCGCAAGGATATCAGCAACCCGAACGGTTTGACATTCTGGACTGTCAGCGACCAGATCAAGAAAGGCGCAGCCCTGAATGCTGTTCAGATCGCCGAATACCTGATCAAGGTGAAGAATATAGGATAATAAACTTTACAATCTTTCTATATATAAGGAGGGACGGTCTGTTGGAGATCGTCCCTTTTTGTTATATTCACTCACATTATGTTTGAGTTATCCATATCTGTTCACCCCATTTTCCAGATCACCGTTACATTCTTTCAGGAGGATCGTTTTCAACTCTTCCGCCTTCTCAGGATAACGGTCGATCACATTGCTTCGTTCCTGAGGATCGTCCAGCAGATTATACAATTCATAAACACCCTTCTTTCTGTAATAGCGTAATTTCCAGCCGTCGTTCATGACAATACCCGGCCCGTAATTGGAACCGTACACCACGTAACGCCCCTTCGCAATCTTCTTACCATCCAGCAAAGTAGATAAATAAGAAATACCGTCTTTTTGCACAGGTAAGGATATATTCAACAGTTCAGCCATCGTTGGCAACAGATCGAAGCTCGAAACCAAATCATCCCTCCGTTGTCCCTGCGGAATCAGTCCTTCACCGTAAAATACCAGCGGGATATGGACACCACCGTCCAGGTTACTACGTTTCAGACCGGCCATACTCGCATTTCCATTAAATATATCACCATCCAGATCGCTATAATATTTATTTTCATAATCATCAAACAACTCTCCGGTCTTCATATTCCGGTAAGGTTTCTCACATCGTCCGGCTTGGGAATAGTAAGTCTCATGTCCGTTATCGGCAGAGAAGATGATAATTGTTTTCTTATCCAGCCCCAAGCGTTTAAGCTCTGCCTGGATAATACCGATCTGATCGTCAATCATCTTGACCATCGAACCGTATTCTTTCTCGATCTGTGTCAGATCGGGATTCTCTGCCAGTTCAGGATGCACGGCAGGGATAGCCACCGGACCATGAGGCAACTGGGTGGGATGGAACAGGAAAAATGGTTTATCCTTATTCTCACGGATGAAAGACAACATCTTATCCAGAAAGAGATCCTGCGAATAGACAGCTTTGCCGTTTCGGTTCCATCGCTCCTGGTAGGCGGCTTCCGTTTCATTTTCGATACTCTTTCCACAATTTGCATGGGTATTTCCTGAAATAGAAACGATCTCCCCGTTATCAAACAGGAACGGCGGATAAAACCCGTGGCAGCGGACATGATCCAGATAGCCATAATAATAATCCCATCCATGCGCCTTCATCTGTTTGCGGGTGGCAGTAAAGCCCCATTCCAGTTTCCCGATCTCAGCAGTCACATATCCGGCTTGTTTGAAAACCTGCGGAAGATAATAATCGCCTTCGCCCAAAAGGATATCCCGGTCATCCATCTCCTTCTCGATAGCCGGTATCAACGAAAGACTATCGGTCGGAGGTATAAATTTTGCACCGGGCGTAATCATCCATTTATCCCTGCGGCAATCATGATAACCGGTCAGCAAAGAAGCCCTGGCCGGAGCAGAGAGCATACAACCGTAAGCCCGGTCGAAAGAGGTTCCGCGGGCAATCATAGCATCGATATTAGGCGTAGTGAACTGCTTCTGTCCATAGGCAGAAACCATCCCTTTACCCATATCGTCGGCATAGATAAAGATCACATTCGGCTTATCCGGCCGCTGAACCTGCTCTTTATTTGCTACGCAGGAAACAGTCGCCGACAGGATCGTCATACACGATAACGAGAGTTTTTTATTCATGGTATTATCCTTAATAGTCATTTCATGCTGAAATACAAAGATATGAAAAAAGCAGGTCCTTCCTTATCGAGTGAACCCGCTTCTTCTTATTATTTATCGCAAAAATCAATGATGGAATAACCGTACGCCGGTAAAGGCCATCGTTATACCATATTTGTCGCAGGTATCGATTACATGATCGTCGCGGACGGAGCCGCCTGCCTGCGCGATATATTCTACGCCGCTCTTGTGGGCACGTTCGATATTGTCGCCGAAGGGGAAGAAGGCATCCGAACCCAGAGAAACACCTTTCATCGTATCCAACCAGGCACGTTTTTCTTCGCGGGTCAGCACTTCCGGTTTTTCGGTAAAGAATTGCTGCCAGATACCGTCGGCCAGCACGTCTTCGTGGTCGTCGCTGATGTAGACGTCGATCGTGTTGTCGCGGTCGGCACGGCGGATCTTTTCGATCCAGGGCAGGTTCATTACTTTCGGGTGCTGACGCAGGAACCAGATATCGGCTTTGTTACCTGCCAGGCGGGTACAATGGATGCGACTTTGCTGGCCGGCACCGATACCGATGGCCTGTCCGTCTTTTGTATAGCAAACAGAGTTACTCTGAGTATATTTCAACGTGATAAGGGCGATGATCAGGTCGCGTTTTGCCTCTTCGCTGAAATCTTTGCTCTTTGTCGGGATGTTCGTCAGCAAGCTTTCGTCGAGCTTAATTTCGTTACGTCCCTGTTCGAAAGTGATACCGAATACATCCTTATGTTCGATCGGAGCCGGTTTATAAGCCGGATCGATCTTGATCACGTTATAAGTTCCTTTGCGTTTGTTTTTCAGAATGTCCAGTGCTTCCGGGGTATAATCGGGAGCGATGACGCCATCAGATACTTCGCGGTTGATCAGGCGGGCGGTCGCTTCGTCGCAAGTATCGCTCAGGGCGATAAAGTCACCATAAGAAGACATACGGTCGGCACCACGGGCACGGGCATAAGCGGTAGCCAGCGGAGTGAGAGGCAGATCGTCTACAAAGTAGATTTTCTTTAGTGTATCGCTCATTTCGATCCCTACGGCAGCACCGGCCGGGCTTACATGCTTGAAAGAAGCGGCAGCGGGAAGACCGGTAGCCTCTTTCAGTTCTTTTACCAATTGCCAGCTATTGAAAGCGTCCATGAAATTGATATATCCCGGACGACCGTTCAACACCTCGATAGGCAATTCCCCTTGCTGCATAAAGATGCGCGACGGCTTCTGGTTGGGGTTGCAGCCGTACTTAAGTTCCAGAGAGTTTTTATTTTCTGTGCTCATATTACTTATATATATGATAAACTATTTCATTTCCTCCATTCCTTCTTCCAGGGAATGAGGGGTATATCCTAACTCGCGCCGGGCTTTTTCGATACTCAGTCCGCTGAACCGGGGACGTGGCGTAGCTTCGTTCATTTCTTCCGTCGTGACCGGAAGGATCAACGAACGATCCAATTTGAAATAATCGGCTACACGATAAGCTATTTCCGCGATGGAAAGACATTCGCCTCCGCAAATATGGTATGTGCCGCTCTGAGAGGCATGCATCAGTTTTTCTACCCCGTCCGCAATATCGTGTACCCAGGTCGGTGTGCGGTATTGATCTGAAACGACACGTATCTCCTGACCTGCCTGCAAACGGTTCTTTACCAGTTGCAGAATATTACCATGTTGCCCGGGGAAAGCTTTTCCGTAGACTACTACTACACGGACATTGGCATAACTACTGCAATTGGCAGCTACCGCCTGTTCGCCGAGGTATTTAGAGGTGCCATAGTAATTCACCGGAGCAGGTGTATCCTCTTCGGTATACAACGCACCTTTATTTCCATCAAAAACAAAGTCGGTGGACAGATGGATAAAACGACTTCCCTGTTTCTCGGAACAACGGGCTATATTTTCTACGGCAGACACATTCGCTGCATACGCTTCTTCATGGTGTAATTCGCAATAATCGGGTACGGAAAGCGCGGAGCCGTTTATCACTACTTCCGGACGGACCTCATTTATCAACCGTGCGATAGCCGCATGATCGTTGATATCAGCCTGGATAAACCGGTGAGTGTTTGCCGGAGCGATATCTCCGTGCAGGGAACAACCGGTCAGTTCATACTTCCCGTGCAAAGACAGATGTTGTAATATCCGTCTTCCTGTAAAACCGTTTGCTCCAATTATAAGTGTTTTCATCAGAATGAATAGATCAATACACCTAATATGCGGTGATTCGTTATTGAATGTGTATCACGGATACGTCCGTCCGACAGTGTCTCTTTACCATACCAGGCAAGTGAAGGACTGTATTCAAACCCAAGTTTCCAGTGAGGCAACACATAAGACAGCTGCAGGTTGGTTGTAAAAACCTGGTCTACGTCCAAACCGACTCCATAAGTATCGCCTACAATATCCTTACCCGCTCCCAGGTTCTTCAGATAACCGACAAATAAGCCGGGTTGCCATTTCTTTCCGTAGACCACATTCAGCCAGGTCATAGAATGACGGTAAGGCGTATATTCCTGCTCGCCGGTACGCTTATCGATACTGCTCACGCCATAACCGCCCAGCATACAGAGGTGTGCCAGGTTCTCTCCCAGGATCGTTTTGGCGGAGATCTTCCAGTTTTCATCGGTATAACGGGCATGAGCTTCAACAGAAACAGAGGTAATACGCTCGCTTACCTTATAGGTATTATCACCTACAACAGACTTTACGCGAGGTACCAGTGAAAGGACATCGACCCCGACACCAGCCGTCCACTTCTTATATTTATAATCGATACCGCCATAGAATTCAGGCACACAGCTATTCTTAATATATTCCTCGCTCTTCCCGTTAGGGCCGGTAGACAGATACTGCAACTGCCAGATCGCCGCACCGGTCAGGCTCCACCCATTATCCGTATAGCGGTAACGAAGCATCGGGTTACGGCTGAACGCCTGGAAAGGTGCTCCGGTAGAAAGGTTCAACATCTGTGGAAAGATATCGCCGAACAAGGGGTGCCAGGTCTGGCCGATCAATACGGCAGATTTTCCCCAATCGAGATTCACATAAGCATGGCGTACGCGGATCATCGCAAAGTTGCTACCCGAACCGCGAAAGTCCACTTCCAACTTGGCCGTCGTTTTTGCTTTTCCCACATTCGGTCCTGCCACATCTATCCCCAGCCGGGAATAAAGCAGGTAGAAACTGCCGTTTGCCGTTGCATTCAGGTCGTTACCATCGGCATCCGGTTTTTTATCCAGCGGATAAAGATGGAACAGGCCGTCTACGATCTCGGAGTTCGCCCGGGAGTTATAAAACAAATCACCACGTACCTGTCCGTAAAAGTTATACGAAAAGTTCTTCTTCTGTGCGTAACCGGAAGTTATTGCTAACAGTCCGGCCAGTAAAAGCATGCTCAGTCTCGTTCTCATTCAAAAGCGTTTAATTTAGAAATAATACATAACCAATCCCAGTATCCGGTGATTGGTTACAGCGTGGGTGTCTCCCACTTTCCCGTTCTTCCGGTCGATCGTACCGTACCAGGCCGTTGCCGGCGAGTATTCAAGTCCGATCTGCCAGTGAGGGAGATTATATGAAAAATTCAAATTCACTGTCAGCAACTGGTCGATATTCAGCCCCATACCATAGACTGTATTCGAAGCCAGTGCATCGTCCGTTCCCAGATTCTTGGTATATCCCATAAAGAGCCCCGACTTCCATTTCGTACCATACGTAAAATTAGCCCAGGTCGTCGAATGGCGGAACGGAGTGTACTCCTGCTCACCCGTTCGCGGATCGATCGAACTGATACCATAGCCGCCGATCAGCGCCGTCTGGTCCAGACACGAAGCCATCAGGCTTTTGGCTGCAAAGGTATAATTACGTCCGGTATATTTCAAGTGAGCTTCATACGAATATGTCGTCATCCGCTCATTTACTTTATAAACTTTACCGTCTATCTCTGATTGGGTACGCGGTTTCAGGGAGATAAGATGGATACCGGCACCTGCCAGCCATCCGTTGCCCGACGTATAATCGGCTCCCACGTAAAATTCCGGTACGCAACTGTTCTTTATGTAATCTTCACTCATCCCCTTCGGACCGCTCGACAGGTATTGTAACTGCCAAAGAGCAGAAGCGGTCAGCTTCACCTTGCCGGTCGTATACTGATAACGGATCTGCGGACTGCGGTTAAACGGTTGGAAAGGCGCACCGGTAGAGAGATTCAGCATATCCGGGACAACAGAGCCGAACAGCGGATGCCAGGTCTGTCCGATCAATACATTACTCTTTTCCCAGTCCAGAGCCACCCAGGCCTGACGGATACGCAACATTGTCGTACTTCCGGAAAAGCCGCCGAAATCGGTTTCCAGGCAAGCGGAAGTTCGAGCCGTACCGACATTCGGTCCGGTCACACTAATTCCCAGGCGCGATGTAAACGTATAGAAACTACCATTGGGCGTTCCATTCAGATCTTCTCCATCCGCATCGGGATTCTTATCCAGCGGAAAAAGGTAGAAGTTTCCATCTACCGGAGCCATATTTGCACGGGTGTTGTAAAACAAATCACCACGTACAAAACCATAAAACTTGTAAGTGAAGTTTTTCTTTTGGGCAGTTGCAGAAAACAAGGTCAGTGCACTTACCAGAAGCAGAGCCAGTTTTTTCATTCTCGTTGTTTGTTACCTATTTGTCTAGTTTGAAGGCGCAAAGGTATATATTTTTGTTTATTCAATTTGAAGATCGAAATATTATTTGTTACTTTGCTTCCAAGTTGTAAGCCTGAAAGGCCTAATTTGATTAATAATGTAAACTACATAAAGAATTATGAGTACGAAAAAGTTTTTATTAGAGGAGAAAGACATACCTACAGCCTGGTACAACATTGTGGCTGATATGAAGAACAAACCACGTCCTATGTTAAATCCGCAAACAAAGCAACCGCTGAAGGAAGAAGATTTGTATCCTTTATTTTCCAAAGGGGTATCCCACCAGGAAATGAACACGACGGATACATGGATTGAAATTCCTGAAGAAGTGCGTGAACTATATAAGGTATGGCGCCCTACTCCGCTGGTTCGTGCTTATGGCCTGGAAAAAATGCTGGATACTCCGGCACATATCTATTTCAAGAACGAAAGTGTCAGCCCGATCGGTTCGCATAAACTGAACTCGGCGATCGCACAGGCGTACTATTGCAAACAGGAAGGAACTACCAATATCACGACCGAAACAGGTGCCGGACAATGGGGTGCCGCCCTTTCCTATGCCGCTAAGGCATTCGGACTGGAACTGGCCGTTTACATGGTAAAGGTAAGTTATCATCAGAAACCTTACCGCCGTTCGATCATGCAGACTTTCGGAGCTCAGGTGATCGCCTCTCCGAGTATGAGTACGAAAGCGGGACGCAAAATCCTGACAGATCATCCCAATTATCAGGGCAGCTTGGGTACGGCAATCTCGGAAGCGGTAGAACTGGCCATGCAGACCCCAAACTGTAAATATACTTTAGGTAGTGTTTTGAACCACGTTATGTTGCATCAGACCGTGATCGGCCTCGAAGCTGAAAAGCAGATGGAAATGGCGGGCGAATACCCCGATGTTGTAATCGGTTGCTTCGGTGGCGGTTCAAACTTCTCCGGTATTACATTCCCTTTCCTGCGTCATAAACTGACAGAAGGTAAAGATATACGTATCGTTGCTGCCGAACCGGCTTCCTGTCCGAAGCTGACACGCGGACAGTTCCAGTACGACTTCGGTGATGAAGCCGGTTATACCCCGCTGATCCCGATGTTCACATTAGGACATAACTTCGCTCCAGCTAATATTCATGCAGGCGGTCTGCGTTACCACGGTGCAGGTTCAATCGTCAGCCAGTTGATGAAAGACGGCCTGATGAATGCAGCGGATGTAAAACAGTTGGATACATTTAAAGCGGCTACCATGTTCGCACAGGCAGAAGGTATTATCCCGGCTCCGGAATCTTCTCATGCAATCGCCGTTGCCATCAACGAAGCACTGCAAGCAAAAGAAGAAGGCAAGCAACGTACCATCCTGTTCAACCTGTCCGGCCATGGCTTGATCGATATGGCAGCTTACGACCAGTATCTGGCAGGCGACCTGGGCAACTACGAAGTTACCGACGAGGATGTAGCAAAGAACCTGGCTGAAATAGAAAAGATTATCTAATTACAGATAATCTTTTAAATGATAAAAGTGGCGCTAATAACAGGGACTCACGTCTTTTGTTATTCGCGCCACTTTCGTGTGTGTGTCTATGAAATGTTTTAAAATAGGTATTATGAGAAAATTTCCTCATAACTGGTTGCTGGTACAACCATTTCTTGTGTATTCAAACTAAAATCTTTTTTCTTTTTGTTCCACATTCCGTATACGGAATTAATTTCTCCCTTTTCCTCGTTATACTGATAAGAGATCAGATAATAAGGATCCCAGGTTTCCTTTGACTGATTCCAGCGGTACGCTTTCTTTTCAGCGACTTTGCCGTTCTCATTATAGGTGAATTCATATTTCACCTGCTTGTTTAAAAGTCCTTCTTCCTGCAGGAAGATAACTTTCGATACGATCTTACCATTCTCCTCCTTTGTATCATAAAGATAGTTTCTGGGAGAGGCTGCACTCATTGCCAGACTACATACGAACAAAACAACCAGTGCCAAAATTTCTTTTCTTAAGATTGAAGCTTTCATAAATATATTACTTATAAGATTTACTTTCAAATTGCGTGCAAATGAACACAGTTTTCCGGTACAAACCAAATATTTACTGACAATTTGATAGTCCAATCGACATATTTAACCATTTTAAACCAACTCCAAATCAGAGCAAAAAGAATAACAACTTACGATTTATAAGAAATCGCACCTGTTAATGCTAAACAAAGTCCTTTTAAGTACGAAACTTCTAAAAAAAACAATAAAAACAGCCACGCCACTTACGAATTGACACTAATATTTTTTTTGTCATCATCTACATTTTTTTAGAACTAAATGCCCCCTTCCGGTTGTTATTTACAAATAAAGGCAGGATATTAGTACCCCAATTAAATCGGTATATCATGGAGAAAAATATTTTTAAACTGGAACAGGAGCAATTGAAAGAAATCGCTCTTACATTACAGCAGAAGGTAGAAGAAGGTTTAGCTAAAGACAATGCTGAAATACAATGCCTTCCTACATTTATTACTCCCAGAAGTAAAGGTATCTGTGGAAAAGCATTGGTTCTCGACCTGGGCGGCACCAATTATAGAGTAGCAACCGTTAATTTTGCAAACGATAAAACAACCATCCACCCGGAAAACGGATGGAAAAAGGACCTATCGGTTATGAAAACTCCCGGCTTCACCCGTGACGAATTATTTAAGGAACTGGCCGATCCGATCGGAGAGATCAAACGGGATGAAGAAATGCCGATCGGTTATTGCTTCTCCTATGCAGCCGAATCGCTTCCTGACGGCGATGCCCGGTTACTGCACTGGACGAAAGGAGTTAATATAAAAGATATGATCGGAAAGCCTGTCGGAAAACCTTTGCTCGACTATCTGAATGAAAGAAACGACGTCAGGTTTACCGGTATAAAAGTCCTAAACGACACGGTAGCCAGTCTGTTTGCCGGCCTTACCGACAGCAGTTATGACGCTTATATCGGGCTGATCGTCGGAACCGGAACCAATATGGCCACTTTCATTCCGGCAGATAAAATAACCAAACTTCCTCCTTCCTGCCAGATGAAAGGACTTATCCCCGTTAATCTGGAATCCGGAAACTTCAACCCGCCTTTCCTGACTACTGTCGATGATACGGTCGATGCCTGTTCCAACAGCCGGGGTAGTCAGCGTTTTGAAAAGGCTGTCTCCGGTATGTATCTGGGAGAAATACTCAAAGCGGCATTCCCCCTCGAAGAATTCGAAGAAAAGTTCGATGCGCAGAAGCTGACAACGATTATGAACTATCCGGATATCCACAAAGAGAAATATGTCGAGGTGGCACATTGGATCTATAATCGGTCGGCACAACTGGTAGCTGCATCGCTTGCCGGATTGATCAAACTGCTTACATATTATAATAAAGATATCAAAAAGATCTGCCTGGTGGCTGAAGGTAGCCTCTTCTGGAGTCAGAATAGAAAAGATAAAGATTATAACATCCTTGTAATGGAAAAATTACAGGAGCTCTTGAATGAATTCGGACTGGGAGACATAGAAGTTCATATCAACAAAATGAATAATGCCAACCTGATCGGAACAGGTATTGCTGCATTATCCTGATCATATTGTAAAAGGTTCGAAATTTCAACTCATTTCGAGCCTTTTGTTTTTTTCTATACATATCGTACTGATGAATCATGATAATATTTTTTCAAATTCATCATGCAAATAAGACTCAATCCGTTATCTTTGCCTACACACTAGTTTAATATGAATGCCATGATAACAGAAGTTTTCAGAGAAAAGTCGCCCCTATCCATTAAGGACAGTTTTATCTTATTTGAACGCACAAAATCATCTTTCACATTTCCCATACACGTCCACAATGTTTGGGAACTAAACTTTGTAGAAAATGCAAGTGGTGCCCAGCGGATTGTCGGCGACTCGGAGGAAACTATCGGCGAAAAAGACCTGGTACTGATCACCAGTACTGAATTGAAACATGCTTGGGTGAACGGGAACTGCCGTTCGAACGATATCCATGAGATCACGATCCAGTTTCATCCTTCCCTGTTTTCTAATCCGGCTTTTCAGAAAAACCAGTTCGACTCGGTCATGAAAATGATGGCAAAAGCAGAACACGGATTGGCATTCGGCCAGGCCGATATCAACCGTGTACTTCCTATTATGCGAATGATATCCACAGAAAAAGGTTTTTATTCTGTCATGAAGTTCTTTATACTATTACACGAACTCTCCCTTTCAGAAGATGTGCGCGTTTTATCCAAAAACGCATCTCCGCAATATACGGAGACCGATTATCAGATGAAAAAGATACTCGACTATATCGGTAAGAACCTAGCCGAACCGATCACGATAGACGAACTGGCCCAATATATGGGAATGAGTCTTTCCACGCTTTCCCGTTTCCTTAAGAAGAACACGAACCATAATTTCACGGACTTTCTGCAGGAATATCGTATCAACTCTGTTGTCCGCGAACTGAACAACAATGAAAAGGAATGCATCATGGATATCGCTTCCCGGTGTGGTTTTGCCAGCCAGTCTTATTTCTATAAAGTATTCAAGAAATTCAAAGGCGTCACCCCACAGGAGTATCGCGAGAATTACCAACGAATGCGAGTTATCGTATAACTCGCAATTTATTCCTGATCAGTCAAAATAAAACCTGTACTTATTCCATGTGACCGAATAGAGCAATTCAGTCTGACCTCACAGCGCAATCAAAAACAAGGCAAATAGCTAATTACAAGAAACTTAAATAAATAAACCAATGCAAAATCATGAAAACGTTTATTCACATTTAATACGTTTTTATTTGTTAACATAGCTCTATACAAGTGGCATTATAGTTAATTTTTATTCCCATAAAAGATTCAAAAGAGTTTTATTTTAATAAAATTGACAGATGCGTACAATAAATTGACTGAATCAGACACTTCTGCTTTTACTCCATTCTCTACATTTGCAATGAAGATTAACATTAATGCCATTCATTATGAAAACACATCGAAATTTAACCTTAGGATTGTTCGCTTGTTTGTTCCTTTTAGGTTCATGTACAGACTGCGAAATTGCAGACCAGAAAGCTGGTGGTTCCATTGCGACAAAAGCCGTTGCAAATACTGACGTAATACTTCACTGGAATACGGAAGAACAAAATATCGATGGTTTCGGTGTGGCACAAGCCGGATGGGCGGATTATTTGTATGCACATCGCAAACGTGATACGGTATTAGACCTGATGTTCGGGAAAGAGGGGCTGCACCTGAATATCTTAAGAGGTGAAGTCTATTCTCATTATTGGAAAAAGGAAGGAGATACTTCCTTCTATTTGGATGAAGAAATCGATATGCCGCTCGATGACCCATTTTTCGACATCGACTACAGTGCCGACGGGAATGAAGCGGCAGAAGAAATGGCTCAACGCAAAGGACAGTTATGGATTAACCAGCGTGTCAAAGCATTATATGATGTCGATAAATTCGTTTATTCCGTTTGGAGTCCGCCTGCCTATATGAAAAGTAACGGCAGCGATTCGAAAGGGAATTTAAAATCTGCTTACTATCAAGAATATGCCAATTATCTATCCGCTTTTTGTGATGCTTACAGTTCGGTAGGTTTAAAGCCTTATGCCATATCACCAGCCAATGAGCCGGAATATGCAGCCTCTTGGAGCTCTTGCCTCTGGTTACCGGGAACAACTACCTTGGGACGTTTCATCGTCAACAACATGGGGCCTACATTCGCCAGCAAGCAACCGGACGTGAAAATTATCTTCGGAGAAAACGCACAATGGACAGGTATTTTAGGTTTTATCATGGGTAGTAAAAATTATGTTCGGGATATTTTAAATATCAATACTCGTATCACCAATTTCCCAATCATCGCAGCCGGACACGGTTATGCTGACCCGGTAACAAAAAAAGATCCGGCTATCGAACCGTTTACCAAAGCAGAATCGAAGAATGTACCGGTATGGTTGACAGAAATCAGCGATCCGCACAATTCATACAGTACCTCAATGGAGGATGGCCTTAACTGGGCGGTCAAATTCCACCGTTATCTTTGTGAAGCCAATGTAAGTTCGATTATCTGGTGGGCAGGAGCATTGCCTGATAGCGGAACAAACGAAGGCTTGATTTATATCTCCAAGAACCGTACGGACTACGAGACAGGTAAACGTTATGAGACATTCGGCAACTTTACACGCTATATTCCCGTGGGCAGTAGACGCATATCAGCCGAATATAATACAGATCAGGGATATATGGTATCCGGTTACAAAAACGGCAATTCATTCACAGCAGTAGCTATCAATACCAATGACACAGAAAAGACTATCGATTTGATAGTCGACAATACTCAAACTGCCGGTCCGATAGTAGGTCATCTGACTGATGCCACACACAAATGGGCTGCTCTGGATACAATACAACCGGTAAACAATACTTACGTAGTTACACTACCGGCTAAAAGTGTCATAACATTTACAGGAAACGTTGAATAACTTTAAATTTATAAGACCATGAAAAAGTTTTTTACACAAACAATTTTATTGGTTGTCGCTTTATTAGCGGGAACAAGTGCTAAAGCCGTCAGTTATAAGATTGATGGGCCAAGTGAATTAACAACTAATGCAGTATACAGCATAGTAACAACTGATGGCAGTGCTCTGCCATCTAGTTTAACAGCAACTTGGGATTATCCTTCGGATTTTTACCGTATTAGCTATACAAACACAACGATCGAATTAGGGAGAAAAACAGCTGAAGGTTCTTATTCTTTGAGAGCGACATTAAGTAATGGTACTGTATTAAGCAAGACAATTAATGCTGTTAAACCAACATCTCCGGATCCAGATCCTAAGCCCGAAGAAAATGAAATAAGTTTAAATGTTATAGGTATTAGTGATAAACTATCTGGTAGCTATTCAAATATTAATCAATATGTAACTTCTTTAGGAAATAGTTTTACCACAACCAGCGGAGATCTTTATTTCTCATGTGTAATCAAAAAAAATGCTTCAGCAACATCTTCAACAGTAAATACTGAACACCTGAAAATTGCATACGGATACCATAATAGTCCTTATACAACATCGGTATACCAAGGAGGTACATTAAAAAACAACATAACTGTGTCCGATTATGGTACAGAGATAATAATTAAAGCTCCCAGCAATTGGATATACGGATTAAGTAACAACACCATCAGTTTCTATTTCGTTTATACCCATAATTCTGGTCAACAATTATTTAATGGTACATATCGTATCATAAATGGAAATAGTAAACTTAAATCAATTACAAAAGAGCCCTCAATTACAGTTTCATATTATGATGCATCTAATGTAACAGTTAAATCTATTGACGAGTCTGCTATAAAATCAATCCGGGTTGTTGGAACAATGGGAGAATTGGTTAAAAACCAGTTATGCGGTAATAACAACATGGAAGCCAAGATCGATCTTTCCAATTGCAAAAACGGTATCTATTACATTCAAGTCGAAAAAACAAATGGTGTAGAGACAGCCAAGATCATAAAGAAATAAATCTCATATATAATCGGTCGATTATTAGAAGCTTCAAATAATCGACCGATTAAACTTAATCCTAATAAAACTATCATTTTATGAAAACTTTAAAATTAACCTTTCTACTCTCTATTTTATTTTGGGGAGGCATTAATACTTATGCTGAAAATCCCAATAAAACAAATCTATCAATAGTGGAACAACAAAGTTCAGATTACTATATCCACGGGAAAGATTATATCTACAACTTAGGAGGAAAAAGATACATTATAATGGGGGATAAACCAGCAAATGTTCATGTGACTTGGGACATTGACCAGTTGAATCGCGTGACCGAATTTACACAGTTTGTAGTTGTAACAAAAGGAAAAGCATTGGGTCCTCAAACAATCACAGCTCACATCACAGGAGATAACATTGATATCGTTTTAACCAAGAAGGTTATAGCTGTAAATGGAGATGATCCCGATATAAATGACTCTGGCTATATTCCTGAATGGTGGTAAATCTAATTTAATAATTATTATTTAACTATATAATCATGAACAGAAAACTAGCTTTTTCTCTATTACTAGGAGCCTTTGCTGTTTCCAGTTGGGCACAGCAGGCTATGACCGTAAAAGGTACGGTAAAAGACTCGGAGAACAATCCAGTCATCGGAGCAACAGTTGTTGTAAAAGGAACCACAATAGGTACAACAACTGACATTGATGGGAATTACACCATCAATGTCACCCCAGGACAGGTCCTGGGATTTTCTTACGTAGGTATGCAACAATCTTCTGTCACTGTAGGCAACAAAAACGTAATTGATATCACAATGGCCGACGGTGAATTATTGGATGAAGTTGTAGTAATCGGTTACGGTACTGTAAAGAAAAGTCACTTGACTGGAGCCGTTTCTTCCGTTTCCGGAAAAGAATTGCAGGCTAATGTTGCACGAACTACAGCTTCTGCCCTACAAGGACGTGTACCGGGTGTTACCGTATCAGCCAACACCGGACAACCAGGTTCAGGTATGACCATCAATATCCGTGGTGTAAGCTCCCTGCAATCAACTACTCCGTTGTATGTTATTGACGGCGTGTACGGTGATATAAATATGGTAGATCCGTCAGACATTCAATCCATTGAAGTATTGAAAGACGCCTCTGCTGCAGCCATTTATGGATCGCGTGCAGCAAATGGTGTTGTGTTGATCACTACTAAAGGCGGACGTAAAGATATGCCGACTAAGGTAACTGTGGATGCCTACACCGGTATCCAAATGGTTGCTAAAAAATATGATGTAATGGACGGTAACCAATATCGCGACTTCGCCAAGATCTACAACATCAATCAAGGTGTCGCAGAACTGACCGGCTGGCAAGGTAAAGGCACCGACTGGCAGGACGAACTATTCGAACAAGCCAATGTCAGCAAGGTGAACTTAAATGTAACAGGAGGTAGTAAAACTGCCACATTCAACGTATCCGGTAGCTACCTGAAACAAGACGGTATTGTAAAAACAACGGGATATGAAGCTTGGAACTTGCGTACAAAGAACACATTCTCTTTCTTCAATAATCATGTCCGCGTAGGGAACACATTTTTGATGAAATTTGCCAAAAAAGATTTCGATGATATTTCTTTCAGCGAATTATTGAATGTCGTCCCTCAACAGAGCGTGTATGATGAGAATAATTCTGTCGGGCATTGGGGAACTACTCCAAGTTGGGCTAAAGCCGGAGGTAACCCAGTTGGTTGGGCTGAAGCACATGACCGCCAAAAACATAGTATTGACTTGATGTTAAATGGCTGGGCAGAAGTGGATCTGTATCTTGAAGGATTGAAATACAAATTTAATGTAGGTCTGAATAAATACACCAATCGTAATTATACCTATATCGCACCTTATTATTTCAGTTCTGCCGGACAGAACCTGAAAACGCAATTGGACGAAAGTACCGGTTGGCAAAACGAATGGCTGATTGAAAATACCATCAACTATGACAAGGTATTCGGCAAACATACCATCAATGCAGTTGTAGGTTACTCTGCACAACAAAACGAATGGAGAGGTTTCGGTGCCGGACGTGACAATTTGCCGGAAGGCTTGTACGTGATCGATACCGGTGACTCTTCCACATCCACAACCAGTGGATCCACTTGGCGCGAATCAATGGTTTCCATGTTCGCCCGTGCTATGTATTCGTATGACGATCGCTATATGGCCAGTTTGTCCATTCGCCGCGATGGTTCTTCCAAATTTAATGACGGACACAAATGGGGTAATTTCCCTTCCGGTTCTATAGGTTGGAATATCATGAATGAAGATTTCTTTGAAGATTTGAAAGAAACATTCAATGAAGTGAAACTGCGTGGTAGCTATGGTGTATTGGGTAACCTAAATGGTATTGGACGCTACGCAATGCAATCTGCTCCTTACCAAGGTTTGAACGGTGTATTTGGAAACCAATGGCAAAACAACGGAGCCATCACTGGATACGAATGGGCAACACCGGGTGTTACAACCTGGGAAAAAAATAAAACATTAGATATCGGTCTTGACTTAGGTTTGTGGAATAACAAGTTAACTGTTAGTGCGGACTACTTTATCCAAAAAACAGAAGACATGTTATTAGCTATTCCTCAGCCGGGTAGCTTCGGATTGGCAGGAACTCCAGTTTCTAACGCTGGCAACGTTGAAAACAAAGGTTTTGAAATCGCACTCAATCACCGTAACACAGTTGGAGAAGTTTACTATCACGTAGGCGTGAACGCTTCTTTTTTAAGTAATGAATTAACTAAAGTAAATTCAACTGCTGATGAGTGGACAGGTTATGACCCACACGGTGGAGGTGCTGTTACATACGCCAAAACCGGATATCCTATCGGGGGTTTTTGGGTAATCAAGTCAAAAGGTATTTTCCAGAATCAAGGAGAAATCGACGCGGTAAACAAAGCAAACGGTTATACAGATGGTGATGGCGTTTATCATGGTGTACAAGAAAAAGCACAACCTGGTGATTTAATTTTCGAAGATGCAAACGGCGATGGTAAAATCGACGTGGAAGATAAACAATATGCCGGTAGTGCATTACCTAAAGTCACTTTAGGATTGAATCTCGGTTTCGCATGGAAAGGTATCGACCTGAATATGTTCTTCGATGGTCAGTTCGGACATAAGATTTACAATGCACTACCTTATTATAATATCAAAAAAGAAGGAGTTGGAAACTACTTGACCACATTTATGGACTCATGGCGTCCGGATAACACAAATACAACGATTCCTCGTTTTATTGGAGCCAGCGATGATCCAACTTCTATAACAGACAATAACGGTACGAATTGGGCTTATACAGACCGTTGGCTAGAAAACGGCGACTTCTTCCGCCTAAAAACATTAGAATTGGGATACACATTACCGAAAGCTTGGGTTACAAAAGCAATGTTGGAGAATGTACGTATTTATACAGCCATGGAAAACTTATTTACAATAACAGGTTATTCTGGTTATACACCTGATTTGGGAGTCAATACCGGTGACGGTGCAACAGGATCGGGTACAGACAATGTCATGAGTCGTGGTTGCGACGACGGTCGTTATCCTTCTGCCCGTACAATCAGTTTCGGTTTACAAGTAACATTCTAATTGATTTTAAAGAGATAGAAATATGAAAACAAATTTAAAGAAATATATCGCTGTCTTGGCTTTTTCTCCGCTTCTGTTCGCATCATGTAGCGATAGTTTCCTGGATCAAGGAAATAACCCCAATAAAGAAACAGAAGGTACATGGTGGAATAATGCTGCTAATGTAGAACGCGCATTAGTTGCCGTTTATAATCCGATACGTGACCATATGTATGGTTATTACGGTGTATTCTGTGGCATATGGAATCATTCCATGCGTGCAGACGATTTATACCCGACTCGCGGAGAAGAAGCTTTCGCATGGGAAGTTTTGTCGTTTACCAACACTCCGGAAAGCGGTTATGCCAGTAGCCTGTGGGAAAACCTTTATAAAAGTATACAGTACGCCAACAGTTTTCTGTTTTACGCCCCAAACTCTCCGGCAGATCCGAATAAATTGAAAGAGTGGATGGCAGAAGCACACTTTATGCGCGGTTTCAATTACTTCCTGCTCCAGCAAAACTATCGCGAAGCCGTTTTACGCACTTTGCCGGAAAAAGAAGCACCGGAGCATATTCCCTATTCTTCCCAAGAAGATATCTTAAAACAATGTGAAGAAGATTTCAAAGCTGCTGCTGCTGCACTGCCCGACACACGTCCGGCAGAAGAAAACGGACGGGTTACCAAAGGTGCAGCTCTGGCAATGTTAGGAAAAACATATCTCTGGCAAAAAAGATATGATGAAGCGAAAAAGCAATTAGCCGATGTCATTAATGGTCCCTACGGTTATGATTTGGTGGAATACGAAAATAATTTCCGAGATGATACTGAATTTAATAAAGAATCCATTTTTGAAATTAATTATGAATTCGTTTCTGGTACAAGTGATGACTTGTGGGGAAATCAAAACGGAACAAATGCTTCCATGGGCAATAATATGGCCAATTTCTTCGGTCCGGAATTTAGAAAAGGGGGATGGTACAAAATGCAGCCTTCCGCTCACCTGATAGATGAATATATCGTAGAAGAACGTCCAGCAGGTTCAGACAGTCGTTGGGACAAACGTTTATACACAACCTGTTACTTCAATTATGAAGATTACAATGACGTAAAGAAAAACGAAATATTTTATGGAGATGCTAATTTTGAAGAAATGTGGGAAGGTTGTTTAAAGAAAAAATTAAAACCTATGCCTGCGTTCCCGACGATTAACGGAAAGCCCGGACGTTTCTTATTCAAAAAATGGACATCCTGGTGGGTTGAAGCCGGAGCTTCCATGTATGCTGGTAATGACGCCCGTAAAAATAACCTTCGTGTCATGCGTTTTGCCGAAGTATTATTCCTGCATGCTGAAGCTTGCCTGCAAACCGGTGATGTAGCTGGTGCTATGGCAGATATCAACCGCATCCGCATGCGTGCCGGACTTGCAGAAAAACAAATAGGTGACAGCAATGCAGCCTGGAAAGAACTCCGTCATCAGAAACTGTTGGAATTCTGTGGAGAAAATATCCGTTGGTACGACTTGATCCGCTGGTATGACGCCGGTGAACTAAAAGCATATCTGATGGAAACCAAAGATCCGACACAGAATATCACTGCTTTTGAAGCTAAACACATGTATCTGCCGATCCCTCAAAGCGAAGTGGATGCCAACCATGCTTTGGAACAGAAAGAAGATTGGAGATAGTTCCTATTAGATATTAGTCTTACATGTACAGCCGGGGCAATCCCGCCCCGGTTGTTTTTATCCGGCAAAATAATAATGCTATAAATATTTACTGCAGAATCGATGATCATGAAAACAAATATTACATATATCTTCTTTTTTATTTTACTCACTTTTACCGCTTGTAATGAAGATCAAGAGGAAACTGCATGGGTCTCCCCCGAAGAGTGTACCACTATCAAACAATTAATAGAAAACAACTCCTTTTTAAAAGAAATCACGGAAGATAAAGATAATTACACCCTGTCATTTGAAACACAAACAGTAACTTTAAGCCTAAAAGATATTAAAGACATAAATATCGATAAAGAGATGTGGAACACAACTATCACATTTCCTAACAATTCGACGTTGAACATTCCAACCATCGGTACGTCTATCGATCAATTTATCGACTATACAAACATCAATCCTTCCAAATACAACCCACTGGCAGCAGAGGTCCGCCTGAACCTTCCGGGCGGAGGGGCGATAAAGACAATTGTCCACACTAAAAAAGGATATAAAACACCCGATATAGAGCATCTGAACGCTTTTACTTCCCAAAATGTTCAATTTATAACCGTATTGGGATTATATGAAAACTATTCCAACAAAGTAGAACTTATTTATACAGACCGCAACGGAAAAGAACGTGGACGTACCACCATAGAAATTCCGGTTAAAGCATTGACAATGGACAATCTACCCCTTTTTCATGTGGTAAAGGTGTTACCTAACGGAATGGAACCAGGCCTGAATTTGGTAAATAGTCCTGGACATGACGAAGACGATACTTCACGCCCCTATATGGTAGACATGGATGGGGAAATCCGTTGGTTACTTGATTGGCGTGAATCAAAAGAGTTGTTACATATCGGTGCCCAATGCGGATTACATCGATTACCAAACGGTAATTTCATCACTGGAGACTTTAATAATAGCCAACTGGTAGAAGTGGACCTGCTAGGAAATCTTATCCGTCGGTGGAGTTTCACAGAGATGGGATATAGCTATCATCATGAGGTACTCCCTGCTACAAACGGTAGATATCTGATTACTGTAACCAAACCTGGGGCATTACATGCTGATGGAAAAACACCACGCATTTTAGATTTCATTATTGAATTCGATCCTGAAAGCGGCAACGTGACCAAAGAATGGGATCTGTCAAAATTAATGGATACGGAACGTATCAATGCAGTAGATGCTTCCATTCCGGGTTCTCAAATATATGGACAAAGTAAAACAAATTGGTTACATAATAACGGAGTTGCCGAACGAGATAATTATCTTGTGGCAACAGCCCGTTGGCAAGGAGTCTTTGGATATGACAAGAATGAAACATTAAAATGGATTATCTCTCCTCATAAAGATTGGGGAGAGGCTTATAAACCTTATTTATTGCAACCACTGGATCGCAATGGAGAAACTATTACAGATGAAGCGGTCTTGAATGGTTTAAAGCCTCATCCGGATTTTGAATGGGTTTGGGGAGTGCATTGCCCTAACATATTACCAAACGGACACATATTAGTGTTTGATAACGGATACTGCCGTGATTTTATACCTCGTGTAACAAATAATCCAGAATCATACAGCCGTGTAGTAGAATATGAAATCGATGAAGAGAAAAAAACAATCCGTCAAGTATGGCAATATGGTAAAGAACGCGGACGAGAGTGTTATGCTATGGCCATATCCGGTGTACAATATCTGCCTAAAACAGATAACAGGTTATTCTGTCCAGGGCAAGACAATCAATTAAGTGATGGAACAACAGGAGGGCGAATTATTGAAATAGATCCTCGGACAGGAGAAGTCGTATTCGAATTAGAAGTAAATACGAATACATGCGCCAGTGCTTTCCACCGTGCCAACCGCATCTCCCTCTATCCCGAAGGTCTTTAAAACATTATTCCGAACTGCCATTCTCAATACGCCGTATTGAAGACGTCAATATGACGTATTGAGCGCGTCAATACGGCGTATCGAGAAATTAACATATTTATTAATTAAAAAACAAAAAGCTATGCCATTCTACAAGAAAGCGTACAACTCAAAACAGAAAGTGCATTATCCCCGCGCCATCGTGCAAGGGAAGCCGGTAGAAACGGAAACTATCGCCAAGGACTTGTCGAAGATTTCCACAGTTAGCAACTCGGACGTTCAGGCCGTACTTGGTGACATCGCCGGTGTGATGCACACCCGCATGGCACAAGGCAAGAGCGTTCATATCAAAGGATTGGGATACTTCCGCTACGTGCTTAGCACTGTAGGCGTGAAAGACATCAAGGATTTCAATTTCGCTAAACAGGTAAAAGCCGTACGTGTGGAGTTTATCCCCGAACGCACGAAGCTGTCAGGCGGTACCTACAGTCGTGCCTTGGTGGACAGCGACGACTTGGAATGGATCGAACTTTCGCCCGACACGAAAGACGAAACACCGGGTGGCGAAGAGGGCGAAGACGATCGTCCTGTCATCGAATAGAACAGAACACATTGTCGCATAACGGCAAATTACATAGATAAATAAAGAACAATACGATAATGGAAATCAGTTTCTCAGATACGATCGAAAAGTTGCAGATACAACACGAAATGCTTCTATCGGCAGAGAATGCCCCTCTGGATGCTCCCCGCAGCATCGCTACACGTTATAAGAACCCTGTCGTAACAGCAGCACATGTGCCGCTCGAATGGCGTTACGACCTCAACCCGGCAACCAACCCGTACTGCCTAGAACGGATCGGGGTGAATGCCTGTATGAACGCAGGTGCCATCAAATGGAACGGCAAATACCTACTGATGGTACGCGTAGAGGGATTCGACCGCAAATCATTCTTCGCCATTGCCGAGAGTCCGAACGGGGTGGATAACTTTCGGTTTTGGGAACGTCCGGTCAATCTGCCGGATATCGACCCGGAGGAAACCAACGTGTATGATATGCGCCTGACAGCGCATGAAGACGGTTGGGTATACGGAATATTTTGTAGCGAGCAGCATGATCCGGCAGCTCGGCCGGGTGATCTGTCTTCGGCTGTGGCAAAGGCCGGAATTGTTCGTACAAAAGATTTGATCAACTGGGAAAGGCTGCCCGACCTGGTGTCGAAAAGCCAGCAACGCAATGTCGTGTTGCACCCGGAGTTCGTGGATGGGAAATATGCACTCTATACCCGCCCGCAGGACGGCTTTATCGACGCCGGCAGCGGCGGAGGTATCGGCTGGGCACTGATCGACGATATTACAAAAGCGGAAGTTCTCTCTGAAAAAATAATAGATAAACGCTACTATCATACAATCAAGGAAGTAAAGAATGGAGAGGGGCCTCATCCGATCAAAACGCCGCAAGGCTGGTTGCATCTGGCTCACGGAGTCAGAGCATGTGCCGCCGGGCTTCGTTATGTACTCTATCTGTACATGACGGCTCTCGATGATCCTACAAAGGTGATCGCACAGCCCGGCGGTTACTTCCTCGCCCCTGTCGGGGAAGAACGAACAGGAGACGTATCGAATGTATTATTCGCTAACGGATGGATTGCCGACGAAGATGGAAAAGTATTTATCTACTATGCATCCTGCGATACGCGGATGCACGTAGCGGTCTCCACCATAGATATACTGGTGGACTATTGCATGAATACCCCGGAAGACGGCTTGCGTTCCGCGGCTTCCGTTGCTAAGATTAATGAGTTAATTGATAAAAATAAAAAGTACAAAGAAGGTTAGTTGTTTTTAAGGCTATGCAGACTGTCCCCGTGCTTGACACAGGGCCACAAGAAAACCGGCCGTATCCCACTATTTAGAAGATACGGCCGGTGTCTTTGCGATCCCGTGTCAAGCACGGGAACGAGGTATTTATACGCGTCCCAGAAACTCGTCTACCGTATAATTCAGGAAGTTATTGAACGGCAACAATTCTTCAAACCGCTTCAAAGACTGTTCCATCCAATCATCCGCCATAAAGAACTCGTCCGGTAAATTGGCTGCAAAACAGAAGTCCTTATGCTTCATGATCTCATCGTATTTGAAATCGGTCGGATAACCGGCCGGCATACGCTTCAGCACTTCTCCTTCCATCACCGGGAACGCCTCCTTAAAAGATGGCTTTTCAATGATACCGACAAACTCGTCGATATGATCGTAAATATCCTGACGAAGCATTTTCAGCAATTTGGGAGGAGGACACCATACGCCACCGGAGAGCATACAGGCACCCGGTTCGAGATGGATATAATAGCCGCCCCGCTCACCGGAACGTCCGCCCTGCGCCATATAAGCGGCAAAATGAGTTTTATAAGGCGTTTTGTCCGGTGAGAAACGCAAATCCCGGTAAATGCGGAACTGGCAGTCTTTAGCTTCCAGACCTGCCACCTGCGGATCGAACAACGCTATCCGGTTGATAATTTGCTGTACTTCGTCAAGAAATCCTTTATGTAATACATCGTAGCGGTCTTTGTTTGCCTGAAACCACTCCCGGTTATTGTTCTGACTTAATTCCTTCAGGAATTGTATAATCTCTGCATTCATAAATATCTGTTTGTTTTACAGGCAAAGATACGGAATAATATCATTCATTATCCCAGTTTCTGTCCGTACGGAAAGGAGCTACCGGCAAACCTTCTTTACTAAAGAGATTCCCGATGGTGGCATTATCAAAACAATAACGCACGGTAACAGGATGCTTCACACGCGGAGAAGTCACGATAACGTTATTGTCTTTAATCTGCGCTTTCCCCGGTTCAAAAACGCCGTCTTCACCGGCAATCATAAAACCGGACAGCTCTTTATCTTTGCAAACCAGGCCGTTTTCTGCGTGCAGGAATGAGATAACCACCTTATTCTTATTAACCGTCATTTCGCTGAATACCGGACTTTCGTATCCGGAAGCAAGTCGTCCGTACGTCTTTCCCATAGCCAGGTTTGCCAGACGTAAGCCTACATCCTGTTTATTGGTAGGATGGATATTCTTCACATCGCTCACGAGATCGGAAATAACAACCAGCCCTGTTTCCGGAACGGTTCGTGAAACCCACTCCTGACATTCACGCACAATAGCCGGACCATTGTCGGTTGATTTATAAGTATGCGGTGCGATCTGTACCAGATAAAACGGGAAATCTTTCTTAAAACTCTGCCGCCAGCTTTCAATCAGTGTCTTCATCAGCAACCCATATGTCGCTGCATGATCCTGATTCGATTCACCCTGATACCAGATGCTTCCGGCAAGTGCAAAAGGAACGATCGGACTGATCATCTGGTTATATAACACACCAGGTTCGACCGGCCACCAGGGAAAGGTCTTTTGCGGAACAACAGCATTCAACTTTTCATTAGAGCGAATGCTTTCTTCCGGCACCCATACTTCAGCCGGAGTACCTCCCCAGGCCGAGACAATCAGCCCCACCGGCACATCCAGATCTTTCTGCAGATTACGGCCAAAGAAATAAGCTACAGCACTGGTGTTACGCATGGTTTCCGGCGTACAAGCAGCCCAGGCTCCTTCACAATTATTTTGAGGAGTGGCTGCTCCTCTTTTAGGAATATGGAAAAAACGGATATTCGGATAATTCGCGGCAGCAATCTCTGCTTCTGCATCATCGATCTTGCTATTGGGAGTCCATTCCATATTGGATTGTCCGCTGCAAAGCCAAACTTCACCTAACATGACATCCCGCAGTTCACGGTTCCCGTCTCCAAGCAAGGTTATAGTATAAGGTCCTCCGGCTGAAGAGGTTTTCAGACTTGTCTCCCAGGTTCCATCCGAACTGACTACGGCTGTAGCAGTGTCTTTCGGTGCCCAACTTCCCACTACTTTTATGGTAGTACTCGCAGTACCCCATCCCCAGACAGGTGCATCACTATTCTGTTGCATAACCATGTGATCGGTAAAAACGGAAGGCAAGCTGATCTGTGCCTGTGCTCCGGCAACCAGCAGACTCAACCCTGCTACTAAACCTGTAATTCTTGTTTTATTCATATTCCCTTATCTTTATTTATTAATTAAACGAGCAATTTGAGAACACCATACCTTGTATCCTTCCGGATTCAGATGCAGAAAGTCGTCTCTATATAATTCAGCCTTCAAGCTACCGTCAGGATTAACAAACCAGGCAGTCGGGTTAATATATTCTATTCCATCGAAAGGCTTTTGTGATAGCAATTCATGTATTCTATCGCAGGCGATACGATTCGAACTATCCTTTTCCTTGCCAGCCGGTAACAGACCGAACAGGATAATCCGCGTATCGGGCAACTGCCTATGAGCCTCGGCTGCACATGCCTTTATTCCAGCGGTAATATCTACCGGATCGTCTCCCGGAACCACATTATTAATTCCGATCGTAATAATAGCCACCTGCGGATGGCAACGGTTATAATCGTCATTCTGCAAGCGCCACAGCAAATGTTGGGTACGGTCGCCCGAGATTCCGGCCGCTTCCCAGGTATCGATACCCATTACTTCATCCATCGCGGCTTTGCCCGGCTTATAAGCTACCGCCTTCCGGTTTCCTCCGAATCCTTGTGTGATCGAATTGCCCAACATCAGAAGTTTGAGATTCTTTCCGGCCAGTGTAGCCTGAATATCCTGTGCAACTGTATGCCAGTCGGATCCCTCCGTCCATCCGGCAGCAGAGCGGTATTCATTGCCCGGGACAGGGTGGATACACATGTTTTCGGCCTGCCCGGTTGCCTGCATTATAAACCGGACGATCGGTTCAGGGTTGTTCAAAGAGTGCGGATGATGTCCGACACCCGGTTTATGTATAATTCTTAATGTATAACCATACTCAGCCAGACGAGCGGCAAAAACAGCGGTGTTTTCCGATACCGGAACAACATCGTCGGCATCTCCCACAACATGCAACATCGGGATACCGGCTTTTGCCAGGATCTCAGCATGATCGATCGGATTCTTCTTCCAGTCCATCGCCTTCTCTTCGGTCGGAAAACGGTAAGCGGAGTACAATTGTTTTGTATCGGGTTCCGAACCATTGGAAGTACCTTTCCCCATCGGCCAGCTTTTGAAGTCCATCACAGGAGCATCGGCGTAAATACAGGCTACTTTGTCCGGATTGGCGGCTGCCCAGTTATAAACAATCAGACCTCCGCGGCTCATACCTTCGAGAGCAGCTTTTTTATTTAATCCGGCTTTTACAGCCAGCTTATAGAATTCGTTCCAACGCTTCACTGCATCGTCCGATCCATAAAGGTCGGCAACATCGCAATAAGTCAGATGGAAACCTCGTTCCAGCAAGTCGACATCTGTCTGCGGTTCATGCCCCCAGAAACGGGCCCGCCATATCCACGGATTACCTTCGGCCACCTGATGTGGTTTCACAATATAATATTCCACACCTTTATGATCATAGACATATCCCTTATAACCATGAAAGTTAAATTCACGAACGGGTTTTAACGGGAAAGCGGAGATAATATCTGCATCTTTGACTTTCGTCCCTGCCAGGTCTGCATATAACTTAGCAGCAATTACTCCGGCCCCGATAGACGACGGATGCAATTTATCAGGCATGTTATATTCTTCCCACTGATCGCCAAACAGATTATATAAATTTATAATCTCCAGATTCCGCTCATAGGCAATCTCTTTAATCACCGGAGTGATACCTGTCTGAATAACGCTATCGCATATCGTTTCATTTCCAGGAATAAAACAACGTAGCGGCGTCAAGAGGATTATGCGGGGGGTAGATGGTAATACACGATAGGAGTCGATCAATTCGAGATAGTCGTGTTTAAACTGATCCAGATAGATCCGATTCTGTGGTTTGGAGTCGTTTGTGCCCAGTTTGATAAAGACGATATCCGGCTGATAATCGAGCGACTGCCGGTAAGTATCTGTTTTTACATAAGGCAAATCACCCTGACTCAGCAAGGTACATCCCGAAACGCCGAAGTTCTTCACTTCATATCCACTGCCCAGGTAGGCCTGCAGCTGGGCCGGATAGCAATTTAATTCACGATTCTGAATAAAAGCTCCGTAAGTGATACTGTTGCCTACGCAGGCTACTTTTATGGGAGGTATTGCGAAAAGCGGTATTGACGCCACAAGCATCAAAAACGCAAAATAGAGTTTTCTAGTCATATTATATCTATGATATTAACAAACACAAAATAAAACATTTTTTCAATACAATAAGAAAGACTGCCTTCAAAATAATCTATATATTTCAAAAGCAGTCTTTTAATCATTCAAATAAATCAATAACCGTCTTTTTGATCCAGATTAGGATTTATATCTGTTTCGCTCAAAGGGAAAGGCCATACATAAAATCGCTCTTCGAATTTACAAGTCACGCCATCCGGAGTCGGAGCAAATCCATTCATAATATTTTCAGCTATTTTCCAACGAGTTATATCGAAATAACGTAACCCTTCAAACGCCAGTTCTTTTCTGCGTTCCAAACGCAATTCCTCTCTGGAAATAACAGATCCGACTTTTTCAATACCTGCCCTCTCACGTATAGCATTCATATAATCAATCGCATCCGAATCCGAAGTATTTCCTCCACCTTGTTCCACCTTAGCCTCTATATACATTAGTAACACATCGGCATAACGTAGGATAATTATATCATTATCCGTACGGAAGTCGAAATCACCAAAAGCATAATTTTCCTTATGATACTTATCAAAATGCTTCAACAACATCCAGCCGGTAAATGTGGCATCAGTAACAGAAACAACATCTCCAAAAGGATTAGTCCATTCTCTTATTCCTACTCCGCTATAATAATACCATTCTTTAAAACGCTTATCATTCTCTGAATAAATCTTCATCAGATTTTCTGTTGGACTTAATGCACTCCAGCAATAAAATTCGGTTTCAGTACCATACGATGTTTGATACACATCTGGAGCCAGATAAGTTACAGAAAATACTATCTCAGGATTATTTATCTGATTTTCAGATGTTAGTCCACCTTTTTTAATAAAGATAGAATTCAAATCCTTTGCCAAAGCACACTTGTTGGAGGATATTATAGCTTTCGTGTATTTTTCCACTCCGGCCCAATCATTCTGATACAGCAAAATACGGGCTTTAAGAGCTTGTGCTGAATTCTTAACGGCATGTCCTGAACCATAAGCATCATCCGGTAAATTTGCAATCGCATAATCAATATCCTCATGGATAAATTGCAATATTTCACTTTCCGGACTTTGCTTTACCTTTGCCGATTCAACCGACTCTATAGCCTCTTTATAAAGTGGTATATCTTTATAACGCTGAACTAATTCAAAATAGAACAATCCCCTGAGAAAACGAACTTCGGCTTCATATACAGCAGCCTCATTCTCTGTCAATTGAGCATTTTCTTTTGCTGTAGGAAAATTCTTCATAAAATTGTTACAGGCAGCAACTCCCTGATAAGCTCCTTTGAATATTCCGTCAACCGGTCCGCTTGTGGTATTTTCCAAATAACCATATTGAATATTACGAACGGCCAAATCATGCCTGCAAAAGCCATCATCAGTAAGTCCATCCAACCGGTATCTGTTCCAGTCCATGTAGCCACCTTTCAATTTAGAGTAAACACCAGCCAACCCCATATCGATATCTTTCTTGGTTTTCCAGAAATTTGCCGGTCCTAACTGGTCTTGTGGAAATAACTCCAGGTCATTACAAGAAGCAAAGAAACCTAACATACCGGCCAACAGTATATATATTATATTCTTTTTCATAATATGCTTTTTAAAATTTTACATTTAAACCTATAGAATATGTTTTTGCTTGTGGATATTGTACATGCCATCCGTCGCCTGCTCTTTCAGGATCATAATCAGGATAGGATGTAAATGTCAGCAAATTCTCTCCTGAGAAATAGATTCTCAGATAGTCAATACCCACTTTACTTAAAAATACTTTCGGCACATTGTAACCCAACTGCAGATTCTTCAATCTCAGATAAGAAGCATCTTTCAGATTGTAAGTAGATCTTGTTCCGCACATCGGGGCATATCCAAAACAGTAAATAGCCGGTACATCTGTATTGGTATTCTCCGGAGTCCATGCATTCAGGAATTTCTTATTGGGAGATTGTCCCTGAGAAAAAGGATCTTCTCCGAAGAAGTTTGTCCAGATTTTACGCCCGCTGATCCCCTGGAAGAATGCAGACAAATCAAAGTTTTTATATCCAAAATTCAAATTAAAAGAATAAAGCATTTTAGGATATACACCTTCAACCATTTGACGGTCCTTGCTATCGATCTTATTATCTCCATTTAAATCTTTAAACTTAATATCACCAGGCTTAGGACTGTTAGGATGTACCGGAGAATTCTTTATATCTTCCTCCGACTGGAAAATACCATCCCAAATATACAGATAATGTTCACCGTAGGGTTTACCAACTTCATAAATATAATCGCCATAAGAAGGAGCACGAAGTTCCAGTACTTCATTCTTATTCATTGAGGCCATAAAGCTGGCTCCATACGAAAAATCGCCGATCTTATTTTGATGGCCGACTTGAAACTCGACACCTCTATTCCTGAGTTTTCCATAATTAATAGTAGGAGCATCCATACCTACGCTTAGTGGAATTGCAGCCTGAGAAAGAATACCATCAGTTATTTTGTTATACCAGTCAAACGTCAGACTAAACATCCCTCTGAATACAGATAAATCAACGCCTACATCTGTCACTGACGTTGTTTCCCATTTCAGCGATTTATCTTTTAAAGCATTCTGTACAACTCCTTGCTGAATTGCATTATTAAAAATGTATTGAGTTGCCGAATAAACTTCCTGATACGGATATTCTCCGATTTCAGAATTCCCCAGTTTACCCCATGAAGCACGTAGTTTTAGATTCTCCATCCATGAAATATTATCCTTTACAAATGCTTCTTCTGAAATTCTCCATGCACCTGAAAAAGAAGGGAAAATACCCCAACGATTTTCCTTGTAAATACGTGAAGTTCCATCATAGCGAAAATTAGCCTCAGCCAGATATTTGGATTTGTAAGAATAATTTAAACGGCCAAAGAACGAGCGTAATGCAAACTGTTTAACACCTCCTCCCAGTGTTTGTCCGGTTGTAGAGCCTCCATCCAGTTCTGTCATGGCATTAGAAGGATAATTTATACGACTACCTTGCATATACCGGTATTTATTCCCTTCATCCTGATATCCCAACATTGCATTCAGACTATGATCTTTCAAGAATGTCCAGTCAAAACTCAGCGTTGTATATAGCATCGTATAAACAGTGCGTTCATCTTTATTTACATTCCCTGTCGAACCTGGGAAAAAGTCTGTAGCAAGAAGATATTCGTCGCGGCCTCCTGCTTTATAATCCGATTCCTTTAAGTAATAATATCCGTCTGTCGGAGATTGATGTTCCTGCATAAGCTGATCCGAATAACGAAAACCTCCCTTTGTAGACCAGGTCAGCTTCATATCCTGCTTTTTCAAAAAATCGATGTCAATATATAACTGACCGTTGGCACGCCAGTTTTCATATCTACGGGAAGATTCATTCATATTCCAGACCGGATTACGATTTTGCCACTCACCACCGTATGCTTCAGGATTACTCAAATATGAATAACGACCACTGCCATCCGGCAAATAAGGTTTTGCCATTGGACGTGATGAAGCTACCAACAGTACAATTTGTTCATTTGTATGCCATGGTTCTTTAGTTACACCATTATAAAAGTTGGCTGTTGCACCAATTTTAATCCAGTCATGTATTTTAGCTTCCAGATTCATCAACCCCGTGTAACGGTCATAACTATGAGCATCCAGCAAACCTTCTTGATTCAGATAACCTAAAGAAATATTATAAGTCAATTTATCAGTACCTCCGCTAACACCCAGGTTATGATTCATTTCATGACCGGTTTTAAACGTCTCTTCCATCCAGTTATAATCGGGGAAGCGATTCATATCCCGGTTCGGATCTTTATACTTATTGATCAGTTCCTGCGAATACTTGGTTCTACCACCACCCATGCGATCAGCCATTTGGTTATACAATTCCATGTAGGTAGCCGAATCCCATATCTGATCTCCCAAACCTGTTGCCTGTTGCCAACCATAATTAAAATTGTAAGAGATTTGCGCTTTCCCTTGCTTACCCTTTTTGGTTGTCACCAATATGACACCATTAGCTGCACGTGCTCCATAAATAGAGGCTGAAGCGGCATCTTTCAGGACACTAACCGATTCTACATCTTCGGCAGCCACAGTACTTAATTCTCCGGGAACACCATCTATCAAAATCAACGGATCGGAACTTGCTCCAAAAGAGCCTTTTCCACGGATTGCAATCATACCGCCATCTTTACCGGGTTGAGCCGTATTTGTTACAATCTGCATACCGGCCACTTTTCCCTGCAACATATTCTGCACATTCGGTTGCGGACGTTCTGTCAGTTCTTTAGCACTTATTGAGACTACAGATCCTGTTAAGTTTATTTTCTTCTGCGTACCAAAACCCACAACTACTACTTCATCCAAATTCTGAGTATCCTCCGCCAACATAATAGAAAGTATCTTATCTTTACCGACCTTTATCTCTTTCGACAGATAACCGATATAAGAAATTGTCAATACTGCATTTTCAGGTACTTCCAGGTTAAAATTACCCTCTGTATCTGTTATTGTTCCACTTGCCGTTCCTTTAATAAATACGTTTGCTCCAATAATAGGTGTTCCGGTATTGTCTAAAACAGAGCCTTTTATTGGAGAATTCTTCTGCTGCAAAAGATCGTTTGTGTCTTTTTGGGACAAAATAATCTGACGGTCAACAATCCGATACTGAACATTGGTGTTTTTAAACAGTTCATTCAGGACCTCTGTTATATTTCGTTTGCTGACATCTATATTCACTGACCTTTTCATATCCAGTGAATTATCGATAACAAGAAAGTTGAATTCACTTTCTTCTTCTATTCGATCTAAAACTTGCTCTATCGTGGTGTTTTTCAAAGACAGAGATAAGGATGCGACTTGCGAATAGGAATTCTCTGCTTTAAGCTGCATCATAGCTACGAGCAATAAAAACAAACCTATTTTCATTCTGCGACATGTTTTTAAGAAATAATGGGAGTTCCTATCCCAAAATAATTTCCGGAATTTCATAACTTTGTATTGAATTTAATTAATGATGTCTTTGGACTCGTTCTTTCCAAAGATGTTTTTTATCTCATGACAAGAGTAAGTTCGCGCTTACTCTTGTCGTTTTTTATTACGACTCAAGGCTTATTTCATAGGCAATCTATTTTTATTAAACATTCTATTTCTTCTTCAACCATACATCTATCCGTTGCTTTGCTAACGTAGAATCACTTTGTCGAACAGGTGTACTTACTGTCCATTTTATAGGAGCTGCGATCTCCAAATAACTGAAAATCTGTTGTATCGTTTCATTCGTAAATGTCACACGACAACGATAACCAAGTGATAGTTTGTAGTCATCATGAAATACTATATCAACATTGTAACGTCTGCCCAACTGATGGAATACTTCTTCCAGAGAGGCATTACGAAAAACTATTTTTCCATCTTTCCAGGCTATTTTCTCATAAATGCCGACCGGAGTAACCATCAACTGATGGCTGTTTCGATCGAAAACAGCTTGTTCGCCGGGTACTAATTGCCGGAGTCTATTGTCTGCAAATAAGAAATCGATTTTTCCTTCAGCTAAAACGGCTTCTATCTTGTCATATTCATCATAAGCATTTACATTAAACCGAGTTCCGTGAGCCATTACCTTCACACCCGAACCGGCTGATACATAAAAAGGATTCTTCTGATCCGATTTTACCTCAAAATAACCTTCTCCATTTAACTCGACCTCACGTGTATTTCCAGTGAAGCGGGAGGGATAACGAAGCGTACTTCCTGAATTTAACCATACCTTAGACTGGTCAGGCAACTCGAACTTAGAAATCAATCCCGGTGCTGCCGATACCTCCATCCATTCGAAACGGCTTAATTCTTTCTGCTGCTCGCGGTTCAGATATAGCAAAGTCAATGTCGATATCAATAGTGGAAAAACCAAAATTACAGCAATTCGTGTCAACCAGAACGACCAGTGGATAGGACTTTTTCGCTCATTCAATTTTTGTTTCATTCCCAGATATCCTTTCGATACATCGTAAGAAGCCAACTCCTTCATTTCGGCTTCTATAGAAATGACTTGTTCAACCAAATCCATTTCCTTTCGATTCTCACCCGAGGCCGCCAGCAACTGTTCAATCATTGTCGCTTCATCCGGAGTTGTCTTTTCTGTATATTTTTTGAAAAATAATATTTCTTTATTATCTGTATTCATTCTTCTTTTAGGTCATTCTATACAAAAGACGCATGAGAAAAAAATTAGTGCCACAGAATAAATACTTTTTTCAAATTATTTTTTAGCTATATTTGCGTTATGGAGAACGAGATCAGAAACATCCAACATTCCGAAGACTATTATTGGAATACAACATTGGGAAGCGGTGAAAAACAATTCAAAAAGCTGTTCGAGCTTTTTTATCCGCCTCTTTGCCAGTATGCCAAACGGTATATTGAAGATAAAGCCATCCGGGAAGATATTGTACAAGAAGTATTTGCCTCTTTATGGGAAAACAGAATGAAAATGACCGAGGGAATATCCATACGTGCCTACCTGGTCGTATGTACCAAAAATCAATGCATAAGTTATTTAAGAAGAGAAGGATATATGCAACAATACATGGATTTGCAGATCAGAAAAATCACTTCAGCCGATTCCGGAGAAAATGATATTTATTTATTAACCGAATTACAGGCCTTGCTGGATAAAGCATTATCTAAACTTCCGGAGACATACCGTCTCGTATTCGAAATGAATCGCCTGGAAGGAAAAAGTTTCGATGAAATTGCTGAAACACTGAATATATCCGTTCGCACAGCCAAACGATACAAAAGTCAGGCTACCGACATTCTGAAAGAAGATTTAAAAGATTATCTTTCTCTTGTTTTGTTTCTTTCTCCCTCCTTATTCAATTAATATAATCAGAAACTAAATCCCAGATTCAAATAAAACTGAAGGCTTTTATTCAGGTTCGACATACTGAATGTTGCACTTAGCGGGCCTGCAATACTGTTGTAGGCATATCCTAGACTTCCGCCCCATACACTTTTTCCTTTAAGAAGATGGAAAAAGTCGTTGTTATGGATACCGTAATTACCGATCAGGGATATGTAATTGTTGCCGGCTATACGCTGGCGGAAATGCAAACGTGCCATAGCGACCGAATTATCGAATATTTCCATCCGGTTGATTCCTGCAAACGGCAGTTGCTGGGGTACATACCGTCCTTCTACCTCGCCTCCTACCGCATTCAGGAAAGGATAAGCCAGATTTCCTCCGATTAGAACACGTCCATACAGAGAAGGCAGAATACTGAAATGGGAAGTAACAGGTATAACAGATGTAAAATTAAGCTTTACGGCCGAAAAAGGAGCATGACCGTTATAACTGACAAAGTTATCCGTATAGAATGAATAGTCAGCTTTCAAAGAGACACCCTTCGTCGGGAAATAACGGCGATCGAAGGTTTCCAGATGTGCCAACGCAAAATAACTGATAAAACCCTCCGGCTTCACCACATACTCACTGTTATTGTCCCCGGTATACAGGAAAGAAGTATAGTTAAAATACTCGTAACGAAGACCTACCTTAAACTTAAAGCTCAGCCAGTTCATATCGGAATAACCGAACTCTGCCAGGTGATGCGTATAACTGGTATTGAAAGTTTTTTTCCCTTTCTTATAGATATCCAGGTCATTATATGTAAACTGGTAAGCCAGGTTAAGATTCCGCAGCGGATTCCGCTCGATCGAATAGTCCAACCGCGCAGAAGATATCTTTCCCCCGACACGCCCGGTGAACGCCAGCTTCGAATGGTTGCGTGTCCGGTAATCGAACGTCGCATTCAGTAGTACTCCGATTATCTCTTCCGAGTCGAACCGTACTCCGGCATTTAAGGAACTGACCGATTTCTTCTGTGCCATCAATACCAGATCCTGTTGATTCTCGCCAGTCAGTTTATAGTTCACATTTGAATAAGCATTCGACCCCACCAGCACCGACATGGCACGATGGAGTTTATTCAGCGTGATATGACTGTTCTCGTGCAAACCACTGATCTTCAGAAGCCATTTCTCATCTCTCGAGTCCGTCCCGGTAAATAAGATACGGCGGATATAGAAACTGTCGGTCGGCAACACCGGATATGACTTTCGCATGTGAACCTGCAGCTCAGGCTGATTGTCATCAGGAATACCGATCTTCTTCTTCAGGGCGCAAATCTCATCCCAATGGGCATAAGCTTCCTGTTCACCGCGCCGGATCAGGGTATCAAGGGCCACCGTACTGAAGCTGGCTGCATTATAAGGTGTCATGTTGGGACGGAATAATAAATCTGTCTGCTCCTTGTTTCGGGCATATTTCTCATAACCGTGCAAGGCGATGATCTGCCCGACCAGGTCGCCAGGGGTATTCAGGTCTTTCAGCTCCTTCAGGTCGCTGGTACCCAGATCGACACCGATAATGATGTCGGCTCCCATCTTACGGGCAACATCGACCGGGAAGTTATCATTCAACCCGCCATCGACCAAGACCATACTATCCAGCCTCACCGGAGTAAATACTGCCGGTATGGCCATACTGGCACGCATTGCCAGCGGCAGGCTGCCTTTATCGAACACATAGTCTTTCCCGTTCACGGCATCTACCGCCACACAGGCAAAAGGGATATTGAAATTCTTAAAGTCTACGGAGTCATGATACCCGATCGTCAGGTTTGAGAAAAGGTTTTGCAGGTTCTGTCCCCGGATCATGCCGCTGATCACACGGTCCTTCTTTTCCTTGCCGAAAGGAAGGGATACGATATATCGCTCGGAGTTCTTTTTCTCCGGAAACGAGAGGCTGGTACGCGTCACCCGGTCACTAAGAAGCATTGTCCAATCCTGCGCGATCACCATGCTGTCGATCTCGGCCGGTGTATAACCGATCGCATATAATCCCCCTACAATAGCCCCCATACTGGTTCCCGCCACATAATCGATCGAGATACCAGCTTCCTCCAGTACTTTCAACACTCCAATATGAGCTACTCCTTTTGCGCCTCCACCTCCCAATACCACACCGACTTTCTTCCGTTGAGCCTGCAGCGAAGGGAAAGTGAACAGCACCAGGAGCAAAAAGTAAAGTAACTTTTTCATCTTCACATTATTTGCAGCAAATGTAGTCGGTTTACGCTAAAGATACAAATTACTATATACGAATATATATTGGTTCACATCTGTCAGGTTCTGAGTCTCTTTATAAAGCAATAACAGGTAGAAAACAGGAAGTAAACTATATAGTATCCGATAATTATATTAAATTTGACCCTGAATTCTCATCTTAAGAAAAAACTCAATATGCAAAAACTAGCATTATGTCTATTACTATGCAGCTTTACCTTTCAAAGCTTCGCTACAGTAGATCCACTAAAAGGCTATCAGTATGCCACAGAACAAGCGCCTAAAGGGGACGAATGGGAGTCGCCCGAAAATCTCGCGCTAAACAAAGAACAACCTCATGCCTGGTTCTTCTCTTTTAAAGATCAGGAAAGTGCCCGGAAGGTATTGCCGGAAAACAGCGCTTACTGGCAATCTTTAAACGGAGATTGGAAATTCAACTGGGTACGCACGCCGGAAGAACGTCCGAAAGACTTCTTCCAAACGAACTTCGATGTATCGGGATGGGACAATATCCTGGTACCATCCAGCTGGAACATCGTCGGTCTCCGAAAAGACGGGACACAGAAGTACGGAACTCCTATTTACGTGAACCAGCCCGTTATTTTCCAGCATAAAGTGGCTGTCGACGACTGGCGCGGCGGTGTGATGCGTACTCCGCCGGAAAACTGGACCACTTTCAAAGATCGTAATGAAGTCGGTTCCTACCGCCGTGAGTTCACCATCCCTACGGACTGGGAAGGGAAGGAAGTATTTATCAATTTCGATGGAGTCGACTCTTTCTTTTATCTCTGGATAAACGGCCGATATGTCGGTTTCTCGAAGAATTCACGTAACACAGCCAGTTTCAATATCACACCCTACCTGGTGAAAGGGACAAACATCGTTGCAGCCGAAGTTTATCGTAGCTCTGACGGTTCCTTCCTCGAGGCACAGGATATGTTCCGCCTGCCGGGTATCTACCGCAGCGTATCGCTGACAGCCGTTCCGCAGCTGCACGTTCGCGATCTGGTAACGACTCCCGACCTCGATGCTACCTACACAAACGGTTCACTGAATATCCGGGCTGATATCCGTAACCTGAGTAAAAAAGCGGCTAAAGACTATTCTATCGTTTATTCGCTGTATGCCAACAAACTCTACTCAGACGACAACACGAAAGTAGACAATGCCACGACCTCCGCCCCCGTTGCCCTTGTTGCAGCCGGGCAGGAAGTAGGAACCGAGGCCGTGTTGACTGTTGAAAATCCAAATAAATGGTCTGCCGAACAACCCTATCGTTATACCCTGGTAGGAGAGTTGAAAGATAAAAAAGGCCGTACGGTAGAAACGGTCTCCACCACTGTCGGTTTCCGGAAAGTAGAGATCAAAGACACACCGGCTTCGGAAGATGAATTCGGTCTGGCCGGACGCTACTACTACGTAAACGGCAAGACCGTCAAGCTAAAAGGAGTCAACCGCCACGAAAGTAATCCGGGCGTAGGCCATGCTATCACACGTAAGATGATGGAAGATGAAGTGATGTTGATGAAACGTGCGAACATCAACCACGTTCGTAACTCCCACTATCCGGACGATCCGTACTGGTACTACTTATGCAATAAATACGGCCTTTACCTGGAAGATGAAGCGAATATCGAATCGCACGAATATTATTACGGTGTAGCCTCATTATCCCATCCGAAAGAATGGAGAGACGCCCATGTGGCACGTGTGATGGAAGTGGTACATGCGAACATCAACAACCCGTCTATCGTTATCTGGTCGTTAGGAAACGAAGCCGGTCCGGGGCAGAACTTCGTTGAAGCCTACAATGCACTGAAGAAAGTAGACTTGTCACGTCCCGTTCAATACGAACGAAACAACAAGATCGTCGATATGGGTTCTAACCAGTACCCGTCTATCTCCTGGGTGCGCGGTGCTGTGAAAGGTGATTATGATATCAAGTATCCGTTCCATATCTCGGAATATGCCCACTCGATGGGGAATGCCTGCGGTAACCTGATCGATTACTGGGACGCGATGGAGTCGACCAACTTCTTCTGTGGCGGTGCCATCTGGGACTGGGTGGACCAATCCCTCTACAACTATACGCCGGATGGCAAACGTTACCTGGCTTATGGCGGCGACTTCGGCGACACGCCCAACGACGGACAGTTCGTCATGAACGGTATCGTATTCGGCGACCTGGAACCGAAGCCGCAATATTACGAAGTAAAGAAGGTGTACCAGCACATCGGTGTAACAGAAGTCGATGCCTCTAAGGGCCTTTTCGAAATCTTCAATAAATATTATTTCAACGACCTGTCTGATTATGCCGTAAAATGGTCGCTCTACGAAAACGGCAAAGAAGTGGAAAGCGGATCATTGAATCCGGGTACAATGGCTCCCCGTAAGCGTGTGCAGGTGGCCGTTCCTTATACTTTCAGCAAATTGAAAGCCGAAAATGAATACTTCGTCAAGGTACAGTTCCTCTTGAACGAAAATAAACCCTGGGCTGATAAAGGCTATGTTATGGCAGAAGAACAACTTCCTGTAAAAGCAGCAACCGACAAACCCGCTATCAATGAAGTAGCGAACGCCATTGCCGGCAAACTAACCATTGACAAACAGGCTAATCCACGTTTCTCCACCATCAAGGGGGATAACTTCGAAGTTAAATTCGACAACGAGACCGGTACGATATACAGTTTGAATTACAACAACGAAACAATCATTGCCGACGGTAACGGCCCGAAACTGGATGCTTTCCGTGCCTTTACCAACAACGACAACTGGTTCTACGGAAGCTGGTTCGAGAATGGACTGCACAACCTGAAACATAGAGCCACAGCCTCTAAAGTTCTTAATAGAAAAGACGGTGCTATCGTATTGTTCTACACCGTAGAATCGCAAGCTCCTAATGCAGCCAAAATCCTGGGAGGAACTTCCAGCGGTAAAAATAGTGTGGAAGAACTAACCGACAAAGTTTTCGGAGAAGACAACTTCAAGTTCACGACCGACCAGGTATGGACCATCTATCGCGACGGTTCCATCGAACTGCAGGCAAGTATCACATCCAACAACCCGAGTCTGGTTCTGCCTCGTCTGGGTTATATGATGAAAGTTCCTCAGCGTTATGAGAACTATACTTATTACGGACGCGGCCCTGTCGAAAACTATGCCGACCGTAAAGCCGGACAGTTCATCGAGCAGTATAAATCGACCGTAGCCGACCAGTTTGTGAATTTCCCGAAACCACAGGATATGGGCAACCACGAAGACGTACGCTGGTGCGCCCTGACCGATAAGACTGGTAAAGGAGCTGTCTTTGTAGCAACCGACCGCCTCTCTACTTCAGCATTGCAATACTCTGCACTCGATCTGACACTGGCCGGACATCCTTACCAGTTGCCGAAAGCCGGCGACACCTACCTGCATCTCGACCTTGCCGTTACAGGCCTGGGAGGTAACAGTTGCGGACAGGGTGGCCCATTGGTACAGGACCGTGTGTTTGCCGGACAAAATAACATAGGGTTCATTATCCGCCCGGCAGCGCAATATCTTTCAGCTGTGGCACAGGTTTCAGCCGCAGGTGATATTCCTTTCTCTATTACCCGTAGCCGTACAGGTTTGGTAGAATTGTCGTCTATCAACAAAGAGGCCGTTATCTGCTACACGATCGGCAAGGATAAGAAAGCGAAAGAATATACGGAAGCCATCCCGATGCGCGAAGGCGGAACGATCACTGCCTGGTTCAAGAATAACCCGGAGATCAAGTCGACAAAGACTTTCAATAAAATGGAAAGTATACAAACGGAGGTCATCTATGCCAGTAGTGAAGAAGTGGACGGAGGCGATGCCAAGAACCTGGTAGACGGCGATCCGAACACGATCTGGCACAGTATGTATTCTGTTACCGTTGCCAAATATCCGCATTGGGTAGACCTGGATGCAGGCGAAGAGAAAGCATTCAAAGGCTTTATTTATCTGCCACGTCAGGATGGTAGTAATGGTAACATCAAGGAATATTCCATCCAGGTCAGTTCCGACGGCAAGAACTGGGGCGAGCCTGTTTGCAAAGGTTCATTCGAAAGAAACCGGGATGAAAAGAAAGTCCTCTTCGACCAGCCGGTGAAAGGACGTTACATCCGTTTCACCGCCCTGAGCTCACAGAACGGACAAGATTTCGCCACTGGCGCAGAGCTAACGATTTTGAGTGAATAAGATTTGTATCTAAAGATATCTTCGTAAAGGGCGGACAAAAGTTCGCCCTTTTTAATTACACATAAAGATTTACCTCTATTTGGATAATCAGGAAAAATCCTGTTTCTTTGTAAAAAGGTTATATCAATGAGCAATATAAGAGACAAAGTGGAATTTATAGCGGCTATGATTGATGCGTTCGCACAGCGGAATAGCTTGAATAAACAACAAGCTTATCGCTATATTCGTCGTTTTCGTGGAATTGATTTCCTGGAACAACACTATGAAGCTATTCATACACTCGATTTTAAAGAGGCTCTTTCTTATCTGACACTTTATTGCCAACGCCAGGGAGGGGCTATCGCATGATACTTTATCATGGTTCCAATGTCATTATAGAAAATATAGATTTAACACGCTCTAAACCAAATAAAGATTTTGGGAGAGGTTTCTATTTGTCTTCAGATGAAGAACAAGCTTTTCGTATGGCAGCTCTCAAAAGTGCTATTTTAGGTGGAGAACCTGTGGTGACTCGTTATGAGTTTGATGAAACCCATCTTCATGGGGCGGATCTATCTGTGAAAATATTCAGTTCATATACGGAGGAATGGGCTAAGTTTGTGTTTGCAAATAGAAATAGTAGAGATGGAAATTCCGTGTTTCAGTATGATATCGTTTATGGCCCGATAGCAAATGATAAGGTTGGCTTACAGATTAAGAAATTGGAGGATGGATCTATCGACACTCAAGAATTTCTTCATCGATTAAAATATATGAAAGGAATCACTTTCCAGTATTATTTCGGGACTGAAAGATCAATTCATTTATTAAAAAGATTATGACAGATTTTGATTATATGGTTGAATCAGTTACAGCAGACCTGGTTGTTCTACTGATGGAACGTTTGGGGATGGATTTGCAAACCGCATTGGATACGGTCTATACATCGGATACCTTCACTAAATTGTCCGACCCAGCTACGGGGTTGTATTATCAAAGCTCATATTATATCTATTCTTATCTCGAAACCGAGATAAAAACGGGAGTAATCGGATAAAGCACATCATCTTACTTCAAATAAACAAGCATCAACACCGGGTTATCATCTTCGTCTATCCCTTTCAATTGATCTAATTTAAGGATAGCCGGATTCTTCTCAGCTTCCTTGAATATATCCTGCATTTCCCATACGGATAATAATGTTTTACTGCTTAATGCAGCTACAGGACGAATAGGCAATTCACTTCCCAGATCATTCTTTATGAAACCATCACCGGATACTTTATAACACTCCCCGGTATTCTTATCGAACAGAGCCAGCTGCCGCTTGCGTGCATTTTCACCTGCCTAATTCGTATAGGGCATGAACAGATACGATTCGGTCTCAATCGCCTGATACCTCAGATAAGGGGCTGCCAGTTCCTGAAAACGCTTACCATCTCCGTTCAGGTATTCAAAACGGCATTCAACAGGCAAAGAATATTTCCCCATTTCAAAGATATACCGGGGTTCGAGTAAATCCTTCGTTACGGTAAACAGGGTATCGTTGTAATAATCTTTACAGCAAACCATATCTTCATAATGGAACATATAGCGATCTGTCGGGCTACTCATCATCCACGAATACTGGCTGTTCAATTCAAATAAATCAGAACGGGTAAACATATTCAAAGTATCTCCTTTTGCATTGGATACATAAAGACGAACCTTCCTTTTACCGTTCGTATTACGCACAAATGTGACGGATGTCGTATCATTCAACATCGCAAAGTCTCCCGACTCAATATCCGGACATTTCATCGATCGCAGGAAGTTCCCGGATTCCATGTCGTAGACATTAATTCGCAGAGAGGTTGTTTGCATAAAGACCAGTCCTTTTTCTTCATCAACATCTATCTGGGCAATCCAGTTAAATTCGCCCGGGCCTCCGCCTTTGCGTCCCAGCTTACGGACAAATTTACCATCCTCAGTAAATTGAAAAAGTGTTTCTACCCACGGCAAAAAGAAATACTTCCCGGCCTTCAGGATATTCGCATCTTTTATGCCTTTGATCAGACATTTATCATTTGTCTCCAACGGTATAAACCTTACAGAATCGGCAATTTCACTCAGTAAGACTTCACGCTCCGTCTCTATACCAGTTTCAAACGGGACAGTCATAGGATATATGGGAACTTTTGCAACTTCCGTCTCTTCCACCTGCTTCCCGGCTTTCTTCCCGCCACAAGAAAACAAAAAAGAAGAGATAATAATGAACGATATGGTACTAAATCTATTCATATTCCAAGTATTTAGTTGATTATTACTTGTACATCTTACCTCAACCGAACGATCATCAACACCGGATTATCATCCTCTTTCAAATTCTTCAATTGCTCATAGTCCAGGATCGAAGGATCCTCTTCTGCCAGTTCCAGAACCTCGGATGCTTCCAGGTAATAAAGCAGCACATCGTCGGCGATGCGGGCTTCCGGATAAAAAGGCAAACTACCCGGCATATCGTTTTTGATCCGGTTGTTCTTCACCTTATAGCAAACTCCTTTCTTCTTATCATACATAGCCAACCGGGGCGACTCGTCTTCACTGGTTACATCCCAGGATGTATAAGGGAGAAACACCCATTGAGAAGTTTCGTGAAAATCCGGACGGAGATAAGCCTGTGCCGGTTCTGAATAGACCAGCCAGTTTCCTTCGAGGATTTCAAAACGCCTTTCCTTCGGTATTTTATATTTTCCCATATCCAGGATATAACGGGGTTGAAGCTGCTCCGGTGTAACCGTAAAGACCGTATCATTATAATACTCTTTGCAACAGGCTTCTTCCTTAAATGAATAGACATAACGGTCGTAACGTCCCCACAAATAATAATTCAAGCCGCTGGCAATGGTAAACTGGTCATACTGCGGAAAAGTTTTCCATGTCTCTCCTTCCTGATTTATAAGAAGAAGTTTATCTTTCTTCTGTCCCGTATTATTATAGATATAGCCGACAAACGTACTATCACCCAACACGGTAAACTGCCAGCAGAAAGGTATTTTACACTCTCTTATATACGTCCCATCGACAGAATAAGTAAGGAGTTTTCCGTGATCCATCAAATAAACCTGTTTCAGCCTGTCATTTGCAGCAATAAACCTGACTGCCGCATATTCTCCCGGCCCCTGTCCCCGTTTGGCAACCGAGCGGACGAACTTACCGTCATCCGTAAACTGCAACAACCCTTCACTGCATGGAATAAACAAGTTATGATCCACCATCTGTATCATCCCCTTATTCACTTTGGCAACCAGACATTCGGGCTTCGTCTCCAGCGGCACGATCTTTACTTCCTTAGCGATCTCACTCAGCAGTACTTCCTGCTCCGTTTCAATCCCCTTCTGAAAAGCGATCGTTACCGGATATCCGGATACTCCGGATATATCTTCCGCCTGTCGATCACCGGACGTCTTTCCCCCGCATGAAAGTAGAAATAAGCAGACAGGAAGTATACCTGCCATTCTGATATGTTTTACCATATGCAACCTATTTTGTTATTCGGACTTTTTCTCTTGAGCAGCTTTCCTGCCGGCATTGAAGTAATATTCGGACGAATCCTTCGAGGCCATATCTTTCTGCTCCTGTTTCTTCCTGGCGGCACGCATCTGTTCGTAGTGTTGCTTTTCTATTTCGGGAGGTTCGGGCAAACTGTTTATCAGAGAACGCAGGTCGATCAATGAGAGTTTACTCTTTTTCCCGTCAGGCGCCAACATCGTCAGCTCACTGACACTGCGGAAAAAGGCATCCTGATACAGGTCTTCGAGGAAAAAGCGGTAGCTATGGAGTCCCTTTGTCGACTCATTCCGTTTCATATATTCGGTCAGATAGGTATACTTGCTGAAAAGCGTTTTCTGCAACTTCACCTCATCTTTAAACAGATCCGGCTCTATCGCCCAATAGTTCTTACTGATCTCATACAGGAAATTCAGTTGCGTCGGGTCTTTCTTCCAGGCGGCATAATATATCTTCTCCGCTTCGTTGAAACGGCCGTCACGCTCCAGCGTGCTTCCCCTGAAGGCTGTCAGCAGATTGACAAAGAAGGGCTTCGGCTTCATACATTCTTCCGCTTGGTCGAATAACTGATAAGCCCGTTGCCGGTCGTATGTTTTTCCCAGCGAAGCGCCATAGAGAAGAACCGTTTCCACATCGGTAGAGTCGATCTCGTAAGCAAACTCCAGGGGTTCGACAGCATCCAGCGCATGCCCCGACATATAGCGGGCAGCTCCTGCATATTTGAGGTTGATGAAAGAAGAGTCGCCTTCAGCCAGCAAGCCGGAGTAGACCGTATCCGCTTTCAGGTAATTCTTCGTCATATACAAAGCCATCCCCTGGCTCTGACGTATCTGACGGTTATCCGGATTATAAAACAAAGCGGTATCGCATATCTGTAACGCTCCTTTCCCATCCCCCATCCGAAGCAATGTATTGATCAGGGAAGAGGCGACACGTATATTTTCCGGATTTATTTCCAGTGCACGGGCATACAGGGAAAGAGCGATCAGTGTGTTCGGCCCGGTTCCTTTCTTCACATGACAATCGGCAAGGCCGGCCAAGATAGAAGGATTATCACTCTCGAAAGAGGCAAGCGTATGATAATATTCCATCGACTGTCCGTAATCACCCAACTGATAATAAAGGCGAGCCAACTGATTGTTGGCATAGAAGTTCAGCGTATCCGCTTCGAGCACTTTCTGAAAACAACGCTTCGCCTCCGCAATCTTCCCGAAGTTAATGGCTGCACGGGCAACCGCATTCAAAGCATCCACATTCGCCGTGTCCATCGACAAACAATGCCGGAAGCACTGGTATGCATCCTTATACCGGAGCATGCCTTCATAAGCCTGGCCGATAGCCGACATAGTAACATAATCGGCAGAGTCTGCCGCCGTAAGACTATCGGCCCGGGCAATCACTTGCGCAAACTGCTTTCTGTTAACCAGTTCCTGAAGTGATGAACTCTGTGCCTGCCCCACGAGGGACAGGACACTGAGAAGAAGCAAAACAGTATATTTATACGTCATCGACTTCGTATTTTATGGTTACTGCAAGGTGAAAGTCAGAGGAACAGTATATTTTACCCGAACAGCTTTTCCGCGCTGCATTCCCGGACTCCATTTCGGCATCGCATTAACAACACGCAGGGCTTCCTGATCCAATGAAGGTTCGATACCCTGCATGACTTCAGCATTGGTGATCGAGCCGTCTTTTTCTATAATAAATGAACAGATAACACGTCCCTGGAGACCTTTCTCCTGCGCATCCTTCGGATATTGCATCGTCTTTTGCAGATAATTAATTATGCCATTCTGTCCCCCTGGAAATTCCGGCATCTTTTCTACCATTGCAAAGACCTGATCTGAACTGTCGGTAGCTTTATCAGCCTCGTTGCTACCATAACCGACAACAACTACATCATCCTTACCCGGAGTAGGTTGATTTTCGGTTTTTCCCTGCAAGCGAAAAGTAACCGGCACCGTATATTTAACGGCTACATCCTGTCCCCGTTGCTTTCCGGGCGTCCAGTTCGGCATGCCGGAAAGTACTCTGACAGCCTCCGCATCGAGTGACGGATCAACACCACGAATCACTTCGATATTGCGGATAGAGCCGTCTTTCTCTATTATAAATGAAGCTGTTACACGTCCCTGGATACCATTTTCCTGTGCAATTACCGGATATTTTATACTCTTTGCCAGATACTTCAGCAATTCCCCTTGTCCACCGGGATATTCGGGCATTACTTCTACCACTGTAAAAACCTGATCCGACACCATCTGCGGCGCATCCGACTGCCGTTGCGGAGCAGGAGAAGCTGTGCCTGACTGCGACCGCTGTATTGTTCCGTCCGAATACAACTGTACCTTCAGGTCACCCAATACATCTTTCACTGCCACTTCTTTCGCTTTTGTTCCCGGGAAAGAGAATACAAGGACAGCATCTTTCGTCGTTTCGAGTACAAAGTTCCCATCCAGGTCTGTTATTGTCCCGACGTTGGTTCCTTTTACAAGCACATTCGCACCGATTACCGGTCCGTTAAAATCGTCTATTACCTGTCCTTTCACTTTCACGGCATCAGCCGAAACCAGACTGATCTCGGTAGCTTCCTTCACTTCGGCAACTGCTTCGGCTGCAATTTTTCCCGTAATACGGGCAACCGCCTCTATGTTGCTGAATAGCATCAGGAATCCCGCCAGTGGAACGAATATCAGGTATTTTGTTCTTCCGATCCCATTGGATCTCTTTTTGTTCATCATACTAATTCTGTTTTTTAGATGTAATACATTAAAGCTATTATATAACGTTGCTGCAGCCTGATGGTGATGGGCAAGACCTAACAGGTGATACTGATAGCTCCTGCTGTCGTATCCGGATTGGATAACGGTATTATCTGCCAGGTATTCGAGGTTATGGCGCACTTCCCGTTTGAGAAGCCATGCAAAGGGATTCACCCAGCATATAACGGTAATCAACTCGCAAATCATCACATCTACCGAATGCCATTGGAATACGTGGGTACATTCGTGTGTAAGTATTTCATCTATCTCTTTATCCGAATGGCTTTCCGGATGTATGAATATCATTTGGAAGAACGAGAAAGGTCCGGCGGGTTTATCCAGCTGATAAACAGGCACGCCGTGTATGACCGTCCGCCGACTGCGATAAGCCAGTAGCAGGATACTGCCTAGCTGGATCAGGAAGCGAACTAAAAGAAGGGCCACGACACCCCAGTAAAAATAAGAACTTGCCGAAAGCAGGATACTCTTCCAGTCTGTTTCGACCACCACTTCGGGCGTCACGGTTATTTCCGGCAGGATAGCCGAATACATCTGAATCACTTCCGTCATAGGCTCCTGCTCCTTCACCCATTCCTGTATGTTAAATAGGGGATAAATCAGTGCCAACCCAAAGAAAGCAAGGAGGGAAACACGACGCAACTTAAAGAAGGTATCCTTATAAAAGAGCAGTCGGTAGAAGGCATAAAAGAGTACAAAGGCTACATTCACCTTCAGAAAGTAGGCAAATTCCGGTGTCATGGTAATAAGGTATTAAAAGGTTTATTCTTTTCCTTTTTCTATCAGATCGATGATATCTTTCAAATCATCCGCAGAGATCTTCTGCTCTTTGGCAAAGAAGGAAACCATCTCTTTGTACGAGTCTTCGAAGTAGTTACGAACAACGCCGCTCATAAAGGTACGTTTATATTCGCTCTCCGGTATCTGGGGAGTATATTCGTACGTATTACCATAGCGTTTGTTCTTCACATACTTTTTGCGTTCCAGATTTTTTACAATAGAAGCAAGCGTGGTGTATGGGGGCTTCGGGTCCGGATACTTTGCCAGTATATCTTTAACGAAACAAGGACCAATCTGCCATATCCAGCGCATTACCTCTTCTTCCTGCATTGTCAATTTTTCCATGATTCCTATTTATTTACGATTGTATCGCAAATCTACGAAAATATCGTATACACACAATAGATAAGGAGTTAATAAGTATTAAAGAGTTAGCATTTCAGTTATATAGTAATACTTTTGCAATTTAATCATAATACCATGAATTCATTAAGAATTACAACAGCTCAATTCGAGACAATCGATAACGACAAAGCGGCCAACCTATCTTCCATACGAAACATTTGCCTGAAAGCTTCTGCCGAAGGTACAGATGTGGTAGCTTTTCACGAATGTTCCGTTTGCGGATACACATTCGCCAAAGATTTGTCGCGTGAAGAATTACTGGCCATTGCCGAACCAATCCCATCCGGAGAAAGCACACAGGCGTTGATTGAAATAGCACGGGAAACCAATGTTACACTTCTGGCCGGCTTTTTCGAACGCGACGACTCCGACCGTATTTACAAAGCACAAATCTGTGTAGATAAAAACGGGTTGAAAGCTAAATACAGGAAACTGCATCCTTTCATCAACCCGAATATTCTACCTGGAGACCGATATGTCGTATTCGATATCAACGGCTGGAAATGCGGAATATTAATATGTTACGATAATAATATCATAGAAAACGTACGAGCTACCGCACTGCTGGGAGCAGATATTATTTTTATGCCGCATGTAACGATGTGCACCCCTTCTCCCCGCCCCGGAGCCGGATTGATCGATCCGGCTTTATGGGAAAACAAGGAGAACGACCCGACCTCTCTCCGCCAGGAGTTCGACGGACTGAAAGGCAGAGCGTGGTTGATGAAATGGCTTCCGGCCCGTGCCTATGATAATGCTGTGTACGTTGTCTTTTCAAATCCGATAGGTAAAGATTACAACGAGATAAAGAACGGTTGTTCCATGATCTTAGATCCTTTCGGCGACATAATAGCTGAATGCCGGAAATTGGGGAACGACTTCGTTACTGCTACGATCATTCCGGAAAAGCTACAACAGGCCGGAGGATATCGTTATCGGAAGGCACGCCGTCCGGAACTCTATGCAGATATCATCTCACAACCTCATACATCAGAACAAAAAGTTTCCTGGCTAAACACAAACTCATAAAGATAAAACATCATGCAACAAACAACCCTTACCAAGATTCCACGCATCGAAGTGGTGGATGCCCTGCGCGGCTTTGCCGTGTTGGCTATTATCCTTGTTCATAACCTGGAACACTTTATCTTCCCGGTCTATCCCGATCCGGCCACCCAGCCGGAATGGCTGAATATCCTGAACGAAGGGGTATTCAGTGTCACATTCTCTCTTTTTGCAGGAAAAGCGTATGCTATCTTTTCGCTGTTATTCGGCTTCACATTTTACATCCAATATACCAATCAACTGAAAAAAGGGAAAGACTTCGGATATCGTTTCCTCTGGCGTCTGCTTCTATTGGCAGGCTTTGCCACGCTAAACGCCGCCTTCTTTCCGGCAGGTGATGTGTTACTGTTATTCTGCGTTGTCGGACTCTTCCTTTTCCTCGTTCGCAAATGGAGCGACAAAGCTATACTGATCACTGCGATTATCCTGTTGCTGCAACCGGTGGAATGGTTTCATTACATCGCCAGCTTGTTCAATCCCGAATACACCTTACCCAATCTGGGCGTCGGCGAAATGTATGGGGAAGTAGCCGAATACACCAAAGAAGGGAATTTCTGGAAATTCATCTGGGGTAATGTGACTCTGGGACAGAAAGCAAGTCTGTTCTGGGCGATCGGTGCGGGGCGTTTCCTGCAAACAGCCGGACTATTCATGCTGGGATTACTGATCGGCAGAAAGCAACTGTTCGTCACATCCGACGACAATACCCGTTTCTGGGTAAAGGCGCTGATCATCTCGTCTATCGTATTCTGCCCGTTGTACCAGCTGAAGGTCATGTTATACGACAATAGCGATATTGCTTTGATAAAACAAAGTGTCGGTGTTATTCTGGATATGTGGCAGAAGTTTGCCTTTACAATCGTATTGGTTTCCTCGTTCGTTCTGTTATACCGGAAAGAGTCATTCAAGAAGCTGACTTCCGGGCTACGGTTCTACGGCAAAATGAGTCTTACCAATTATATATCACAGTCTATACTCGGTGCGATCATCTATTTCCCTTTCGGATTATATCTGGCACCTTACTGCGGTTATGCAATCAGCCTGCTTATCGGCTTTGTCCTCTTCCTCTTGCAGGTCAGCTTCTGTAAATGGTGGCTGAAGAGTCATAAACAAGGTCCGCTCGAAGGTTTGTGGCATAAACTCACCTGGATCAATTCCGGGAATTGAAAACAACCGGCAGGAAAAGTGATTTATATGCCGGGGAAATGAAAAAAACATGGTAAGTAATTGCTTGCTGATAATTGTCGACAAATCTGCTCACAATTATCAGCAGGCTTGCCCACAATTATCAACAAGCCTGTCGATAATTATCGACAAGCAATTTGTAAAGATAAAAAGTTTATTTCTTTTCGTTCAATAACTTCTCAAGTAAGGCTACTTTCTCTTTTTCATTAGCCATCATACGCTCGTATAAGGAGGCATTCTCTTTGCTTAGTTCGATTATCTTTTCAACGGGGTGAATAATCTTATTGTCATTTACTTCATTGACATAGCCTATTCCTGTATTATTACTTCCATTCTCAAAATTATTATTCTCAACAACAATAGAAATCGGTGTCTCTTCCATATTTTCAATCACTTCCGGTGCGACTTTCAGGATTGCCGCAATTTTCACGAGATAATCTCTTCCTATTTCACGTTGTTGTTCCAACTGGGAAATAAACTGCTGGCTAACGCCTAACTTTTCTGCCAGATCCTCTTGCTTGATATCTTCATACCGGCGTATCTTGCTGACATTTAGACCCTGATGAACTTTTTTATCTTTTACGTTTTCTGTTTCCATGCTACCTATTTTCTTTTAAGAGTGAAACAAATATATGAACAAATCTCCATATTTCGATGAAGATGCAGGGATATAACAAAATATCCAGCCTTTCTGCTCCTTGCACGAACTTGTAAAATACAAGTAGGTTACTTGTATTTTACAAGTAAATCTTCTACATCTATTCAAAATTATATGCCGAACTTTGCACAAAGAGTTGTTATGAATAAAATATACACACTACTATTAATGGCGTTAGCCTTATCCTTACTGGTCTTTTGGAAAAGTCACGAAAAGAAAGAAAAAGAGCCGTTTTGTGTGACTTATCATGTAGCTGTACATACATCGTCCGCACGTAAAATAGTAGTCACTTACACAGATGAAAAAGGACTGAAGCAAGAAACTTTTATCGGTAAAAGATGGAAAAAAAAGGTTAGCTTATCTCCTGATGAAATAGCTTCATTACGGATAGACGAGATATTTAAAACAGGAGAAGACTACAGCCATTATTATGAAGAAGAGTTGCAGGACTCGATAACCAAAGATTTTATCATAAAGCCTTTCTCAATATGGATTGAACACAATGAAAAGATAGTCCTTAGTGCAGGGTACAAGTCTTTACATGTTTCTCTACTGCCCTCGGAAATAAAATAAAGATTGATATTATAATCAAGACTCCTTCTATTTAATTCCATTTTGTGCAAATGTTTTCGCACACACATATTAGGTTTTTAAATATAATCTACTACTTTTGCACTGGATAATAAAAGTTTATGCCATGGATAAAAAAGTAATAACCTTTGGAGAGATAATGCTCAGACTGGCCACACCAGATTATCTCCGTTTTAGTCAGAGTAATCAATTGAATGCCACCTTTGGCGGTGGTGAAGCCAATGTTGCCGTATCATTGGCAAACTACGGGATCGCAGCAGAGTTTGTTACCCGTTTACCGAAAAACGATATTGCACGTGCCTGTGTAATGGATTTACGTAAATATGGTGTCGGTACTTCACATATTGTTTATGGAGGCGACCGCCTGGGTATCTACTTCCTGGAAACAGGAGCCGTAGCACGTGCCAGCAAGGTTGTTTACGATCGTGCACATTCTTCTATTGCTGAAATCCAGCCGGGAATGATCAATTGGGAAGAGGTATTGAAAGATGCTTCCTGGTTCCACTGGACGGGTATCACGCCGGCTATCTCACAAGGTGCTGCCGATGCTTGCCTAGAAGCTATACAGACAGCCAACAGACTGGGTATTCCCGTTTCCTGCGATATCAACTACCGCAAAAACCTGTGGAAATACGGAAAGACGGCTTCTGAAATAATGCCTGCATTGGTTGCCGGATGTGATGTTATTCTCGGAAATGAAGAGGATGCAGAAAAGGTATTCGGCATCAAACCGGAAGGTTTCGATGTGGCACAGACTGCCGGTGAGGTAAATGCTGCCGAATTTGAATCGGTTTGTACACAACTGATGGCTAAATTCCCGCGCGCAAAGAAAGTGATCATCACCCTGCGCGGTTCGATCAATGCCAACCACAATACATGGGGAGGCGTTCTGTATGCAGACGGAAAACTATATCAGTCACGCCGTTACGATATCACACACATCGTTGACCGTGTAGGCGGTGGCGATTCATTCATGGGTGGCCTGATCTATGGTCTGCTCACTTATACGACCGACGATCAGAAAGCACTCGACTTCGCTGTCGCTGCTTCCTGCCTGAAACACACCATCTATGGTGACTTCAACCAGGTAACTGTCGACGAAGTGGAGAAACTGATGGAAGGCGACGGATCAGGACGCGTTTCAAGATAATATAATAATAAGCCAATAAGAAAATGTGCCAATATGCCAATGGAAAAATCCATTAGTAACTTAAATTGGCACATTGGCATATTGATCACATTAAACAATTATTAACAATGGCCAGATTTAGTAAAATGCAGGTATTGGATGCGATGATAAGCACCGGAATGGTACCTGTCTATTATAATAAAGATATAGAAACAGCCAAACAGGTATTGAAAGCCTGTTATGAAGGTGGTGTACGTGCATTCGAATTTACCAACCGCGGTGACTTCGCCCACGAAGTGTTTGCCGAACTGGTAAAATATGCTGCCGTGGAATGTCCGGAAATGGTGTTGGGGATCGGGTCGATCGTCGATCCGGCTACAGCGGCTTTATTCCTGCAATTGGGGGCAAACTTCGTAGTAGGTCCGCTGTTCAACCCGGAAATTGCAAAAATATGCAACCGTCGCCTGGTTCCTTATACCCCGGGATGCGGTTCTGTTTCGGAAATAGGTTTTGCACAGGAAGTGGGATGCGACTTGTGTAAAGTATTCCCGGCAGGTAACGTGGGAGGTCCTTCTTTTGTTAAGAATATCAAAGCCCCGATGCCCTGGTCTATGATTATGGCAACAGGAGCGGTAGAACCGACGGAAGAAAACTTGTCAGCCTGGTTCAAAGCAGGCGTAACTTGTGTTGGAATGGGTTCCAACCTGTTCCCGAAAGAAGCTATCGCAGCAAAGGATTGGAAAGCTATTACGGCACTTTGCAGTAACGCATTAAGTATTATCAAAAAATACCGTTAAGCTATGAAACCATTTCTTGATGCTGACTTCCTGCTTCAGACGGATACAGCCCGGAAGCTGTATCACGAGCATGCAGCGAAAATGCCGATCATCGACTATCATTGTCACCTGATCCCGCAGCAGATTGCCGACAACTACCAGTTTGCCGACCTGACAGAGATTTGGTTGGGTGGGGATCATTACAAATGGCGTGCGATGCGTGCCAACGGTGTCCCCGAAGAATATATCACCGGCGACAAACCTTCATTCGAGAAGTTCCAGAAGTGGGCCGATACGTTACAGCACGCTATGCGCAACCCGCTTTACCACTGGACGCATCTGGAACTTAGCCGTATATTTGGTGTCGATAAGGTGTTGAACCCTTCAACCGCCCGTAAGATATACGACGAATGCACCGCCAAGCTGCAAACACCCGAATTCCGTGCCCAGGCAATTATGGAACGTATGAATGTGGAGGTGGTTTGCACGACTGACGATCCGATCGACTCACTGGAATATCACAAAGCGATCCGTAACACCGGCCTGTCCACGAAAGTGCTTCCGACCTGGCGTCCGGACAAAGCGATGGCGATCGAAAACCTTGCAGCTTACAATGAATACCTTACTAAACTGGAAGCCGCTTCCGGCATGTCGATCCTCTCTTTCAAAGATTTACTGGCCGCCTTGCAAAAGCGTCACGATTTCTTTGAATCGATCGGCTGCTGCGTATCCGATCACGGATTGAGTACCTTCTATGCAACACCTTATACAAATGCGGAAATAGAGGCCATCTTTATGAAAGCCCGTATGAATAAGGCGTTGACAGGCGAAGAAATAGATAAGTTCCGTTCCGCCATGCTTTACGAACTGGCTGTTATGGATGCCCGCAGCAACTGGGCACAACAGTTCCATATCGGCCCGACCCGCAACAACAACGCCCGCATGTTTAAGAAACTGGGGCCGGATACGGGTTATGACGCGATCGGAGACCTTGAAATAGCAGAACCGATGATCCGCTTCCTCAGCCGTCTGGAATCAGAAGGTCTGTTGACGAAAACAATCTTCTACAACCTGAACCCGAAAGATAGTGCCGTGATGATGACAACGGCGTATAGCTTCAACGACGGTTCGCTGCCGGGCAAAATGCAATACGGCGCCGGTTGGTGGTTCCTGGATCAGATCCATGGCATGGAAGACCAGATGAACACGCTCTCCGACCTGGGATTATTGAGCCGCTTTGTTGGTATGCTGACCGACTCACGCAGTTTCCTGTCGTATCCGCGTCATGAATACTTCCGCCGCATCCTTTGCAATATGTTGGGTAAAGAGGTGGAAAACGGAGAACTGCCGGCTTCCGAACTGCCTTTCATCGGTAAGATGGTAGAAGATATCAGCTACAATAATGCAAAGCAGTATTTCGGATTTTGACCATTGGTAGTTTTTAGCATAATAAAAGGTGTATCTGATAGCATTGGCTATTTTGATACACCTTTTTCCGTTACTTCTTATTTTCTTTATTTCTTACGGGCACGAGCTGCCGCCTCTTTAGCCTTCAGAGCTTCCCGACGGGCTTTCTCTTTGGCTTTGAGTTTTTCCTGATAATCTTTTTCCTTTTGTTTGCGCTCTTTTTCTTTCTTCTTCTGATTTTCCTTATAATCGCGCTCCTTCTGCTTACGCAGTTCTTCACGGGCTTTCAGCTTGGCTTTGCGATCGGCTTCTGCTTGTTTCAGCTTGTTCTTACGATCTTGTTCCAGTTGCTTTTCGCGTTCTGCTTTTGCTTTCAGAAGAGCTTTTTCTTCTTCCTGCTGCTTTTTCAGTTCGTCGGCACGTTCTTTAGCTTTTTGTTCCTGCAATTCTTTTTCAGCTTTCTGTTGTGCTTCAAACTCTTTGCGGGCGACTTCCTTACGAGCGGCTTCCTCCTCGGCTTCACGCTTACGGATAGCTTCGATCTCTTTTAATGTGAGCTCTTTCTCTTCCGGAGCCTGAACGACAGGCACAGTGTCCTGTGGCGTTACGGTGGTTACCGTTTCCGGAATAACCGGCTGCACGGTGAGGGTATCGCCAGGCAAGACAGGAACAGGGACAGTTACAATACTGTCGGGAGCTGCAACTTCCGGAATAACCGTATCCTTGGCAGCAGGCTGCACTGCAGGTTTTTCGGCTTCTGCCGGAGCTTCTTCCCGACGGGCCGGTTCTTCTTCTGTTATCACAGCCGGGGTTTCCTCTTCCGGATCTACTTCTTCCGGCTGTTGTTCCTCTTCTGCTTCCTCCATACGATTTTTCCAACGGGCTGCTAATTCAGGAACTTCCTCTCCGTAGTTTTCATCGAAGAAGTCGATGTATTCTTCCAGCGTCTTTCCGCGCATCAATGTCTCGTAGTTATCATCGGAGATCGGGAGGATAGCTACGTTCTTGTCCAGTGCCTGGGCATAACCGTCTTTACCATATATCATCTTATAATACTGGAGTATTTCATTGATGCCGTTAAATCCGCTGATATTGAGCATCGACATCGGACCTGCCTCTTCGAAGGTCAGGTCGAACTCCTTCACCATAAAGTTGGCAAAGTTGTAAGCGGCTACGGCAAACAGCAGCTGGTTCTTATCCACGCTTCCGCTCGGATACATCAGGATCATGCGATACGAGGTATTCGGTTCGGCAGTGAACGTACGTGCCGAGTCGGCAGCCGACAACGAGCCGTCTTCACCCAGACCGAAACGCAGGTTCCAGGCCATACCGGTCACACTACCCTGCATCAGCGTACGACCGCGGAGGATACCTTTCAGCATCTCACCGGCAAGCTCCGTTACATCGGCTGTCGGATATTTCTCGACAAGGGCTTTCAGGGCTGCCTTAAAGCCTTCGGCGTCTCCGGCCTGTACATAAGTCAATGCTTCCAGGAACATAAACTTAGGCATAAGCGTTGCCAACGGGTATTTACTCGTTACTTCCCGATAGTTTTTACGCACGGCACTGGTGTCGCTCGCCAGATAGCTGTTATACGTCTGCTGGTAGATAGAATCCTGTACGGAGTCCATCATACGGATATTATATTCGTAATTCGGATCGGAGATGGCAATGGTGTAATCCTCATCCGGGAAGGCATTTGTCATCTTCGTTTTATATTCGGCAGCCAATGCGGTATTACCTGTACGGAGTGCCATCAGGTAAACCTGGTAATAGCTTTCCAGACGGTGCGAGTTATCCGGGAAACGGCGTTCCAGTTCCTCGAAGGCTTCTATCGATAACGGCAGATCTTCCAGTTTGTCTTTATAAATCATAGCCATATTATAGAGGCCGTCTTCTATAATAATATTGGAAGCGGCTACTTCTTCTTCGGTGAACGGCAACTGTTGTATATAATACTCACGCGACTTAGGATCGTCGGCTGCAACACTGGGCAGACCGGCTTCCAGAGAGTCAGTTGAGAGAGGCTGACCGTCTGCACCTACTGCCTGCGAGTCTGCATCCGCCATTCCCTCTTCCAGAGGTTCTTCATTGAAAGTCGACATTTCCTTCTTACGGCGACGCCAGTTATCTTCCAGAGCACGTCGTCCCCATTTACGCTGGAACTGCGCTTTACCTTGTGAAACGGTAGAAGGATTATAGAAATAGAAAGTGGCTCCGCCCGATGTAGTCGGCAGTACGATACCACCCGTCTCTGTTCCGGGGCGGTCGATACCTGAACCTTTAGCAGCCTGGTCAGCCAGGTAGGCTTCCTTCTCGGCCAGGGCTTTGGCTTCTTCCTCCTCCTTCTTGACCTGTTCGATGATCTTGTCGATCACCGCCAGCCGCTCCGGTTCGGGCATCTTAGCCAGTGTTTGCAAGCTATCCTGCAAATGCACGGCTTCTACGTGCACGACCAACTCGTCGAGAACGGCCGATAGTTTCGATACACGTTTGAAGTCTTTATATTCTTTCTGGATACCCGACAGGGCTCCGCTAAAGCAAGGCTGCGCCTTTACGTAATCGCGTTGCGTAAAATAAATATCACCCAGTTTGATCTGGCAAATTGCTTTCTCCAGGCCGTTCTGTGTACTCTTTTCGATACCCAGTTCGTAGTTCTTGATGGCATTTACGGTATCTTCACGGTTCAGATAGATATTTCCCAAGGCATAATATACCTGATCCAGATAGTCTTTATTCTTATCGCTCTTCGCCATACGACCAAGCATCTTGACCACCTTCTGGTAGTTGCCACCGGTAAATACTTCAGTCTGACGGATACGGGCTGCGAACTCCAGTTCGTAAGGAGGGTTAGCTCTGGCTACTTCGCTGAACATCTTATAAGCCATTCCATCCTGATCCTGTGCGGCATAGATCTGTCCCAACAGGTATTTCATACGGGTACGCTGGCGTTTATTCTTTTCAGACTTAATAGCAGACTTGAAATAAGGAATCGCATCGTCGAACTGCTTGTTCTTCACCAGGTAATCGGCATATACGGAAGCATACTGTTTCAGGTTCTTCTTGGGTATCCCGTTCGTATTGAGTTTACCCAGGATATCTTCGGCTTCGTAGAACCAATCCATTTCCGAATAGCAGCGAGCCTGCCACAGACGGGCTTCGGCTACCATTTCTTCATCCTGCGCATAATGGCGGGCGATATAGGAAAATGTAGCGGAAGCCTGGAGGAAATCGGCATTATAGAATTGTCCCTGTCCGATCAGCAACCAGCATTTCTTCAGGAAAGGATTGTATTCCTCCTGCTCCTGGAGAGCTCGTTGTTTGGGGTCGTTCCGCCAGCCGGGTTTCTTAGCGGGTTTTGCTTTGATGGAATGTAGTTTGATCGCTTTGTTACCTTTCTCGATGGCACGGTCGAAAGGTCCTCCGGTCTCCTTCTTATCCTTCGGCTGCGCGCTGATCGGATACATGTGGATTTGCTCGGAGTAGCTTTCTTTATAACCGGTCTGCATGGAAAGCAAGGCCTCGTCGAAAGAGGTTTTCCCGTTATAATAGATATTGTATCTGGAGTTGAAAGCATGGTAGAACCTGCTTGCTTTGGTGTTTTTCTTCGTGCTGCACGACCAAAACAAGAGTACTGCAAACAGTGCAATTATATAGTAAAAACCTTTCTTCACGTAATATGTGTGCTCTTTATCATATAATAAACTAAGAACAACCTGTTTTATTGCCTTTTCGTAAAGAATAATACGCCTTTCACAAGCAGAAAGACCAGTACCAGCACCAGGATGATAAATGCTCCCGAAGGTACATTCAGGAAATAGGAAAGCACCAGCCCGACTACACAACTCAGAAATCCCAGGCCGATACTACCCAGGATGATCTTTTTGAAGTCGGATGTAAACAGGTTCACGGTAATCTGAGGCAAAGTGAGCAAACTCATTAACAGCATAATACCGACCAAACGGATAGAAAGCACGATAGTCAGTGCAATGAAGAACATCATCATATACTCGATCCACTTCACATGGATATGTTGCGTTTTGGCAAAGTCGCTGTCGAAAGCCACGTATACGATTTCCCGGAGATACAGGGCAAAAACGGCGATCAGAACAACAGCCAGCGCTGCTATCCAGATAATATCGGACAGGGAGATCGTCAGGATATTACCGAACAGGTAGGCGGAAAGGTTCGGCGAATAGCCGGGCGTAAGGAAAATAAAGATCACTCCCAAAGCCATACCCAGCGCCCAGACACCGGCAATGGCCGAGTCTTCGCGGACATTCTGTGTCTTGCTGGCCCACTCTACCCCGAAAGCGGAAAGGACGGAAAAGACCATCGCCATCAGGATCGGGTTCGTTCCCAGATAGAAACCGAGTCCCAACCCTCCGAAGGAAGCATGGGTTATACCGCCGCTGATAAATACCAGACGGCGCGCGACAACATATGTCCCGACAATACCGCAGGTGATGGCGGTAAGCAGGCTACCGATTAGTGCATGTTGAAAAAAAGTATATTGTAGTAAATCCATATTTATCTTATCGGATGTTCATATTTATGTCAGATGTGAAGGTAGCTACCTTTAGGTGGTCGAGGTAGCTATCTTTAGATGCCCGAGGTAGCTACCTTGTGCGCCGTTCAGAATACACCTAATGTATCCGCCGTTCTCCAACGATCAGGAACGCTTCATCTTTCAGCGCATCCGGCAGGTTTACGGCACGAAGCTGAAGGCTGCGGAGCCATCCGGCCACTTCTTCCGACTGCAAGGTGTAGAGCACTTCGCGAAATTCGTTGACGGCCTCTTCGTCATATTCGTCGCCTTCCAGTCCCCGGAAACGATCCAGTTCCTCATCGTCGTAATATTCGATTTTTTTACTTACGGCAGCCAGCAGGCTGTCGCGTTCGCAGGTTTCATGCTGGCCGCAACACTCTTCCGGTATTTCACGGGCTTCGGGGATCTCGCTGATCTCCCCGCGTTCCAGCATCTTCTGCAATTTCTTATTCCTGAAATAACCGGCTACGGCAGCAATTACCCCCAGCACGATTACACCTATGATGATATACCACATATTAAACCTCCTTCACAGTAAAACCAGCCCCTCTGAGATTGTCCCAGAAAGTGGGATAACTCTTTGTCACTACGCCCGGATCAGCTATTCTGATTCCCTGCGGCAGAATGAGAGCGGCAGGGGCGAAAGCCATCGCCATCCGGTGATCTTCGTAAGTGGCGATAACCGGATCGACTTCCGGTTCGCACCGCTCTCCGTTCCATTCGAGGATACTGTCGTTGCTGTCGGTCAACAGATAGCCGAGCTTGCGAAGTTCTGTTTTCAGCGCCTCGATACGGTCGGTCTCTTTTATCTTCAGCGATTGCAGTCCGGTGAAGCGGAAGGGGATATTTAGTAACACGCAGACAACGACAAATGTTTGCGCCAGATCGGGTTCGTTTACGAAATTATAGATAAGTTTCTTTGCCACATTCCCGTTATGTTTCAACTGCACGCCACGGTCGGTGAAGGTGGTGCCGACTCCTAGTTGGGCGAATAGTTTTGCTCCGGCAGCATCTCCTTGCAGACTGTTTTTAAATAGTCCGAGCAATTCTATTTCGGCCGTTTTCGACAAAGCCATCATTGCATACCAGTAAGAGGCGGCGCTCCAATCCGACTCGACTGTGAAATGAACCGGTTTATATTCCTGGGGAAGTATCCGGATCATTTGTCCGCTCCAGGTAGCTTTCACACCGAACTGTTCCATCAACTGCAAGGTCAGGTTGATATAAGGACGGGAAATGATATTGCCTTCCAGATTCAGCGTCAGGCCGTTCTCCATCAACGGAGCGATCATCAGCAAAGCGGATATATATTGCGAACTGACACCTCCGGCCAACGAAATCTCACCTCCCTGCAAAGCACTTCCGAAAATACGCAAAGGCGGATAACCTTCCTTTTCGATATATTCGATACGGGCACCGAGCGAGTTGAGCGCATCGACCAGCAGTTTGATAGGGCGGTTCTTCATCCGCTCTGTCCCGGTAATAGTCCATTCGCCGATCACTTTGGAAAGGAAAGCGGTCAGGAAACGCATAGCTGTTCCGGCCGCTTTAATATCGAAATCGCAACTGTTGGAGTTGAGCGCCCGGACCATCACTTCCGTATCGTCGCAGTCGGAAAGATTCTGTATGTCATACGGACTATAGCTCAGGGCATTCAATATCAATGCACGGTTACTGATGCTCTTGGAAGCAGGGAGTTGTACGGAAGCCCGGAGTACCTCTTCCGGGCTTTTTATCAGATATTTCATTGCTTTTGTCTGTTCATTAAAATGAGAAGACAAAAGTACGGAAATTATTCCGATTTCTATTCATTCAATTTCCAAACACAGGTTACTCTTATTCCTAACTATTTCAAGCGAACGGAATAGATCAAAGGAATTCCTATAGCCTTTTCAACATTAATTCGTAACTGCTGTGCTTCCAACGGTTCTTTCAGGTCAATCTCACCAAAACCATATCCCATAAAGCTTTGAATAGATTCATCGGATAAGGCATCCCCTTTATAGACCTGTTGCCATTGTCCTTCCTTCATTACCTCCACAGAGAATTGTTTGATGTTATTGTTTCCTTCGATGATGGATATCTGTTTGAATCGGGACGGTTTTTCCAATGTGATACTTAGCCAACCTGTCGTATCGCCGCACATCCATGAAGTAGAGACATCGCTATCCACGGCATAAGCAGCACCATAATGCAAAGTGTCCGATTTATGTACGCTACTTGCTTCCGCACAGGCAAACGATGTCAGCGACCGCGGTCTCTGCAAAGTTTTCGGGAAAGGCTTGCCGTTATCGATAGAGAGCACACGGGCCAGTTCGTTGATACGCTTTACTGCTTCGGGATTCAGGTCGCCATTACGATCTGGGGGAATATTCAGTAAAAGACAGTTATCGTTTATCGTCGATACATAGAATATTTCTTCCAGCTCGTCCAGGTCACGCACTGTCGTATCGGCATCGTCGGCAAACCAGTTACCCAACACAGAGATCGTTTGCGTACATTCGTAAGGCAGATAATATTCCTTTCCTCCATAAGTATATATTTTCGGATCATCCGCAACAGGCAGATAAGGGTCCCACAATCGAAAATCGGACGGAAAATAGACGATCGTATCCCCTTCCCGCATATCGACAGGGCGTTTACCCAATGTCCAGTTTGTGGAGATCTGACAATCGGGCTGCATCGATTTTACATAGTCGTAGACTTCGGGCAGGTACCACTCTTCCACTTGACGATCCCATGCGCCGTCAAACCAGAGTTCGTGAACTTCACCATAATTCGTCATCAACTCCTGAAGCTGATTCTTCATAAAGTCGATATATTTATGTTTATCTGCTTCTTTATAAGAAGGTTCATAGCGATCCCACAACGAATAATAAACAGAGAAAGCAATGCCATACTTGTGACAGGCATCGGATACAGCTTTTACAATATCGACCTTATGGTTGATAGCCGGATTGGCAATGTCATGATCCGTATACCGGCTATCCCAGAGGCAAAAGCCTTCGTGATGCTTGGTAGTCAGTACAATGGAACGCATACCAGCTTCTTTGGCAACCCGCACCCAGTCGGCAGCCTTTTCTCCAATATCGGCAGGGGGAGTGAATTTTGCGGCAGGATCGGTACCGTCACTCCACTGTTTACCCAGATAGGTATTCATTCCATAATGCAGGAACAGACCATACTTGCGGTCGATCATAGCCTGCTGTCCCTTCGTAGGCTGCGGCTTTCCGGATTCCGGAGCAGAGCAGGCGAAGGACAGGACTAATAAGCAAAGTGCGTAAACTATATATTTCATCTATTAAACTCTTTTACCGCATCAAACATAGCAATAATATTAGCAGGCGAAACATCCGGCAGGATATTATGTACGGTGTTAAAAACGAAGCCACCGCCGGCCGACATAATTTCCAGCCGTTGCAGTACCTGTTCGCGTACCTGTTCAGGCGTACCGTTATTCAGTGTGCCGACAGTTTCCACGCCTCCTCCCCAGAAGGTACAATCCTGTCCGAATTCCTTCTTCAGAAACTCCGGCTCCATATTCAAGGCATTCGTCTGAACCGGATTGAAAACTTCGATACCGGCCTCGATCATATCGGGCATTAACGCAGAAATGGAACCGCAGGAATGGATAAAAGTATGCATCTTGCTATGTGACTTGACGTAATCGCATAGCTGTTTATGGCGGGGCTTGAACAGCGTCTTATAGGTATCGACATCCATGAAAGGACCGGTAGTCATTCCCAGGTCATCCCCGAAACGGATGATATCGACGATATCGCCCACAGAAGAGCAAACCTTCTCGAGTGTTGCCAGGTGACGTTTCAACAATTCGTCCAACACCCGTTCTACCTGATCGGGATCGCAAAGCAAGTCCATCAGGAAATTATCCATCCGGCGCAGGAAGGTACCCCATTCGAACAGGTTGCAGCCGCAGACGATCATCAACGCCTTATCGGTTGTTTCCCGCAGATGGAGGGCATTCTTTCTCAGCTGTTCCCAGAAGCCGGAGTCGGAAGCATGATCCCAGGGGCTATGTACGTAACGCGACCAGAGGACACGTCCCATTTCCTCGTCCAACCCCTCGTAATTATCCGGGTAACCGTCCACATAAGGAAAGTAAGACTGGTCGAAGAAAGTAGCTCCTTTCGGCATCATAGCCAGGAGACGTTTCCCGTCCGTATCGTAGCAATGATACGATCCGTTAGGCTGAAGAACAGGATTGAACCAGACGGGATACAAGGCTTTATCTCCATTTGCCAGCAGGGTTTCCTGCCAGTCGGAAGGCTGCACGTTGAAGGTACGCCCAATGTCGAGCACATCGATACCGAACTGGTCGACGAGAGACATATCCGGCTGTGCCAGTTGCTGTACGACATCGTAGATTTGTACGGGAAGTTCAGTTCGTCCCAGATGTTTCAGCAGGTTTGAATAGGCAATAGCAGAAATACCCGAGCTGGGAGTTGCTCCCATATCGACCGGGACACGGTCGGGTTGTTTATGTGCGATAGCTGATAAGACACGTTCTCTTGAAGTCATTGATATATTATTTATTTGTTTGTTATTCTATTCTTTATTCACCCCCGCTCATTCCGATAATGAAGGAGGCAACGATCAGTACGACCAACCCGGCATACATCCAACCTTTTGTCTTCAGGTCGGTTGCTTTCCATTCTCCCCGGCATAATCCCCAAAGGGTAGCAAAAACGATAGTCAGCGACATGAGTATCCCCCAGGCCGTGAACGAAAATTCACCCATGCGGCTTTTCCCCATACCGTAGAAGATAAAGTTTACGAACCACAGGAAACCAGCCAGTCCGCAATACAGATAGTTCTTTGAAACAGCAATCTCTTTTGTCCCCGCAAATGCTTTCAGGTTGTTGTTCTTTCCGGCAAGGAACAGGCACCAAAGCGCAGTTGCCACAAAAGAACCGCCGAACATCAACAGAAAAACGGGTAAGGTTTGGAACAGCGGATCGATGCCGGACGCCACCAATGAAGAGGATATGCCGCTTCCCTGTTCTATTCCCAGGGCTTGCGAAGCACCGGTGATGCCGACAAAGAAGACCAATATCAGTCCTTTACCGAAGTTCAACTCCGAATTGGCTTCCGGCCCGGCTCCTTTGTCTTTCCTGTAACCGGCATATCCGCTAAACGCGATACCGACAGCCGCGATCAGTAGCCCGGCAATCAACATCGTCCCACCGGATTGTTGTAGCATAACCGCCAACCGCCCGTCGATAGCCGGGGGAATGATCGTCCCTAATATCATCATCAATCCCAGAGAGAGCGAGAAGCCGAGCGACAATCCCAGATAACGCAAAGACAGTCCGAAAGTAAGATTACAGATACCATAGACAATACCCAACAGGAATATCCAGGCCAATGTACCCGCCGGCACACCGGATAAGACATCCATAAAACCGGGACAAAACACCCCGCAGGCAATTGCCGGAACCAGCACATAAGCAAACAAACTATAAATCAGCCAATAGTTTTCCCATGCCCAGCCCCGGGTCTTCCCGAACGGGATGGAAAAACTTCCGGAGGAGAATGCACCGACGGCAATCAACCCGATTCCTAAAAACAATTCAATGGTCATATTCTTAATGGGTTTTACGTTTTATTTTTCTGTACACACAAGTTGCACTATTGCATATTTGACAGCCATAGGGACGCTTCTTTACAGCATCGCCTATTCCGATTATCCCGCTCACCGACTTGATCGGTTGCATCAGGCAGGATTCATTGAGGGTTATACCTGTAGGATGATCGCCTATATAGGCAAAGAGTTCACGCTGCCCGGACAAGGGCCACTCGCAATAGCCGGGGCTATACCGGTTAGTGATCTTCTTCCCTTGTCCTGCCATTTCCTCTTCCAGACGTTGTTGTACCTTATCCATTGCATTCTCTACCGTAGCAGACCCGATCGACTCGACAACAAAGGCTTCCAGGAAATCGCCGTTCTGTTGGTAGGCTTGGGACAAATCCGTAAAAGCGGCACCGGCCGTACAGATGAACAGGGCTACTTCGGAAGCACCGGCCATATAACCGCTGATTCTCCGGCCGGGTTGCAGTGTGACATCCCCGTAATCCAGTATCCGGTATCCTCCTATGATCTCGCGGGTGTCTTTTAAGGCTGCAAAGGTGGACTCCACGATCCCGGCTACCAGCGGGTAACTGTCGTTATCCGGTATCTGAAGATAATCCATCAGCACCTTTTCATCCGGCCTGACCTCATCGAAAGTAAATGTATAAGAACGGAACATGATTATACAGCGTTAAAATCAGCAATAGCCCGATAAAAGGCTTTGATATTTAGATCCGGAACAAACGGCGGCATATCGCATCCGGAAGAGATAACAAAGTTTTTGTACTGTGCTGTCTTTGCCAGGAGATCGGCTGTGATACGGTATACCTCCTCCGGCGTCGCCTGCTTCAGGATACCTACCGGGTCGATGTTACCCATCACGATGAGGTTTGACGGACATTGTTCCAGTGTCTCCACCATATTCACCGCATTGCCGAAATGCAGTGCTGCCGCACCCGATTCGATCATTGCCTGTGTACAATGGCCCTTATTCCCGCAATTATGCAGGATAACGGCGAAGTTATCATCCTGTACGGCTTCTACGATCCGTTTGACATAGACGGTCGAGTATTCCTGGCAATCTTCGTTTGAGAGCAGCCCTGCAGCAGGTTCCGCCATGATAACTCCTGTTGCACCGATCGCTTTCAGTTCCTTACAATAAAGGATAATATATTCGGTACATTTATCGAGCAGTGTTTTGATCACATCCGGTTCTATATAGATCCCAACCATGATCTCAGACATGTCGTATAACCTGCCTGCCAGGGAAAACGGGCCGATACAACCGGACAACACGACTTTATCCTTTATATTCTCAACCGCCAGAAGGTTTGCTTTCAGATATTCAGGCATTCGTCCTGCAGACAGAGAAGGAACCTGCAAACGATTTACCGACTCTTCATCATATACTAGCCGTCCTGTAACACTGGGAACTTCATGCTCCGGCATACTGATCGTACAACCGAATGCCTCAGCCTCGACCGTCAGATCCATAATAACAGTACATGCTGTCGTATCATACGTCTCCGTCACATTCTTTATGGCCCGGTAATGAACCTCTCCGTCCGTTACGGCATCAATCACATTCTTTCCGATCGCTTCAATACCGGGATGCGTCATAATAGGGATCGCTATCCGCTTATCACTATTCAGTAGCTGTTGGATAAAACTATTCATACGCGTTCAAGCTACGATTGAGTCCAACCAGTTAATATTATCCTGCGGATCGCGGGCATAGGCGTCGGCACCGATCTTTTGAGCAAAATCTGCATTTAGAGGTGCTCCTCCTACGATCACTTTTGTGTCGGGGTGTTTCTCACGGATACTGGCGATCATGGGTTGCATATTACTCATGGTTGTTGTCAGCAATGCTGACATTCCACAGATAGCTCCCGGATGCTGATTCAAAGTATCGATATACTTTTCCGCCGGCACATCCGTTCCCAGATCTATCACTTCCCAGCCTGCGCCTTCCACCATCATTCCTGTCAGGTTCTTACCGATGTCATGTAAGTCTCCCATCACGGTTCCGATCACGAAAACGCCTTTGCGTTTTATCTCGCCACTCTGAAAGTAGGGTTTCAGATGCTTCATGGCACTGTTCATTGCCTTGGCCGACAGTAACATCTGCGGTACGAATATCTTTCCTTCGGTAAATTTATTGCCTACCCGGTTCATAGCCGGGATCAGTGCCTCACTCAGGATAGACTGGGGAGAGAGACCGTTCTCCAAAGCCTCGCGGGTCAGTTCATCAGCACCGGGCTGTCCTTTCATTGTCGGTGGATAGGGAGATGTCAGATTGATCTTGCCGAATTCCACGCATTCGCCAAGTTTACTAATAATGTCATTCATGTTCTATAATATTTAAAGCCTGTTTATTCAAGATAGAAAAGAATATATTCAATCCGTATGGAATACTTCTTCCATCGCCGCCCACCATTCTCCGGGAGCACGATTTTCTACTGCCTGCTGACAAGGATCGGTCAGCTTCCACCATTCCTGCGTAGCCGGGTCTGCCGCCATCCTCTGCATGTCTTTTTCGTAGTCATCACCGATATATTCATAATAACTGTACAATATCCCGTCTTTATAAAAGATCGAGTAGTTACGGATATTACACTCCCTGATCATCGCTAACACGTCCGGCCATACAGCTGCATGCAACTTTTTATATTCTTCCAGCTTTTCCGGCTTTACACCGATAAGACTCCCATAACGTTTCATATTTCTTACTATATTAGATTAAGTATCACAAAGATAGAAGATAGGATACACAGGGAGTTTTCAATATTCGTGGTTATTTTGACTGTTTCCGGCATTTCCCGGATTGATACCGATAAAAAACAAAAAGCCCCTGACGGGATAATCCCATCAGAGGCTTCTATTATCTGTGAATAATCAATATCCGGGGTTCTGTACTAATGAGCCTTTCGACAAATCTATTTCAGTCAGAGGAAGTGCCCATAAGTAATTTTTGTTGGGATCAAACTTACGTTGTTCCACCAAAACCTTTTTCCCGTCGAAAGTCATGCCGTAAGCCGGTTTATTTACACAAGCTTCCGTTGTTCTCCAGCTACGGGTTTCAAACAAGTGAATACCTTCAAACGTAAACTCGACACGACGTTCGCGGCGAATGGCTTCGCGCATCTGGTCTTTTGTCAGATTAGCAGGTAAGGGAGGAAGTTCCACGCTCGGACGTTGACGAATCATGTTGACAGCTTCATACACGGAAGCATCCGGCCCGTTCAATTCATTCTGAGCTTCTGCATAGATCAGTAAAACTTCCGCATAACGGAACAGGATATAATTGATCCAGCCCGGATATTCGTTTCCTACATTTTTAGGATTAATATATTTACGCATCGTATATCCGGTACGGGTGGCATTTCCATTACCCATCGTTCCTTCGGTGCTATAGATCTGTCCTCCGAATTCGCAACCATGCCACAGGATAGAATAAGCCAGACGGGGATCGCGATTCTCAAACGGTTTTTCAGGGTTGTAAAGCTTAGATTCCCCGATAGATTTTCCATCCGTACATTCGTATGCATCGATAAGATCCTGTGTCGGTGATAAAGCTTCCCAACCTCCCATCATCAGCGGAGAGAAGAATTGATCGATCCAGCTGCCGGTATAATCATAATCCAACGCATTCTCCATATACTGATGATCGAATATCACTTCGCTGTTATTCTCATGTTCGGCAGAGAACAGATCGCCGTAATTACCATACAGGCTGTATACTCCCAGACTCATCACTTCTTTAGCTGCGCTGGCGGCTACATCGTATTTCTTCATCAGATAACTGATATGAGCTTTCAATGCTAATGCAGCACCTTTGTTGGCACGTCCCAGTTCCGTGTTATCGGAGCGGGTCAGCGGCAACTTCTGCGCTGCCTTATCGCATTCTTCTACAATAAACTTATAAACTTCTTCTTCCGTATTACGTGAAGGGATCGTTTCATTCAACTCCAGAGCACGGGTCAGAATAGGGATACCGCCATAGAATTTCAGCAAAGTAGCATGGAAGTAAGCACGCAGGAATTCAATCTCACCGATAAGAATCGTTTTCTCATTCTCCTTCATATCTACCTTGGCTATATTATCGAGGAAGATATTACAGCGGCGGATTCCGCGGTAAGCATCCTGCCAGACCTGCTTAAAGTGAGGATTTGAAGCCGTAGCCGTACAGGAAGAAATGTCTCCCTGCTCTGCATGGATATGTACAGGAATGGCATTGTCGGTATAACAGTCGAGCATGACCATATGGTTGCCCGACTGGACAAGATAACGATAGGTAGCTGCAGAATATTTCACAGCATCTTCTTTTACCATCCAAAAAGACTCGTCAGATAACTGGTCTGTCGGGATCTTATCCAGAAACCCGTCGTTGCAACCGGTTCCGAATAACGAGATAAGCGATATAAATAAATATTTCAGTTTCATAATTCGTCTACAGTTTTATTAGAATGAAAGGTTAACACCAAATGAATAATTTCTTGTCAGCGGATAATAGCTACTAACCACAGATAAGTCTTTCATATTGTAAGCAGATTCCGGATCGACACCGTCAAATCCGGTAATAGTGAACAGATTGTCTACACTGAAGTATACTCTCAGGCGGGTAATGCCCGATCCGGCCAGTACTTGTTTAGGCAATGAATAACCGAGCTGCATATTTCTCATCTTCAGGTAAGAAGCATTCTGCATCCAGAAAGTGGAAGTCATCCAGTTCTTTTTTGAGTCTTTCATCGACAAACGGGGATAAGTAGCATCCAGGTTATCCGGAGTCCAGCGATCCAGATGATATTCAGTCACTTTACCTCCATTGTAGAATGCCTTGTTGATCTCATCTTTCACGATTGCATTGACCATTCCGGCTCCCTGCAACAATGCAGAGAAGTCAAAGTTCTTATATTCGAAGCCCAAACGAAGTCCGTAGTTTATTTTAGGGAAATAAGTACCCAGCGACTGGCGGTCGTTTTCATCGATCTTCTTGTCATTGTTCAAATCTTTATATTTAAGGTCGCCCGGCTTAGCACCCCAGATCTGTGTCGGATGTCCGTCGATCTCCGCCTGGTCTTTAAAGATTCCTTCGCAAACATAGCCATAGATATTATTGATAGGATCGCCAACAGAACGTCCGGGAGTATCTCCACCGCTCAGGTCGGTAATTTCATTATGCACATAGCTGAAGTTGAATGTTGCATAATACTTGAAATCGTTGATCTGATTGTTGTGGCTGATCTGCATTTCCATACCCGTATTGCGAACCTTTCCAGCATTCTGCATCGGCGGTTTCACACCTACGATCTCAGGGATAGGCAACTCCAACAGGATGTCTTTTGTATTCTTTACGAAGAAGTCACCGGTAAAACTCAGCTTACCACCGAAAGCATCCGCATCGACACCAATATCTATCTGGTCTGTCTTTTCCCAGGTAATGATCGAGTTAGCCATCTTTTCATTGATTGAAATACCCGGATACAACATATTACCGAAGTTGTAGTTCTGACCGAACATATAGGTATTATAGAAAGCATAATCGCCAATCTCCTGATTACCCAATTGTCCCCACGAAGCACGGAACTTCAGATTATCGATCCAGGAAGCCGTGAAGAAACTTTCTTCAGACACACGCCATCCGGCCGAGAAAGAAGGGAATGCACCGAAACGGTTATCCTTCGGGAAGCGTGAAGTACCGTCGTATCTGATATTCGCTTCCAACAGGTAGCGGTTGTCGAACGTATAGTTCACACGGGCAAAGGCTGAACGCAAAGCATATTCCACCATATTTCCCTCGGAAGTCTGTGTTGTTATATCGCCTGCATTAATTTCACCCAGGCTGTTATTCAAAGGAAGATCCTTACGGGAAGCTCCCAGGATACGATACTGGTTATATAATTGCGAATATCCCAGCAATCCCTTCAGATCATGTTTACCGAAACTCTTTGCATAATCCAGATATGCCTGAAGATTTACTTCCAGCATCTTATTATCCTTGTTTTCCACCGAACTACGGGTTGTACGGATAGGATCGACAGACTCGGCGGTATAAAACTTCATACTTCTGAGAAAAGTATGTTCGTCTTTCAGATTGAATGTCGTTGAAGCATTTCCTCGTAAAGACAATCCGTCGATGATCTTATAGGTAAAGGAGGCACTTCCCTGGAAATTATTATTATAGGTACGTGCCAGGCCACTTTCACGGGCTGAAGCGACAGAATTATGTTCGTTCTTGAATAATCCGTAATTCCCATTCTGGAATTGGATCGGAGTAACCGGCGTTTCACGAAATGCATAATACATTATACTGGTCATACCGGTAGCAGGAGCCGCCATACGGCTACGATAAGCCGAAAGGTTCAAAGAAACATTCAGCCGGTCGTTGATCTTCGCATCGAGGTTCGAACGGACATTGAACTTATTATATTCAGTGTTGGGCATCAACCCTTCCTTATTATGATAGCCAAAGGAAAGAGAATATTTAATTGCCTCAGACCCACCATTCACACTCAAATGGTGATTATGGAACAGTCCGTTTTCGCTGAATAACGCACCCAACCAATCACTATTGGCAAAATGATCCCGATCGGAACCATCTTTAAACTTCTGCAGGTCCGGATCTGAATATAATCCCTCCAATCCGTCATTTTTATAGGCCTCATTCAAGAGAACCGCATAATTATAAGAGTCCAAATATTTGGGTAGACGGGTAGCTTCCTGCCAACCGACATATCCGTTATAGGAAATGACAGGCTTACCGACAGCACCTCTTTTGGTAGTAATCAGCACAACGCCGTTTGCCGCACGCACACCATAGATAGAAGCTGCCGCAGCATCTTTCAACACGGAAATGTTCTCGATATCGTTCGGATCGACATTACTCATCGACGATTCCACACCATCGATAATAACCATCGCTTCGGAATTACCCAACGTCCCGACACCACGGACACGCAAAGCGGCTCCGTCGGCTCCCGGTTGTCCGGCATTCTGTACAATGGTCACACCCGATACGTTACCGGTCAGCATATTTACCGGATCGGAAGTCGTTCTGTTCTCCAACACATCGGCCTTTACACTGCTGACTGCACCGGTCAGGTTCACCTTCTTTTGTGTTCCGTAGCCGACAACAACAATCTCATCCAGATTCTGTGTATCGTCCAGAAGAGAGACAGAAATATCGCTCCGGTTATTCACCGGGATCTCCTGCTCCATATATCCGATATAGGAAACCTGCAAGACAGCATTCTGTGGCACTTCCAATGTAAAGCGTCCGTCGATGTCGGTCACTGTCCCGTTCGTCGTACCCCGCTCTATCACATTAGCCCCGATCACCGGTTCTCCGGTTTTGTCCTTCACAACGCCTGTTACTTTCTTTTGTTGTTGCGGAGACGACGCTTTAGTAGTCTTCTGCGAGATAACGATCATTTTACCCTGAATAGAGTAGCTTAATCCTTTGTCTAATATAGCCGACAATACTTCTTCGACAGATGCATCCTTAAAATTATGATTGATCTGCTTTTGCTCATTCACCTCATCTTTTTTATAGATGACCGAATATTGGAGTTGTTTCTCCACTTCCTCCAGTACTGTTTTCAAAGGGACGTTCCTGAACTGCTGAGTGATTTTCTGAGCGTCCACCGATAATGAGCCGGAAAGTAGCAAGGCCAGTATTAAAGACCTTCCCACGAGTTTTTTGTACATCATAAGATAGATAATTAGTTATTAGATTTAATACATATATAAAACAAGCGCGCTATTGCTTTTTGATATAAATTTCTTGTCCCTGCCGCTCAAAGCGTATCGGAATAATATCGGAAAGTGCCTGCAGGAACTGGTTGATAGTCTCTTCGTTCCGCAATGAGACCCTGAAGGTAGCGTCTTCATCAAGCGCAGTATCGAGATGTATTTTCACATCATACTTTCTTGACAGGCGGACAGCCAGTTCGCCTAATGCGATTTCGTCATATTCGACCCTTCCTTCTATCCACGACCGGTATTGCGAGGCCTGCACATAATGACTGGAAAAGTCTTTTTTTTCTTTATCGAAACAAAGCAATTCGCCGGGTTTTAACTCCAACTGTCTTCCTTCGTAAAGCACTTCAACGGCTCCTTCCAGTAAAGTGGTTGTGGAAAAAGGATCTTCCGCATAAGAGGTCACATTGAACTTCGTACCTTTTACCAACACATCGTAGCAACTTGTCTTGACCAGAAAAGGTGATCCGTCCGACTGCTTTTCTACTTCAAAATAGGCTTCTCCCTCCAGTTGCACCGTCCGGTTACTTGCACTAAAATTATCCGCATACCGCAAAGTCGATCCGGCATTCAACCAAACGACAGTCCCATCGGTCAGCATCACTTTACTTTTCTCGCCATAAGCAGTAACCAATGCGAAATAATTCGGATCAGTCTGCTTGCTGAAATAAGACAAAGCCCCATAAGAACCGCTCAACATTACGATCACAATCACAGCTGCCACAGCGACTACCTGACGCAGGCTATACTTTTTGTGCCTGAACAAATCCGGTACATCGTGTTTTATCTGAACACGCCGTTGCAAATGCTTCCATTCGTTGACCACCCCCAGGTCGGGCGTTGCCGATCGCATCCATTCTTTTTCCCATCGACGGAACATCTCATAATTATCCGCACAGGCATTCACAAAGAGAAAGAGTTCTTCCTCTTCCTGCAAAGTAATACGCCCTTCGAAATAGAGCACGGCTAACTGATGAATATTCTCCTTTTCCAATTCCATAACTTTCGCTTTCTATATGATATAACAACCCATTCCTTTTTTACCCAACCCCCGGTATCTTCTTTTTGCAAACATTCAGCGCAGTGCATACAGAGTTACTTAATGGAAACAGCATCTTTGAAAGTGTTTCACTTAAGAGAAACAAGTGTTTCACCTAGTAGAAACAACTGTTCCACTTAAGTGAAACAATTACTCTAAAAGGATGTAGCAGTGCGAATGCCTACAGGAAAGAAACGTTAATCAGACAGTAGCCATGCAATAACAACGATATAGATATCGAGCGGATACTTGTCTTTAAAATGTTTGGAGAAAGTCTTTAACGCTTTTGCTATATGCTTTTCCACAGCAGTCGTAGAGATACTTAAAGCTTCTGCTATCTCACGATTTTTCTTTTTATCAAAACGGCTCATAATAAATACTTCACGGCAACGCGAAGGCAGTGTATCTATAACCGCATCCACCTGTTCCTGCAATTCATTGTACAATAAGGTATATTCCGGAGAAGGATTAAAATCAAGACTATACAGTTCCTCTTTCCCGGCAATGGTTGCCAGGTGTTCAACATTATGTTGCTCTACTATTTGCAGATGTTTCAGGTAATTCAGACAGGCATTCCGAACCATAGCAAACAAAAGGGCGGAGACGGATATGGCTTCTATCAACTGACGTTTCTCCCAGAACTTCAAAAAACTCTCCTGAATAATATCCCTCACAGCCTCCTGATCCTCGACAAAACGAGATGCATATCCGCGCAAACGAGGATAATAACTTTTGAAAAGAAATTCAAAAGCCTGATCGTTTCCGTTATTTATTTCCCGTAATAATGTTTTCTCGTCGGTAAAATCTGCCATACATCACCATGTAACGCCATTAATAAAAGACAAAAGTAGAGAAATTATTCTGAAGTTTACACGACAAACCTTTCTTCTACTTTCCATAAACACTGTTTTATATCAGATATAAAACAAAACAACCCTTCGGATCAGCATATCCGAAAGGTTGTTAATAAAAATCAATGGCCTTTTTTGACCAGGACCCTCCCTTTTATTTCAATCATTCCAATGTGGCAGCCCAACCTCCGTTACGGACCATACAGATCGTTATGCTTGAAGAAGCATTCACTTTTTTACTATCCTTTTTATAATCCATCGCCTGGCGTTCTGCATTTACGCCATCCTGAAAATAGTCCATATCATATTCTTTGCCTTCGGACAAGAAGTCAAGGTTTATCGTGATCTCTTTTCCTTTACTTCCGGAAATACCTCCGATATACCATTTATCTCCTTTGCGACGGGCTACGACAACAGCTTCACCCACCTTCGCATACAGGCAACGTGTTTCATCCCATACAACCGGAACGGATACCATAAAATCCAGGCAATCCTTCTCCCGGTTATAATAAATAGGATTATCAGCCAGCATTTGTAATCCACTTTCAAAGACAACATACAAAGCCAACTGATAAGCACGGGTTCCGACACTCATGGCATTGGTGCGGGTATAATGTACATCTTCGGGGTGAGCACTAATCATAGAACCCGGTGTATAATCCATCGGACCAACAAAATTTCGCATAAAAGGCTGATAGATACTGTTATCAGGTATGCAACGGTTTCCCTGTTCCATTCCCAGTACACCTTCGTAAGAGATCACATTCGGATACTTATGTTCCAATCCTGCCGGTTTGAACGAGCCGTGAAAATCGACAAACAAATGGTGCTTGGCTGCTTCTTTTGCCACACGTTCATAATAGTTTACCATCCACTGGTCGCTGCGATCCATAAAGTCGATCTTCACTCCGGCAATTCCCCATTCGTTGAATTTCTGGAACAGGTCGAAGTTATTTTCCACTGCCAGCCAGGTAAGCCAAAGGACTATCTTCACATTCCGTTCTTCGGCATAACTGATTAGTTCGAACAAATCGATTGTGGGATTGGGAATGAAAGGATTATAAGTCGTCTCGGCCCATCCTTCATCCATCAGCATATAAGGAATGCCATTGGCAGATGCAAAATCAATATAATACTTATAAGAGTCCATATTATAACCGGACTTGAAATCCACTCCATATAATGCTGCATCATGCCACCATTCCCAGGCAACATGACCAGGTTTTACCCAGCTCACATCTCCCAATACATTCGGAGACGACAACTTACAAACCATATCGTTTCCAATCAGTTGCCGATCGTCTTTGGTGATCATGAAGAAGCGCCATGGAAAGCTACGGTTACCGGAGGTGCGTGCTATATAATCCGCTTCTTTTACGATCTTCAGACTGCGGTCTCCATCTTCACCAAACTCCAAAGGACAATTCGGGAATACAGAAGTCAGGCCGTTTCTTCCTGTACTTTTGAAAAACATACAGGGATAATCGGACAGATCAGCTTCCGAAATCAAAATCTTATATCCTTGCTCATTTTCCAGCAGGATAGGCAAATAGGTCATCTTATCATTTGCCTTATAGTCTGTTGTATGAATATGGGTATAAGGATATTCATACGATGTTTTAAAACTATTGGGTTGCGAGATATGGGCCAGATAATCGCTGCCGAAATTGATACCGCAAGTTTCATCATAAATATTGATCTGCCCTTTCCTGGCTGTTATAAAACGATAGGCAACACCGTCGTCGAACACTCTGAATTCGACAGAAAAATCTCCCTTAAAGTTAAGCAACAGGGTACTGCAATTGTTTTCCACCACTGCATTCTTAAAGGTGATCTCAGGTTTTATCGTTTCATTAATAGTCCCCCGCTTGACAGTTTTCAACACGGCAGAAGTTCCCAGTACCTCATCACCCAAATCCAACCGGAGGGAACAATCTTTCAACAGAAGGTTGTCGCCGGCATAAACAGAATAAGCAATCTGTCCTGTAGTATTGACCGATACTTTCAATTTCTTATCAGGAGAATACACATCCTGAGTAGCAGCGTGCATTTGTGCAGCAAAGAGTAAAAGCAGTAGCCAAAGGCTACTGCTTATTGATACTACTTTTTTCATATACTAGTTATTATTTATAATAAGGCAAAGCCCACCATACATCATTCATATAATCGTTTGTCTTATTGGATAACTCAGCCGTTCCATTCAGATAGTTGGCTTCATTACGTACCATTTCATCCTGCGGATAAGGCAAACGACCGATCATTTTTCCATTTGTAACGCTTAACTTGCTGGGGTTCGGATTGTCGGTAATGACACTCGGATAATGTGTACGTCTCCAATCGTTCCATATCTGAAGACCATTGCCGAACAGTGCCAGCCATTTTTGTGTGATCACTTCATCCAGGGCACCTCTCAGGTTCATTGCTTTATTTTCACCCAGTGTGGGAACCGTACTGATATAGTTTTCTATTTCCTCATCGGTGATAGGAGCCCCGATCAAGGTCAACGAACGCATACCCATACGGATACCTTCCCGATAATATGTATCCGCTGTTCCGGAGATATAGCCTTTCAACACCGCTTCAGCCAACAGGAAGTAAACTTCGGCTGCCCCCATTACTGTTGTTGCGCCTTTCCGGTTGAGTACCGTTTCTTTTTTGAAAGAAGCAAAGCCGTAACGTCCGATATTAGGAGCGAAATCTTGATCGAAAGTCATATATTTCAAAACATCATCGACATCATCCATTTCGCATCCGTTCTTCATACCTTCGTAATCCTCGTAATTGTCGTAATACTTTCCTTCGGCATCGTAAACGGCTGCTACATATTTCAAACGCGGATCGATTTGAGAAGTACTGTATTTCTTGAATGCAGAAATATAGGTACTTGAATAACAGTAACCACGTGAACCGATATAATACAAGATATCGGTTGCCCATGTGTTATCGAGGTAACTGGGTTGTCCGGTCACTGTCGGCTGGTGATTGACTTTTGCCACTTCATCCATCGAAGAAATAACCCCGGCAGCAACAGCTTTACTCACGTACTTCTTTGCCAGTTCCGGTTCTACATTCGAGATCTGGATAGCCATACGCAGCATAAGTGAAGCTCCGAATTTAATCCATTTGTCGCGGCTACCGCCATACATGATATCGTCTTCGAAAACCGGATCAGAAGAGTTTTGCAATGTCTGTACTCCATCATCCAGCAATTGCAGAAGACCCTTGAACTTATCCGTTCCCAAATAGATCTCCTTTTCGGTTCTGTATACGGGATAAGAAATTCCATTCAGTGCCTTTCCTCCTTCATCATAAGGAACAGGACCGAATGTATCGGTATATCTGCTCGATACAAGTGCACGGACGATATCGACCTGTGCCTGTTTAGAAGCCGAAGCTGTTTCCTCTGCCAATTGATCGTCCATCAGGTTGATGTAACGGAGGTAATCTACACAATACGATCTCCATATACTTGAGTAAACGCCCATTGCGGTTCCGTCTACCGTAAATGTATTACCGACGATATCGTAGTTACCGTTGGTAGTTGCCGTATATTGCATCATCGGAGCGAAATATTTCATTTCACCGGAAGGTATACTCAACGTACCTACTACATTGTGGAAAAGATTGTCCGTTCCTACCTTCGTCACTTTATTGGGATCTTTATTCAAATCACCAAAGTCAGCATTACAATTAGTCAATGTAAGTCCCAGTAATGCTATCGACAAATAATTTATTATATGTTTCATTGTTTACCAGTGTTTTAAAATTTAAGATTCAGATTTATACCTAACGAACGTACAGCAGGTTCACCACCGTTTTCAATACCTTCCATACCCACCGTCGAGTTCAGAGAGAATGTCGGATCACAGAAATCACTTCCTCTCCAGATGAAGAACGGATTGCTGAATACCAACGAGACATTGGCCTGTTTAAGCATCAGCTTGGAGATAAAGCTCGCCGGCAATTTATATCCCAGCGATATTTCCTTCATACGGATGAAACCACCGTTATATACGTTCTGAGAAGCTGTAACACTCTGTATCTTACCTAACTTCAACGGATCAAGACCGGTACCGTTCGCATAATATTCATCACGTCCAGGCACAGAGTTAATGTGGGTTCCGTGTTCATACATCCAACGGGAGGTCTTTGAATAATACTTATGTCCCAGACGGCTGTCGATAGTCAGGTTCAAATAAAAGTCTTTGTATTCAAGATGACTGGTAAGCCCCATAATCACTTTTGGAATAGCAGAACCTAGATAAGAGTTATAACTCTTATCGTACAATGGGTATCCATTGGCATCTCGCTGAACATTCCCGGAGTCGTCATACAGATAGTCTGAGCCGTACATCACACCGTAAGGCTCGCCTTCAATGGCCATTACACTCATTGCCTCCACAAAATACATCTGTATGCTCTTCAAGCCATCGTGTAGTTTCTTCACCTTGCTATAATTGCGTGACAACGTAAAGCCCAGATCCCAGGAGAAGTCTTTTGTCTCGACAGGCCTTCCGCTCAATGAGATTTCAAAACCATGATTGTTCACAGAGCCGGCATTCATCAGGCTGGATGAAAATCCGGATGAATTAGGAATAGGGATCTGCAAGATCTGATCTTTTGTCGTATTATTATAGTAGGAAACATCCAAACCAAGGCGATCGTTAAAGAAACGGATATCGAAACCATATTCGGCTGAATTTGTTCTCATCGGCTTCAGGTCAAGCGGCGGCAACTGTGTATTCTGGATATTTCCGGGATATACAATCGAACCTGATTCAGTGGGGAATCCTCCGGGGAATAAGCCATAATACATATCGAGCTGATAAGCATTCGTATCACTCCCGACCTGTGCCCATGAAGCACGGATCTTACCAAAGCTGAACCAGTCCGGGCGATCCATTAACTCAGAAAAAACCAAGCTACCTCCGACAGAAGGATAGAAATAAGAGTTATTCTGCTTGGGCAGAGTAGAGCTCCAGTCATTTCTGGCCGTAAATGACAGATAAAGGAAGCGGTTATACGATAGGTCCAAAGAACCGTACATGCCCCACATACGTTTATTCATCATATAAAAAGAAGCCTTCTGATTTTTGGCATTGCTCGGAGTATATAAACCTTCTGCAATGAAGTCGGCGGCTTCTACACTGGTGCTACGGGTTTTCTGTGACCAGTAGTTTCCTCCCATCATCGCATCCAGCCCGAACTTACCGAACTCTCCATGGTATTCTGCATATAAATCACTGTTCACCAGTAGATTCTTACTATTATACTTGCTCATTCCACCCTTTGTCATATAATCGGAACGTCCGGCCATAGAAGCCCAGAATCCTGATCCCTGAGGAATAGTCTGATCGGTATTAAAATCGGTCATTTCTAGCCCCTGACGATAAGTGACTTTCAGGTTATTCAGTATCTTATAACTGACAGAAGCCAGTCCGTTGCCATTATAGCTCTGGTCATTATTCTTATATTGATACAGTATATAGTAAGGGTTCAGTGCACCGTCCCAGTTGTTCATCAGGCCACCGGTAGTGATATCACGTCCCATAGCTTCCAGTTTCTTCAAATCCGTATCGGCTCCCATAATAGGTAATACCGTTGTCGGGTTGAATTGTCCGTGTCCGCTTTCCGGGCGTTGATGTGCATTTGTTACATTAAAATTGATCTTGAAATCATAACTCAGGCGTGAAGTCAGATCACCGTTCATACGCATAGTCAGGTTATGTTTCATATAATTAAAAGCCGGTGTAATATCCTTGTAATACTCGTTTCCATAAGCAAAACGGAAAGTGGCTTTCTTTGTTCCACCGATGATAGAGAGCGTATTGGCTGTATTAAAACCATTATTATAAAAATCCATCGGTTTATAACGAGAAACATATTTATGCTCCGAGCCATCGATAAAGACAGATGTCGTATTAGGATCGAGCTTCGCACCATAAGCGTCTTCAGAAACAGCCATAGCATCAGCCAGTGTCTTCGGATAGTTTCCTCCTTGTCCGCTACCATACACTTGCTGATACTGGGCCAATCCGGCATAGGGCATCAACATAGATGTATTTGTATTGAACTCGATACCGATTCCCTGATCGGCTACCCCTTTCTTTGTAGTGATAAGGAGAGCTCCACGGGAAGCTTTCGAACCATAAAGAGCGGCAGCCGATGGACCTTTCAGTACGCTGATGGATTCAATATCATCCATATTCATTCCACTCAGGCCATCGCCATAGTCTGTCCCACCGAACGGGCTTACATCAGTATTGTTCGAGTTATCGACAGGTACACCGTCAATAACATACAAAGGTTTGTTTGTGGAGCCTGATGCTATTTCACCAATTCCTCTCAAAACTATCTTAGTTGAACCGCTACGTTTGTTCCCGGTAATATCCAATCCGGCGATCTTACCTCCCAAGCTTGTCAGTAAGTTTCCAGAATGCACTTCACTTATCTCCGATGCGGATAACTGTGCAGCAGAATAATTCAATGCACGTTCGCTCTTTGAGATACCCAAAGCTGTTACCACTACTTCATCCAACAATTGGGTATCTTCCAATAATTGGACAGACAGGTTTTTCTCTTTACCGACTGCTATTTCGCGGTTCTTATATCCGATATAGGAAACCAGAACAACCGGACTTCCGGATATCTCCAGTGAGAAATTACCATCCATATCGGTAATTGTACCGTTTGTAGTTCCTTTCACTGATACATTGGCTCCAATAACCGGATCACCTTTCTGGTCGGTTACACGTCCTGTGATTATCCGTGTTGATTGTTGTTTTACCTGAGCCGAGCGGGCAGATAAAACAATCTGGTTATTCTCTTTCAGGATATAAGTAATTCCTGCTTCAGCAACTATTTTATCCAATACTTTCTTAATATCTCCATTGGTTGCTTCAACAGACACAACAGTGTTTAAACCGGTCAGGTCTTCATTATAGAAGAAACGATAATCGCTGTTCTTTTCGATATCTTTAATAACTTCACGTAAAGGCTTATTCTTTGCAGCGATTGAAATCTGGGCAGCAATTGTAATGCCTGAAGAGGCAAACATAAGACTGCATAAAGCCGCCCGTAATATTATTTGCTTGATGTTACTCATTTTTAGATGTTTTTTAATCGTATAAAAGATTATAAATAGTAACTTTACAAGCAGAATCAAGAGTCATTAAACTCCGGAGATAACCGGCAAGTTATCTCTATAAACAAGGAGAATGATTGATTCTGATTTGTAAAAGATCGTGTGAGTGGGACAGTTCTCCTTTGGAGCCTGTCCCCTTTTTTTGAATATTCTTATGTCATAGGCCGCTCAATTTTTTTAAGATTAACAATTTATTTATTCTCACTACGGCTTCGCATCCAATATGATCGTGTCTCCATGCGACTCATAAATAATGGGAGCTGTAAGGCTTATTATCTCTATTACATTATCTAAGCTATTATTCTTGATAACACCCGAAAAACGATAGTTCCTTATCTTATCTGATTTAAACTCGAGCTGTACATTGTACATTCGATTCAGCAAGATGGCAATGTCATCCAGTTTCTCTCTTTCAAAAGCCAGTTCATTATTGCGCCACATGCGGGCATACGATACATTCTCCGACGTACCGACAGTCAGGCTCCTGCTTTGCCGATTCAGGCTGACATGCTGGTCTGGGGTCAGGATAACCGAATTGTCTTCTCCCGTTCCGGCCTTTATACTTCCTTCAAACAGGGTAGCGACAAAATCGGGATCTTCATTATATGCCTTCACATTAAATGATGTACCCAAAGCCTCCACCTCCATCTCACCAGCTTTTACTACAAAACGATGTTCCTTATCTTTCGACACCTCAAAATAAGCCTCCCCGTTTAAAGAGACATTACGTTCTTTTACACCGTAATCGCTTTTGTAACGGAGCTCGGTATGCGAATTCAGCCAGACCTTGGTTCCATCCGGTAGTACAATACTTGCCCTCTGTCCCTTTTCTGCCGATACGATATATTCAGTGGCGACCCGCGATTTACTCAGAGTATATAAATAAGAAGAGAAAATTCCTATACATAATAATATAGTAGCTGCATAAGGCAAGAAACGAGTAAAAGACGATTTGGATTTAATACTCCTTGTTTCCCGTCCTTTTTGTGATTCCTCTATTTCATGCATTCTTTCCTTAATACGCAGGAACATCCGTCCCTGAACCTCCGCAGGCAACTCCTCATCAGAGGTTTCAATCCACCGCTGTTGATAAAAGTTCAGAATTTCATCCCTCGACGCAGAATTACGGAACCATTCCAGAAGCAACTGCTCTTCTTCCGGAGATGTTTCGCCACGCATAAAGCGATCGAGTAACTCTATATTTATATTGTTTTTTGTCATCGTTTAAGTTGTATATCCGAAAAGAAGAGCAATCCCTTACAAGGGGAGTAAAAAAAAATACATTTAACATTCATTAGCTAATATGACCAGTAATATAGCTAACAAATGATCATTGGATAATTTTTCTTTCAGGAAACGTAATGAACGATAGAGTTGAGTCTCCACCGTTTTTTCAGAAATCGACAGACGAGTAGCGATTTCTTTATTCGACAGATGTTCTCTACGGCTTAACTTAAATATTTCTTTTCTGGACAGAGGTAATTGTTCGATTAGGTTATCGATATAGAGACGGAGTGAATCTGCATCGATTTTCTCTTCCATCAGGAAGTCTTCATTAGTTTGCTGCTGGGACAATGCATAAAAAGCAGACTCCGACAACAGACGGTTTTCCGTTTCCTTATAAACCATATTACGGGCAATAGTAAACAGATAAGCATCAAACCCTTTATCCGGATCTATCGATTCACGTCTCTCCCATATCTTCATAAAAACACTCTGGGTAATATCTTCGGATAAAATCCTGTCGTACAATAGTGAGTTTATAAAATTAAAGACATGGGAATTGTATTTCCAGTAAATGGATTCGAAAGCAGCTTCATCTCCTTCCTTCAGACGCTTTAATACTGTAGCATCGATATCCTTCAGTGTGTGCTTTTCCATATCTCTTTCTCTCTATTAATTCGGGCAAAGATAAAAATTTATTTGAATGATAGATTCCTTTTAACGATACAGAAATAAGACTCAGAGATATATTGATCTATAAATGATGTGTCTCTTTTCCTGTTTCAGGCACAATCTACAACGTGCCCCATTTTATTGACATAGTTCATAAAGGACTAAGTCATTTAATCTGTCAGATGAAAGAATATATAAAAAACGAACATTCAGATTTAATCATAAAATATCTGCAAGGAGGATTAGACTCGCAGGGTATGGATGATTTCTATACCTGGGTGAATGAGAATACTGATAATAAAAAGTTATTCTTTGAAACCAAGGCGATTTATGATGCCTGCTGTAATTCTGACAGTCTGACAGAGGATATCCGAAAAAGCTGGGATCGTCTTTTACAAAAGAAGGGAATACAACGCCAGATAAAAAGCAAATGGCATCAATTTGGTAATTATGCAGCAGTGTCACTGGTCGCAGTCTGTCTTACCTCTGCTTTCTTTCTCTCCAATGAACATGAAACTAAAATAGCCACCCGCTATATCGGAGGGGACGGCCTGGATGCAGATGTAGTCGAACTGCCGGACGGTACTCAAGTCTGTTTAGGTTCGAAAACCATATTCCGGTATGAAAATGACTATGGAAATAAACAGAGAACCGTTTATCTGGAAGGAGAAGCCTTTTTCGAGGTTGCTAAAGATAAAGATAAGCCTTTCATCGTAAAGACGAAGGAACAGGATATCGAAGCTCTAGGAACTAAGTTCAATGTGACAGCTTACCCTTCCGACTCTCTGCTCACGACCACCTTATTGGAAGGATCAGTCCGGTTGACGACAGAAAACAGGTCGCAACGTGCTATACTTAAACCCAACCAGCAGCTGGTGTATAACCGGAATACCCATATCAGTAGTATTTTCGATGTAGATGCAAAACAATATATTTCCTGGACTACCGGATATTATTACTTCCCGGAGCAGAGCCTGAAAGCTATTCTTTACCGGTTAAGTCATGTCTATGGAGTACAGTTTACTGTCAACTCCGAAAGGTTAAACAGACGCACTTTCACCGGAACATTCTATCGCGGACAAAGTATAAAAGACATTATGGAAATCATCCACCTTTCTATACCGATCAGATACAAGATAGATGAACGCCATGTAACGATTTCAGAAATATAAGCAGTTGTTAATCTTTAAAATGAGGATAGTATGAGTGAGTAAAAAGGTAAAATCAAAAAAGAAGAGAAAATCTTGCCGGATTCTCTCTTCTAAAGTGTGTGATTCAATTAAACTTCCATTGCCGTGGAATAATGTTTAATCTTAAAACATTCAAAAGTATGAATAATCAACGTATAGTTGTTTCCGTAAATCTGAAAAGAACTATAAAAATCATGAAATTAACCGTGTTAATGTTAACCGTTTGCCTGTCGCAAATGGTCGCCGCAACTTATGCGCAAACAGCCAAGCTAAGTGTTTCTGCTAAAGAAGAAACATTAGAGAATGTACTGAAACAAATAGAAAAACAGTCTGAATTCCTGTTTTTCTATAATCTGGAAGAGATCAATAAAAATGAGAAGATCTCTATTAACAAAAAAAATGTAGATATCGAAGATTTACTGAAAGCGATCACCAATAAGACAGGCCTGAAGTATACGATCAAAGACCGTCATATTGTATTGACATCCGAAAATTCTCCCGTATCTGCCGGAACTACACAACAAACCCGTAAAGTAACCGGCGTTGTAAGCGACGCTATGGGAGCTGTTGCCGGGGCGAACGTTATTGAAAAGGGTACTTCAAATGGGACAACTACCGATATAGATGGTAAATACTCAATAGAAGTCTCAGCCAACGCCATTTTGCAGGTTTCTTTTATCGGATATATCCAGCAGGATATAGCAGTTAAGAACCAGAGTGTAGTGAACGTTCAGCTGAGAGAGGATACACAGGCATTGGAAGAGGTCGTAGTAGTAGGTTATGGTACTATGAAGAAAAAAGACCTGACAGGTGCTGTCGCTTCCGTAAAAATGGATGATGCTCCTGTCGGAACAGTTTCAACGATCAGTCATGCACTGGCAGGAAAAGCAGCAGGTTTACAGGTTAGTACGATCAGTGCACAGCCAGGCGGCCAGTCTACATTCCGTATTCGTGGAGCTGCTTCATCAGATAAGGCAGGAAATGATCCGCTGATCATTATTGACGGCTTTCCTGTAAGCGACCCGGGATCACTGGATAGCGGTAACCAATACAAGGACGGTAATAAAGATAACATCTTATCTTCAATCAACCCGAATGATATTGAATCGATCGAAGTGCTGAAAGATGCAAGTTCTACTGCTATTTACGGTGCACGTGCAGGTAACGGTGTGATCATCGTTACTACAAAACGTGGAAAGAGCGGAGCTGCCAAAGTTCAATATTCAGGATCTGTTTCTGTTCAGGATATTTCCAAGTCTTATGAGATGTTGGATGCATCGGGCTTCATGCAGGCCACTAATGACTACAGAAAAGAATTGTGGCTGCGTACGAATGGTGTCGGTATCTACGGAGGCAAATCGGAATCAGATGTAACTTCGCCTTTCGTTCCCGACTACACAGCAGAACAGATAGCCAATCCCGCACATAATACGAACTGGTTTGATGAAATCTCCCGTTTAGGCTTCCAGACTTCTCATAACCTCTCGATAACAGGAGGTAATGACAATACGAAATATCTGGTTTCAGGAAACTACTTCAAACAGGACGGTGTTATTAAAAATAATGCCATGGAACGTTATTCTGCACGTGTGAACCTGGATCAGAAGCTCAGTAAATATGTAAAGATGGGGGTAAACCTGAATGTTTCACGCAACCAGTATGACAACATTCCTCTGGGTAACGGACAGAATGAAAATGCAGGTATTTTGGTTTCTGCAGCCCAGTTCAACCCGACGCTACCGGTACGCGATGAGAACGGCGAATATACAATGAACCAGGACGCTTCATTCCTTCCGAACCCCGTATCTCTGTTGGATATCACGGATAAGACGACCAAAGAACGTTTACTGGGTACTGTATTCTTTGAAGTTCGTCCGATTCAGGACTTGTTGTTGAAAGCAAACTTCGGTATCGACCGCAACTATCAGAAACGTAAACAATACATGCCTACAACAACGTTGTATGGAGCCAGAGAAAACGGAGCAGGATATATTGCGCAGGCCGATAACTCCGACTATCTGATGGAATTGACAGCCAATTATACCAAACAGTTCGGTGATCATAACCTGAATGCATTGGTCGGCCATTCCTATCAATTGTTCGATTATGAATTCCTGTCAGGAAAAAGCAATGACTTCATTACGGACGGTTTCTTATATAACAACCTGGGAGCCGGTAATGCAAAACGTCCGACTGTCGGATCAAGTGCAACCAAGTCACGTATGGCCTCCTTCTTCGGACGTGTGAATTATTCTTTTAAAGACCGTTATTTATTGACTGCAACACTGCGTGCCGACGGTTCTTCCAACTTTGCCGAAGGAAACCGTTGGGGATATTTCCCTTCTGTTGCGGCCGGATGGAGATTCACTGAAGAAGAATTTTTACAGCCACTGACAAAAGTACTGTCAAACGGTAAATTACGTTTGAGCTATGGTGAAACTGGTAATGCAAATGTAGGGGATAAAGCATACAGCTATTATAAAGTTGGTAATAACAATTTTTTTGGCGGTAGTGCTATCAACGGCGTTTATCTGGACCAGATGGGAAACAACGAACTTACCTGGGAGACCACACGCGAATGGAACCTCGGTCTGGATCTGGGTTTCCTGAACGGACGTATCAATGTAACAGCAGAATACTTCCATAAAGTAATATCAGACCTGTTGAACGAACGTACCTTGCTTTCTTACAATGAAGTTAACAAAATCATTGCGAATGTTGGAAAAACACAGAGCCAAGGTTTTGAATTTACATTGAATACGACTAATATCCGCAATAAAGATTTCGAATGGACTTCCGACCTGACATTCTCCCTCTACCGCGATAAGTGGAAAGAACGCGATCCGAACTGGAAACCCAGTGCATACAGCGAATATAACGGTTACATCCGCTCTTATGCCGGCTATTTGTCAGATGGTTTGGTACAACCGGGTGAAACAATAGATCATATGCCCGGTGCACTTCCCGGACAGGTAAAAATCAAAGATATCAACGGATATGTTTATAATGAGGATGGTTCCATCAAGGTCGATGAACACGGTATTCCGATGAAAACCGGTAAACCTGACGGTAAACTGGATGATGCCGACAAAGTAATCTATGGCTCTGCCGACCCTGGTTATCTGTTCGGTTTCAACAACACATTCCGTTACAAGAATTTCGACCTGAATGTATATTTCTACGGCCAGTTTAATAAACTATCTGCCGGTAGTTATAAGAAAACCTGGATCAGTAATAACGTCAACGACTTGCGCCGTGGTTACAATCAGCCGGTTTCCGTAAGCGATATATGGAGCTCAACGAACCCTAACGGAACGCTGCCCGGTTATTTCCAAACGGAAAGTGCATACGGTACAGGCGACTATTATTACGAAAAGACCTGGTTTATCCGCTGCCGTAACATCACATTAGGTTATAATATACCGATCAAGACCAGCAAGCATATCTTGTCCAATGTACGCGTATATTTCGATGTGAACAACCCGTTCGTCATCACTCCATACACAGGTCTTGACCCGGAAACAGATATTTCAAGCTCGGAAAGTACTCCTTCCAGCCTGCAATGGGCTTATCCGAATGTACGTACTTATAGCTTTGGTTTGGATATTACATTCTAATTTATTAATCGACAAAAGAAGATATTAGATCATGAAGAAATTATTATATACATTAATGTGCTGCTGCGCATTAAGTTCATGTACCGACCTGGAACCGGAAAGATATGATGCTATCAACCCCGGATTTTTCCCGAAAACAGAGAAGGATGCGGAAGCATTGGTTACAGGTGGAGTTTATGCTCCTTTCCGTTGTGATAATTATAGTGGTATATTTAACGTTGCTACTGGTGTACAGATCATCGGTGATATGTCGACGGATATAGCCGTTTGCTGCTGGGTCAATGATGCATGGATCCCGTTGACCAACCATAACTGGACGCCCAATCATCAATATTCAACGATCAACTACACCAACTATGCAAAATACCTGGGGACTATGACATTAACCCTGGAACGTATTTCCGGTGTGGAAATGGCTGATGACGTTAAAGCACGCATGAATGCAGAGATACACATGGGGCGTGGTTGGCTAGCCTTCTTATTATATGATTTTTATGGTCCTATCCCCATTCCTACATTAGATCAGCTGAATAATCCGCTGGCAGAAGAGATCATACCGCGTGCTACCCAGGAAGAAATGACTACGTTTATCGAAACAGAATTGAAAGCTGCATTGGAAGGTCTTCCTACCCGTGCCTCTTCTTTCGGACGTTTCGACAAAGGTTTGGCATATACCGTTCTGATGAAATTCTATATGCATGAAAAGAACTGGGCAAAAGCGGTTGAATGTGGTCGTGAACTGATGAAAGCTGATTATGGATATGGTTTGATGGATACGTACCAGTCTATCTTCACACTGGAAAATGAACAGAACAAAGAAATCATTTTTGCCTGTACGGAAGAAAGAGGAACTCAGTTAGAATTATGGCACGATCACTGTCTGCCGGGTAACTATCCTTGCAAAAATAACTCTATCCAACGCTGGGACGGTTTCAAAGTTCCCTGGCCGTTCTATCGTACATTCAATAAAAAAGACGACCGCCTTTCCGTACTGGTGGGTGAATATATTGGGAACGATGGTGTATTGTTCAATGAAGAATCCGATATTATCAAGCACGGTAACACCTATTCGGGAGCCGTACCGGTTAAGTATGCAGAAGACCCCGAGTCAACCGGCGATGGTAGCCAGATCGACTGGATCGTTTATCGGTATGCCGATGTATTGACATTATTGTCGGAAGCGATTGTCCGTAATAATAATGCAGTTAGCCAGGAAGCACTGGATTTACTGAATCAGGTTCGCGTACGTGCTAAACTGGAAGCATATACCATGGGCGATGTGAAAGGCACAGATGATTTCCTGGATAAGGTTCTTCAGGAAAGAGGATATGAGCTTTGGTGGGAAGGCGTACGTCGTTCCGACCTGATCCGCCACGGTAAGTTTATCCAGAACGCGATAGACAGAGGATCCACGACTACCAAACCGGAGTTTGTATTGTTCCCGCTGCCACAAGCAGTAATCAATGAAGGCAAAGGAATTATTATACAAAACGCTGGATATTAATTCGTTTTTTAATGATTTAAATATATATTTGCATTGTGAGAAAGGGCCGCTTTAATTGCGGCCTTTTTTCTCTCAGCTAACAACTAAATATCATGAACTATAAACACTTATTCAGTACTTTGTGTACATGTTTTCTCCTGCAAGGAGTTACGCAGTTAATACAAGCACAAGATTATCCTGCCAATCCACTGGAAAAAGAAGGATACCGCCTGATTTTCCACGATGAATTTGAAGGAAATAAAATTGATAAAAGTAAATGGATTCCGGAATATTTGCCCTCCTGGCCCAAAGACAGGAGTATCTGTACACCTACTTATGAGATGAAAGACGGAGTTATCAAACTCATTATTGATAAAAATTCAAAGAATGAATTCGATAAAAGCATGTATATCTCCGGATTTATGAGTGCCAGCCGCACAGGGCTTCACCATTACGACTCTAAAAAGAAAGCACTGCACGAGATAAAGACAGAAGCCACTCAGATCAATCAATATGGTTATTATGAAATGCGTGCAAAGATGCAAAACGGAGGAGGCGTACATTGTGCTTGGTGGCTGATCGGCTTTGAGGATGATCCGAACCAAAGCTGCGAGATCGATATTTTCGAGATCCTGGGGACAGATGTGAATAAAATATGGGCAACAGTGCATAGCTGGAAAGACTCTACGATCCAGTATCATACAGAACATCCCTGGTTTGCCAACAAAAAGTTGGCAGAAGAATTTCATATCTATGGATTTGACTGGACGCCGGAAGGGGTCGCTGTCTACGTCGATGGCATACAGGTCATGAGGCATAGAGCAGCTATAACATATCCACTTATTCAGATCATCTCTTTTTATGATAACCGGAAAGCGAAAAATGGCTGGACCGGTACCTATGATCCGTCCATTCCTTACCCCAAAAGTTTCGATATCGATTATATCCGCATGTATAAAAAGATACCGGATGGTTATAAGTCCGTTCCTGCCAATGAACTGCGCATAACCTCCGTTGAACCGGCCCGTATGGAAGTTTCCGAAGGAAAAGCCGTATTGCGGAATATCGACGGGCATATCACTCGTGAACTCCTATATACACCATCTTATGTGAATGTTCATTATAATGACGGAACTGTCACTCAACAGTTTGTTGAATGGGAAGCGCTGAGTGATGAAGCATTCAGTCGGATTCAAAAAGTCGGAACTGTCATTGTCGACGGTCAAATAACCGGTCTATCCGACACTCTGTTGAAAGGGGAAAAGGCAACATTGATCATTACAACCAAATAAAAACAAAACGAATATGCATATACAGGAAACCGTCAACCTCGGGAATTATCGGTTAGGCCTATGGATTCCGGACGGGACTGATCGTTTGAAAAAAACACTCGCTATGCAATTCGTCGTGCTAATGGCGATATGAAATGGTAGATCTCCAAAAACAACCAATATGGTATAAATATTTTGACAACATTAACAATCTAATAAAATGAAAATAATTAATATTTTGTTGCTATTATGCTTTTCGGCAGTGATACAAGCAAGCCCGATAGACGGGTTATTAGAGCGTATTGACAAGGGAGCTTCCCGTAAATTTGTCATCGAACAGATCAAATCGCCCACCGACTTTTTTGAACTGGATCAAAAAGGAGATAAAATCGTTATCCGCGGTAACAATTATGTCAGTATTGCAACCGGAATAAACTGGTATCTAAAATATCATGCAGGCATTCACCTCTCTTGGAACGGAATGCAAGCTACGCTTCCGGAAGTCCTTCCTGCCGTAACAAAAAAAGAACGACATGAAACAGGGATGAAACTACGTTATAACCTGAACTACTGTACGTTTTCTTATACAATGGCATTCTGGAATTGGGATCGCTGGGAGAAAGAGATCGACTGGATGGCTTTGCACGGTATCAATCTGCCATTAGCCATGACAGGGGTGGAAAGTGTCTGGTATAACGTTTTGAAAAAGTTGGGATACAACAAAGAGGAGATCAATGAATTTATCTCTGGCCCCGGTTTTATGGCCTGGTGGCTGATGAATAACCTGGAAGGCTGGGGCGGTCCAAATCCTGACAGTTGGTATCAGCAGCAGACCGTTTTGCAAAAGAAGATACTGAAACGTATGCGTGAATACGGTATCGAACCTGTATTGCCGGGATATTCGGGCATGGTCCCCCACAATGCCAAAGAAAAGCTGGGACTGAATGTTTCCGACCCGGGCTTATGGTGCGGTTATCGCCGTCCGGCTTTCCTTCAGCCTACCGATCCCCGCTTTCAGGAGATAGCTTCCCTTTATTACAAAGAGATGGAGAAATTGTTTGGCAAAGCCAATTATTACAGCATGGACCCGTTCCATGAAGGAGGTAGCGTTGCCGGAGTCGATCTGGATGCTGCTGGCAAAGCAATCATGTCTGCCATGAAGAAGGTAAATTCGAAAGCCGTTTGGGTGGCCCAGGCATGGCAGGCCAATCCTCGCTCAAAGATGATTGAGAATCTGAAAGCCGGAGATATGATTGTCCTCGATCTGTTTGCAGAAAGCCGCCCGCAATGGGGAGACTCCGAGTCGACCTGGTACCGTAAAAGCGGTTTTGGGCAACACGACTGGATCTATTGTATGCTGCTGAATTATGGCGGTAATGTCGGTCTGCACGGAAAAATGACGCATGTGATCGATGAATTCTATAAGGCAAAAGAAAGCCCTTTCGGTAAAACGTTATGTGGCGTCGGTATGGCGATGGAGGGTAGTGAAAACAATCCTATCATGTTTGAGTTATTAACCGAACTACCCTGGAGAGAGCAACGGTTTAATAAAGAGGAATGGCTGGCAAACTACGTTCGTGCCCGTTACGGTTCTGATAATAAAACGGTGGAAGAAGCCTGGACGTTACTCAGTAACTCGATCTACAACTGTCCTCCTCAATCCGTTCAGCAGGGAACACATGAATCAATTTTTTGTGCACGTCCATCAGAAAATGCTTATCAGACTTCCAGCTGGTCAGAAATGTCTGATTATTACAATCCCCAGGATGTTATCCGTGCTGCTCGTCTGATGGTATCGGTAGCCGATCAGTATAAAGGGAATAATAACTTTGAATATGACCTGGTTGATATTGTTCGCCAAGCCATTACAGAAAGAGGCCGTCTGTTGTACAAAGCAGTGATGGCCGCTTATACATCAGGAGATAAGCCACTCTTTGAAATGGCCTCCCGGCATTTCCTGCAACTGATCCTTTTGCAAGATGAATTATTAGGAACACGTCGTGAGTTTATGGTAGGAAACTGGATTGACCAGGCTCGTAATCTGGGGAAGACTCCTGAAGAAAAAGCTTTATATGAGTGGAACGCACGTGTACAGATTACCACCTGGGGCAACCGTCAGGCCGCTGACGAAGGAGGTCTGAGAGATTATGCCCATAAGGAATGGAACGGGATACTAAAAGATTTCTACTACATGCGATGGAAAGCCTATTTCGACAATCTTATCCAGAAGATGAATGGAAAGAATCCGGAAGAAATAGATTTTTATACATTGGAAGAACCTTGGACAAAAGAGACGAATCTGTATCCGTTTAAACCAGAAAACGATTGTATACCAACTATAAAACATATATTCAAAGAAATATTTGAATAACAAAAAAGGAGTAGAAATTATTGTTCTACTCCTTTTCCTTTTTTACTTTATCTTCTCAAACCAAGGTAATCTTTCCAGAGGAGCATTCACCTCTATCGTTTTAGGCCCACGGAATTTTTTGCCGGTATCATCTCTCCACTCTCCTTTGGGCAACATAACCTTACGTGTATGTTCTTTTGTCAGGATCGGAGCTACCAAGTACTTATCTCCCAACATGAACTGATCTTTGCAATTTACAAATCCTTGATGAGGAAAAGCATATTCCATATGACGAATGATCGGTTCGCCTGTTTGTGCTGAAGAACGTGCTTGATCGAGAATATAACCACCCATCTTTTCATGCAAATGAGCATAATCACGACAGATAGCCAGATGCTTTTCATCGAGGATGCGCCAAGGTGCTACAGAAAACTGCATCATAGGCATCAATGTATGCACCTGGCAGGAACGAACAATCAATTCCTGATCCAACTTGGTCTGGTCAATACCCAAAAAAGAGCCGAATTGCCCCCCGCCGATCATATCTGGACAAGCATAAGCATATCCTAGCAGACCCGCAGCAATCATATCAGGGATCAACAAGCCCACTGCATTCCAGGAATAGTCTTTATCCCCCAAGCGTTGCACTAAAGGCTGCCCTCCCATCTTCCAACCGGCACGGTATTCGTTGAATGGGAAATCCAGACCTATTTTTGCCCAATATTCACACATATCGACTGAAGTAGCGTCTTTATCATAAAATTCCAGATCGGGATCACTGTAAGGACCGATATCACCTGCATCAAATTTGAAACCATCCACACCGTACTTATCCTGCATATTACGTAGCTGTTGTTTTAAATGTTCTGCAGCAGCCGGATTACTCAGATCATAACATGCACTATATCCGTTCCACCAGGGAATAATAGCCGCCTGGTTGGTTCCTTTTTTCTTGATTAAATAACCTTTTTGCTGCAATTCGCGAAATTCCGGACTATCCGGGCTAACAAACGGACAGATCCATAACATAATACGGAATCCGTCTTTATGGAGCTGATCGATCATACCTTTCGGATCAGGAAAACGTTCGGGTTTAAAATCAAAATTACCATAATATTTCTGCCAGTTGTCATCAACCATAAAAACACCTATGGGGAATTTATATTTCAAAATATTGTTGGCATATTTCAATACATCTTCCTGATTCTGATTGTACATCAGTTCAATCCATGTATTATATTGAGGCATGGAAAAGAATAAAGAGTCAGGTAACTGACCAGAGGGAGGAAAATATTTTGCAGATGCGACCATATAAGCATCTTTCAACGTATTACCTGCTAATACCGGTTCTATACTCTCAAAATCGGAAAACAGCTGTAATATTCCATTTTCAAACTTGAATGAAAAAGGTTTATCACTCCATATGTATCGTCCCTCTGATGAAATCAAAAGAGGAACATTCTGATTATTCAAATTCTCTGTAGAAAGATCGAACAGACGCATATTTTCCTTAAACGGCATTTGAGAACCAAGTGCCACCATGCCTCCCCACCATTTTTCATTTTCCAAAGAAGATATTTTGGATTCATATTTACTTCCTGCCCAACAAGGTAATATTCCTAAGATTACAACCAGGGACAACAAAAAGGCTTTCATCGAATGCTTCATGTTTGTTTTATTAGATTTATTAATTACCCCGCAAAGATAGGGATAACTTCTTATTTTCTAAACATAAAAATGGCCAAGAGATTCAGATCTCCCGGCCACTAAATATATACGTCATTGCTGTCGATCAAAACGTATGATTTAGGAATTGTTTGGCCCAAATTAAATTCGGATTCATATCTACAGCTTTCTGAAGTAATGCTTTACCTGTAGCGTCATTGCCTTTATAACATTCCAACAAACCTTTCAGATAATTCAAATTAGCAATCCGTTCATCCCGTGAACCATCTTCCCCGAATTTAGAATAAGCATCGACTGTTACTCGTCCGGCTAACTGTTCTTCGATTTCAGTAGAAAGCTTTTGAAATAACTCTTTCGATTCCGCCTGTCTGCCAGCCTCATTCATTGCCAGAGCATTGAATAAAGTATTCTCTGAAGCCAATTCCATACGCCGTCTTCTTACCTGGCTGTTTGCAGCAATGTCAAAACTTTCTTTTGCCTTCTTCTTGTTTCCTAAAGCCTGATAAGCTTTGCCCAGATAATAATATCCCTTAGCACTATGCCCTCCAGTTTCCGGACGGCCTACTTCCAAATTTTCAGGATACAGATCTGCTGTTTCAAACTCTTTTACAGCTTCCTGATAATTTCCTGATTTAAGCAAATCCATACCTTTCAATAAATGAGAATCGACATAAATATCATGTATCTCACCTCCGCCTTCCCAAACGTGAAAATGACGGGCAGTCATTATGTCGATGGCCTTGTCATAAGCTCCGGTTTCATTATACAATGTCAATAAACGAATAACGGCTTCATCATGTTTCATAACTGTTGGCAAGTTCTTTTCCAATACCGCTAAACGTTCGGTTGCCGGTTTCTTTTCTTTCTCATAGAGTATATCCAGCTCCTGAAAAATACGAGGATCCTGATTATTATATTTAATTGCTTTCTCATAACCGGCTATTGCTTTTCCTAGCTCGTTCAAGCGGTTATAACCAAAGCCTAAGTTACGATAGGCTTGAGCGAAAACAGGATCCTTTGCTACTGCCTGCTCCCAGCAAGCCATTCCTTTCTCTTTCTGCCCCAGGAAATAATACAAATTACCCAGATAATAAGGAGCACAGGCATCTTCAGGAGATTCCGAACAAACGGTCGACAGGATATTTATTTCCTCCAAACGAAACGGGAAACACCAGTCGGTAGCAAGTGAAGAAGCTTTCTTCCATTGTGCCAATGCCATCTCTTTCTTCCCTGATAACAGGTTATAATAACCATTATAATAATATACTAAAGGAGAAGATGTGTAAGGTTTGCCGATTTGCAGGGCTCTATTCAGTAAAAGAGTAGCTTCCTCATAGGCACCCGCATGGGCATACTCCAAGGACATTTCCAATAGTTCCTGCACCCGAATAATACCTTCACCACGCTGTTTCTCAGCCCTATCCAGGAAATTAACACCATTCCCACTCAAAAAACTTTGCTCTGCCATACTCCAATAATCCAATGGATCGATAGCGACAACCTGTTGTATTTGTTTCAACGCATCCTCTGTTTGTCCCAGTCTTCTCAACAAATAAGCTTTCAGTGTCAAAGCTTTTGTATCTCTTCCTCCGACTGCCAACGATTGATCGACCAGATCCAATGCCTCAGGCAAATTTCCTTTTAGGGCTGACAACTGTGCCAATGCCAGATAAGCCGGGTGTTGGAATGTCGGATACCAAGTGGCTTTCCAATACTGATCTGAGGCCTCTTTATAACGTCCTTGCATCTGATAAATCAATCCGAGGTAATAATGCGGTTCCGGATCCTTCACAACCGTATAATCTTTAGCCGGACGGAGTAATGCACGTTTCAAATGTTTTTCTGCCAACCCCCATTCACCAGCTTTGGCATAATGGATACCCACAACCGTATTCACACGCGAATCGGATGAATCTCGTTTCAGTGCCTCATTATAGAAATCCATCGCATTTAAACGGGCATTATGGAATTGCTCCACACGAAGTCCGGCATAATATAATTCTTCGACTGTCTGATAGTCGTTCACAGGTTTAGTCCCTTCAACAACTTCAGGAAGTTCTTTTTCCTCCAACTCCACCGGTTGATAAGCGACCAATTCATTTCCCTTATTATCCAGTAAAACAGCACGAAGGCTTGTTTCTTTCACTGTAGACGGAACCGATACAGTTGTTGTAAACGGAGTTGCAGGATCGATAGAGATCACCTTCTCAAACAACACCTTACCGTCCTGTTGTAGTAAAACTTTTGCATCAGGATATTTAGTCGTTGCATTAAACCCGAAAAAGACTTTTCCGGATGCTCTTTTCTCAAGGTTAACAGCAGCATCGTCATTCGCATTCTTCACAGAACCTATATCACGAATACCATACCAACGCTGAACGAACTCACGTGTTTCCCCTGGTCCTACCCAACTATAATCCGGTTGATTATCCGAATAAGCACCGACCATCAGTTCCAGATAATGTCCGTCTTTGTCAGATAGCATCTTATTCCACATCTCTCCACTCGGGTTGTTGCCCCATAAGAAAAACTTCTTACCATTGACAATATGGTGGTTAGCCACATGTACCGTACCTGCCTGTTTCCCATGATCGTAGCCGGCTAGGAAATTGTCTTCGAAGTTCCAGGCGAAGATAGAGCGCGAATTACCGGTATAGTTCTTCCACCAGGCAAGTTCAACTTCATTACCACTACCGCGAACAGCTTCTCCCATAGGCCATTTGGTAAAATAGACTTTGGAATGATCCGTACCGAATTGGGTAGCCGGCGGGAAAATGACTTCATAATCCTTATTACAATGTACAGAAACATTGGCCCAATAAAGAATAGACTGTATGAACGGCGTACGATTAATAATCTTCACTTTGGCTTCCACCCATGAGCGATTCGGATAGACAGTGACACCCACCGACCATTTCATACGATGACGCAACTCCATTTCACCCACCCAGATCGTTTTACTTCCATCTTTATTCTCCTCTATCTTCCAATCGATAGGCATATAACTGGAAGGACGGTGATGATGAGGGATATTCCATTCTACTCCTCCGGATAGCCAGGCTCCAAGCATACCGATCAAAGCCGGCTTTATACCTGTCTGCCGATAAAATATTTCATAATCATTCGTTTTATCGGTTGCCGACAAAATACGTCCTCCGATCTCAGGCAACACGCAAACATTCACATACTCATTATCCAAGTAAACCGCATCATAAGTTTTGTCTACCTTCTCATCCGTTAATATATCGTAGAGCGGATAAGGATAAATATGTCCCTGAGCTCCCTGATATACACGCCCGGTAAAAAAGATAGGGTTTACATCCGGTGCCCCGATTTCATAAGTAGGCAATACCAATGGTTTCTCTGTAACTTTGACAGTCTGAGCGAATAATTGAGGGACTGATAACAGAAGCGCCAGCCCTATAATAAATGTATTCTTCATAGATCACTTAATGTTATAATTAATAATGAATAGCCGGAGTTTTAGGTATATCGGCACTATAAGCCTCCACTTTCCCTGTTGCGACATCATATATACGTTCATTCGTCGTTGTCATAGCCTCTGTCAATTCCGGATATGGAATATTGCAGGTCGTAACAACACCTATATTATAATTCTCACCATCGAAACGACCGTAATAAGGTTGATCAATCCACTGGAAATAATGCATACCGACCAATTCCGGGCGTGCAAAGCCTTTCTCTATATAGTTCCGGTATGCTGCAGCACGTTCCTGTTGGTTTAAGACACCGATTATTCCCGTAGCAGGTAATGCCCTGTCTACAGCTCCCTGATGAAACTCCCCAATCATTACGGGCTTTCCGCTTCGTTCGGCAATTTCAGCTGTGGGAGGCGGAACCAATCCGTAACCATTTATAGAAAAAACGTCGAAACGCTCTCCTGCCTTGTAAAGTAAATCAGAACTTAACCAGGCATAACGCATTCCTAAATTCATATGATTCTTGTCAATCTTTACAACTTCGTCGCATGGGATATCGACATACATCTTCACCATAATTGTTGAAAACTCATAGAAGTCATCATTAGCTACCTCCGAAGGATACTCCTTGAATGTACAATCCTTCAAAGAGGTGAAATCCTTCAGCTTCAAATTCCATTTTTCATTTACAACCGCTATATCTCCCTTATATTTCTTTTCCAGCCAATTAATAAATTCATCTTTAGTATGTGAAGCCTGTTGGGTAGCAAACATTTCATAAGCCAGATTATGATAACCGAAGGCCCATTGAGGTTCGTTCCTTAAGAAATAACCAACCATATACGGATCGTCTTTATAATCTGCTAATTGACGGGCGAATGCTTGGGCATTTTGCTGATATTCATCAGAAAACACATCAGGGAAGTCACGATAAAGCGAAACAGCCGTGCCGGGAAAATCACGTAAAGGCAAAACATAAGGAATGCGACTTTTGCGGGCAAAATCAATATCCGACCAGTTCCCCACCGTATTAAACCGAATCTTTTTCATCAGATTTTCAGTGACTTTGTCCCATTGATTTCTCCAATCCTGACCATACACACGGATCATATTGGAAATATAAAAATCAACTGTCTTGAAACCTCTTCTAACTTTTACAGCTTCTGCATATGTAGCATCCCCGTTCTCGGGAAGCCACTCGAACAGATCCTCCATGCCATTTACCGGTCCATTGGAATTCGGACCGATACAGTCGATACCTACACTTAAAAAAGCATATCCGTCCGGATCGACCAACCACCAACGAGTCCCGTCATGCTGAGTCCTGAAAAAACCGGTGCCTTTAAACTGTTTCTTTTTCCAACCGCCGAACCGTCCCCATTCCGAAGGATAACCGACATTCTCGATCTCTTTGGCTATCGCCTGATTCTGCCGGATCATATCCTCTTCATCTTTCAGTTTACCCGACCACTCTTTATCTTTCCATTGTCCTAATCGGTCGATAACCGGAGTAGAAATAGCTGGATAAGGATCCGGTAATGAATCAGTAATAGAAACAGAGGCCAGTTCGTAAGAAGCCCGATAGTTACTTCCGTCATAAGGTCCGAAACGAAGAACCACCTTTATGATATCCTCCGGAGCCAACCGATTACCACTGACCGTACCTTTCAACTGGCGAGGAGAGCGGGAAACAAACAATTGTTGTGCATCCAGATAAGACAAAGGGAAAACGACCTGTGTCTTCAGCTGCGGCAACACGCCCATCAAACAAGAGATCCACGGCATATCCTTATCTGTTCCGGACGTTTCACCACCTTGAAGAACAATCTTCTCAGCAACGAAATTCTTCATATCCTTATAAAACTCGATATTGATAACGCCACTATACTGCGCCTCTCCATACAGTTCAAACACCAGATAATTTCCCTGGTTCCAAATTGGTTTATCGCCTTTTTCCCAGATCACGACACCCTTATTACCATCTTCCGGCGAAACATATAATACATTCTTCTTAAATATATCACTCTGCTTCATACCAGTTTCCGTGTCTGCATAACGGGCCGCTATCTTTTGCATATCAAAAGATTGTATACCTTCAGGCTGAGGATTACAGGCTACAGTCAATAGCCCCAACAGTCCAACAATTAATCCTAATACATTCTTTTTCATAACCTATCTCCTCTGTTTTTCCAGATATAAACTACTCCACTTTTCCCAAGCTTTCTCAGAGTCATCGCTATACTTCCGATCTATTTCCTCCATTTTCGCCTTATCGCCAAACATACCCGAACCAACCTGCTCGTATGCTCCAAAATCAGTATGTCCATCTTCTAAAAGATTTCCCCAGAAATCATGCTTGCCGGAAAGAGGAACATAGATACCGGTATTGATACAAGGGGAATTCGGTTGCAACCGGTAACCTTTCAACGAACATAATCCTTCACCACCGCTACCGGGAGCGACAAAAAGAGGATCAGCCACCAATTTCTCAGGATCATCAGGCAAGCCATTTTTCCAGGGACCGTAATAACAGTTATGATAAAACAGCTTATCAGGAGCACCTGTAGCAGGTTTGACTGATTCATCAAAAGTTCGAGTCAATACTTCTCCGGAAGAATAGGCTGTTCTGAAATAACTCTGCCCTGAAGCATAAAAGATATTATTGTAATAAACAGCCCCCAGCTTGCTCTTATCTACCGAACCATCGTTACCGCAGAAGAAATCCAGATCCACTGTGCCGTAATCAATATAAAAGACATTATTGTACAAAATATTACGATCACTAATATCACACTGCATTTGTACCAGGTGCGTCTGATCATTTTCACTTATATTATAACGGGCAATATTCTCAAACGTTCGATTCATCAGCAATAAAAAGCCATGATTATTCTGACTGTAATTATACTGGGCAATGCAACGTTTGCAATAAAAGTCGAAGTCGTAAGCAAATCCGTCACCATTTCCTGGCTGACGTCCTGTATCATAAACGGCATTATACTGCATAATCGTCTCTTCTGCATCTTGTATCCAGATGGCAGCCGTATGTGGCCACCAGCTTTCACCTCCCTTCAGGTCAAGATATCCGGAACGCATGCAAGTGCGCTTCGCCACATTATGTTCGATCATACCTTGATAACATCCACCTACAAAAATTCCGTCTCCACCCAGATTTTCCATATAATTATGACGGACATTCAGATTATTCTTACAGCCGCGAACAATGATACCACATTTATCAAAACGTTCGATACGGTTATTTTCAATCAGTACATCGTTCAGGGTCGTATTCATACGATTGTTGTTAATACCTCCCCTTTTATTCTGGATCTGTACTAATATGGCACAACTGTTGTAACCGGTATATTCCGTATTACCGCCAAGCTGTCCCCAGATATCATGGATGTAGCAATTACGGATTATTATATGTTCTACCTGTTGATTTTCGCCCTGGGCCAGTGCTACGACACCCTGCCGTCCGATTCCTAGTTCAGGGGCGGCACCACTAGTAACTTCCATATTCTCTATTATCCACCAGGATTGATTGTTGAGGCGGATTCCGGCACCTTCGGCATCACCTATATTAATTATCGGTTTAGCCTCTCCACCATAACAAGAAAGAAGGATCGGATTTCCTTTCTCTCCGGATCCCTGTAACTTGAGTTGTCCTTTCCAGACAGCTCCCGACTCAAACAGAATCTTGTCACCCGGAAGAAAGGTTACATTATTCACTTTCTCCAAACTTTTCCATGCAGCTTGAATAGATAAGCCGGACGCATTATCATTTCCATTGGGAGATACAAAATACGTTTTGTTCTGGGCATAGACAACCAAAGTCATAAATACCAGACATATCGATAATAAGATCTTTTTCATTTTCATGTGATTAGTGGTAAATGAATATATAAACGATTATCAGTAACCCGGATTTTGTTCCAGAGCTCCGTCAGAAAGGGTTACCTGATCTTCAGGGATAGGTAACAGTTCACTCTTACCTTCTATAAAGTTCTTTCCTTTGATAGAATTATACTTTTGAGAATACGCTTTCATGATACTTCCAAGACGGCCTTGACGAGCCAAATCCCAAAAACGTTGTCCTTCGCCGGCCAGTTCGACACGACGTTCATGCCAGATAAGATCACGTAGCTTATCTTTTCCAGTTTCCGTGACTTTCGGTAACACATTGTCAGCGGTAGTATTCAAACGGGCTCTGCTACGGACTTGTTCCAGGTAATCGAGAGCCTCTGTTGTCTTTCCTAATTCGTTGGCTGCCTCAGCCATATATAACAATACATCAGCGTAGCGATAGAAGATTATATTCTTAGGACAATCACTCTGGTCGACCTGCGAACGCTGTGCATAAGGAATATACCATTTCTTAGGTTGATATCCTGTAGAACTGGCTTTGTTATAATTAATACGCCCGTCAAAGAATTCTCCGGGGAAAATAACAGTTGCATTCAGACGGGGATCGCCATCCTCATAACTCTTCACCAGATCCTCTGTAAGGCAATGCATAGACCATCCATTATGCCATTTCACGGGATCGTCAGGATCGGCATCATGCTCATAGAAAGAAAGGATCGAACCTTCATTCGAGTCTGCCCAACCTGTACCGCTGATACTGTGCTGAATCTCGAAAAGCGATTCGATGCCATTCTCATGCTCGAGAGTAAAAACATCCACATAATTAGGCTCCAAACCATACTCGCCCGAATTCACCACTTCTTTCAGTGCATCATAAGCTTCCTGGAATTTCCCCTGATAAATATACACCTTACCAAGCATGGCATAAGCAGCCCCTTGTGTAGCGCGACCTAAATCAGCAGCCTCATATTCACTTTTCTTCGGTAAAAGTTCAATTGCCTTCTTCAGATCCTGTGCTATAAACTCCCAGGTCTCTTCAATGGAAGCGCGGGACATATAATATTCATCGTAAGAAAGTACATGATCAATAATAGGCATCCGTCCATACTGCCGTGTCATGAAGAAATAATTAAATGCTCTCAGGAAATGAGCTTCACCTAGGAACTGGTCTTTCTTAGCCGGTGATAAATGATCAGCATTAGCCGCAATACTTTCTATTGCCTGAGTTGAAGCGGAAATTCCTCTAAAACCTTGCGCCCACAAAGCATTGCTTACCCAGTTAGTGGGAAGATTATCGAACTTTTGAAGTGATTGGGCTACAGAGCCCAACCAGGAGAATGCCTCGCTATTGTTATTCCCTAAATCCGAGTCATCCGAACAGTCGTCCCCAATTATCATGAAAGGTGCTAACTGGAAGGATTCATTCTGCATAATGGAATAAATACCGATGATCGAAGTATTCGCCTCATCATCTGTGGAGTAATAGGTCTGAACTGATGTCTGAACTAAAGGAGTCTTATCCAGAAAGTCCGAACATGAACTTAATAGTAGTATTGATAAACCTACAAGTATCTGATGTGTTTTCATAATATCATGCCTCTTTAAAAGTTAATAACTGTTCCGATCATAAAAGATTGAGCCTGAGGATATTGCCCCCTATCAACCGAAAGATCTGTTGCCACCTCAGGATCAAAGCCGCTATAACCGGAAATTGTAAACAGATTCTGTGCCGAAATATACAAGCGGATAGATGGCTTGAAGCCTTCAGCCAATCTGGGTGAGAATGTATATCCTAACTGGATATTCTTCAGACGCAGATAAGATCCATTTTCTACATAATAATCGGAATTACGGAAGTTACGACTGTTACGGGTCAAGTCCTTGGTCGGAATAGACTGAACATTAGAGGTATTCTCTCCTCTCCAGTAATCGTCCAGATATTCCTGGCGTACATTCTGCTTACCATCAAATCGCATATAATAATACTTAGCTGCATTATAAATTTCATTGCCGGCTACCCCCTGAAACAAAAGGCTCAGATCAAAATTCTTATAACTTGCATCGAATGAAAGACCATAAGTCACATCAGGGATCGGATTTCCGATAAAGTCCATATCGCCATCGTCGATCTTACCGTTATTATTCAAGTCTTTAAACTTACGGTCACCCGGTTTAGCATCCGGCTGGATTAAGTTGCCGTCTTTTACATACGCATCAATCTCTGCCTGATTCTGGAAAATACCATCTGTTAGATAACCATAGAATTGTCCGTAAGGCTTACCCACTTCACTGCGGATAATATTCCCCAAGGCTCCCTGCAAATCGATCAATGTATAGTCATAAGGGATACTGGCTACCAAAGCCTTTGAGGTTCCGAGACTGGTCACTTCATTTTTTACAAGAGCAAAATTACCATTGACACTGTATGTGAAATCACCTTTGCTTCCTTTAAATCCAAGTGAAAACTCGAAACCTTTATTCTGCATCCCCCCTACATTACGAACCATATTACCGAATCCCGAAATACGAGGTATTTGTTGCGTCAACAAAATGTCTTCAGTCTTTCTGATATAGTAATCAGCAGTTACACTCAACCGATTATTAAGCAGACTCAAGTCGACTCCAAAATTCAACTGAGTGGATGTTTCCCACTTGGCATCCAGATTACCGATACCGGAAGGCAGGGAACCGTTTATTCTGTCCTGATTTTGGCCCAAAGTATAATATTGTTGTTGTGAGATCGGAGTTAAATACGGATAATAGGATTTAATATTCTCATTACCAATGGCACCGTAACCGGCTCTCACTTTGACATTGCTTAAGACATTTTGTTCCCAGTTTTTAAAGAAACTCTCTTCCGATAATTTCCAAGCAAGAGCAGCTGAAGGGAAGTATCCCCGTCGATTATTTTTAGTAAAGCGCGAAGAACCGTCGGCACGAAAACTTGCAGTTATCAGATAACGATCCAGTAAATTATAATTGACACGCCCCAGATATGACAACATGGTCAGTTCCGCACCATCGCCTTTAGCCAACGGGTTTTCGGTAGCAGAATCAAAATACCAGAATTCATCACTTTCAATAGGAACATTTTGCTTCGTTACTTCATAAGAGTCATCTGTATAACTACGGGCAGACATCGCTCCCATCACCGTCAGATCATGTTTCTCGTTAAAATTGTGGTGATAAGTCAGCATATTCTCCCAGGTCCAATCGATAGTACGGGATGTCTTCCTCGATACGGTATTCATTAAAGTTGAATTATCCGCTGTTTCATAAAAAACAGGAACAAAATCGCTATCATGATTATTTCTTACTTTGATGCCATAGCGAGAGGTAAAGACCAGGTCTTTCGTCAGATTCAGGTCAGCACTGAAATTACCGACAAAATACAAACGTTTGTTTTTTCCATTATTTCGGGCAATTCTACCTGCCGGATTCTCCAGTCTCATCTTTCGAATACCTGTATAGTAATTTGTTTCCGGATCGATAACCGGTATATCGGGAGGAGCAATCAAAGAAGAAAGGAAAATACTAGTAGGATCCAATCTTTTATGATCGGTCATAGCAACAGACAGCGAGGTTGTGAACTTAAGGAAACTGGTTGCTTTAAAGACATTATTCTGGTTTAACGATATACGATCAAAATCGGTAGATTTTACGATACCTTCTCTCTTATAATAGTTCGCACTAAAGACAGACTGTACTTTTTCGCCGCCACCTGTCATACTTATATTATAATTCTGGAACTGACCTAAATGGGAAACAGCATCATACCAGTCTGTATTATAAGGCATATTAGTTGTGCTCGAATATAAAGGAGCTTCATCTGCATTTGTATAGGCCAGATTGGATAACTCCGCATATTGTGAAGAATTCAGCATAGTAGGCTTTGAAGCCAGGCGTTCAATACCATAATAAGCATTGAAATTTACCTTTAAATCACCGGCTTTGCCTTTCTTCGTTGTAATAACAACTACGCCGTTGGCACCTCGGGAACCGTAGATGGCACAAGCCGAAGCATCTTTCAGAATCTCGATCGACTCAATATCATTAGGACTCAAATGATTAATATCGCTCATTGGAAAGCCGTCCACTACATAAAGCGGAGAAGAATCATTCGGAGTTCCTACACCACGAATCTGGATGGAAGCCGTTGCATCGGGCGAACCGGACCCTAATGAGACAGAAACACCTGCTGCCCGTCCTTGTAAAGCCGCTACCGGCGAACTGGTTGCCATTTTGGTAATATCTTCGGCTTTTACGGATGAAACCGAACCGGTCAAGTCACTTTTCTTTACCGAACCATAACCGACTACGACCAGTTCATCCAATGTCTGGGCGTCTTCTCTCATCACGATACTCAAGGATTTTTGGTTAACGACCTTGATCTCCTGCGGTAAATAACCCACATAAGTAAACTTCAATACGGCATTTTCAGCGACTTCTAATGTAAACTGACCGTTCAAATCCGAGATCGTTCCGTTGGAGGTTCCTTCTTCCAGAATATTCACTCCAATGATAGGCCCACTCGCATCTTTTATAATACCGGAGATTGTTTTTTTTCCACTTTGTTGAGGAACAACCACTTCTGCTTTATACAACACAATATGGCGATCTTTTATAACATACCTCAATCCTGTGTTATTTGATATGAGATTCAATACATCTTTAATATTAGCATCTTCTTTGTTTATGGAGATCTTAGTGTTTTTATTGATCTCTTCCAGATTATAGAAAAACAGGTATTCGGATTGCTTTTCTATTTGTTTCAGTACATTCTCCAACGTTTCATTCTTTGCAGAAACTGTTAGTTTTGCAGTCTGTGCATAAGTTGCGGCAAAAACTTGAGACAGACAAACAGTTAGCATTAGCACGGTTAACTTCATAATGTTTATAGCTCTTTTCGGGTTTACAAAAGCAACTATACGTTGATTATTCATACTCTGATAGTTTTAAGATTAAACACTTTTTCCACGGCAATGGAAGTTTAATTGAATCACACCCTTTAGAAGAGAGTATCCGGCAAGATATTTTTCTCCACTTCTTACTTTTTACGTTATCCACTCATACATTACATTTTAAAAGGTTAACTAATCCATATCGCTCATTCCGAAATCGTAACATGTCTTTTATCAATCTTGTATTTGATAGGTACGGACAGGTTAATAACTTCCATGATATCCTTTATACTTTCCCCACGATAGAATGTACCGGTAAAGGTCCGTTTGTTCAATGCTTTCGATTGAATAGTGAATTGTGCACCATACACATGACTCAACCGATCGAGAATAGATTCCAATGTTTGTTCGGAAAAATAATAATAACCGGTTATCCAGGATGTATATTGCTGGGCATCAACCCGATTCAAAAAAACACTTTTTCTATTCCGGTTATAAACAAACTGCTGGTTTGGCTGTAAGATCGCTTGCCTGTCGATACCCAAAGTCGTCAACCGGACAGACCCTTCCAATAAAGTCGTTACAACCAGCGAATCCAGCGGGTAAGCCATTACATTAAACTTGGTTCCGAGGGCTTCGATATCCTGTTCTTTTGTTTTTACGATGAAAGGTTTATCCCTTTGTTTGGCCACATCAAAGTAAGCTTCCCCTTCCAGATAAACGATACGTTGTTTTTTACCAAAATCCTTATCGTAATGGAATGTCGTTTTTGCTCCCAGACTAACCTGAGTGCCGTCGGGCAACTCAACCACATCCGCCTCCAGACCATCTCCTCCTATATATTTGGAATATAAACCATTATCAACATTTTTCGAAGAAAAAAAGAATACAGAACTGATAGCTACCGCAATCAAGGCCACGGCAACATAGCTACCGATTTGGTACCAAAGCTTGAACCTGCGGGATTGTGAATTTTCCTTTTTATTAAGTAAATGCAGCCAGCTCTCATCTATATTCAGGGGTTCTCTTAAAGATGTACCCGCATCATACATGGCCTTGATCTCAAAGAATAGTTCCTTATTGGAAGCACTCTCATTCACCCAATCGTAAAAAAGGTCTGTTTCTTCTTTAGATAGATTACCTTGTAAATAGCCTATAATTAGCTCTGTATGTTCGTTTTCCATGATATCTCCTTTGTATCGTTACCTTTCGGTGACTTAGTCCTTTATGAACTTATAACGAATGGCAGCAAAAAAGTACTCACACAAAAACAAACTTTTTTTAAAATTAAATACGAACGATTGAAAATGAGGGAGAATACGGAAAGGTACAGACTACAACCGGTAATACCTCTCCGCATTTCCGAAATAAATCTGGAATAACACGTCCTCCGGCAAACACAGTCCTTTACATGGCTGGGTGACTTCCGTAGAGACACAGACACTATCGGTGGCCAGATAATCCCAGTCGTTAACCAGCGAGGTTTCCAGCTTGACTAGGTTATTATAAGCATCCGTACCGTAAAGCAGACGGTCGGCATAACGGATAAAAAAATTGCGGACGCCTTCATAATCAGCAATACTTTGCAGCTGAAGATGACCGAGGCGGGAAGAGACATCTACGGCAAACTGAGGATAAGCGTCCAAACGCGTGGCTATCTCCCGGTAGTTCCATTCCAGACTGCCCAGGTGAGCACCGACGAAAGTCAAGCCGGGATAACGTTGCAAGATACGGTCCCGGGCTTTGATCTGCTGCTGCCAGGAAGGGATTTCCGGATGCAGCCAGGCATGATACTGAGGGTGCTCACTGAAATAACATCTATTGCGTTCAGAGGTCATTTCTTCGAGAGGGAGCCAACAATTCAAAGGCTCTCCCAGATGGGCTACGACCGGGATGTCGCGTTCCGTAAGAAAAGTAAAGAGCGGTGTGAAGAAGTCGTCGTCAATCATCAGGAAAGAACCATCCGCTTTCTGGACTTCCATACCGATATTCTTCCATAATTTTACTCCGACGGCCCCCTGACGGATCGAGCGGTCGATGCGTGTTATCACACCTTCCATCCAACCTTCCTGCTGCCAGTCCGCCATGGAAAACGAACAGATGTAACGGAAATACCCGGGATGTTCCCGTTGATATTCGAGGGCGACACGTTCCTATTCATCCATTGACGGGAAAACATCCGCATCCGTATTTATGGTGATATAGCGCAGGTTGCACCGCTCCGCAACAGTCCGGTAAGTATCGTTCCGAAACGTTGTATGGAAGTGGGCGTCTATCTTCGGAAAGTGTTCGAAATCCATCCTCCGGCTATTTTTTAAACGTCATTTTATAAACGTTGGTCTCTTTAGGTTCAAAGCCGACGGAGCGGTACAGCTGGTTTGCCGCAACGCGTGCAGGACTGGAGGTTAACATCAGAATGGAATTGCCGAGCGACTCCACATAACGGATGGCATGATCTACCAACTTATAGCCTAACGCCTTGCCACGAAAACGCTGGTCGACAACCACATCTTCTATCCAGTACTTTTGCCCGGTAGGAGTTTTATACGAACCGACCGTCAGCATGCCAGCTATTTCATCTTCACAGGAGATCAGGAAAAGATGGCTAGAACCGGAAGCGATCATCGTTTGCAAGTCGGTATCGGTAAACGGGACCGGGGAGGAAGTCAGCTGAGAAAGGAGTTCATTAATGATACTGACATACGCCGGATCGAATTCTTTCACTTCGAATATCTTCATTTTTTCCATATATAATAGGATTTAAGTAAAGCCCAAGGCTCAAATCAAGGTAAAAAGATAAAAGAAAAGATGCGAACAATGCTTACGGAGATAAAGCAATGATCTGTACAGCTGGTTCTCAACTGTGCGGACAGAGAGACCCAACTGATCCGCAATTTCGGCAGCTTTCATCCCTTTCAGATAGGAAAGACGGAAAATCTCCTGGTTCCTTTCGGGCAACTCCGCTACTTTCTTCATCAATAGCTCCAAAAGATCTTTCCGCATAAACAGTTCGTCGGACGACTCAAAATAGTCCAGTTCCTCCAGTTTGAGCTGGACGGCCCGATGATCCAGAATTTCCTGCTCCATATTTGAACGACGCAGGTGATCGATACAGGCGTTGCGGACGGCCACATAGAGAATACGTTTCAGATCGTCATCCGGAAGGAGGAAGACTTGTTTGTCCCACAGCTTGAGAAAAACGTCGTGCACAATATCTTCCGCAAAGAAACCCGAGACGAACTTCCCCGCAAAGCGAAGCAACATCGGAGCATATTCAAGATATATGCGCTGATAGCAATTCGTCGTCTGATCTTTCACTTCCATCTTGCAAACATATAAAATATCAGGTATTATTCCGCAACTTCGCCGGCTTTTAACGCATATAGCCGTTCAAACAGCCTTAAGTATAACAACTGTTTCACTTAAGGGAAACAAGTGTTTCTCCTAAGTGAAACAAATAAAAGGTTACCGTATGGAAATAATATGTACGGAGGGCTCATCGAAAGAGACTAAGGCTGTTGCACCCGTTTCGGTATTGAAATAGCGGATCGTATCCTTCTCCGTATTCTGGACGGTTACTTTCCAACCGTCGCCTTCCCGGTCGATCGACAGGATATCCGTCGTGTTGCTGCCGGGAGATACAGCCAGACCGTCGGCACAATGAACGGTTTCGATATGATAGCGCCTTACATCGAGCGGGAATTTCTTCCCGTTGCAGGTGAAGTTGGCGGTATGTTGCAACTCATTGCTCTGCCAGTCGGTGTTCAATAGATAGATCGTGCGGCGGTCTTTATTGTCCCATACGGTGAAACCGATAGAGGGAGCAGACTCGATCCAGCCGGCCTTCTGTTCACCGGCGACTGTCGCTTCGGCGATTTCACGCAGGGTGGCTTCATACTGATCCCGCAACGCATTTTCTGCCGGATAGGCATGAGCGGGGAAATAAATAATCTTTCCGTTTCCGAAGGTAAGCTCGGTTTTACCAGTCAGTGTCCGATAGTTTTCTCCCAGCATTTCACGGATAACGGCATCGTTGGCAGGGAAGCTGACAGGCTGATCCGGTTGAAGCTCCGCGTTCAGGTGGGCAGCAGTCAGGACGAGTGTTCCGCCATCGAATACATAGTTGCGGATACGCAGGAAATCATTCTCGTCAAAGCTGTTCCAGCCGAGGAAGACCATTGCTTTATACTTATTCATTACGTCCAGGGGAGCTTCTACCGGGAGCAAGTCGACCGTACCGTAGGGAGTGGCAGTAAACCAACCTTCGGGACCGCAGGCATCCACCGTATTATCCGGATAGAAGACATTCAACAGGTCGAAACTTTCGGTCGCCTTGTTGAAAGCCCACTTATCGCCTTTCTGCGACCACAGGCTGGAGCGTCCGAACGATTTCCAGGCATCATTCCTTCCCTGAATAACGGCAATATTACTTTTCAGTTCGCCCCGGCGGGTATGTGTCTCGATAAAATCGAGTACGCGGTGCTGTGCATACAGATGCTCCTTGCCCGACTTGGAATAACGGTCGTTGGCATATTCGTCGGTCCACAAGGCCTCTTCGGTATTTATATGGGAAGAACCGTGCATATAGGCAACGGCGAGCGACATATAGAGGCGAAGGGAATGTTTCGGGTCGGTAAACGGTCCGGAGCCCCATTGCATGGCATGCAGCGAACCGTACTGCGACTTACTGTAAGCTCGTGAAGCACCACGGAGGGAAGAAAGGATGATTTCTTCGGGGCCATACATCTGTTCGGCTCCCAGCCAGTTGTACCCTGCCTGATACAAATAACGGAACAGGGAAGACGGGCCGGTATGGCGGGTACTTTCGCCTTTCGAATAACGAAAGTTCTCAACCAGCTTACGGGCACCGTCGGCCATATCTTTCACACCCTGCGGATCGTAATGGATGAAAACGCCATGATCCGTGTAGATGGGACGATGCTTGGCAAAGATACCGCCATAGGGACGGTTGCGGGCGGCCATATCGGAAAAGACTCCCTGATAAAGGAAATGCTGCCAATAGTAATAACCGCCGTCATTTTCATGCGCCTGCTTACCCCGGAACATGGGCGAGGCCAACGTTTCAAGGTCGGGATTGATGCGCTTTGCGGCCAGGGTACGTCCCTCGACCTGCCACGCATACGGCATTTGAAGCTTGTTCAACAAAGCGGTATAATGACTGATGATCTCCGGATTGGCTACGCGGAAACCGCTCCACTGGTAAGAGGGACGGAACTGATACCAGTTACCGATACGGTTTGAGACATACCATTTAAAGAAATAGTCGTACGGAGTGTATTCCTTATCGATATGGATCTCGTCGCCCGAAGAAAGATACACCTCATCGCGACCCTTTTGAATGATCTGGCGGATGGTGGCTTCCGCCTTGCGGGAACCGTCGTCGAACGTCAACGGCACAGCAGAGGCAATCCCTTCAGCACAGAACTCCACGACATGCAAACCTGTTTCTTTCAGTTCTACCTCCTGGAATGAAGGAGTTACGGAGGCCGAAGCCTGTATCTTGAGTTTCACATCCGGCTTATTCGTTTCGAGCAGAACGCCGAAAGCGCTTCCGGCAGTGACATATTCGGGAACAGACACGATTTCATAATCGCGCGCACTCTCTTCTATGATCTCCAGTGAACGCAGTTCGTAAGGATAAGCCGCCCGGTTGTCTTCTTTCAACAGGGTTAACTTCAGGTCGCCCTTTCCACTGACTGAGGCAGGCAGCAAGATATAGAAGTCGGCCACATCGGATGCCCGGTCGAAGATATTACCTTCGAAGACAGTCGCACCATTGTAGTCCACTTTCCAACGCGGCCAGCTACGGGTGGCGAGGTTGCAACCGATCCAGTAATTGTAGTCGTCCGGTTTATCGGCAAACTTCGTAAACGGAATCGAACAAACCGGTTTTTTATTTTGCACCAGTCGGGGAGCTTCCACCCAACATTCTCCACTGAAATGTGTCCCGCCGATACGCAGGAAAGCACAGGCCACATTCTCCGGCAGGATAAACTTGCCGATGATATTCCGGAACTTGGATGTTCCTTCGGGGACACTGAGATAAAGGAGAGAGTCGGGACGGTCGTAGATATCATCCTTATAGCGCCCCGGCTTCTTGTAGAACAGTTCGATAGCCACCCCGAAGTCGCCACCGGGAGAGACCGACAGGTTCTGCTGCTTGACTACGGGCAACGTAACGATCAGTTCGCCGGCCTTCAATAGATCGCCCGACACACGGTAATAAGCATGACGTTCGAAGTTATTGTCTTCGCCCTTGAAATAAAGGGAATATTTATCCTTCTTTACATGAACGGAGTCGAGGTTATCGTCGATATAGAACTCGGAGCGGCGGAACATCTCCTCCCCCCTGTTCCGGAAAGGTGCCGGCATCTTCACGCCGCCTACCACGCGGAGGAATTTCCGTATCGGATAATCCGCCTGCAGGAACGAAACATTCTCGGTAAGGCTGTTTCCGGGAGTTAATAGATAAACCTTCTCACCACCGGAAGGGGTGAAAACAACGGTTCGTTTCTCTGTCTGCAAAGGGGCGGCCAGAAGGAGCGAGACCGCAAAAATCTGACTGACCAGAAGGTAAAAGACTCTTTTCATAACTAATATTAAGATATATCTGTTAATAGACAGGTCAAATGTACGATTAATTTCCTTCTTTATGTACTTTTGTCTTTCCATTGAACGAGCGAAAGAAAAGAAAAATGATAGTTATCAGAGATACGGAGTTATTGAAAGGAAAGAGACTAGCTGCCACCATCGGCTTCTTCGACGGTGTGCACCTGGGACACAGGTTCCTGATAAATGAACTGAAAGAGACCGCGAAAGCCCGCAATCTGCCTTCAGCTGTGATCACATTCCCGGAACATCCCCGCGCCGTATTGCATGCCGATTATCAGCCGAAGTTACTCAACTCTTTTGATGAGAAACTGGAGCAGCTGGCCTTGACAGGGGTCGATTATTGCATTGTCCTCGACTTCACCGTCGAACTGTCGCGCCTAACGGCACAGGAGTTTATCACTACCGTACTGGCCGAAAAGCTGCATGTCGAAGTCCTGTTGATCGGCTACGACCACCGTTTCGGACACGACCGGAAAGACGGGTTCGAACAGTATGTCACCTATGGAGCGGCTTGCGGCATGGATGTCGTTAAAGCTTCTCCTTATGATAACGGACAGACAGCAGTCAGCTCTTCCGAGATACGCAAGCTATTGACAGAGTGTCAGGTGGAAGAAGCGGACAAGTTGCTCACTTATCCGTACCAGCTGCGGGGAACGATCGTAAATGGCTACAAAGTAGGCCGGAAGCTGGGATTTCCGACAGCCAACATACAGGTGGATGAACCGCTCAAGATTGTCCCCGGCATCGGAGTTTATGCCGTCTGGGTCTATCTGAAAGGGGAAAGACATAAAGGAATGCTTTATATCGGCGACCGTCCCACACTCGACAACGGTAGCAACATCACACTGGAAGTGAATATACTGGACTTCTCCGGTGACATTTACAATAACGAAATAACCGTTGCGTTTATATATTATGTACGCGGAGATATCAAGTTCGCCTCTCTGGACGAGTTAAAAGAGCAACTGGCCCGCGACAGGGAAACGGTCAATAAATTATTATCGGAATAAGATGGAACTTTACTACGAAGCAATAGATACTTTAAAAGGAATGATCAGCCGGCCTTCTTTCAGCCGGGATGAAACGGCGGTAGCCGACTTTCTGCAACAGACCTGGCAGTCGGCCGGACATACGGTACATCGCAAAGGCAACAACCTATGGATCGTCTCTCCGGGTTTCGACCTGAACAAGCCGACCTTGCTACTTAACTCCCATATCGACACCGTAAAACCGGCAGCGGGCTGGACGAAAGATCCTTTCAATCCCGAAGAGAGCGAAGATGAGAAGTTATATGGCCTCGGAAGTAATGACGCGGGAGCCAGTGTAGTCTCCCTGTATGCCGCCTTTACCCGGTTGATCGAAAAAGAGCAGGCTTATAACCTGATCTTTCTGGCTTCGTGCGAAGAAGAGGTGTCGGGTAAGAACGGTATTGAAAGCGCCTTGGTAGACCTTCCGCCTATCGCCTTCGCTATTGTCGGAGAGCCTACCGGCATGCAGCCTGCCGTTGCCGAAAAAGGGTTGATGGTACTCGACTGCGTTTCTATCGGCAAAGCCGGACACGCGGCTCGCAACGAAGGGATCAACGCGATCAGCCTGGCGATGAAAGATATAGAATGGTTCCATACGTTCCAGTTCCCGGAAAAGAGCGACTTCCTCGGCCCGGTGAAGATGAGCGTAACGATTATTCATGCCGGCACACAGCATAATGTGGTGCCCGACCGTTGCGAATTTACCGTGGATATCCGTACAAATGAATTCTATCCGAACGAGAAACTGTTCGAATTGATCAAAGAGCAGGTCGACTGCGAAGTGAAAGCCCGTAGCTTCCGCCTCAACTCGACACGGACAGCACTGGATCACCCGTTCGTTAAGCGGGCTGTGATGATGGGGAAAGAGCCGTTCGGCTCGCCTACCCTAAGCGACCAGGCACTTATGCCGTTCCCTTCCGTCAAGATCGGTCCGGGGAACTCCGCCCGCTCACATGCGGCAGACGAATATATCGGTTTAATGGAGATCAGGGAGGCGATCGATACGTATGTGCGGTTGCTGGACGGACTGAAACTATAATTATATGCTGAAAAAGATACTGGGGACAATTGGAACACGCTATCTGATTGCCTTTCTGAACCTGATGCTTATTTTCATTAATGCCAAGGCATTAGGGGTGGAAGGTGTCGGCCTGGTGGGTATCATCCTGGCTTCAATAAATATTGCCGTCGTATTCAACGGGGTTCTCTCAGGTAATACGATCGTGTATTTCATGAACCGTTATTCCATCCACACCATTTTGTTCCCGGCTTATGCATGGCCCCTGATCGGATCAGGACTAGCATGCGCTTTTATGTTATTTTTCGGTTTATTCCCGGAAGAGTACCTGACAGACATATATGTACTATCGCTGATATCTTCCTTCATTACGACCAATGCCCGTTTCCTTCTAGGTAAAGACAGGATCACAGGGTTCAACATTACTTATATGCTGCAAGGGGGATTGTTGTTCTTTATCCTTCTCTATTTCTACTACATAGCCGGGAGACAGGAAGTTTCATCCTACATCTACGGATTATATATCGCTTACGGCATTGCCTTTGCCGGTAGTCTGGCGTTGCTTTTCCCCTACCTGGTCAAAAGAGAGAACAAGCCGACAGACAAACCGTTCGTTTCCATCCTGAAAGAAATGTTCAGTTATGGCCTTTGGGGAAGTGCAGACAATATAGCCGAAGTGCTCACCACCCGGTTAAATTATTTCCTGATCCAACGTTTCGCCGGCCTGGGCAGTGTGGGGTTGCTGGATGCCGGGACAAAGATATCGGAAAGCGTCTGGCATATCAGCCGGAGCGTCAGTTTCATCGAATACAGCAGCGTAGCACAGACGACGGATGCCGAAGTACAAAAAAGAACGACACTGAAACTGTTCAAGCTAACTTTCTGTGCAATCGCATCGGCAACCATCTGTATTTTGTTTATCCCGGAATGGATCTATACGGATTATCTGTTCAGTCCCGAATTTACAGGGATGCGAAAAGTTATATTCGGCTTGTCCGTCGGGATTGTCGCTTTAGGGTGCAACAGTATACTCAGCCACTATTTCATCGGAAGCGGGAAGATACGTTACAGTGCAGTCAGCTCCTGTATCGGACTTCTCACCCTGCTTATAGCGGGTTATATACTGATACCTCTTTATGGTGTTGTCGGGGCAGCCATCAGCTCCAGCATAGCATTCTGTGCCATGCTGGTGTTTTCTATGATCGTCTTTTGCCGGCATAACAAGACCCGGATAAGCGAATTCATCCCAGACAAAGAAGACTTCAACGAACTCATCAAACGAATACGCAGCAAGTTCAATACCTGAAACTTCCACCTCCCAGGAACTCACGCAGAAGCGAAGTGCCGGGCAGCCCTACATCCGGGATATAGTTGAAGTAACGAAGGAACCGCAACAGGCGATAAGCTTCTGCATTCTCATTGTCGCTTTCGCGTACCTCGGCCAGGATCGGTTCGGCAAACTTGCGAAGGGCAGCCAGTTCATACAACATGGCACTGTTAAACATGGCATCCGCATTCTCCTGATAAGGGAAGATCCATTTATCCTCACCCCGGCGCACACTGGGCCAACGCGCAATCGTGTCCTTTGCCGAATAACCACGGAAGCGGTAGTCACGGATGATACGGCGCAACAGACGGTTGTCGGTGGTCGGTATCCAGTTATGGTTATCCAACGAGATCGAGGTAAGGACGGAGACATAGACCATGTACTTGAACTTATCGTCTATCATGGCAGTCAGTTCTGGGTTCAGGGCATGGATGCCTTCTATTACCAAAACAGAATTCTTCTGCATCTTCAATTTCTTACCCTTATAGATACGCTTACCGGTTCCAAAATCGAAAGTCGGCAGATCAATTTCCTTCCCGGACAGCAAATCCTTCAACTCACTGTTAAAATAAGGAAGATCAAGGGCATAGAGCGACTCGAAATCATAATCGCCGGTTTCATCTTTCGGCGTATCTTCCCGGTTCAGAAAATAGTCGTCGAGCGATATACTTACCGGGTGGATCAGGTTTGTGATCAGCTGGACTTCCAGGCGTTTGCAGAAAGTGGTTTTCCCGGAAGACGAAGGACCTGAGATCAAAACAATACGAACTCCCTCTTCATACCGCTTCGCTATTTCTTCCGCGATCTTGGCAACCTGTTTCTCCTGCATGGCTTCCGACACCATTATCAGTTCGGAGGTATGGCCGCTCTCGATGGCACGATTCAGGTCACCGACATTATTCAGGTCCAAGGTACGTTGCAACGTTAAGTGCTGCTTATAGGCTTCGAACATCTTATCCTGCTGGATAGCCGGTTCGAGTTCCAACGGATTACTTCTTTTGGGTATCTGAAGCAATACGCCGTCAAAGTAAGGCACGATATCAAACAGTTGGATGTAACCGGTTGAAGGGGTCAGACATCCGTAAAAGAAGTTTATATAACCGTCCAGTTCATAATACGAAGTATAAGGCATCCCAGCCGTTTCGATCAGGCGGGCTTTGTCATTCATTCCGCGTTCACGGAACAGGACCGTGGCATCGACCGTGCGAACCGTCTTATGAAGGAAAGGCAGATCGGCATCGATTATTTCACGCATGCGCTTCTTGATCTTGTCGATCGTTTCGATATCGATCTTCTTTCCGTTATGGATTACACAGTAGTAACCTTTTGATATCGGATGTTCTAAATTTAATGTCGCAGAAGGAAGTACGTCGTTCACCGCTTTGGAAAAGATATGACACAGGGAACGGACATAAGTTCGAAGCCCGGAAGATTGCGTATAATCCACGAACTCAACGTCTTTCGGATGCCAGCAACGGAAATTCAAACCCTCTACCTTATTGTTCACCTGCGCATTCATCGGGCGGTAACGCAAAGGCGCGCCAATCATCGTATAGATATCTAATAGAGAAGAACCGATAGGAACCTCTTTATAGCTATTGTTATTTTTGCAATAAATTGTGATTGTTTCAGACATATTATATCAGTTATTATTTGTAGTTTTGCTGCCTAAAGTTAGGACTATTAATCGGATATACTTCCAGGTATAACTATTTTTTAATGGATGATACAATTTTTACCGTACTAAAGTTGCTCGGTTCGCTTGCGCTTTTAATGTATGGAATGAAAGTTATGAGTGAAGGTCTCCAGAAACTGACAGGAGATCATCTTCGTAATATCCTAGGCGCCATGACGACTAACCGGTTTACCGGACTACTCACAGGTGCGTTCGTTACCGCAGCAGTTCAGTCATCGACAGCAACCACCGTAATGACTGTCAGCTTTGTAAACGCAGGACTTCTGACTCTGACACAAGCCATCTCCGTCATCATGGGGGCCAACATAGGAACGACGATTACCGCCTGGATCATGTCGATCTTCGGTTTCCAGTTCAACATGACCAACATTATCTATCCGCTCTTCGCCCTGGCTTTACCTCTTATCTTCTCTAAAAAAAGCAGTCGCAAATCATTAGGAGAATTCGTCTTCGGATTCGCATTTATGTTCCTGGGATTGACGACCTTGAGGGAGAATGCCATGCACATGGATCTGGAGCATAATCAGGCGATCCTGTCATTCATCACCTCCTGTAAGGAATGGGGAATGTGGTCTGTGTTGCTATTCCTGCTGGTCGGAAGTATCATCACGATGGCAGTCCAATCGTCGGCGGCCGTTATGGCTATTACGTTAATATTGTGTTCGAGCGGCGTGCTCGACCTGTACCTGGGTATCGCTCTGGTGATGGGAGAGAATATCGGAACCACCGTGACATCCAATATCGCCGCACTTACCGGTAATGCACAAGCCCGAAGGGCGGCATTTGCCCATTTCATATTTAACTTTTTCGGAATCATCTGGGTACTTTGTATTTTCCATCCGTTCATAGATACAGTCAAGAATATTGTTACTTACCTGGCCCCCAATACACCAAAAGATATCGCCATCACTTATACGTTATCGGCATTCCATACCGCCTTTAACATCTGCAACGTATTATTATTAATATGGTTTATAAAACCGATCGAACGGTTGGTTTGTTTTGTGATCAAATCAAAGCCGGAAGACGAAGAATATCGCCTGCATTATATCACCGGCGGCCTCCTGTCGACAGCCGAGTTATCCATCCTGCAAGCCAGTAAGGAAATATCTCTTTTTGCAGAACGGACTACCCGCATGTTTAACATGGTGAAAGAGGCATATTATGAAAAAGATGAAGACGTATTCATGAAAACGTACAACCGGATCGAAAAGTACGAAAACATCAGCGACCATATGGAGATAGAGATAGCTAATTACCTCACCTTGGTGGCAGAAGGCCGTCTGAGCTCGGAAAGTAAGGAAGAGATCCGTATCATGCTCCGTGCCGTATCGGAAATTGAAAGTATAGCCGACTCGTGTAACAATCTGGCACGTACCATCAAACACCGGAACGAAGGAAAGTCGATCTTCACCGACAAACAGAATCATAGCATAGACAAAATATTCGAACTGGTGACTCAGGCGTTACGCCAGATGAACCTGATATTGAAGAAACCGGAATTGGTACACGATGATATCAATCCTTCTTACAATATCGAAAACGAAATAAACAATTATCGTAATCTGCTTAAACAACATAATGTGGAAGATATCAATAATAAAGCATACCAGTATCAAGACGGTGTGTATTACATGGATATCGTCAGTGAAGCTGAAAAACTGGGTGATTATGTACTAAATGTTGTTCAGGCAGTTATCGAAAAGAAAATATAATTATGCATACATTCATTTTAATCGGATATTTATCCACTTAAACTTAGATAGATGGACTATTCTTTTTTTGATTTTCTTACGCTTGTAGGAGCATTAGGTATGTTCCTATACGGAATGAAAGTGATGAGTGAAGGTTTACAGAAAGTCGCGGGAGACAAGCTACGAGGCATCCTCTCAGTAATGACGACTAACCGTTTCACAGGTGTTCTGACCGGAATTCTGATCACTGCACTCATTCAGTCATCAAGTGCCACCACCGTGATGGTTGTAAGTTTTGTTAACGCAGGGCTTCTTACATTAACCCAGTCAATCAGTGTTATCATGGGAGCCAACGTCGGAACGACAGTTACGGCATGGATTATCTCACTCTTTGGTTTTAAAGTAGATATCAGCGTCTTTTCCCTGCCGCTTATCGGTATATGTATCCCACTGATATTCTCCGGCAAAAGCAGGCGAAAGTCATGGGGTGAGTTTTTAATGGGCTTTGCTTTCCTCTTCATGGGACTTTCTTATCTGAAATCATCCGTCCCCGACCTGCAAAGTAATCCCGAAATCCTTTCTTTTCTACAAGATTACACCTCTTTGGGATATCCCTCCCTCTTTATATTTCTACTTTTAGGTTCCATCCTTACAGTTATTGTACAATCATCCAGTGCAACTGTTGCCATCACATTAATTATGTGCACGCAGGGTTGGATACCATTCGAAATGGCTGCCGCCATGGTACTTGGAGAAAATATCGGAACTACTATCACAGCAAATATTGCAGCGATTTCAGCGAACGTGTCTGCTCGTCGTGCGGCACTCGCCCACCTTATGTTCAACGTATTCGGAGTCTGTTGGGTCATGGCTCTGTTCTATCCGTTCACCAATATGATTTCCTGGATAGTAACGAACTACGGCCCCGGCGATCCGAACGAAATGACCCAGTTCCTCAGTACGCTCGATCCGAAAACGATCTCGCTGATTACATCCAGCGCACAGATTACAGACCCTCACCTGCTTGCATTACAAAAACAATTACTGACATTGCAGGTGTCTGTTTCCTACGGTCTTTCCCTATTCCATACCGTATTCAATATAACTAACGTTTGTATCATGATCTGGTTCGTGAAATTCTACGTATACGTTTGTTCGGCCCTTATCAAGCCGAAGAATGTCAGCGACGAGGAAGAGTTCCAGTTGAAATATATTCCTTCAGGTATGCTTTCTACATCCGAGTTGTCATTGATGCAGGCTAAAAAGGAAATTGCCGTATTCGGCGAACGTACACAGCGTATGTTCGGTATGGTCAAAGAGTTGTTCTACGAAAAGAATGAGGATAACTTCCTGAAAATATTCAGCCGTATCGAGAAGTATGAGAACATCAGCGACCGTATGGAGATTGAAATCGCCTACTACCTGACGTTCGTAGCTGAAGGGCGCCTGAGTTCCGAAGGTAAAGAAGAGATACGTATCATGTTGCGTGCTGTAACGGAAATAGAAAGTATTGCCGACGCATGTAACAATCTGGCACGTGGAATCAGACGTCGTAACGAAGGTAAATCCGAGTTTACAGACGGGCAGAATCACAATATAGATCAGATGTTCGCCCTGGTGGAAAAGGCATTGACCCGCATGAATGAGATTCTGCATATGCCAGAAGTGGTACACGATGACATCAACCAGTCTTACAACATCGAGAACGAAATAAACAATTATCGTAATCAGTTGAAGAGCCATAACATGGAAGATGTAAATAATAAGGTATACCAGTATCAGGACGGTGTCTACTACATGGACCTTATTGCGGAATCGGAAAAATTGGGTGATTACATTCTAAATGTTGTTCAAGCAGTTATCGAAAAGAAAATATAATCGTATATTTGTTGGCATAACGAACATTAAAGTCCTGATCTTGCATAAGATCGGGGCTTTTTCAATATAGAAAGAAGATGAATCACAAACATTATTTCTGTTTCCTCCTGGGATGTTTATCAATAGTTATGACCTCCTGTTCGACAGACGATCCGAAACCGGACCCTACACTCGACGAGAATGTAAATGCATGGATCTACGATATCATGGAAAAGCATTATATGTGGTATGACGAAATCCCGGCAAAGGAATCGCTCGACATGACAGCCGACCCCGAGAAATTCTTTTATCTGTTGCTTTCCGAGAAAGACGGGAAGGTGTTAAGGGGAGAAACAGAGCATCATTATTTCTCAAGAATAGAAAAGAAAAAGACTTCTACAAAATCAATCGACGAGGAATCGACATACGGTTTTGAATTTGCATCGGCCGAAATGCCGGGGACAAAAACAAAAGTGGCCTGGGTAGTATATATCCTCCCTAATTCACCCGCAGCAGAATCAGGGTTAAAGCGGGGCGACTGGATCTTAGCTGTAAATAGCGAAACACCCAACATTACCGACATCAGTGTATTAAGAAGTGGAAGCGCAGTCAAATTCTATACCGGCGAATACAATTCTGGAAACAAGAACTGGACAATTACTAACTCTGTCAATATCTCAGCAAGCCGCCCGGTAGAAAATACACCTTTCTTAAAAGACTCGGTCTATCATTATGGAGATAAACATATCGGCTATCTGGCATACAACCATTTCTCTTCCGGACCGGATGGCTACGAAGACAAAACATGGGATAAACAGATGAAACAGATATTTGCGAACTTCAAATCCCAGAATGTAAACGAATTCGTTCTCGATTTGCGCTATAATGGAGGAGGATTGGTCACTTCTGCACAGTTGTTAACATCTATGCTTGCCCCTGCTAAAGATCTGGGTAAAACTTTCTGTAAAATGGAGTACAACGATAAATACAAGGATAACAACAAAAGCCTGGCTTTAGAATCAGCCGGTTCTGTATCCGGAGAGAATCTGGACCTGAAACAATTATATGTATTAGTAGGACCGAATTCAGCCTCAGCCTCCGAGGCAGTTATCAACTGCCTGATCCCATATATGGGAAGATCGAACATTACACTGATCGGAGAACAAACAATCGGAAAAACCGTTGGCTCCGAACAATACGGAGATAACCAGGATTACGACTGGTTAATATCCCCTATCGTTCTACATATAAAGAATGCAGATGGAAACGCGGATTACGAAGACGGCTTCGTACCGGATATCCTGCTGGAGGAATTGTTTGTAAACAACACTTTATATCCATTGGGAGATAGCAGGGAATTGCTGCTTAAAACTGCATTTAACCAGATTTTGAAAACTGGATTGAAAAGTACTCCTGCTGAAAATACGGAGCACACAAAGATATTCTTTAAATCCATCCTGAATAAAAGAACGAACGGGATGTTATTACTCCCACAATAACAGCAGAAAAATCGACAAGCATCGGATGAGGAAGCGACAGGCACCCGTTCCTCGTCCGATAGGCAGCCGTTTATTAAAAGATAATCAGAGATAAAACAAAAAGGAAGGGGCTAAAAACAATTAAAGCCTGTCTCACGACAAGCCCTAACCAACTTTGTTAACCTTAAATCTAATACTATTATGAAAAAACCACAGTACAAAGATAGTGTCGCAGCAAGCTTTTGTCAAGTCTTTTACAGACAATATTTGTTAAGCTCGAGCGCCTTCTTTTCCAAAAAATGTTATCGAACACAAAACTATATACACTATAATCAAAAACTGCTAAAATTAACATATAAGAGAGCCGTTTTCCGGATATTTTCTCCACCGGAAAACCTTACAACCGGTCTACGACCTTTCGCTGCTGTTCAAAGAACATGATGCGGTCTTTCTCTCCACTTTTCGAGATCAGGGTAGACGTCCGTATAAGTGAATGCAACCACTTTTTCATCCGTAGGAATACTTCATCATCACATGAAGTGGCATCGTTTAAGGTAAACGACTTAAGCATAGTTACATGGCAATTGCGGGTTTCCACATAACTATAACTGGTTTCAAAATTGATACTGCTGACAAAAAAGTGAACATTCTTACCTTCCTCCCAACAACCACGGGCAGCAAGAGTCTCCATGTCATCGAGGAATTTATGCAATTCTCTTTTCAGCAATTCTATCTCTTCACGGGTAATAAGATAGATACTGGCAAAATATTTAATATCGTTCACCAGATACAAAAATGTCATGCTATCGATTATATGATAAGCATTGGCAGCTTGCCTTACTTCCATCACGATCTCGTGATTTATCAATTGGAGCCTGTCCGGAGGATTCACATCACAATATTTAGTAGGAATGGTTTCTCCGCACTGATACATCCATTTGAAAAGATAGAAGCGATAAATATTCCTGTAATCTAATACAATCGACTGGGGAAGAATATTCAGCGCATCTCCCACTTCAGAATTCGGATCGTTCCTAAGATGTCTCAAAGAATCGAGGAAATGTTCCAGCATCCCATAATCTTCCTCCCGGGGATGAAGGAAATTCACCATTTTCATCTGGAAAGGCCTGCTCTTTTTCAGGGAACAACCGATAATATGGTCAAGCGAGATATCCAGCTTGTTAGCTATAGCTGCAATTTCGAAGATAGTGAACGGGACATCTCCCCTCAATCTCCGGTAAACGGCCTCTTTTTCTATCATCAACAGATCAGCCAACATACTTGTCAGCTTTCCACGCTCGGGAAACTTCTCTTTGATCGCCATCACCAGGTTTTCATACAACACATCATTCTTCATACTAAAATATTTCTTTCAAAATTGGTCCTTAATACCTGCAGTTTACTTGCCTAAACAACCCTACACCTTCCACAAATATATTAAAAAGTTTTGATTATGTGCGCATTAGACAGAAAGATAGATCATGTTGTTTGCTGTACAATTTGTCGTATATTTGCCGGAGTCTTTAAATTCTGGGCGAAGGATGAAAAATGCATTTATCAAACTTCATATATCTATCTTGCTGGCAGGCTTCACCGGACTGTTTGGGAAACTTATTACCCTGAATGAAGGATTGTTGGTCTGGTATCGTATGATGTTTGCCGCTGTTTTACTGTTCACCATTCTGAAAATCAGCAACAAGCTACAATCTATCCCCTTGAAAGAGCAATTGAAAATTGCCGGAACAGGTTTTATACTTGGCTTACATTGGGTATTCTTCTATGGAAGTATCAAAATGTCGAATGTTTCTGTTGGGGTTGTTTGCTTTTCGCTGGTCGGATTCTTTACTGCTCTGCTGGAACCTTTGCTTATTCGTCGCAGGTTTAAGATCAAGGAGTTATTATTCAGTCTGATCACTGTCGTCGGGATCTTGCTCATTTTTCGATTTGACATGCGATATCGTTCCGGTATCATAATAGGTATTATCTCTTCAGCTTTGGCTGCTCTATTTACCATAACCAATAAAAAAGTAGGTGCACATCATCCCTCCCGTATCATGTTATTATATGAAATGGCCGGCGGTTTTCTGGGACTGAGTTGTCTATTACCTGTATATCTGTACTTTTTCCCTGTCGCAACAATACTTCCGGATATAAATGATTTTCTTTATCTGCTTCTACTGGCCCTGGTCTGCACAATCGGACTATACCTGTTACAGATACAGGTATTGAAAACTATATCGGCTTTTACCGTCAACCTGAGTTACAACCTGGAACCGGTTTACAGTATTATCCTTGCCATGTTGTTTTTCGGGGAAGCCAAAGAATTAAATCTCGCTTTCTACACCGGACTGGGGCTCATCTGTATCTCTGTATTACTGCAAACCAGAGAAGCCCTCATCTACAAGGCAAAGTAAACCAGAAACGAGAGCCCTTACCGGGAGTAGAACTTACACCGATATCTCCATTCAATGCTTTAACGATAGTTTTGCAGATAGATAACCCCAACCCTGTCCCTTGTTTGAAAGAATCGACCTTAGTAAACCGCTCAAAAACAGATTCAAGATATTTAGCCGAAATACCTATCCCGGTATCGCATACCTCAAAAAGAACATGATCATCCTTTAATGAGTAGGAAAGAGTTATCGTTCCCTGTTCGGTGAACTTTATTGCATTCGACAACAAATTTGAAATAACCTGAGTAACACGTTTAGCGTCCGTATAAAGGATTATATCAGGTAAAGCAGCCAAATCACACAATAGAGTAACTCCTTCCTGTACTTTCAAACGATGTACTTGAAATTCGTCACAACATATCTCTTTTATACTGACTTCACTCAGCAAATACTCCATCACTCCGGATTCAATCTTCGAAAAATCAAGAATATCCGTAATCAAGCGAAGAAGCAGGTCGCAGTTCTTATTGATGATCTTTACATATTCATCTTTATCTTCCTTGGCATCAATTTCTGCAATAATTCCTGAAAAACCGACAATAGCATTCAAAGGAGTACGGATCTCGTGACTCATATTGGCCAGGAAGGTCGACTTCAGCTTATCAGCCTCACGGGCTTTCTGCATTTCCAGCTCATTCCTGCGCGACTCATCACGAGCTTGCTGCAATTTCTCTTCCAGTAGCTTTTCCTGCGTTATATCTCTTATATAACAAATGACCTTACTTGGATGACCGTCTTTGTTTATTTCATGGGCCTGTGCATTGATCCGGACCCAAACCGGCTCAGCTCCTACCGCCAGTTTACATACAAAACTACAATTGTCGACTTCTCCACGAACAACCTGTAAGAAAGGAGACATGTCATTCGTCTCTTCTTCCCCGAATTTGCCAAGATTACTCAAATCCTGAATAGACATATAATTGTATGTCTTCATATACTCAAACAACGGGTTGGTACTCGGGAAATCATTCAGTACAGGATTGATATATAACTCATCCTCCTCTACATTATACTCACCTACAATGGAACGGCCGGATAACAGAACTGCCTTCAGTATTGCCAGATTATTCTTTGTCTGTTCAGACTTTATCTGAGCATCCGTATTATCCGAAATAATCATTAGATATCCTATTCTTCCAAATTCCGGATCATCCAGCCCGATACCTTTTATCTGCAAATACTTTATATGATCGACAAATGCAGAAGAATAATAACTGGTGCTCTGTATAGCGCTGAAATCATAAATCAAAGGAAAACTAAATGGTTGTCCGTGTTTTATACCGTCGAGAATTGGGGCAGGGACAGCCGGATTTTCAAACAAATTAATTCCCAAAAGGTCTTTACGGGTAGAACCGAATATACGGGCATCCGCTTCATTAAGGTCGATCAGATAACCCTCAGAGTCGTATAACTCTACCCCGACAGGCAAGTTATTAAAGAATTGCTTGAATTTTGTGCTGAGTTCAGAGAGATGCTTTCTCGATTCTTCCAGACTACTTTGCGTTTGCAGGCGTTCGATTATAATAGAGAAAATCCGGGCAACAATATGTAAATCTTCGACATCTTCCAACGTCCAGGAACGTTGAACCCGGACAGAGTCGAAACCGATAAAGCCTTGCACCTTATTATGAAAAGAAAGTGGGATAATAAGCATGGATTTGAGTTGCTGCAACTCAAACAATGTCTTATCGATACTGGCTTCCGGCGGCAATTCATTCATACTACACATCACAATATCATGTCCGGACTTTATCGTGTCCATAATCCATGGAATCGTTTCATATGTAAGTTCGGAATGATCTTCTTTTGGCACTTCGACCCATTTGCTCATCACTTCGCACGGGAAACTCGCCATCCGACCATTATCTTCAAAAATAGCCACATATCCCCAGTCTGCATTGAAAAAGTCGAGAAGTAACCTCATTGCTTTCTCTATCGGCTGTTCCTCTTCGTTGAACAACAAGACAAGCACTTCGGATATAATACGTTTTATATTGGGGATGACGGGAGAAGAACTATTTACATTATGTATCTGTTCCTTATCCCGCATTTCCAATAATCGTATTAGCTCTTCTCTGGATAGCTGACTATATTTACTTTTAGTTAGCGTTGATGTCATATAGGGTAACTTTACAAACGCAAAAATATGGAATAGTTTTGATTTTTAAGGCATTTCAAGAAATTAATTACAGGAGATGTGTGTTAAAATTGAAAGATAACCATCAGTCAAACAGTTTCTTTAGAACAATTATGTTTTTAATCATAAGTCTGTTCGGCGTAAAAAGTTATATTTGCATGTTCTAAAGTAGACGATTTTAAATATGTTGAAGCAACAGTTACAACAAAAGTTACAGCAAAAGCTCTCTCCGCAGCAGATACAGCTAATCCGGCTTCTCGAGCTTCCGGCTATCGAGCTGGAAGAACGTATCAAGCATGAGCTGGAAGACAACCCTGCCCTGGAAGAAGGAAAAGATATTGCAGACGACTTTGAACGGACTGACGATGAAGGTGGTGATGATATATCTACAAACGAGACAGAGGCAGATATCTCGCTCGGCGATTATATGACCGAAGACGACATTCCCGATTACAAACTACGTGAAATAAGCGAAAAGACAGAACGTAAAGAAGATATTCCTTTCTCCGTAAGCCAGTCGTTGAACGAATACTTACTGCAACAACTCGGATTACGCGACCTGCCCGAGAAACAGGTAAAGATAGCCGAATATATAATAGGTAATATAGATGACGACGGCTATCTTCGCCGCGAACTCTCCGCCATAGCCGACGATCTGGTATTTCAAGCCGGACAAGATGTAGACGAAAAAGAAATAGAAGAAGTACTTGCCATCATACAAGACTTCGACCCAGCCGGAGTCGGAGCACGCAACCTGCAGGAGTGCCTGTTACTGCAACTCAACCGGAAAGAACCGACTGCCGGAGTAGAAATGGCCATCCATATCCTTACGGAATATTTCGAAGAATTCACCCGCAAACACTACGACAAGATCATGCGAGGGCTGAACATCAGTGAAGAGACGCTGAAGAAAGCCATCCACGAAATAATTGCCCTCGATCCTAAACCTTGTAGCAGCTGGGGTGGTTCTATGGAAGTAGCCATGAGCCAGGTGATCCCCGATTTCCTGGTGGAAGCTATCAACGGAGAACTGATCTTAAGCATGAATAACCGGGACATCCCCGACCTGCGGATCAGCCGTGATTATGCGGAAATGTTTCAGGACTATGCCGGCAACAAGGCAAACCAAACATCCAAGATGCGCGAGGCCGTACAGTTCGTAAAGCAAAAACTCGACTCGGCCCAGTGGTTTATCGACGCGATCAGGCAACGCCAGGAGACATTACAACGTACGATGGAAGCCATCATCCTTCTGCAACGGGACTTTTTCCTGACCGGAGACGATGCCACCCTGCGCCCGATGATACTGAAAGATGTGGCCGAACGTGCAGGATACGACATATCGACCATTTCGAGGGTTAGTAACAGTAAATATGTACAAACCAACTTCGGTATCTACCCTCTGAAGTTCTTCTTTTCCGAGTCGATGCAGACCGACAGCGGTGAAGAGATATCCACCCGTGAAGTGAAGAAGATTATGAAAGAACATATTGACAGCGAGGATAAACGTAAACCCCTCACCGATGAGGAACTCACCACCATCCTGAAAGAGAAAGGATATGTTATCGCCCGCCGAACAGTGGCTAAATACCGTGAACAGTTAGATATTCCGGTTGCAAGGCTCAGAAAAGAAATATAAATTTGAAGCGTATGAGACTGTTTTCAAATATAATATCCGGTATGTTCCACCCGTTGCTAATGGTAACGTATGGAGTAATACTGGCACTGACATTTACATATCTTGCCATCTATCCTCCCACCATGAAGCTCTTTCTGGTAGGCGGCGCGTTCTTGTCTACAGCTGTAGTTCCGGGACTTTTCATTTTTCTGATGGTGAAGAACGGAGCAGTCGGCGACCTGGAACTGACAGACCGCAAGGAAAGAGTCGTTCCTTACCTGATCATCATCACCTCAATGATGGTCTGTATCTTCTACATGTATAAGATGATGATACCCTTCTGGTTCCTGTCCCTACTGATGGGAGCCTGCGTAGCCTTGCTAATATCCTTGTTTATCAACTTTTACTGGAAAATCAGTGCACATACGCTGGGAGTCGGAGGACTATTAGGAGGCATGATGGGGATTGCCCGTCTCCACCTTATAAATCCGTACTGGGGTTTCATTATCGTGCTCCTGGCAGCCGGTCTGGTCGGTACATCGCGTATCTTTTTAAAACGTCACACACCAATGCAGGTGTATGCCGGCTTTTGTCTCGGATTTATATGTACCTTTGTAGCCTCATTATTGAGTTATATCTATTTATTCATCTAATAAAAACACTAAAATTATGAACTTTCCTGCTGATTTAAAGTACACAAAAGATCACGAATGGATTCGTGTAGATGGCGCAGTTGCCTATGTTGGTATCACAGACTACGCTCAGAGCGAATTGGGTGAAATCGTTTTTGTAGACATTACTACAGAAGGCGAAAAGCTTGACAAAGAAGAAGTTTTCGGTACAATCGAAGCCGTAAAGACTGTTTCTGACCTGTTCATGCCTGTTAGCGGAGAAGTGATCCAGGCTAACTCTGAACTGGATGACAAACCTGAACTGGTTAACGAAGATGTTTACGGAAACGGTTGGTTGATCAAGATCTCCCTGACAGATCCTTCTGAACTGGACGATCTATTGTCTGCAGCTGAATACGAACAATTCATCGCTAAATAAATGACACCTGTAGTTAGTATTATCATGGGCAGTACTTCCGACCTGCCCGTCATGGAAAAAGCAGCCAAGTTGCTCGACGAGATGGAAATCCCGTTCGAAATGCATGCTTTGTCTGCCCACCGTACTCCGGCTGAAGTAGAATCCTTTGCCAAAGGCGCTAAAGACCGTGGTATCAAAGTTATTATCGCTGCTGCCGGAATGGCTGCGCACTTGTGTGGAGTTATCGCATCGATGACTACCCTGCCGGTAATCGGTGTCCCCATCAACTCGACACTCGACGGTATGGACGCCCTATTGGCTATCGTACAGATGCCTCCGGGTATTCCTGTTGCCACAGTAGGTATCAACGGCGCATTGAACGCAGGTATCCTGGCCGTTCAGATGCTGGCTGTAGGAGACGAACAACTTCAGGGCAAACTGGCTAATTACAAAGAAGACTTGAAGAAAAAGATCGTAAAAGCAAACCAGGAGTTAGCTCAGGTTTCTTTTAAATACAAAACTAACTAATTGACAATTGATAATTGACAATTGACAATTAAAAGAGAATAGACTCCGCTTATTGCCAATTGTCAATTGTCAATTGTTCATTGTCAATTAAACAAGATGGATCATTTTAATTACAGTCGCCGCAAATCGTCTGTTGTCAATATAGGGAACACGCCGTTGGGAGGCGACAATCCGATACGTATCCAATCCATGGCAAATGTTTCGACCATGGACACCGAAGCCGCCGTCCGCCAGGCCATCCGCATGATCGAAGCGGGAGCTGAATATGTGCGTTTCACAGCTCAGGGCGAACGTGAGGCCCGTAACCTGGGAGAAATCCGCAAGGAGCTAACTGCCCAGGGATATACCACACCACTGGTTGCCGATATCCATTTCAACCCCAAAGCAGCCGATGCCGCTGCTGCAGAGGTGGAAAAAGTACGCATCAATCCGGGTAACTACGTTGACAAAGTAAAGACCTTCGATCTTCTGGAATATACCGACGAAGAATATGCCGCAGAATTACAGAAGATACGCGACCGTTTTGTTCCCTTTCTCAATATCTGTAAAGAACACGGTACCGCCATCCGCATTGGCGTAAATCATGGTTCACTGTCCGACCGTATCATGAGCCGGTACGGTGACACCCCCGAAGGAATGGTAGCCTCCTGCATGGAGTTCCTGCGTATCTGCCAGGATGAAAACTTCCCCGACGTAGTCATATCGATCAAGGCTTCCAACACTGTCGTAATGGTCAAAACCGTACGCCTGCTTGTTCAGACGATGGATGCTGAAGACATGCATTACCCGCTTCACCTGGGAGTAACTGAAGCCGGTGACGGCGAGGACGGCCGTATCAAAAGCGCTGTCGGTATCGGAACCCTGTTGACTGACGGCATAGGCGATACGATTCGCGTCTCCCTCAGCGAAGACCCCGAAGCAGAAATGCCCGTTGCCCGCAAACTGGTCGACTACATCCTCGAACGCCAGGGCCATAAGCCTATTACCGCCAATATCGTTCCCGGTTACGACCCGATAACAGCTTCCCGCCGCATCAGCCGTGTAACGGAAGGTATCGGAGGCAATTTCCCTCCTATCGTTATCTCCGACCGCAGTAACGGCGACTTTGAATTCGACCATTTGTCGATGCCGGACTATATTTATATCGGCAAGGAAGATCCTGAAAACCTTCCCGACAATTTCCGCATGCTGGTAGACGCCCATTTCTGGAAAGAACGTCCGAATGCATTCCCTTACTTCATAGCCTCTGAAATAGAAGAAATAAAGAACTTCAACTCTCCTCTGAAGTTTATACGGTTGACATACAATGATCTGACAAACCGTACATTGGAGATTCTGAAACAAGACCCGACCATCGTAGTCGTACTAAGTACCCACCACCGAAACGGTGTCGGTTCCCAACGCGCTGCGATGCATAAACTGATGACAGCCAACTGCGACATCCCGGTCGTCCTTCACCGCGAATACCACGAAACGGACAAAGAGTCGCTGCAACTGAAATCAGCAGCCGATTTCGGTACCCTGCTGCTCGACGGCTTCGGTAACGGTATCATGCTGCAAAATAACGAATGCGAAGCCACTGTCACAGACAGTTGTATGTTTGGTATCCTGCAGGCTACCCGTTCACGTATCAGCAAAACAGAATATATCTCCTGCCCCAGCTGCGGACGTACGCTTTACGACCTGCAGACCACCATCGCCCGTATCAAGGAAGCAACCTCCCACCTGAAAGGCCTGAAGATCGGCATCATGGGATGTATCGTAAACGGTCCCGGTGAAATGGCCGATGCCGACTACGGTTACGTTGGCGCAGGACGCGGACAGATCAGCCTTTACAAAGGCAAAGAATGCGTATTGAAGAACATCGCCGAAGAAGATGCAGTAGAACGTTTAGTTCAGTTAATAAAAGAGAACGGAGACTGGCAGAACTGATATTTGTACTATCTTCGTCCCTCAAAATCAAGATATAATAATGGAAGTAAAGATAATTAACAAGTCACATCACCCGCTACCCGGTTACGCGACCGAATTATCGGCAGGTATGGATATTCGTGCAAATCTGACAGAAGCCGTCGTACTGAAACCGCTGGAACGTAAACTGATCCCGACAGGGCTCTACATCGCCCTACCGGAAGGATACGAAGCGCAAATGCGTCCCCGTAGCGGCCTGGCATTGAAACATGGTATCACCCTGTTGAACACACCGGGAACGATCGATGCGGATTACCGGGGCGAGATCGGCGTTATCCTGGTCAACCTCTCTTCCGAGCCGTTCACTGTAAACGACGGAGAACGTATCTGCCAGATGGTGATCTCCACCTACAACCAGGTAAGTTGGAAGCAGGTAGAAGCGTTGGACGAAACAGAACGCGGTGCCGGCGGCTTCGGACATACGGGCAAGCAGTAATATCGCGCACAGCGCGTGATAGTAATCGCGTGAAGCCCGCGATGATAATCGAGCAAGTTACTCGATAGTAAGTGAGCGAGGTACTCAATGGTTAGTGAGAAGCGCTCTCGATAGTAAGCTGCTAATATTCATAAAAGATTTACATAGAAAAAGATATATGTTGAAACAATTAATATATGGGATACTCTTTTCACTCCTTCTGTTTATGGGCATTCGTCCGTTGCATGCCGGAGAAGTAAAGAAAGACACTCCCTCCAAAGTGAACGAGCTAAACGCAGCCGAACAGAGGAAATTCGACTACTTCTTCTTCGAAGGGTTGAACCTTAAGACTGCCGGAAAATTCGATGCTGCCTTCGATGCATTTAATCACTGTCTCGCAATCGATTCTACCGCATCCCCGATATTGTACGAGCTCTCGTCATTCTACATACAGTTGAACCGTCCCGAAAAAGCAGTCGATATGCTGAAGCGCGCCGTTGCCAACAGCGCCGACAATTTCACCTACCGCATGGCACTGGCTACTATCTCCCGCAACCTCGGCATGTACGGAGAAGCCGCCGAAGAATACGAGAAACTGCTCAAAGCCTATCCTGGCAAACCGGAACTCAACTATTACCTGGCGGAAGCCCTGACCCAGGAAGGCGAGATCGGGGAAGCCATCGACGCCTACAATGCCCTCGAATCGTCGATAGGTATGAATGAAGCCCTTTCCATGCAAAAGTACAAGCTCTACAATTCGTTGGAACAGTCAGATGCTGCCTTCAAGGAGATAGAGAAGCTGGCTGCCAAATACCCGATGGAAGCCCGATATCAGATTATCCTGGGTGATCTTCACCTGGAAAAGAACGATACGATAAAGGCCCGCTCTTACTATGACAAAGCGCACCAGATCGATCCGGGGAACCCTTACTACATCGTATCCATGGCAAACTACTACGAAGCAACCGGCAATAAAGAGGCGGCTGAAGAACAGATACATACCGCCCTGGTGAACGAGAAACTGGATGTAGACACCAAAGTCGGCATTCTCTCCCGTTATATCCTCCGGCTGCAACAAACACAGAAAGATACCGACAGTTCCAACGCTCTCTTCCAGACTTTGCTGGAACAGCACCCGGAAGACACCGAACTGAAACAGATGTACGGTGGCCTCCTGTTGTCGCAGGGAAAGACCGACGAAGCACGCTTCCAGTTCCAGCTTATTACCGAAATGGAACCCGAAAACGCCGGAGCCTGGCAACAGCTTCTCAACATGTCGTTGAAAGCGGAAGATATACCCGAAGTGATCCGTATCTGTACCAAATGTCAGGAACTGTTCCCGGACGCTCCCGAATATTACTTCTACCTGGGTATTGCTTATTACCAGCAGGAGAAATACCAGGAAGCCCTGAACACTTACTATGCCGGCATCGACATCATCCCAGCGGAGAATCCGCGCCTGAAATCGGACTTTTACGGTCAGATCGGCGACATCTACTACCAGATGAAACAGTTAGATCAGACCTATAAAGCATACGACGAAGCATTGAAGTACAACGAAAACAATATCGTCGTCCTCAACAATTACGCCTACTTCCTTTCCCTCGACAAGAAAGATCTGAAAAAGGCGGAACGCATGAGTGCACAGTGTATCAAGCTCGAACCGGACAATGCCACTTATCTCGACACCTACGCCTGGATATTCTTCGTGCAGGGCAACTACACCCTCGCCAAGATATACATCGAAAGTGCCCTGGAGAAAGATAAGACAAAGAGCGCCGAACTGGTAGACCATTATGGCGACATCCTTTATATGACAGGAGATAAAGATAAAGCCGTCGAACAGTGGAAAAAAGCCCGCGAACTGGGTAAGGAAAGCGAAGTACTCGACCGCAAGATAATCGAAGGTAAATATATCGAAGAGGAGGTCAAGAATGAATAAAACACGAGAACGTATAGCCCTGGGTATCATTTTATGTTGCATTGTATTCCTTTCAGGCTGTAAATCTTCAAAGAAGATCGGTACAGTCGTATCGGGAGGTGCCAAGGCGCATAACGAATTCTTCGAACTGATGGAAGAACATGCTTTTCAGTTCAATACGCTGACGGCCCGACTGAATGCAGAGCTTAAAATGTCGAAGAACAACATGAGCTCACGTGTCGACCTGAAGATGGTGCGCGACAGTGCCTTCCAGTTATCCGTACAGCCTTTTCTGGGGATAGAGGTATTCCGTGCCGAGTTCACCGTGGACAGCATCAAGGTAATCGACCGGATGAACAAACGCTATGTAGCCGAACGTTATGCCGACCTGAAAGGACAAACCCCAATCGAGTTTAATTTCTATAACCTGCAGGCGTTGTTTACCAACCGTATATTCCTGCCCGGCCATCAGGAGATCGAACCGAAGGAATTCAAACGCTTCAAGCTTAACCAGGACGGGGACAAAGCAGAGATCAAGGTAAAAGATGCTATCGGATTGCTCTACACCTTCTTTGCCGACGGCGAAGAAAAGCTGCTTTCCACCTACATTACAGATCCATCCGAACAATACGCCCTGCAATGGGACTATGCCGATTTCCGAGTGACGGACGGACAACCGTTTCCACAATTGATGGATGTAAATGTATTGTCAAACGGCTCGTCACAAGGAGGTATCGCTTTCCGTTTCTCCCGCATACAGACAAATGTGCCGGTTAATATGGAGTTTTCGATTCCTGATAAATATAATCGTATTACCTTTGCACAAATCATAAAATCAATCAGTAACAGTCAGAAATAGAGATGAAGTATATTTGGATTGTCATATTCACGTTATCTGCCCTGACCGCCTTCGGCCAGAAGTCTGCACGGGTGAGACAGCTTGAAGAGCAGCGTAAGAAAGCGCTGGCTGAAATTGAAATGACAAACCAGTTACTGAAAGAGACTACCCAGACAGCCCAAAACTCCCTCAACCGCCTGAACTTGCTCTCACAGCAGATTCTTTCCCGTAAGAAAGTAATCAGCTTATTGAACCAGGAAGTCGGCGAGATTGACAACCAGATCGCTGCCGCCCGCCGCGAGATCAACAAGCTGGAAAAAGAATTGGGCGAGAAACGTACCAACTACGGTAAATCAGCACAAAGCCTGTATAAACGCCGCAGTTCGCAAGACAAACTACTGTTCATCCTCTCTGCCGACAATTTCGCCCAGTCCATGCGTCGCATGCGTTACCTGCGCGAATACTCCGACTGGCAGAAACACCAGGCCACCGAGATCATCGACAAGCAAACCGAGATCAACCTGAAACAACGGGAACTGGAAAAGACCCGTGCCGAAAAGAATGCTTTGTTAGGAACCCGCGAACAGGAAAGCCAAAAGCTTCAAACCGAAGAAAGTAGCCAGAAAGTAGAGGTACAGGAACTCAACAAGAAACAAAAACAACTGAAAGACGAACTCCGGAAAAAGCAACAACAGGCCAACGCCTTGAATCGCCAGATCGAACAACAGATCGCCGAAGAAATAGCTCGTGCCGAAGCCGAAGCAAAAGCAGCCCGCGAACGTGAACGCCGTGCCCGTGAAAAGGCCAATGCCAAGGCAAAAGCCGAAGGAAAAGAACAGCCTGTGCAAGAACCTATACAGGAAGAACGCGTAGCCGATACTAAAGGAGGTTATGCTATGACTAAGGCTGAAAAGAAACTGTCCGACGATTTCGCAAGCAACCGCGGACGCCTGCCGTTCCCCATATCAGGGCGTTACACTATTGTCGGAACCTTTGGCGAACAACAGCATTCAGAACTGAAATACGTCCGTACCAACAACAGCGGTATCGATATTCAGACTACACCGGGAACCGATGCCCGTGCGATATTCAACGGTGAAGTAACCCGCGTATTCGTAGTCCCCGGCTATAACAATTCAGTGATCGTCCGCCACGGTAACTACCTGACCGTTTACAGTAACCTGAGCCAGGTATACGTAAAGGCCGGCGACAAGGTCAGCACCCGCCAGGCCATCGGTAAGATATTCACCGATACGGAGGCCGGAAACGCAACCATCCTTCATTTCCAGCTTTGGAAAGAGAAAACGAAACTCAATCCCACACCCTGGCTGGACTAAAAATTATTCCCTATCTTTGTCACCTACTTTTAAAGGGATAATTAATTATGTATTTGACGCTCTTTCTTACTTTCCTGAAAATAGGTGTGGGGACAATAGGCGGCGGATATGCCATGTTACCGTTGATACAACGGGAGGTAGTAGACCGCGGCTGGCTATCCAAAGAAGATTTCATCGACCTATTCTCCGTCGCACAATCACTACCAGGTATCTTCGCCGTAAATATCTCCATCTTTGTCGGTTATAAACTGAAAAAAAGCATGGGCAGCGTAGTTTGTGCCCTTGGGACGATCCTGCCGTCTTTCCTGATCATCCTACTGATCGCCACATTCTTTACCCAGGTTCAGGATAATGAATGGGTGGAAAAGATATTCAAAGGTCTGCGCCCGGCTGTCGTAGCATTGATAGCCGTACCCTGTATCACTACGGCACGTTCCATCAAACTGACTTACGTTTCGATGTTGATTCCTGTCGTTGCCGCATTGCTTATCTGGATGGGAGGCGTCTCACCGGTATGGATTATCCTGGTCGCTATTGCAGGAGGGTTAGTGTATGGTTTAAAGATAAAGAAGAATTGATATGATTTGGTTACAGTTACTTTACGTTTATCTGAAGATCGGGATCTTCGGTTTTGGTGGCGGATATGCCATGCTTTCACTGATACAGGCAGATGTGGTAGACCGTTACAAATGGATTTCTTTACAGGAATTCACGGACATTGTAGCTATCTCCCAGATGACGCCGGGCCCGATCGGTATCAACAGTGCCACTTATATCGGTTACACGGCCATTCATAACGCGGGATACTCACCCGCGATGGCTGTTCTGGGTTCATGCCTGACTACATTCGCAGTCTGCCTGCCCTCATTCATTCTGGTATTGGTGATCTCCTATTTCTTTGCCAAATTCAAGAACAACAAATACGTCGTTGCCGCTTTCACAGGCCTGCGCCCCGCAACAGTCGGACTGATAGCCGCCGCGGCATTAATGTTGATGAACAAAGAAAACTTCATCGACTACAAAAGCTTCCTGATCTTCGGTGCCGCCTTTATCCTCACCTGGAAGTTCAAAGTCCATCCGATTTTGATGATTTTCCTGGCAGGGATAGCTGGTCTGATACTGTATTGGTAAGAAAATTACTGTATTTGATATATAGTTCTCTATAACGAAAGCCCCTGCAGGAAATCCTGCAGGGGCTTTGTTTTTTATCCATGTTCCCTCTTCACAGGGGTACTGACAGATGAACTTTATTTTATTACTTTAGTATTAATACGGCCACTTGTTCGCCCATCGCGGGGTAATTGGTTGAAGTATAGACGTTGCTTGCAACGTCTATACCTGACAACCGCGTAGCGGTAATTTTAGAATTATTTTGATTACAAATTATTTTACAATTGCTTTAACAGCAGCTTCACCTTCAACAGCTACTACAACTACACCGGCAGGAGTAGCGATAGTTGCATTGTCAGAAGAGATCACTGTATTTGCGATTGCCTGACCAAGAACGTTGCTGATAGTAACCTTCTTACCCTGAGCACCATTGATGATAACTGCACCGTTAGTAGCAACTACAGATACTTCAGAAGCAGAAATAGCATCGTTTGAAGTCGGAGTTTCGTCAGTTGCCTCGATGTTGAAGATTTCAGCATCACGGATAGCATCTTCATAAGAAGTATAGTTAGCAACTACAGGTACACCGTTCTTAACAGCTACCCAAGCACCTTCGCCTGCACTCGGGATTTTCTTGTCGCCTTCTGTTTCGATCAGGAAGTCAGCAGCATCGGTATTTACCAGACGTAATGCAAATACAGCATTCTTGATACCATTCTTATGAGTAGCGTGGATAGAATCACCTTTTGAAGTAGCAGCAGACAAAGCCAGTGTTTCCTGGTTATGTTTGTTATCACCCAAGAAGATAGAATCACCAGACAAGTGGCTAACCTGACCGTTACGATAGATTACCAGAGTATCGCCAATATGTTTTGCATCTACAAAACCTAAACGTGTATATCTTGAGTTCCAGATATAATCTTTACCAGCGCCCTTAGGCAAAGCAACAGAGTCTGCAAAGTTAACCAGGTAACGACCTGTTGTATAAGCTTCTGTCTGAACAGCGTGCGGACAATGGTCTACACCATTAGCTTCTTTCCATGCATCCGTATTGTGTTCTTCATCGAACGGACAATTCCAACCGGCTTCATGGCGAACTGCACCCATTACGAACATGTACTGAGGCATTGTTGTATTCTTACGTACATAAGCTGTATCGATAGTCATAGCAGCTTTTGCAGCGTCACCTTTACCTTCTATACCCAGGAAGTTGATACCTTTATCCTTAGAATATACAGAGTTTGCATCTTCATACAGATATTCCTTAGCAGTAGAGTTAACACGGAAAATTTTAGCAACATTAAGATCCATATCCTTCAATTCATCTGTTTCTAAAGTCTTACCCAGACGACGATACAAAGGAGTAGTATCTTCTGTCAAAGCAAATGAAGATGTACGGCAATTCAAATCACCATAATTACAACATAAACATTCCTGTATTAATTGGGCAGTAACATCGTCTACACCAACTTTATATGATTCGATCAGAGGAGCAGATTTCAAAGAATTCGGTACCGGAGCATCAGCTTCAATCAATGCATAATAATGTGTGCCATCCACACAGTTCTGTTCTTTCAGATAGAAGATAGTAGCATCAGCTCTCTTTGCCAGAATATATTTCACGCTACCTCCATAATAATGAGCTGTAACGAATCTCTTTTCAGAGTCAGTCAGTACGCTTGAGTTTTCAACTTCCAGTTTGTAAGCTACTTTCTTCAGGTCATTTGCATAACCATACTTTTCAGCTACATACTTTTCTTCGTTATCTGAATTTACAGGAACCAAAGAGAAAGCAACACCTTCCTGACCTACAGTCAGTACAACATTGTCGCTGGTAGTATCCAAACCTACCTGCAAGTTAGCACCTTCAGCAGCCAAACCACTCAGATAAGTAAGATTGTAAGTTTTTTGTTCGGCAATATCAGCTGTTGTATTTTCATTGAAATAACCATATTCAGTAGTCGGATCGATCAAGTTAAAGACGAATACCATACCGTTATAGTAATATTCATTTGCTGCTAAACCTTCTCTTTTAACGAACTGATGGATACCTTCATTGTAAAAACCAAAACCATTTCCAAATTCACGGTTCATAATCTTAACCGGGCTAACAGAAGCCATAGTTCCATTCTTAATCACTTTCTCAACTACCCACTGGTAAGTCGGCATGTGCTCAACGTCTTGTTTAACAACTTCTGAGAAATTAAATTCACCACATAAGCTGTTAGAAGCATACAAACCAACATAAGGTTTGAAATATTTATTATCAGTAGATTTTACATATACTTTGTAAATACCTTCCGGAAGAGTTGTATAATCCTTGCTTATACCATCGTAAGCCAGTAAATTAACCAAGTTCTTTGTTCTGTTGCCATCGCAAGAATAGAAAGTGATAACTTTTTGCTGTTCATCAACCAGTTTACAATGAGACAGGATAAGGTTTTCACCAGCACCATTCTGAACATCTGCTGCAGTATTAGCATCAATAGCAGGCCATACCTTTTCAGCTTCAGTATCCAGAGTGTTAGCATAGCTCCATGAAGTATAAGCGCCATTATCAGCATTATTATAAACAGTAGGTTCATCGGCATTTCTATCCATTTCTACAGCTTCAACCATAGCTTGTACCCAGATTGAGTCGTTAGCTAGGTTCTTTGTAAATTTGAAACGGAAAGCATCCAAAGGAAGACCTTTGGCGATCTGCTTAAAGCATTGACGAGTAACTAATGAAGCCGCTTTATCTGTTGTGCTTATCTTATTATACATTTTATAAGTAGCACCGGCACTTGCAAAATAAGAAGTATCGACATGCAGGTATTTATTAGAAACCTGATCATTTTCCAATGTACTCAGGATAACATAATCGTCATCAACATCTTTCGTGAAACCTTCTGCAAAGCCTTTTGATTCATCAATGTTGTAGACAAAATCATAACCGCTGGAAGCAGAAGACCTTACTTTAAGCTGTTGAGCCTGCAACGGAGTAGCAAAAATATTATTTTCTTTTGCATCACTGCCAAAGTCAAGCTGCATATAGGCAACATTCTTAGTATTGGTCTTTGTATTCAAGTCTTCAGCACTCAAAACATAAGTACCAGCTTTTACAAGTTTCAATTCCAATGCATCTACAGCAGGAGTCTTATCGTTAGCATATTTGTAAGCATATACGCCATCATTTTTAGATCCCAAAATCATTGTAGAGTCTGCATTTGAGAAAACAATGCTCAGTGGAGTTTCTGTTTCAAAATCTTCACCAGCATATTTGCTTTCAAACCATTTCCAGTTAGGATAGGCACCACCAATATAGGTAGACTCTTCTGTAACTTCAGTTGTCTTAGTTGCATTAGCCGGATCAAAAGAGAAGAAAAGACCTGTTGCTTTGTTCACCAGGCAGAAACGAGTTGTACCACCATCTTCGGAAATCTGAGGTTTGATACTCCACAAAGCCTGATTAATTTCTTCCAAGCTCGTAAGATCATCAACTAATTGTGCTTGAAAAGCAGTATTCGAATTATCCAAGTATAGATAATTACCATCGGCATCTTGTATAAAGTAATACAATTTTTCGTTCACACTCTCCTTTGCTTCGAAAGAGGCACCGGTTAAACCGGCAGGAGCACCACATAATGCAGGTACTACTGGTGCCGGATCTACATCCTGAGCCTGAACCGCGCCTACACATACGGCCAGTAAGCTACCGGCCAAAAACGTAGAAATCTTTTTGTTCATAAATCTAAATTTTAATATTAATAATAGTGTTAATGAAATAGTTCTTGTTCGATGTTTTGAATGTCCTTTTTACCAAATGACTAGAGAAAACGATCCTTTTTTTTAGTCACTGTTTTTTATCATATTTATATTTGTAATCAAAACCTTATATTTGGTACTATGTTTGCTATTCAGTTGATAAGAAATAAGATAGGAATGATAAAAAAAATGATAAAAGGATTGTTGGTAAAAAAAGAATATCTAAATTTGCTGACGATAAAAAAGGATCGTTTTCTCTAGTCAGTCATTTAAAACACATATAAGCTTATTATTCAAGCTATTCAGTACTATTTTATTTATTTCTTTATCTTCTTTATTTATAAAACAACGTACATGCGTACATTATATAATACAACTTTCCCGAGAGCTGTTCCTGCAATATCACACTTACTATAAAAGCCTATATATAAAACAATTAAACACAATTCCGTATTCCTTTAATGATGTCACACGATTGTTTCCTAAGTCACAGATCCGAGCATAGGAGAACTAAGCCTTTTCATCAGGAATATTAAGAAAAAAAGATAGGACAATTTAGAGTATTACTCCGGTATTTTATAAAAGTAAGGCTTGCATTGCATAAAAGAAATGCATACTATACATATATGTAAGGCTAGCATTACTTTTTAGAAATCTACATATTACATATACAAAATAGAGCAGAAAAATATTTAAACATACTGACTTTCAAACTTAGAAGTCCTAATGAAAGCCCTTACAGGTAAAGACAGGACTAATCAGGACGAGACATGAAGCCGGAATGAAGGTCGTATGAAGGCAAGAACAGAAACCGGGTTCATCTAATATCAATTGTAGATCAAAGGATATCTTCCTATATGAAGGCAATGAAGGCTAATATGCCAAAACTTTTTATAGTTGCCCCGTTAAACCTTTTCTTTTCACTCTTGTCTATATTCCGATTGAGTTGTGTATATTTACATGCCTATTGATAAGTTTTAAAGTAGATACCATTGAAAATATGACGAAGAGAGTGAAGTGGGGCGTTACCGCCGCAATCCTTCTGCTAATCGCTGGAATGATTGTTTATCCACAGATTAAGAACGAGTTGACAGCATCCGGGAAAGCAGACGAAGTGGCTCCCGCTCCGGGAACGAGCTTAAGGAAGCAGGTGCTGAACATTAACGCTGAAGTGTTAAAATTCCAATCACTGACCGACAAAGTTATTAGCACGGGCAGTATCCTCCCCGATGAGGAAGTAGACTTATCCTTCGAGTCGTCAGGGAAAGTGGTGAATATCTATTTCACCGAGGGTACACATGTGAAAGCCGGCGACCTGCTGGCAAAGATCAACGACAAACCATTACAGGCCCAGCTGAGAAAACTGGAAGCCCAAATCCCTTTGGCAAAAGACAGGGTATACCGCCAACGCACACTTCTTGAAAAAGACGCCGTCAGCCAGGAGGCTTACGAGCAGGTGACTACCGAATATGAGAAACTGATGGCCGACATCGATCTGGTGAAAGCCAACATCCTGCAGACGGAGTTGCGTGCGCCGTTCGATGGGATCATCGGTCTGCGTTCGGTCAGTGAAGGGGCTTATGTCTCTCCCACCACCGTTATTACCAAGCTGACGAAGATATCGCCGCTGAAAATCGAGTTCTCCATCCCCGAGAACTATGCAAACGACGTAACCGACGGTACTTCCATCGTATTCCGCCTGGAAGACTCCAACGGTATGATGCGCGACTACAACGCAAAAGTATATGCCGTAGAAAGTAAGGTGGATATGTCGACCCGTACTCTGAAAGTACGTGCCACCTATCCTAACACCAACGAGTCGATCTTCCCCGGACGTTATACCTCGGTGGAGATCACCAAACGCGAGATAAAGGATGCACTGGCTATCCCGAGCGAAGCGCTGATCCCCGAAATGGGTAAGAATGTGGTCTACCTGTATAAGAACGGAGTAGCCGAACCGGCGGAAATCACGATCGGCTTGCGTACGGAAAGCCGTGTGCAGGTGCTCGACGGTGTACAGCCGGGCGATACATTGATCACCACCGGTGTGATGCAGCTTCGTACCGGCATGCAAGTAACAATTGATAATCTGTATTAAATTCCTCTATGGCAAATATATCGGAAACCAGTATAAACAGGCCGGTTCTCTCGACGGTAATGATGCTCGTCATCCTGCTGTTCGGTATGATCGGCTACAAGTTCCTGGGGGTTCGCGAGTTCCCCAGTGTGGACCAGCCTATTATCTCGGTCAACGTATCCTATCCGGGAGCGAATGCCGAGGTTATCATGAACCAGATCACGGAACCGTTGGAGCAGAACATCAACGGTATTCCGGGTATTCGCTCGCTAAGTAGCGTCAGTAGCCAGGGTAGCAGCCGTATCACTGTCGAGTTCGAACTGTCGGTGGATATGGAAACGGCAGCCAACGACGTACGCGACAAAGTATCGCGTGCCCAACGTTATCTACCGCGCGACTGTGACCCGCCTACCGTATCGAAGGCCGATGCCGACGCGTCGCCCATCATGCAGATCGGTATTCAGAGCAACAGGCGTTCGCTGATGGACTTAAGCGAGATTGCCGAGCTGACGGTAAAGGAACGCCTGCAAACGATATCGAATGTGAGCGGGGTAGATATCTGGGGACAGAAACGTTACTCTATGCGTCTATGGCTCGACCCGATCAAGATGGCCGGCTACGGTGTTACCCCGCTGGATGTGAAGAATGCAGTGGATGCGGAAAACGTAGAGTTGCCCTCCGGTAGTATCGAAGGAAATACGATCGACCTCTCTATCCGTACCCTGGGGTTGATGCATACAGCGAAAGAATTCGACGACCTGATCATCAAGGAGGACGGCAACAACATCGTCCGTTTCAAGGATGTGGGACGGGCGGAACTGGCTCCGGAAGACCTACGCAGTATTTTGCGTAAAAACGGCGAGCCGATGGTAATTTGTATCATCATCCCCCAGCCGGGAGCCAACCATATCGAGATTGCCGATGAAGCTTACAACCGTATCGAACAACTGAAGAAAGACCTGCCGGAAGACGTATCGATCGAAATGGTGTACGACAATACCCGTTTCATCCGTGCTTCCATCGCCGAGGTGGAAGAGACAATCTATGTCGCGCTGGCACTGGTGGTACTAATCATCTTCCTGTTCCTGCGCGACTGGCGCGTGACGCTGGTGCCTTGCGTGGTGATCCCGGTATCATTGGTCGGCGCCTTCTTTGTAATGTATATCTCCGGCTTCTCCATCAACGTCCTGACGATGCTTGCCGTCGTGCTCTCCGTCGGGTTGGTGGTGGACGATGCGATCGTGGTAGCAGAGAATATATATGTCCGTATAGAAAAGGGGATGAACCCGAAGGAGGCGGGCATAGAAGGTTCGAAAGAAATATTCTTTGCTGTAGTCTCGACCACGATTACCCTGATCTCCGTATTCCTTCCGATCGTATTTATGGAGGGGATGACAGGGCGTTTGTTCAAGGAGTTCAGTATCGTGATTGCCGGTTCGGTGGCTATCTCTTCATTCGTCGCCCTTACCTTTACGCCGATGCTTGCCACCAAGCTACTGCGCAAACGGGAAAAGAAAAACTGGATGTACGTCAAGACAGAACCTTTCTTTGAAGGGCTGAACAAGATTTACGCCCGTTCGCTCGACTATTTCCTGAGCCACCGGTGGTGGGCTATTCCTATCGTGGTCATCCTATTCGGTTCGATCGGTTATTTCTGGAAAACAATCCGCTCAGAATTGTCTCCCCTCGAAGACCGTTCATCCATATCGGTCAACTTGCGTGCGCAGGAAGGAGCTACCTTCGAGTTTATCCGCGACTTCTCCGACCGGATAGCCGAAATATCCGACTCTATCGCTCCCGAACGTAAGTTTCTGGTTAACCGCTCCTGGAACGGCGGAGGCTTTATCAATGTGATCCTTCCGGATATCAGCGACCGCGAACGTTCGCAGATGGAGATAGCCGAAAGGCTTTCGGCAGCCGTCAGGACAGAAACAAAAGCGCGTGCCTTCGTACAGCAGCAATCCACTTTCGGAGGACGACGCGGAGGTATGCCCGTGCAATATGTATTACAAGCACCCAGCCTGGAGAAACTGGCGGAACACCTGCCCGCTTTCATGCAGCAGGTAAACGAAAGCCCTGTCTTCCAGATGGCGGATGTGAACCTGAAGTTCACCAAGCCGGAAACACGCATCGAGATCAACCGCGACAAGGCATCGTCGCTGGGAGTAAGTACCCGCAATATCGCACAGACATTACAGTACGCATTAAGTGGGCAGCGTATGGGCTATTTCTATATGAACGGTAAACAATACCAGATATTAGGCGAGATCAACCGCCAGCAGCGTAACACGCCGCTCGACCTGAAGTCGATCTATGTACGCAGCGACAACGGGGAAATGATCCAGTTGGACAACCTGGTCGCCCTGCATGAAGATGTAGCTCCGCCACAGTTGTATCGCTACAACCGTTTCGTTTCAGCAACAGTATCCAGCGGTCTGAATAAAGGATATACGATCGGTGACGGCCTGGACGAAATGGACCGTATAGCAGGTGAAACGCTCGACGGCAGTTTCCGTACCGCCCTCTCTGGCGAGTCGAAAGAGTTCCGCGAAAGTTCCGACAGTCTGATGTTCGCTATGATCCTGGCCTTGCTGATGATCTATCTGGTGCTTGCCGCCCAGTTCGAGAGCTTCAAAGATCCGCTGGTGGTGATGTTCACCGTGCCGCTGGCTATTGCGGGAGCCTTGATGTTTATGAGTTATTCGGGCATTACGATGAATATATTCAGTCAGATCGGTATCATTATGTTGATCGGTCTGGTGGCAAAGAACGGTATCCTGATCGTAGAGTTCGCCAACCAACGCCAGGAAGCAGGACAAAGCCTGCCTGAAGCGATCCGCTCGGCATCCACACAACGCCTGCGTCCGATCCTGATGACCAGTACATCGACTATACTCGGACTGGTACCGCTGGTATACGCGACAGGCGAAGGTGCACAAGGACGTATTGCGATGGGTATTGCCGTAGTAGGCGGTATGTTGGTTTCTACCTTCCTTACCTTGTTCATCGTTCCGGCAATGTATAGTTTTATCTCAACAGACAGAGCAAAGAAAATATGAAAAGAGTAGCAATGATCATACTGGCTGTTTCAGCATCCCTGAGTGTAAAAGCACAGGACGTATACAGCCTCAGGCAGTGTATCGAAACGGGACTGGAGCGTAACTACTCCATCCGTATCATACGCAACGAACAACAGATAAGCGACAATAACGCCACACCTGGCAACGCCGGGTACCTGCCTACCATAGATATGAGCGGCGGTTTCAGCGGTTCGGTCAACAACAACCGTAACAAGCTGACCGACGGTACGACCGAAAAGCAAAACGGCGTCAACAGCGAAACAGGCAATATCGGCCTGAACGTAAACTGGACAGTATTCGACGGCTTCGGGATACAGGCAGAATATTCGCGCCTCAAGGAATTACAGCGGATGGGCGAACTGAATACACGCATGACGATAGAGGATTTCGTGGCAGACCTGTCTACCGAATATTACAACCGGATACGCCAGAACATCCGCCTGCGTAACCTGCGCTCATCCCTCGACCTTTCCCGAGAGCGTGTCCGTATAGCAGAAGAGCGTTACCATATCGGTTCCGGTTCGCGCATGGACTTGCAACAAGCGCAGGTCGACTTCAACTCCGACAGCTCGAAGGTGCTGAACCAGCTGGAAGTCGTCAACACCTCACGCATCCGGCTCAACGAACTGATGGCTCTCGAGAATGTAGAAGAGAACATCGCTGTCAAAGACTCCGTGATCTACCCGAATATCTTCCTGGATGAAGTGGAGCTATGGAAAAGCACGATAGAGTCGAACGCCTCTCTGCTGATCGCCCAGAAGAACAAAACGCTTTCCGAATTGGATTATAAAAAGGTCAAGAGCCGCAACTACCCTTACGTAAAACTGAATGCCGGTTACGGCTATACCGCCAACTGGTACGAAGTGGGCACCACCGACCTGCAGCAGCGGCTAGGTCTGAACTATGGCATTACCGTCGGACTGAATCTGTTCGACGGCCTGAACCGCCGCCGCGAACGCCGCAATGCACGCATCGAGATCGAAAACAAGGAACTGCGCATGCAGGAGCTTGAGCTGGCCTTACGTGCCGACATGAGCAATCTGTGGATGGCTTACCAGAATAACCTCGACCTGTGGAGTCTGGAAAAGGAAAATCTGGTTGTCGCACAGGAGAACTACCGCATCGCCATCGACCGTTACAAACTGGGCGAACTTTCCGGTATCGAACTGCGTGAAGCGCAGAACAGCTTGTTGGAGGCGGAAGAACGCCAGTCTATCGCGGAATACTCCACCAAACTCTGTGAAGTATCCCTGCTGCAACTAAGCGGTCAGATACTGACGTATGTGGCTCCGGATCCGGACAAAGCAAGTCAATAAACAGTAACCTCTAATTAAAGATATAGCGTATACCGATCTGCATCTGCCAACAGTTGCTGCTACTCTGAACAGCACTAAAGGTTTGAGTGGAAAGTAGTAACCTCCGCAAAAATACTTGAGAATACTTATCAAAAGCTAATAATATTTCTATAATTTTGGAACAAGATTGCGTAGCGTAATGAACACCATGAGATGATAAAGATATTACTGTTAACCGATTTTTCCAGTGGCTATAGCAGATCACTTCTGGAAAATGTAGTCAGATATGCAAGGGAAGTAGGTCCCTGGGCATTTTACCGGATGCCTTTGTATTTTAGGGAGCTTTACGGTGATGAAGGCGTCGTGGAGTGGGCAAAGAAATGGGGAGCTGATGCCATCATCGCCCAATTCACAGATATAGATCTGTCTGTACTGAACCAGCTGCACATACCAATCATCGTCCAAAACTACAAAGAACGAAGCCCCGGTATCTCCAACCTGACGGGTGATTATTTCGGAACCGGTGTAATGGCTGCCAACTTTTTCCTGCACAAAGGATATAAATCGTTTGCCTATTACGGGCTGACAGATACAGTATGGGGACGTGAACGAGGCGAAGGCTTTAAGAAGGCTGTCTACAGCCAAGGTTATGACGTTTATGAGTTCAGCAACCGGAAACGGATACCCAGTGAAAAATGGAGTTTTGATGTAGAACTTGTAAGCAGATGGCTGCAAAGCCTGCCTAAACCGGTAGCTCTTTTCGCATGTGACGATTATTATGCATTGCAAATTACTGAAGTCTGTAAAATGTATGATATAAGCATTCCAGAGGAAATTGCAGTCCTGGGAGTAGATAATGACAAACTGCTATGTAATATTTCCGACCCTCAATTGTCATCCATAGAATTGGATATCGAGAACGGAGGTTATGAAGCGGGGAGACTGATTCACCAGTTCATCGAAAAAAAGATCGTTACCCCCGTCGATATCATCATAAAGCCAGTACGAATCGTCCCTCGTGCTTCCACCGAACGTTTTGCCGTTTCCGACAAATATATCGAACAGCTGTTACATTATATAGATAACAACCTTCGGAATCCCCTGCCGATAGATGATCTTATCCGGATGCTACCTTTCTCAAGGCGCGTCCTGGAAAAAAAGTTCAAACGGGAAACAGGTACATCTGTTTGCCAGTATATTCAGGAACTGCGTATAGAAAAATTTGTCGACTTGTTGGTTACAACTGACCTACCATTGGTAGAAGCCGCTGCTAAAGCCGGTTTCACGGATTACAAGAACATTTCCCGAATATTTACAAAGGTAAAGGAAATGACTCCCTTTCAATACCGGAAACGATTTACTTCTAAAAACAAATAAAAGATGCACCGACTTTCTATCCGGTCCGTTCGTTTTTTGAGGATTTTATTTCGCAATCAGCACATAAAAAGAAGAAGCATTCTACTTACTTTGTACTGTTTGAACAATAAAAACAGTGCCATATGAGTACAATATCAGCATCACACGAAAAAAAAGCAGTCCGCAGGCTCATTACCAACGGAAAATTAATCCAGACCGACAATATTCTGGAAGATGGTTATATCATCATTGAGAACGATAAAATAACTGCTATCGGCACAGACCATCCGTCATCGGATGATATCGATGAAATCATCGATGCCGAACAACAGTATATATCCCCTGGATTCATCGATCTTCATACACATGGAGCAGGAGGAGCCGATTTTATGGACGGTACGGTAGATGCTTACCTGACCGTCGCCAACACACATGCCCGCTACGGTACAACCGCCCTTTTACCCACCACTCTGACCTGTTCTGACGAAGAGCTCTTCCACACATTTGAAATCTACCGCCAGGCAAAAAAACAAAATACGAAAGGTGCAAAGTTTCTGGGCATCCATCTGGAAGGTCCATACTTCGCCTATAGCCAACGTGGTGCGCAAGATCCCTCCAATCTGAAGGCACCGACTCCCGAACATTACACCAGTATATTGAATGCCACTGACGATATCATTCGTTGGAGCATAGCACCCGAACTCGACGGTGCCCTCTACCTGGGTAAACTATTGAAAGAAAAACAAATAATCCCATCCGTCGGACATACGGATGCCATTTGTGAAGAGGTCATGGAAGCCTATAAGGCCGGATACTCCCTGATGACGCACCTCTACTCAGGTATGCAGACCGTTACCCGCCGGAATGCACTCCGTTATGCGGGCGCTGTAGAAGCCGCTTTCTTACTGGAGGATATGGATGTAGAAATCATTGCCGACGGCATTCACCTCCCCAAAAGCCTGCTTCAACTTATACATAAATTCAAAGGAGCAGACAGAATAGCATTGGTTACCGATTCCATGCGCGGCGCCGGAATGCCGGAAGGGGTATATAAATTAGGAAGTTTAAAGGAAGGACAAACTGTAATGGTAGAAGAGGGAGTAGCCAAACTACTCGACCGAAGTGCTTTTGCCGGCAGCGTGGCAACTGCAGACCGTCTGGTCCGGACAATGGTTCAACTGGCAGAAGTCTCCTTAACAGATGCAGTAAAAATGATGACGGCAACGCCTGCCCGTATTCTTCATATGGAAAATAGGATCGGTTCTTTAGAAGTAGGTAAAACGGCAGATATTCTTTTTTTCGACAATCAGATCAGGATATCACGTACCATCATAAACGGACAGACGATTTACCAGGCATAACTTCTTCCCTGACATTATTACTGCCCTCTCCATTCTGACGCATTTTGAGGATTTTATTTCGCAAGATGGGAGAAAATGAATAATTCATCCTTTTACTTTTGTCGTATTGAGATTCATTTAAAATTAATCAGTATGACAACGAGACGCAGTTTTATAAAAAAAGCAATAGCCGGTACGGCTATGTTATCATTCGGTGGCGTGTTGCCTGGGGTCAGTGCAAAAAGTTATGCAAACATAGTAGGAGCAAACGACCGGATCCTGATCGGTTGCATAGGAGTAAACTCCCGTGGAGCCGCTTTAGCCCGGAATTTTGCCAAGCAAAAAAACTGCATCGTAAAACACATTTGCGATGTTGACTCCAGGGCTTTAGACAAGTGTATCGCAGAGGTTACAAACATCAGCGACACAACTCCGAAAGGATATAAAGACCTGCGCCTTATGCTTGAAAAGAAAGACTTGGATGCTGTAGTTATAGCAACTCCGGACCATTGGCACGCCCCGGCAGCCTTACTGGCAATGAAAGCCGGAAAGCATGTTTACCTTGAAAAACCATGCAGCCACTCTCCAGAAGAAGGCGAAATATTGATCCAAGCCGCACAAAAATACGACAAGGTCGTACAAATGGGAAACCAACGCCGTTCATGGCCCAATGTTGTGGAAGCGATCAATGAGATCAAAGCCGGAACAATAGGAAAAGTTTATTTCGGCAAATCATGGTATACGAACAACCGTGCCCCTATAGGCAAAGGAAAAGAAGTTCGCGTCCCCGACTGGCTCGATTGGGACTTGTGGCAGGGACCGGCTCCACGGACAACCTACAAGGATAATATCGTTCATTATAACTGGCACTGGTTCTGGCGATGGGGCACCGGTGAAGCCTTAAACAATGGAACCCATATGATAGACCTGCTACGATGGGGTATGGAAGTGGATTACCCGACTTCCGTGCAATCCACGGGTGGACGTTACTATTATCAAGACGACTGGGAAACTCCTGACACACAAGTTATCAGTATAAATTTCGGAGACAAGAAGTCAATAATCTGGGAAGGACACTGTTGCAATGCTTTTAAAATAGAAGGCAATTCCGTCGGTGCACTTTTCTACGGAGAGAAAGCCAACCTGCTGATCGGAGGAGGTAATTATTACAAAATCATGGACCATAAAAACCAGATCATCCGCGAGGTGGAAAGTAAGATACAAACCGATCCCCGCAACCGGATGGATCCGGCGCAGCAATTGGATGCAATCCATATCCAAAACTTCTTTGATGCAATCAAAAAAGGAGAAAAGCTAAATGCGGGAATAGAGTCCGGCCACATAAGTACATTACTCGTCCAGTTGGGAAATATAGCCCAATGTTCAGGAGAAAAACTGGAAACAGATCCGGCTAACGGACATATCAGAAACAAACAAATTGCGGATAAATACTGGGGAAGAACTTATCAGGAAGGATGGGAGGTAAAATTATGACAAACAATTATCATGCAACAGAAAAAAGACAAGTCATAACAGGAATCATTATCATCGGAATCGTATTCTTTATCATAGGCTTTGTATCATGGGTCAACTCAATACTGATTCCTTACTTCAGGATTGCCTGCGAATTGACAAATTATCAATCATATTTTGTTACATTCGCTTTTTATATAGCCTATCTTGTCATGTCGCTCCCGGTTGCCTACCTGTTAAAAAAGACGGGATACAAAAAAGGGATGATGTACGGCTTCTTTTGTCTGGCCGCAGGAGCATTGCTATTTGTACCCGCTGCGCTGGACAGAACATACTGGATATTCCTTACCGGTCTGTTCACGATGGGTACAGGATTGTCGGTTCTGCAAGCTGCTGCAAATCCATATATCACGATCATCGGTCCCATTGAAACAGCAGCCCGGCGCATCAGCATAATGGGTGTATGCAATAAGTTCGCCGGAATCGTTTCACCTATTATCTTTGCTGCAGTCGTGTTGGGGAAAAGCCAAGATATCCTGACATCCGTCGAATCCGGGCTCCTCAACGGCATGGAAAAGGAAGCGGCACTCGATGAACTCATACGTGGAGTTATACTTCCTTACAGCATCCTTAGCCTCATCCTTCTCACAATCGGATTGTTTATCTATAAATCAAAATTACCGGACATCAACCCTGAAGAGGAGAATGAAGAGGTTGCAACCGCCAATTGCGGAAAAACCTCCGTCTTTCAATTCCCTTACCTGCTACTCGGCGTATTGGCCCTGTTTCTGCATGTCGGGACACAAGTTGTGGCCATAGATACGATCATCAGTTATGCAGGTTCTATGGGCGTAAGACTTTTGGACGCTAAGTTCTTTCCTTCCTATACGCTTGGAGCAACAATTCTGGGCTACCTGCTGGGAATCCTGTTGATCCCGCGTTTTATATCCCAAAAAAATGCATTGATCGTTTGTACGGTTTTAGGGCTCGTCCTCTCACTGGGAGTAATTTTCGCCCATACGAATATTTCCCTACTAGGACACAATGCAGGTTTATCCATCTGGTTCCTGGCTTCCCTCGGTTTACCGAACTCTTTGATATATGCAGGTATCTGGCCCCACGCCATCCGGAATCTGGGACGTTTCACCAAAATTGGTTCATCCATGCTGGTTATGGCATTGTGCGGAAATGCCATCCTTCCCCTTGTTTATGGCAAACTGGCAGACATGACTTCTTTGCAAACCGGATATTGGGTATTGATACCTTGCTATTTATATCTGATATGGTATGCCGTCTGGGGATATCGCATCGTAAGCTGGTCATCAAAAGTATAAATACAAGCACCGACTTCCTATAGCCTAATAACAGTTTCTTCCTGATGAAACAAATGTTTCACCTAAGAGGAACAAATGTTTCACCAGCATGAAACAAGTGAAACAAACGGAAAGATCACGTTAGCTAACAGTATAAATCTAAAATAGTCAATATGATAAATTTAAAAAAGAACAAGCTTACTGTACAGGTATTCCCTGACAGGCAATCTATGGGAAAGAGTGCGGCATCGGATGTTGCGCAGGCTATATGCAAATTATTAAAAGAGAAGGAAGAGATCAATATGATCTTTGCCGCCGCTCCCTCACAAAATGATTTCCTAGCAGCACTCATTGCCGATAAATCGATCGCATGGAACCGTATCAATGCTTTCCACATGGATGAATATATCGGATTGGATCCCAATGCTCCGCAAGGGTTCGGCAATTTCCTGAGTGAACATATATTCGCGAAAGTAGCCTTCAAACAGGTCTATTATATACAAGCGAAGAAAGACGGTTTTGAAGCCGAATGCGAACGCTATACCCGCCTACTGTCTGAACGAGCGATCGATATCATCTGTATGGGAATAGGGGAAAACGGACATATCGCCTTCAACGATCCGCATGTAGCCGATTTCAACGACAAAGACTGGATGAAGGTAGTCGACCTTGCCCCCCAATGCAGAGAACAGCAGGTGCACGACGGTTGTTTTCAATCTCTCGACGAAGTTCCCACACAGGCATTCACGCTCACCATCCCGATCCTGATGTCTGCAGCATATACATTCTGTATCGTCCCAGCCTCCACAAAGGCAGAGGCTGTTTACAATACCTTATATGCTCCTCTATGTGAAGAATATCCCTCTACTATCCTGCGCGAAAAAGAAAACGCCCGGTTATATCTGGATATGGAGAGCGGTTCGCTTCTACCTGTAGAAATATTAACGAATCCCTAAAAAGAACAGCTTATGAAACGGAATGTATTATTATTGCTCGTTATCCAATTTCTTGCCATAACTTCACTTCACCCGCAAGAGATCATCCGGTTAGGCATTATCGGACTGGACACCTCTCACTCCGAAGCTTTTATCAAATTAATAAATGGAGAGAGCCCGCAACCGGATTATACCGGTTTCAAAATAGTAGCCGCCTATCCATACGGTTCCAGAACCATCGAGTCCAGTTATAGCCGCATTCCCCAATATACGGAAACGGCCCGGAAACACGGAGTAAGTATAACTTCATCGATCGCGGAGCTTCTGAAAGAGGTAGACTGTGTATTGTTGGAAACAAATGATGGGACTTTGCACCTCGAACAGGCAAAAGAAGTGATAAATAATGGTAAACCCCTATTCATCGATAAACCGGTTGCTGCACAGTTATCCGATGTACTGAGTATCTACGGAATGGCAGAAAAGAAACAGGTTCCCATTTTTTCATCATCGGCATTACGCTTTTCCCCCCGGAACATGGAATTAAGAGCCGGAAACGGACCGGAAGGGAAAGTCGCCGGTGCAGACTGCTACTCTCCCTGTACGAACGAACCCTCACACGCCGGATTTTTCTGGTATGGAATTCATGGAATAGAAATATTGTATACGCTGATGGGGACCGGATGTAAATCTGTCTCCTGCATCTCGGACGAAAGCGCAGAGCTGGCTGTCGGACTATGGGAAGACGGAAGAATAGGAACCTTTCGCGGACTACGGAACAGTGCACATACATACGGTGGTACGGCAATCTGTACGAAGAAAGTTGTACCCGCCGGAGGATATGAAGGCTACGAAGGACTGCTGAAGTCCATCCTTACTTTTTTTCGTACGGGCATAGCACCTGTCAGTAAAGAGGAAACGATCGAGATATACACATTCATGGAAACAGCCAATGAAAGTATCCGGCAAGGCGGCAAGCCTGTGAATACAAAAGACATTTATGAAAAAGCATTATCCTCAGCAAAGGATTAGGAAGTTTATTAATCTTAAAAGTACGATGGTATGAAAAAAATCAACAATGCAAAAAGACTGGTATTAAATCTATTAGTTATGGCCTTCCTGCTTACGACCATAGTACCGGTTTTCGCAGAAGAAACAAAGAACAACACTTCTGCTATCGAGCAAAAACAAACAGTAACAGGTACCGTCACCGACAACAACGGTGATGCGATACCAGGTGTAAATGTAATGGAAAAAGGGACTACCAACGGAGTGATAACCGATGTCAACGGCCAATACACCATAAGCGTAACGAATGGAAATTCGGTGCTGGCCTTTTCCTTCATCGGATATGTCACCAAAGAAGTTTCTGTAAAAAAACAAAGGACCATCAATGTATCCCTGACAGAAGAAGTATTGAATCTGGAAGAAGTAGTCGTTGTGGGCTATGGTGTCCAAAAGAAAAGAGACCTGACTGGTGCAGTGACCCAAGTTAAGGCTACTTCACTGGAAAAGGAACGTCCAGCTACCGTACAAGACATATTGAGAGCAAATGTTGCCGGATTGAACATCGGACTCGACAACTCAGCCAAAGGAGGCGGTAGTATGGAAATTCGCGGGAAACGCTCCATCAAAGCCAGTAACGAACCTTTATTGGTTGTAGACGGTATTATTTACTACGGCAGTCTCGATGAGATCAATCCCAATGATATCGCCCAGATCGACGTTTTGAAAGATGCAAGTTCGGCTGCCGTATACGGAGCGAAATCAGCAGCCGGTGTCGTGCTGATTACAACGAAAAAAGGAGCAGCCGAAAAACCCACCGTTCAATTCAATGCCAGCGTAGGTGTCGCAACCCTGGCAAAGAAGATGGACGTTTACAATCCCCAGGAATACCTGGCCTGGAGAGAAAATGTACAGGAAAGCATTTTCGAAGATCATAAACCGGGCGAATTCTCGAACCCGAACAATCTTCCGGCAGGAGTAAGCCTGGAAGACTGGATCTCCTACCGCCCCACCACCGGCAATTATGAATACGATTGGCTGGTCCGACTGGGATTGTTCGAACCGGAAATCGATAATTATTTCGCCGGAAGAACATTCGACTGGTATGATGAGACCTACCAAAAAGCATTCCGTCAGGACTACAATGTCAATATCTCCGGAAAGAAAGATAAAGTAAGTTACTACTGGTCATTAGGATACCTTAACAACGAGGGTATCGTTATCGGTGATAAATACAAATCCTACAGAAGCCGCCTGAAACTGGATTTCGATGTCACCAGCTGGTTCTCCGCCGGAGTGAACGTGCAATATTCTTACCGCGACCAGGGAGCCATTCCACGTAGTGTAAACCAGATATGGGCAAATACCCCTTACTCCACTCCTACTGACCTGGATGGTAATCCAATGCTTTATCCGACAGGAATCGACAACGCAAGTTCCATCAACTCGGCCTACAATGATTCATTCATTGACCGTTCCGGTATACGTAACTCCTTTACCGGGACAATGTATGGAAAAATCAAACTACCGTTCGGTATCTCATACCAGGTGAATTTCTCTCCGCGCCTGTTACTGTACAACTACAGGAACCACCGTTCGTCACAGCATCCCGTATGGAAATCTTTCGGAGGAGATGCCGAACGAAGAAGTGAAATGGCATATAACTGGCAGGTGGACAACTTGATCCGTTGGGAACATACCTTTGCAAAAAAACATCAGGTGGAAGTCACGTTATTACAGAATGCCGAGGAAAACCAAGCCTGGCAAGAAATACAGACTACCCAGCAATTCGCACCCAGTGACGTATTAGGATATCATCGAATGCAGGCTGGTACAGTCCCCGCCATTTCATCCAACGACACCCGAAATACAGGCGATGCTCTGATGGGACGTGTGTTCTACTCTTTCGACAAGAAATACATGCTTACAGCATCCGTCAGACGTGATGGTTACTCTGCATTCGGTGTATCTAACCCACATGCCACCTTCCCTTCTGTTGCCCTCGGATGGGTATTTACAGAAGAGCCCTTTTTCAAGCTCCCGGCAATGGATTTCGGAAAACTACGTGTTTCATGGGGCAAGAACGGAAACAGAGATATCGGTATGTACGCTGCTTTGGCAGAAATGAATACGGACCAGTATCTATACCAGACGCTAAACGGAAACATCAATCTATCCAACTCCGTATATGTAAAAACAATGGCAAATAAAAATCTGAAATGGGAAACGACAAGCTCCTTTAACATCGGTCTCGACTTCGGTTTTCTCGACAGCCGCATTTCAGGAAATATCGATGTATACAAAATGACGACCTCCGACTTACTGATTAACCGCAGTCTGACAGAAACGATCGGCTTCGGTGAAGTAATGGCCAACCTGGGTGAAGTTCAGAATACCGGTTTCGAGATCGCTTTGAGAACGCTCAATATCGATAACAGGAACTTCCAGTGGAATACTACCTTCAATTTTTCCCTGAATCGGAACAAAGTAAACCATCTATACGGTGATTACGAAAACATTCTGGATGACAACGGAAATGTAGTCGGCCGGAAAGAGATGGACGATATCAAAAACGAATGGTTTATCGGGAAGGATATCAGTTCTATCTGGACATATAATGTAACCGGTGTATGGCAGGAAAACGAAGCTGAACAAGCCGCAGAGTACGGTCTCCGACCCGGCGATATGAAGATCAAGGATGTGGACGGCAATAAGATTTACGATAACAATGACAAGGAATTCATTGGCTACAAGACCCCACGTTTCCGTTGGACCCTGCGTAATGAGTTCACCCTGTTCAAAAACTGGAACTTCTCTTTTATGCTCTATTCATATTGGGGACATAAGGCTCCTTACCAGCGTGCAAAACATTTTGAAGCAGGCACACTGACAAAAACAAACTACTTCAAAATTCCATACTGGACTGCCGAGAACCCGACAAACGAATATGCCCGCCTGTATTCGGATGATAAAAATATCGGTGCTAATTTCTACCGTTCTCTGTCATTCATCCGCCTGGACAATATTTCGGTCGGCTATACCGTACCCAAATCATTCCTGAATAAATTCCATATCGAAGGTATGAACATATACGGTACGATCAAGAATGTAGCATGCTGGGCCCCTGACTGGGAATATTATGATCCCGAAGCCTATGATCCGGAGAACCCGAACACAGTAAGCAGTACCAACCGTACTTATACACTGGGCATTAATGTAACATTCTAATATTTAACTCAATAATACTATTCAGTCATGAAAAAAATAATATATGCAGCACTGACAACAATGCTTCTGTCTACAAGTTGTAGCGAATCCTGGTTGGAACCGGATCCACTGTCATTTTATTCACCGGGCAACACCCTAATCAATAAAGAAGGTATGCTGAGTTCCATCACCTCCTGCGACCGTCTGTTGCGTGAAGAGTTTGTGGGGCAACACTCCCCTATACTTACCGCTATGATTTTTTCGGAACAATGTGTATTGGGTACAACGGATATCTCCGGACCTGCTCAGAACCTGAATGAAAAAATTCTCCCGACAGCCAACAATAACTGGGATCAAACTAATCGTATGTACTGGTATTGGACAAACGATTATTTGGGAATACGTTATGCCAATACCGTCATAACCCGAATAGACGATGCGACATACAGTTCTGAAGCCGAACGTAACAATATTCTGGGTATGGCTTTATGGCACAGAGCCTTCCGGTATTACCGTCTCTGCCTGTTATTCAATGACATACCAGCTATCTTCACAGAAGTGGAAACACCAGTCACCAACCTCTGCTCTGTTGAACGCGACGGCATACTAAAGAAGATCAAGTCGGATATGGAGTTCGCAGCTCAATGGGTTGCGGAAAACAATGACAGGGGACGTGTCTCCAAAGGAGCCTGCTACCATCTTCTGGCAAAGATATGCCTAACGCTGGGTGAGTTTGATGAAGCAATAAAAGCTACCAATTCCATAATCGATGACGGACGCTATTGCCTAATGACCAACCGTTTCGGTATCGATGCCTCTGATAATTCCAAAAATGTTCTTTGGGACTTACACCGCCCACTGAACAAAAACAGTACGGAAAACAAGGAGGTATTATTGGCTACACTCGACCGCTACGAATATCAAACAGCCAAATCCTCCCAAAAAACATTGTCAATGCGTAACTTCGTTCCATTCTGGGCCAATACAACCAACCGTATACAAACTCCCGACGGGAAACCAGGTATGTCCGACAAACGTTTAAAGGAACCCGAGCTGGATTATAACGGTATTTATGGCCGTGGAATCGGACGTTGTCGCCTGACCTGGTACAGTTCGAATGGAGTATGGGACGATAGCAACGACCTGCGTCATGCCCCGGGTAACTGGATGAAAATGACCGATCTCGTCTATAACAATCCGGATCTCAAAGGAACTCCGTATTACCACCAACCGATACGTTTATGGAGCGACGACGGACAGCTATTATGTATCGACACGCTAAGAAACTGGGGCGAATGGGCTCATTACAAATTATACATTGAAGAACCTGACGCAGCCACAGCCGCCCAATATAACGGAGGTTATTCGGATATGTACATCATGCGTCTAGCTGAAACTTACCTGTTACGTGCAGAGGCTTATCTATGGAAAGACGACCCTGTTTCGGCAGCTCGCGATATCAATGCAATACGTACCCGTGCCGGTGCTGCTCCGTTAAATGTTGGAGAAATAAATATGGAAACCCTGCTAGACGAACGTACCCGCGAACTGCTATACGAAGAAAATCGCAAGATCGAGTTAACCCGTATTGCATTGTTATATGCAAGAACAGGAAAGTCCGATTACAAAGGAAGGAGCTATAGTATGGCCACATTGTCACAAAATAACTACTTTTACGACCGGATTATGGATAGAGGGAACTTCTATAACAAAGGGGTGAAAGCATTGAATGGGGCAGAATTTAAAATGAGTCCTTACCATATCTGGTGGCCGATACCACAGAACGATATCGACGGTAATTCATCCGGACGAATCAATCAGAACCCCGGATATACAGGAGCGGAGTTGAATATAACACCATTGGCGGAAGTTCCGGAAACCGGCTTATCTACTCTATAAATATCAAATTATAAACAATTATGAATATGAAAAACATATCAACAAGTCCTATACATAGCCTGAAGTACATATGTATACTGATACTGCTTACCTTCGCGTTATGTCCATCTGTTTATTCATCGTCTAAGGCGATGAATAAACAGGATTTCACCGTCAAAGGTTTCCACATCGATCTCCGTTGCGAGGTGATGACTATGCCTGCCTTGAAAAGCTTTGCCAAAGAACTGGCTGGCTTCGGTATCAACACGATCATTATGGAATGGGAAGGTTCTTTTCCTTACGATAAACATGCAACCATCTCCAACAAATATGCCTATACACGTGAAGAGGTAAAGTCGTTTATCTCCTACTGTACCTCCCTCGGTATCGATGTAATCCCGTTGCAAAACTGTTTCAGCCATTCCGAATACATTCTCCGCCACGACCGATATGCTTATCTGAGAGAAGACAGAAAAGAGGTATCACAGGTATGCCCTTTAAAAATAAACGAATGCAGACCCATATTCACAGAAATATTCAAGGAAATGGCCGAACTGCATCCTTCCCGCTATTTCCATATCGGATGTGACGAAACCTACTTGTTAGGCAGTTGCAAAGCATGTGCTGAAAAAGTACAGAAAGAAGGCAAGTCGAAGCTCTTTGTCGATTACGTAAAGGCTATGTGCGAAATTGTCGAATCAATGGGAAAGCAACCTGTCCTTTGGGCTGATATCATCCTGAAATACCCGGAAGCACTGAAGGAATTGCCTAAAGATATTATCTATATCGACTGGAATTACGGCTGGGATCGTAATCATTTCGGGAATCTGGACAACCTGTTCAATGCCGGAGTAACTTTCTGGGGAGCCCCATCCATCCGAAGCCATCCGGATAATATCTATCTGACACAATGGGAAAAACATTTCAACAACCAGAAAACATTTATACCTTATGCCCGTCAAGCCGGTTATCAGGGAATGGTCATGACTTCCTGGTCCACTTCCGGAACTTATGGGTTCAGTTACGATACCGGTTGGGAAGTCATCGAAATGTTTCCTGTCAGATATGTATATCCGTTATCAGGCTTCCGAATCCTGGTTGCAGCCTTCGGGGAATCTCTAAAAAACAACACATCTATCGACCCGCAGACATTTGTCGTTAAATATGGGCAGGAACGTTTCGGTTTTACGCCACAAGAAAGCGAAATACTATGGCAAGCACTGAAAGCACCACAGGAAACGGTCATTAGAGGAAAAGATCCTAAAGGAAAATCTATCCAAGAGATGAAAACCGATGCCATTGCCGTGCAAAGACAATTATCTGCACTGCAACCGAAAAAAAACAATACAGAATTCGATCATCTGCGCCTGATGAACGATATACGCGTACAATACCTAAGTTTTAAGGAGATAGAAAACAGATACCAGTCAGATCGGTTTGAAAGGGGGAGTGTTAAAACATTCTTGAAAGAACTGGAACCGCTGATCCGGGAAGCAAAGATGCTGGACAAACGTTTCCTCACCTTGAACAAAGGATTTCTACACGATGAAGAGATCGCAGAAATAAACCGTATACGGAATGAGAAATTATATACGATGTACGAAACACTGAATAGAAACGTAAATTAAACCTTATTTCCTATGGCTTCAGAAGATGAATTAACCAGACGTAATTTCCTGACCGGTATAGCGGCTATGGGCCTGAGCAGCAGCATCGGCTCCGGTTTACTGCTCACCTCCTGCTCGGATAAGGAAAAACAGATTCCTTTGCATCCCGTCGACGAGCTATATATACCGGAACTTCCGGACAAAGCAATTGACGGGAGACCGATAAAAGCGGCATTAATAGGTTGCGGAGGGAGAGGCATCGGAGCTGCTTTCAACTTTTTAGAGGCAGGGGATCATCTGTCGATAATGGCTTTGGCGGATCTTTTTCCGGATAAACTTGAATCAGGACGGCAACGACTGAAAACAGGGAAAAATGTGGATATCCCTGACGAATTATGTTTTACCGGCTTCGATGCCTATCAGAAGGTCTGCGAGCTACCTGTCGATCTTATATTGATAGCTTCTCCCAACTGTTTTCACCCCGAACAGATGAAATATGCCATAGAAAAAGGGAAACACGTCTTTGTCGAAAAACCGGCAGCTATCGATCCGGTGGGTTACCGTACCTTTCTGGCTGCAGCTAAACAGGCTGCAAACGTAGGTCTCAGTATCTTACCCGGCACACAGTACCATTTCGACCGCCCATTTGTCGCTTCCTTCCGGAAAGTGCAGGAAGGAATGATCGGACGGATCATATCCGGATATGTCTATTACCACACAGGACGCGACCAGTACATCGTACGCCACCCCGAATGGACAGATATGGAATACATGATTCGCGGCCATTTCAACTGGAACTGGGTAAATGGCGACCAGATCAGTAATATGCTGGTTCACTGGATCGATGTATTCAACTGGTTCTCTATGTATAAACCGATAAATGTCATAGCCTATGGTTCCAGGATACGCAAAAATATCGGGAATGTATACGATAACTTCAGCATGCATTTTGAATACGAGAATGGGGTCACATTGGATGGCATGGTACGGAGAATCGATGGTTGTGACAACGGAGCCGGTATCATCATCCACGGAGAGAAAGGCTCCTGGCACAGTAGTGACTTTTCCATCCGGAACAGGAACGGAGAAGTGATCTGGCAATACGACCGTGAAGAAGCAAAAGCAAAGTTCAAAGTACATGATATGTACACGCTCGAACATATCATGCTGATAAACCATATTCGGGAAGGGAAAGTACTGGATATAGCAGAAACAGCCGCTACGTCCGCCCTAACCGCTGTCATGGCGCGTGAATCAGCTTATTCAGGAAAAAAATATAATTGGGAGCAAATAATTTCTTCACCACTGAATATGTTACCGGAAGAAATTGCGCTGATCGATGTAGACTTGAAGAAGTTTGAAATACCTCTTCCTGGTATTACTTTTACAAAAGACAAATAACTGGTTATCGAATAGGTGAATCGAGTAATTAGCCCACTGTTAGGGTGCGTTAGGGACTTACACCCGTTAGAATAAGCAGATGTCGGGCGAACACAAAGAGGCTGCCTGAAAACCAAAAATCAGACAACCTCTTTTATCAGTTAGTATAGACACAGCAACCTCTAATTAAATATATAGCGTATACCGATCTGCATCTGCCAACAGTTGCTGCTGGTCAGCACCGGACTGAATGTCTGGGTAGGAAGCAATACTTCTCCATTCTCGACATAATGGGTCATGTTGTAGACCGGTACGTTGTCGTCTGTTACTCCGACGCGTTCTAAAATACGACCAGCCCCGGATTTGGCAGCCGACTTCTGAAGTCCCCATGCACTGTTGAGCAGGTTGCCGATATTCAGGATATCCAGACTGAGCTGCAGTGTGTTGTTTTGCCGACCTGCTTTGACACCGAAGTTTTGCAGGACACGCAGGTCGAAACGATGTACCCAGGGATAATAGGCAGAAAAAGCTTCGGCATACTCACCTTTATGCTTTCTCAGGTACGGATCCTGATTAACAAAGTTCCAAAATGCATCCGCCTGCTGTACAGCCGTGAAGATTACGTTTTCTTTATCCTTCTTATCCGCAAAAGTTAGTTCGTCCTTCGTTTTTGGGATATAGAGCAAGTCGCTACTCACACCATCGTTATTCATATCGCCTGTGTAACAATAAGTATAGCTACCGCTCCGCTCACCGGTATAAATAAGGCCGACAGATGTGGACATCTGCTTGCGGGCATAGGGTATGGTGTAGTTGACCGAAGCAATTACACGGCTGGGTGAAGCCAGAAAAGATGGATTTTGGAGAGCCGTATTATTAGGACCATTAACACTCATCTGATTTTTCCACGATGCAATAGGATCGTTTCCCTGATTGTAGAACAAACTTTTCGAACCGGTATAAGTATACGACATAAGAAGATCCAGATTGCGGACAGGACTTACCTGCAAACCGGCAGACAATGTATAGCTATAGCCTTTAGAGGTATTACTCATCAACAACGCTTCATTATTCTTCTCCAATAGCTTATTATTAGTACCACCGGGATAATAGTAACGATTATCAGGACCGCTGAAACGTTTCATCTTCTCATCATCTAATGAAATAACATTGTAATTATTCTGGACAATGGCATTAATGTCTTTTATAAAGATACCCTCGAAAGTGAAGATGGCATCAAAAGGAAGAGGCAACCGGTAGTCGGTAGCAACACTCGTTTTCCATACCTGGGGTAATTTAAAGTTCTTGTCGAGTGTAGCAAGAGAGTTAACAGTTCCCGGCTGGGTGGGAAGACCCAAGAGTTTGACAACCTCTTCTGCTGGGCGGATACCCCCCGCCAATTTATCAAGAATGGCTTGATTGTCTTTCTGGGTATAAGTAACCGTATTTTGTATCATTCCACTGTTACTTTGTATGTTGGTGAGGAAAACCAGCGGCATGCGGCCTGTAAAAACACCTGTTCCTCCACGCAGTTTGAGCGACTGGTCACCAAGAATATCCCAGTTAAACCCAGCACGGGGAGAGAAAAGCACCTGCGCAGAAGGCCACGCATCGGCATAGAGCCGGCGACCACCGAAATCGAGTCCGGCCACAGCCGGATTAAGCAGTTTATCGCTTAGATAGATCGGTAAATCGATACGAAGGCCGTACACCAGCTTCAGACGGTCGTTCACGCTATGCTCATCCTGCAGGTAGGCAGCAAATTGCCCGAACTTAAGTTGAGCGGCAGGACTGTCTCCTCCGGTGAGAGAGTATGTAAGGGTATAGACTGAAGGGGCCGATTCATTCACAAACTCCTCATAACTATTATAACGGTAATAACCCAATCCGCTCCTCATATAAGAGTTAGAGACATTAATAAGGTCGAACGACAGACCGGCTGTCAGGTTGTGACGTCCCAGGCTGTATGAGAAGTTATCGTTCAGTGAAAGAGTCTTGTCAAGCACTCCGTTGTTCCAGGCATACTGTTCATAACCTGCATTCATAAAACAGTAAAGGCTTCCTCCCTCAATGGGTTTCATTATGTCGACAGTTGGGAAAGGACCTCCGTCAATCGCTTTCCAGCGATTATTCTCGGCCGAGGTGTAAGACACAGACAGTTTGTTATACATGTTTCGCCCCAATGTACTGTTGAGTTCGGCCGTGAGTGAGAAGAGGTTGTTGTCTACCGTGTAACAAGAGTTACGGAAAGACATGCTATACGGGCCGAGACGAGCCCCGTTCATGGAAACCTCTCCGCCACGTCCGTTACTGTAGACAGGGTTATAGACACTATTCTGCGTATAATTATAACGAAACATCAGTTTATGAGCCTGGCTAATGTTCCAATCCAAACGGACAAGGGCCCGGTAAGCCTTCTCTCCTCCCGAAAAATCAGTCCACGAACCGGTATTATACCCGTAACGTTCTTTCAGGACAGAAGAAAAAGCCGCCATATCGGCTTCTGTCGTACGGGAAATCAGGTTGGCATCATCGCGAACGCCATCTGTTGAGTAGGAATATTTAGTCATCGGACGGGGAGAATTATCCAACTCGCCATTGATGAAAAAGAAAAGTTTGTTCTTAATGATAGGACCTCCCAAAGTGACTCCATAAAGATAAGATGCCTCCTTGACCAGTTCCCCCAGATCAACTCCGTCGACCTTGTTTCCGCGTAATTTCTCGTTCCTTATATAAGTATAGGCACTCCCTTTGAATTGGTTGGTTCCACTCTTGGTTACCGCATTGATACTACCACCCACAAAATTACTCTGCCGCACATCGAACGGAGCAATGTTGATTTGTATCTCTTCAAGCGCCTCAGTAGAAACCGGCTTACTTCCCAACAAGAAATTACCGATTCCCATATTGTTATTAAAGCTGGCTCCGTCTACTGTAAAGCTGTTCTGCCGCTGATCACGTCCTCCAAAGGCGTAACCTCCTCCATTGGAATAAGGCGAATACTTAACCAGTCCGTCGAGCGTCTGACCAATATTGGGTGTTAATGCTATCTGCCTGGAATTGATATGAGAGGCTGCCCCGGTTTTTGTCGTTGCAAAAGGGTGCCGGTTGGCAGTTACTACAATCTCGGCCAGTTCGACTGACTCTTGGAGTGTCACATTCAATACATATGTTTCTCCCAGAGCAAGCCGTATTCCCGTATAAGTAATCGGTTGACATCCTACATAAGAGACCTCCACCTGATAAGGACCACCCGTATGTAATCCCTGAAGGGTATACTGCCCTTCCTGATTGGTCACTGTCCCATAGCGGGTACCCGTTGGCTGATGAGTCACTAGAATTGTAGCACCGATAAGTGCCTCCCCGTCAGAAACAACGCGGCCAGACAATCCCGAGGTAGTTACTTGTGCTGTTGCTGCCTGAAGGATGCAAATAAGCCATCCGATTATAAAAACAATTCGCTTAAACATGGTATCTGTTGTTATGATGTTATTTGTTCTGTAGGGATACGGACTGTAAAACGTGTGCCTACTCCCAGTTCGGAACTGACACTGATAGTTCCGTGGAAACGCTTTACAATCATCGTACAAATGGATAATCCGAGACCTGCTCCCTGAGCAAAATCATCTTTCTTGAAAAAACGGACAAAGACTGAATCCAGATCTTCCGGAGCAATGCCTTTTCCGGTATCTTCAACAAAGAAGTTAAGAAATCCCGGTTCTTCAGTCGTATATCCGATAGTAATAGATCCTTTCGATGTGAACTTGGTGGCATTATTGACTAAATTGGTCAAAACCTGATTCAGTCTCAACGGATCTGTCATTAGAGTAACCGTATGTTCCGGAATTTGCGAAATAAGACGCAGATGGGCGGGAACAATCACACGCTGCGTCGTAACGATCTGCTCTATCAATGCATTGACATCACAGGGGACGAACTTAAAGGTGACAATATTACTTTCTATAGAAGCCAGATTAAGAATGTCAGTAATGAGTGCCAGCAGCAAGTCGCAGTTTTTGCGGATAGTTTCGATAAACAGGATGGTTTCTTCCGGTTCAAACTCTTCACCACTAGTCAGAAGATTGGAAAAACCGACAATTCCATTCAGTGGAGTTCGTATCTCATGGCTCATATTTGCAAGAAAAGCACTTTTCAACTTCTCCGACTGCTCCGCTTTTGTGTAGCTTCGCACAAGTTCCTCTTCTATTTCTTTAAAAGACTGAATATTAAACAGCAATCCGGAAATCAGATACTCCGCCTCATACACATACGCCGGCATGACTGTCAGACGAAATTCCCACCAGGTATATCCTTTTCCGAACAAATTGACCCGAATCTGCCGGGTGATCCTCCGGGTATTACCGCTGCGTATCTCCTCTATCGTTTTCATCAGGATTTCGATATCTTCCGGATATACAAGAGATTTTATTTCCACGAAACCAATCTGACGATTATCCGGAACAGGCAGATCAAACTGTCGGAAAAAAGACTGATCGAATGTAAACATCTCCGTACGTTTGTTATACTGCCAGCTAAAAACATTCCCCGTACTCATGGAAAGACTAATAAACTTATTGCGAATTATCTCCTGCGTAATATCATGGAAAGCAATAACAGCTCCATACAATTCTCCGTCCTGATAAATACCGGACAACTCACCTCCGGCCGAGAATATCCGGCGTATACCCAACGATTGAATCAGGGTATCAACCTCAAACTGGGTATCCCGATGTTCAGTAAATAAACGGGATAACATTGTATGGAGGTAGTATTTATCTGTTGGTGTTGTGATATTCAGCAACATCTCAATATTCTTTCCTACATATAAGGAAGAATCAGATTCTAATCCCAGCCACTCCAAAGCTGCACGGTTGATAGCAAATATATTGAAATCCTTATCAATAGAAATTACTCCTTCCCGAATCGACTTCAAGGCTATATTCAACATGTTTTTGTGATCCTTCAAACGGAAAAAAGCCTGTTTCTTTTTACGTTTTTCCACCAGATACAAATGGCAAAACAATACGATTAATCCAGCTATAGCCAGCAAAAAAACCGACGCAACACTCATTACCAGATACTTATAACGTATGTAAAACGGCATATTTATAATCCGGGAGTCAGGAGGTAACTGTTCAGGAGAAATGTTAAAACGCACCATCTGCCTCCAGTCGAATGCGGCAACCTGAGGACTGGGAGTAATCGGGAAATCACCTATTTTTGCACCTTTCAACACCTGAATACCTACCCCGGCTGCCAGATAACCCTGATCGTAAGAAAGTGTCATATATCCTCCCAGAGGACCAGTACCGAAACCTTCATTATCAACCAGAAAATAAGGACAGTTGTAGTTTTTCAGCAACTCGCAATAGAAGGAATCCCAAACCGGTACGATAAAACGCCGCGACGGAACTCTTAATGATTTACCTAACAGCTCGACAGTGCCGGCTCCCATACTATGAACCAAATACTGAGATTGTGTCATCGAAGCTGTTTGCTTCAAAAACAATGCTGAAGCAGTTCTACCCAACAAGTTTTCCGTAATATTCAGGCTGTATTGTTTCGTATCGGGATAAATATATTTGATCAATTCGACACATTTGATAAAGTCGGGTTGTGTTGTAAAACCGGTTACATTGGTATATTTGTCCAATATCTTTTTATTAGGATAAGCCACACCAGCGAATATAATCGGAACCTGATGAGCTAAAGGATGATCAACCACCAATAGGGAATAAGTTGCCTGATCGTCAGAAACCAATATCAAATCAGGTGGATTGACAGTATTCTCATCCAACAGATGCCTGATAAAATCTTCCTCTTCTTTCACATTCAGCTCTTCACAATTCAAATAGGCATATTCGAATACCGCTTTCACCCGTTGCCCTGCAAAACAATCCACAATACCTTCACTGAATTTATCATCCCATGTATCTTCCTGCCGATATGAATGAAGCACTAATATACGATATATCTTATCTCCCGAAGATTTAAAATAGCCATAACCAATCAGAGCCAAAAACAGAAAGCCGCATGCCACTGCGATCCACAAACGAGCAGAATATCCTGACATATTTTTCATAGCATACCGTCTTTTCTGTTATTACCCTCTGCTTCAACGACCTTCTCCGGTAAGGTTACATAAAAGCAAGTTCCTATTCCCGGTTCCGATTCAAGGGTGATACTACCATGCATTCGCCGAACTATCTCATTACAGATAGGAAGTCCTAACCCCCCTCCCTGACTAAAATCATCCGATTTATAAAAACGTTCAAATATCTTTGCTTGTTCTTCCGGCAGAATACCACAACCGGTATCTCTGACAGAGAAACGAACCATCCGGTGCTCATTATCCCACTGATACCCAATAGTAACACTTCCCTGTGTAGTGAATTTTAGAGCATTATTCAACAAATTATTCAAAATCTGCCGGATGCGATAGTTATCCGACCATAAAGTGACCGGCAACTTCGGTAACTCCGTCAGGATGGTGACCTCTTTCGGGCACATTTCTTTGTTCGCCTCTGCTATTTCAAGTATCAACGAATTGAGTTCACAAGGTTCCCGCTTAAACGTAATACCACTTTCTATCCGGGAAATATCCAAAATATCATTCACCAGATTCAGTAGTAAACGGCAATTATTATTTATAATACCTATAATCCCCTTCCGGTCTTCAACAGTCAGATCTTCCATGTCGATCAATAGTTCGGAAAAACCTACAATGGCATTCAACGGAGTACGTATCTCATGGCTCATATTGGAGAGAAATATTGTTTTTTGCCGATCGGCTTCCTCGGCGTTGTCACGGATCTCCTCCAACTCCTTTTCTTTCTTTTTCAGATAATCAATATTCAGACAAAGACCGAAAAAAGAGGTATATTCACCCGCTACCTGGTTAGGTTCCTGAATAATCCGGTATTCCCACCAGCTATAGGCTCCACCACCTGTCTGCAAACGGATCTGTATACTATGATACAGCTGCTGTCCGCCAGACATAACCCGCATTGCATCCTCCCATACAGGTAGATCATCAGGATGTAAAAAAGACAGGAAAGAACTGAAAGGCAATTCTCCGGTTTCACTTTCCGGCCACTCAAGGAAAACAAAGAAGACATTATCATAAGTAAATATCTGTTTCACGGGATCGTACTTCCACACAAAAACATCGCCAGTGGTAATACAAAGATCCAGGAATTCTTTTTGGGCCATTTCATCTATTATGTTACGAAACGTGATGATCATGCCTTGACGGTTATCATCCGAATGGATAGAGGCCATAGTTCCCGAAACAGGAAACGACAAACCTCCGGGTGTCACCAGATAGGCGAGTGTATCCAGGATATAGATGCTGCTGGTCTGTGATATTCTGTCAAACAAATTTTCGAGGTAAGCCGGATTATTCATCAAACGGATATCCAGTAATGATTCTAAAGAGCGCCCCTCATAGTCTTCCTCTTTATCTCCCAGTTCAAGCCAGTTTAGTGCAGACTGATTAATAGTCTTGATCTTCCTGTCGTTATCCACCAGAATAACCCCATCACTGATCGAGTTCATAGTTATATTCAGTTCGTTCTGCTCTTTTACCAGTGTATTTTCTATTACTTTTTTATAAAACTTTTCTTTTCTGTACAACTGGTTTAATATCAGTAGGACAAGAGCGATTAATACACCAAAGCTAATACCAGCCGACCACAACACAGCGCGGTATTTTACATAAAAAGGCATATTTATAATCACATTGTCCGCCGGAAGTCTGTCCAGGCTAATTTTCCAATGATTCAGCTGCCTCCAATCAAAAGCCGGAGTCTGATTGCTCTGCTGTATAGGGAGCGAAGCGGGATCTTCCCCCTTCAATATACGAATACCGGTTTCCATTGCCTGATAAGTCTGATCATAACTTCCGGTCATGTAGCCACCCAACCTGCCATCACCGAAACCCTCATCATTTACCATCAGAAAAGGAATATTATCCGTTCGGGCAACCCCGCTGTAAAGAGTGGACCAACGAGGCATCAGAGAGACAACACCCGGCTGATTGGAAAAAGCCCATTTCATTACCCTCGCAGTCATCAGATCCAAACGTAATATCCGAATGTTTAAAGGATCGTCTACCACATTACGGTTCACAAAAAGCGTATCATATTCTATATCCAGGTATTCCTTTACATTCTTGATCTCAACAATACTGGCCAAATTAGGGATATCCCTCACTTGCCGACAAAGATCAGCCACTCCGAGACGTCCCAGGTAGGTGGGGTCTGTTATCACATGAAGCGATGTTATATTACCAAACAATTGCTGTGCCAGTTCGTAGCATTTCACATAATCCGGTTCTGTTGTAAACCCTGTGATATTAGTACGTCCTTCCATGATTGTCCGATTCAAATAATCGACTCCGCAAAATACGATCGGAATCTTATAAGTAAGGGGATGTCTGGTTGCTTGAAGCGAATAAGTAGCCTGATCATCACAGGTAATAATCAAATCGGGAGGATTATTCTCATAGCGCTCTAACAGTCGGTTCAATGTATCAGTCTCCTTGCTCTCACTCAAAAGATCGGCATTGATATGAAAAGAATCCACCTTTGCATGTATGGAATGTTTGTGCAGGCAATCCGTTATTCCCGTATATTGTTGCTGAGTCCATCCACATTCGCTGGCATACGAAAACAGAAGAAGTATATGATATGTTTTTTCTTCAGGGGTAACAGAAGGTTTCATCAAACACCCTGTCGGTATTATCAACATACCACCGACAATTATTAAGAATAAAAGTATCTTACCGATAACTTTCCTCTCCAATACTAGTGCGAACAAAATAATATATACCTTCTTTGTCACTTTCAAGTCAAAATCGAATTGCAAATATCCTTATAAATCTTTGAATACACAAACAAAATCAAGGCATCTTTAAAAAAGAAAAATGCTTTTAAACCTACTCTTGCAGCTTATGAATAAAGTAGTAACTTTGTGCTATATTTATATTCGGTGAGAAATGCAGATCATACCCAAAGCTAATACCTTACGCAAAAGCGTACTCTTATACCGGGGCATACGGTACCGCCGCGGTTACGGGGTGCATTCGCCTTTCGTCTTCAATCTGATAACGAAGGTGATCGAGGAACGTTGTTCGTATTATAGCTTTTACGATATAGAGCTGATCCGGAAACAGCTTCTTTTCCGGAACGATATCATTACGTATCCGGACAGGCAACAGAAAGGGATACTGCGCCGCCGTACGATCGGAGAAATAGTGGAACGCGAAGCGATCAAGCCCAAACATGGGGCATTGCTCTTCCGGTTGACCAACTATTTCAAGTCGCGAAATATACTGCAACTAGGTCCGTCGATGGGATTATCCACCCTCTACCTGACCTCCTATGCTCCCGGATTGAAATGTATCGCCCTCGAAAACATACCGGAGTTCGCACCTATCGCCCGGATCGCTTACGAAAAAGGGGCTCACAACCCGATCGACCTACGTATCGGAACAAACAATGAACTGCTTCCACAAGCGCTGGAAGAGCTTAAAGAGCTAGATTTTGTATTTTTTAATACCTTATATGAACAACATAATAACGTTTGGTTGTTTAATGAATGTACGAAATATGTACACGATGGCTCCCTCTTTGTTTTTGAGGGAATAAAAGCCAGTCGGAAAATGAGGGAGTTTTGGAAGGAAATCTGTGCGCGTCCGGAAGTAACGGTAACGATCGACCTCTATTCAATGGGTATCGTGTTCTTTAATAAGAAATTGCATAAACGGAATTATATTGTCTACTTCTGATGGCGGCACTGTAAGGGCAGTTCGCGAACCGCCCCTACCAACGAAACTACACTTAAGAATATTGAATAAAAAAAGAAGTATATATGAAGAAAAGTATTATTTATACCGGTGGCGGCGATAAGGGCAAAACGTCCCTCGTAGGAGGCCAACGGGTATCGAAAGCGCACCAGCGCATAGAAAGTTACGGTACGGTGGATGAACTGAACTCATTCATCGGATTGCTTATCACCGCCCTCGACGACCAGGCGGATATCGATTTTCTTTCTTTTATCCAGCATAAACTGTTCACTATCGGTTCCTACCTGGCAACCGACCAGGAAACGACCGAGCTGAAAATAGAAAGCAAAGTCACCCCCGAAAGCATTACCCGTATCGAACGTGAAATAGACCGCCTGGATAGCGAATTACCCCAGATGAAAAACTTTATTCTTCCCGGGGGAAGCCGTTCAGCCTCACTGGCACATGTCTGCCGCACCGTCTGCCGGCGTGCAGAACGTCAGATCTATCGCCTGGCCGAAACAAATCCGGTGGAAGAGCCTGTACTTATCTTCATGAACAGACTCTCTGATTATCTGTTTGTTCTGGCCCGGAAAGAGTGTATAAAGAATAATGGCAAAGAAATTATTTGGGATTATACTTGCAACTAAGAAATATTGTTTTATTTTTGCGGAAAATTAGAAAACCATGACTGCCTTATGAGGCGGTTGTTAATACTAGACAGCTATGTATTGGACATTAGAATTAGCTTCAAAACTGGAAGACGCACCCTGGCCTGCAACCAAGGACGAGTTGATTGACTATGCACAACGTTCAGGTGCGCCACTGGAAGTGATTGAGAATTTGCAGGAAATGGAAGATGAAGGCGAGATTTACGAATGTATGGAAGACATCTGGCCTGACTATCCAAGTAAAGAAGACTTTTTCTTCAACGAAGAAGAATATTGATGTGCTGTAAACTGGGCGTATTGAAATAAAAGCGAGGTAGTGGGCCTTTAAGGTTCCCTGCCTCGTTTGTTTTTTTGCGATAAATACAATTTATGCCTTTTTGCTGCGTTATTGTAGGGGTGAAACCTATTTCGCCACGTTAGTTATAGTTTAAATGAAGAGAGTCTTCCTGTTTATTATTGCATTGATTACCTGTACGGTCGGCGCGCGGGCACAGGATGATGTGCAGTTAAGCCAGTACTTTCTGGGCATGGGATATTACAACCCTGCCTATGCCGGAACGACAGGAGACTTGAATATGCTCGGCTTCTTCCGCCAGCAATGGATCGGGATGCCCCAGGCCGGAACTTCCTTTTTCGTGATCGCAGATATGCCCCTGACATTCGGAAAGACAAACCACGGGGTCGGATTGGTAGTCAATACGGAAAGTATCGGGCTTTTCCAGAACACGAAGGTTGCCGTTCAATATGCCTACAAACAGAAACTTTTCGGTGGGACATTAAGCATCGGACTGCAAGGAGGTATTTTTAACAAAGGCTTCGACGGAACAAAAGTATACATCCCCGAAAGCGATTATCACCAGATGGAAGACGAAGCCATTCCCCGTACCTCGGTGCAGGCCATGGCCCTCGACGTGAATGCCGGTGTTTACTATACCCATAAGCATTTTTATGTAGGTTTCGGAGCAACCCACCTGACCTCTCCGGAAATGCAATTCGAAGAAAATGCTTATACATACCTGTCTACCGGATTAAATTTGACAGGTGGATACAATATTCAATTTAATAATCCGTTGTATGAATTACAGCCTTCTGTATTCCTGAAAACGGACATGCAGACGTTCCAGGCGGACATTACCGCCCGGATGGTATATAATAAAATGTTTAACGGAGGTCTTTCCTGGCGTGTGAATGAATCGGTAGTAGTATTATTGGGAGCCACATTCGGCAGATTGCAAGTTGGATATGCTTACGATTTCCCTACCACGGCGATATTAAAGGCAAGTACCGGTAGCCACGAGGTGGTGGTACGGTATCAGTTGAAGTTGAAGAAGACAAAAACAGGAAAGAACAGACATAAAAGTGTACGTATATTATAGTATATGAAAAAAGTATTATTAGTACTTATGGCAGTAGCCTTGCTTACCTCATGTGGTAAATCCCTTTCCGGAGCGGGAGGAGAAGTTACCGGGGTACGGTCAGTGGCTTTTAATGAACCCTCGCCTTATGGCATGGTTCTGATCAAAAGAGGTTCGTTCGAAATGGGACCGGCAGACAAAGACTCGTTGTGGGGGATCAATCCCGAAACAAAAGGAGTTTCGTTTGACGCTTTCTGGATGGACGAAACAGAAATAACCAATGCCAAATACCGTCAGTTTGTCTACTGGGTACGCGACTCTATCATCCGCGAACGCCTGGCCGACCCTGCATTCGGTGGCAACGATCTGTTCAAGATCACCGAAGACCGGTATGGCGAACCCGTGACTCCGCATCTGGACTGGAGCCGTCCGATCCCCTGGAAGCGGGCGAACGAAGACGAGTTGCGTGCCATCGAAAGCGTATATTACGTACACCCGATCACCGGAGAGAAACGCCTGGACGAAAAGCAGATGGTCTATAAATACGAATGGTACGACTACACATCAGCTGCCCTGCGCAAGAACCGCCTCGATCCGAGCGAACGCGTGCGCAACACCGATATCCAGGTCGATCCGAACGAAATCGTTACGATCTCGAAAGATACAGCCTACATCGACGATGACGGCAATATCATCAACGAAACCATTACCCGTCCGCTTAGCGGCCCATGGGATTTTCTTCATACCCGCATCGTAAACGTTTATCCCGACGAAACAAGCTGGATCAACGACTTCAACAATGCTTACAACGAGCCGTACATGCGTATGTACTTCCAGCACCCGGGATACGACGATTATCCCGTAGTAGGTGTCTCCTGGGAACAGGCTACCGCATTCTGCGTATGGCGCACCGATATGTTCAAACAATCGCTCAACTTCCCGTCCGGACAGGCCATCGAGCCGTTCCGTCTACCGACAGAAGGCGAATGGGAATATGCGGCACGTGCCGGAAAGAACGAGAACAAATACCCCTGGGCAACCGACGAATTGCAAAATGCCAAAGGCTGCTTTATGGCAAACTTCAAGCCCGGAAAAGGAAACTATACGGAAGACGGGCACCTCATCCCTTCACGGGTAGGTTCATTCGCACCGAACGAATTCGGTCTGTATGACATGGCCGGTAACGTGGCGGAATGGACATCCACCATGTATTCGGAATCAGGCCCGAGCCAGATGAGCGATATGAATCCGGACCTGCGCTACAACGCAGCCAAGGAAGACCCGTATGCCATGAAAAAGAAAGTGGTACGCGGCGGTTCATGGAAAGATGTGGCACAGTTTATCCGTTCGGATATGCGTACATTCGAGTTCCAGAACGAAACACGTTCGTACATCGGTTTCCGTTGCGCACGTACACAAGTCGGGTTCTCCCGTTCAAAAGGAAAAAAATAATATAAGAAACATACAACATTATGGGAAAATATAGAAGATATAAAAACAGAATAGAGATGTTCCTTTCCAGCGACATGGGAAAGAGAGTACTGAACTTCTGTTACAGCTGGGGAGCATCTATCGTTATTATCGGTGCTATGTTCAAGTTACTGCACCTGCCGTACGGTAACCAGATCCTGTTTATCGCCATGACGGTAGAAGCACTGGTATTCTTTATCTCCGCTTTCGAACATCCTTCAAACGAATATCACTGGGAAGAAGTATTCCCTGTTCTGAAATCGAAAAACCCGATGGACCGTCCTGACTTCGCAGGCACGGGAGTTTCCAACCTGATCAATTCTCCGGAAAATCAGGAAGACGACAACACGACAGGAGGCATCAACATCAACGTCGGTGCGGCAAAGAAAGCGGGTATCGTAGGCGACCTGGGAGGTGCATCCGTTCTGAGCAACCTCGATGTCAGCGAAGAAGATACTAAAAACCTCTCCGAAAGCATCAAGAAACTGAGCGGGGCAGCCGAACAGATCTCCAAGATGGCCGAACTGACCGAAGCCACCCAGAAGTATTTGGACCAGCTGTCAGGCATGTCCGAAAACATGGAACGTTTCAGCCACGTAACCAACTCATTGACCAACGTTTCGGATACGCTGCTTAACTCATATAAGAGCATCACCGATAATTCGGACGGTATCAACCAGAACTCACGCGGTTACGTACAGCAGATGGAAACGCTGAACCGTAATATCTCCGGCTTAAACACGATCTACGAAATACAATTGAAGAGTATCAGTTCACAGATCGAGTCGATCGAACATATCAACGGCGGCCTGAACCGTATCCGCGAAATGTACGACGGTTCGGTGACCGACAGCTCGGTCTTCCGCAACGAAACGGAAAAGATGACCCGCCAGCTGGCCGAACTCAACCAGGTATACAGCCGTTTGCTGCAAGCCATGACTGTCAATATGGGTGGTGCCCCCGCTTATCAGCAACCGGCTCCGCAACCCCAGCAGCCGCAGCCTAATTACCAGCAACAGCAGACTGCCTATCAACAGCCGTACCAGCAGCCGTACGGATATCAACAGCAGCCTCCGTATACAAACAATCCGGGCCAGCAACAAGCCGGTAGATAACAAACAAACGAAACTGAAGAAAAATGTCTGGAATAGCAAATAATCCCAACTCGCCCCGTCAGAAGATGATCAACCTGATGTATCTGGTGTTCATCGCGATGATGGCACTGAATGTGTCGTCGGAGGTTCTCGATGGTTTCGAGTTAGTGGAAGACAGTTTACGAACGTCTATCGATAACTCGTCTCACCGAAACGATATCGTATCCGGCGAACTGGCTGCCTATTACCAAAGTAACCCGGAGAAGGTGAAAGAATGGTACGACAAAGGCCAGCAGGTCAAGACGGCTTCCGACAGCCTGTACAACTACATACAGGAGCTGAAAGAGCGTATCGCAGTCATTGCAGACGGAAAAGATGCCGACGTAAATAAGATCGACCATAAAGACGACCTCGAAGCCGCTTCACGTATCATGCTGGCACCAGTCACCGGTGAAGGCAAAAAGCTGCGCGAAGCTATCGACTCTTATCGTTCCATGATGGGAGAAATGGTGGAAGACAGCGCCAAAACCCGTGTTTTGGAAGCAAGCCTGAG